>NZ_BAABGP010000008.1:0-601220 GCF_039541635.1 Microbacterium panaciterrae
GCAGCCCCGATCGTCACAGGAATCCCTGTCCCGATCGTCACCGCCGACGCTGCCTTCGACACCACAGGAGCCACCGGAGCTGTGTCATCGATCGTGAAATAGCACGGCGCCGAGAAGCCGCTGGAAACGAACTGGTAGTCCGAGCCTTGTGCCCGCCACGAATACTCATGTCCGTTAGTCAGCGACGAAGTGCTGTATGACCACGAAATCACGGGTCCGGCTTGCCTCGGTGTCGTGTACTTAAGAACCTGAGTATTCGTCGTGACGTCTTGCAGGTAGAAGTCGTCCGCGACGTTGCCGCCGTCAGGATCGGTCTCGCTCACCTGAACGGTCATCGTCTGGTTGCCGTTGAACTTCACAGGAGTCGACGACGATGTCGAGCACAAGCGCGTGGGCGTCACGAACTGCGGGCTCGTAGGGGTGTTCGGTGGCGTGTCGTAATTGACGTACAGCGTGGCCGCGCGATCGAAGTGCCGACGGGTGTAGTCCGTCGGCCCGAAGAGGAGGAACTGCACCACGCTCTCCCCGATCTTGGATTGAAGTGCAGCTCCGACATCCCAACCCACGGGGACCGCGGCGCCCGGGTTGTCGCATGTGCCAGGATTCTGCGAAGCGAACGCGGGATTCCACGGGCCCGATTGCTGATTCCACGTGAAGCCCGCGGCCTGCGGACCGTACACCTCGATGGAAATCGGGTTCGTCGGGCAAGCGTCGATGGAGAGTTGCGTAGTTGCGAGCGAAGCATTGACGACTTTCTTGCCAGCAAGTGCGCTGATAGGAAACTCGAAGATCATGTACGAGTTCCACTGCGCATAGGCTCCAACTCTCAATACGTCTGAGTTCGCCGGGTCGAGATAGGACTGATCGGGGTATGCGGCATCGGTATACCAGGAAGCGGCGATTCCGGACGACCAATCCGGATCGACATAAATCGGGTACTTGACGTCGGTGTGTGCGATCGTCTGCCCGATGTCCAGGGTGAGACCGCTCGTGTCGGTCGCGTGTGTGACGGGCCTGTCCGGCTCGTTCCCGCCCGGCCCGTCCGCGGTTCCACCTTGGGTAGAGTCCCACCAGAGAGGTGAGCCTGCAGCCGCAGTCGCTCCGTCGGGGGTGGTCGCCAGCATCCGATCGGCCGTCATGGGGGCAAGGGCCACGCCCGTTTCCGAGAGGCGGAACGCTCGCAGGCGCGGGTCGGACGCCGCAGTCGCATTCTTTACCACGAGCACGGTCGACATCCCAGAGGCGGTTGCCTTCAGGCGAATGTCGATGCCCGGGAGAGCCTCCACATAGGTTGCGGTACTGCCCGACACTGTCGGCGTCGGCAGGGTCCCGAAAGGCCAGGTTTCCGTAATCCAGGCCCCGCCCCTTGTCTGGACTTCGTCGAGCACGTTCGAACCGCCCGTCGCGAAACGGACCGGTAAGGCAGCGACCTGTGGCGCGAGCATGCCACTTTCATCCACGCTCAATGTTTCGTCGAGGTCGGCCCATGCGCCGCGCTGGTTCGCCCGAACTGGGACTGTATCCACTCGAAGCTGGAGGGTCCCATCGGGATTCGCTGACACCTCCGTGGTGCTTGTGGTCTCGCTTTCCACTCGTACGGCATGTCCGGTGGCACCCGCGAGTGAAATCGCCGCCGGCTCATCCGGTGCCGATTGGGGGCTGGTCTCGGATGCGGTTGGTACGGCACTCGCGTGTGCGTCAGGTTGTGGAGCTGCAAGCCATGCGGCGAGCGCACCCACGGAAGCTGCCAGAACGAACGCTGCGAGGGCTCGTCGAGATAGGGCCATGGCCCAGAGAATAGATAGCGGACGGGTGTCAGAACATAGGACCTAGGGTCCCGACTTTGCACGACCTCTCGCGCGTTCGACCTTTGTCCCCTATTCTCGGGCCTTGGGGGGACGACGGTTGGAGCGGAGGGGCTCTCGAATGGCCGCTGAGCATGGCACACGGGCGCTGAGCGGTGATTTACGTGGACGCATTGCTCCTGTCGCACTGGCTGAACTGATCGGCACAGTCATCGCCACTTACGATCGAGAGCTCACGGAACACCGGATCCGGGCGGGTGTCGCCGACTCAGGAGTCGCCAGGCGGGATGCGCGGATCGCTGGCATCGTGACTGACATCGTTGACCGATTCCGTGTGGTGCCACCCGAAGCGGGCCGGCGTCAAGATCTCGGCGCTAGCGCGGACGCAGAAGATTCCCCCGCGGGTGCCGAGGCGGCGATGTTGCTGTTCCGGATCTTGGCCCGCGAGATTACGGCGGCGCTGAACGAGGACCCGATCGAAGTGTCGGTCGTCGTGATGGCGCGATTCATGGACGAGGTCGTGCGCTCGCTCGAAGCGGATTCTTCCGAGGCTGTTCGGATCTTGGAATACCGCGAGGAATTGGACGCAGTGGCGTTGCACGCGCACGTGACTCCGCGGGAGGCGGCCATCTTCCAGCATCTCGTCTCGGGCGCGCCTCGCCTGCAGATCGCGGCGGAGTTGCACCTCTCGCCGCGGACGGTGAAGAACTACGTCAATACGATCGGCAAGAAGCTCGGCGCGCAGGGCAGATCGGCGCTCCTCCAGCGCGCCCGGGAGCTGCAGATCCTCGTGCTGATCCCGGTTGTTGCCGTCACAACGACGATCAGCGACGTCATCGCTGCGGCCTCGACGCTGACCTGATCGCTGGCGCCCGGTACGGGCGCCAGCGGCCGAGGGTGGGTGGGACACTCCTACCCTGCCCGAGGGTAAACTCGGGCGCATGCAGGCGGTGCCCCTTCTCCTTAGCAGCCGCGGCGAGACCTCGATCTAGGCCTTTCTCGCCGCGGAGTTGCACCCTGCTCTTCAGGGGAACGGCCGCACCACTACCCGGGAGAAGCAACGCATGACCATCGACGCATCCATTCGTCCTCGCACGCTGGCGGAGAAGGTGTGGGACGACCATCTCGTCGTGAAGGGCGAGAACGGCGAGCCCGACCTCATCTACATCGACCTGCACCTCGTGCACGAGGTCACCAGCCCGCAGGCCTTCGACGGCCTGCGCGCGGAGGGCCGGCCGCTGCGCCGGCTCGACCTGACGATCGCCACCGAGGATCACAACACCCCGACCCTGGCGATCGACAAGCCGATCGCCGACCTCACCAGCCGCACCCAGATCGAGACGCTGCGTCGCAACGCCGAGGAGTTCGGCGTGCGCCTGCACTCGCTGGGCGACGCAGAGCAGGGCATCGTGCACGTGGTCGGCCCGCAACTGGGCCTGACCATGCCGGGTATCACCGTGGTCTGCGGTGACTCGCACACCTCGACGCACGGCGCGTTCGGTGCCATGGCGTTCGGCATCGGCACGAGCGAGGTCGAGCACGTGATGGCGACGCAGACGCTGCCGCTCAAGCCGTTCAAGACCATGGCGATCACCGTCGACGGCACGCTGCGCCCTGGCGTCACGGCGAAGGACATCATCCTCGCCGTGATCGCGAAGATCGGCACCGGCGGCGGCCAGGGCTACGTGCTCGAGTTCCGCGGCAGCGCGATCCGCGCCCTCTCCATGGAGGGTCGCATGACGATCTGCAACATGTCGATCGAGGCCGGCGCCCGCGCGGGCATGGTCGCCCCCGACGAGACCACGTTCGCGTACGTCAAGGACAAGCCTCACGCGCCGCAGGGACAGGACTGGGATGACGCGGTCGCCTACTGGCGCACCCTGCTGACCGACGAAGGCGCGACGTTCGACGCCGAGGTGCTCATCGACGCCGCCGCGCTCGAGCCGTTCGTCACCTGGGGCACGAACCCCGGCCAGGGCGTCTCCCTGTCCGCCGAGGTTCCGAACCCCGCCGACATCGCCGACCCGAACGAGCGCTCCGCCGCCGAGCGGGCCCTCGAGTACATGGATCTTTTGCCCGGCACCCCGCTGAAGGACGTGAAGGTCGACGCCGTGTTCATGGGATCCTGCACGAACAGCCGGATCGAAGACCTGCGGGCGTTCGCGTCCGTCATCAAGGGCAAGACCAAGGCCGAGGGCGTGCGCGTCATGGTCGTCCCCGGATCCGCCCGGGTGCGGCTGGAGGCCGAGGCCGAGGGGCTCGACAAGGTCTTCACCGACTTCGGTGCCGAGTGGCGCTTCGCGGGCTGCTCCATGTGCCTGGGCATGAATCCCGACCAGCTGGCACCGGGGGAGCGATGCGCGTCGACCTCGAACCGCAACTTCGAGGGCCGGCAGGGCAAGGGCGGACGCACGCACCTCGTCTCGCCCCTCGTCGCCGCCGCCACCGCCGTGCGCGGCACGCTGTCCAGCCCGAGCGACCTGGAGGCGGGCGTTTCGTCTCGCTCCGCTCGCTCAACGACCGAGACGACGGAGGTCTGATCATGGAGAAGTTCACCACCCACACCGGGGTCGCGGCCCCGCTGAAGCGATCCAACGTCGACACCGACCAGATCATCCCTGCGGTGTTCCTGAAGCGCGTCACCAAGACCGGCTTCGAGGACGCGCTCTTCCACGCCTGGCGGCAGGATCCCGAGTTCGTGCTCAACCAGGATCCGTTCCGGAACGCGTCGGTGCTCGTCGCCGGCCCCGACTTCGGCACCGGATCCAGCCGCGAGCACGCGGTCTGGGCGCTGCGCGACTACGGCTTCCAGGTGGTGTTGAGCTCCCGGTTTGGCGACATCTTCCGCGGCAACTCGGGCAAGCAGGGCCTGCTCGCGGCGACCGTCGACGAGGCGGACATCGAGCGGATCTGGGCCCTGATCGACGAGGATCCTGGGCGGGAGATCACGGTTGACCTCGAGGCGCGGACAGCCACCATGGGCGACTTCCAAGCCGCGATCGAGATCGACGATTACACTAGATGGCGGCTCCTCGAAGGGCTCGATGACATCGGGCTCACGCTGCGCAACGAAGACAAGATCGCGCAGTTCGAGGCCCGTCGCGAGTCGTGGCGGCCACGCACGCTTCCTGTTCGCTGAACCGGGTGCGGCCGTGGGCCTAGGGCAACCGCCCGGCGGCTCCGGCTGCACTCGTTCCACAAGAAGAGGCCCTGAATGACGACACCGCTGCACGAATCCACGATCGCTTCGAAGCTCTCCGGTGATGTCCTGGCGATCCGCGGCGGGCGGCCGTTGCACGGCCGCGTGGATGTGAAGGGTGCGAAGAACCTCGCCACCAAGGCGATGGTCGCAACTCTCCTCGGTGAGACGGCGAGCACTCTGCGCGACGTCCCCGACCTGAGCGACGTCGCCGTGGTGCGCTCGCTGCTCGAGGTGCACGGCGTGCGGGTGACCGAGGGCGATGAGCCCGGGGCCCTCGTGTTCGACCCGAGCGACGTCGAATCGGCGCACTTCGAGGAGATCGACGCGCACGCCGGTGCCTCCCGCATCCCGATCCTGTTCTGCGGTCCGCTGCTGCACCGCCTCGGTCAGGCCTTCATCCCCGACCTCGGCGGCTGCCGCATCGGCGACCGCCCGATCGACTTCCACCTCGACGCGCTGCGCAAGTTCGGCGCCGTCGTCGAGAAGCTGCCCAGCGGCATCCGCCTCTCCGCCCCGAACGGACTCAAGGGCGCGAGCATCCACCTGCCGTACCCGAGCGTCGGCGCGACCGAGCAGGTGCTGCTCACCGCCGTGCGCGCGCAGGGCCAGACCGAGCTGCGCAACGCCGCCATCGAGCCCGAGATCATGGATCTGATCGCGGTGCTGCAGAAGATGGGCGCCATCATCTCCTACGAGCCGAACCGGGTGATCCTCATCGAGGGCGTCGAGACGCTCCGCGGCTACGACCACCGCTCGATCTTCGATCGCAACGAGGCCGCCTCGTGGGCGTGCGCGGCCCTCGCGACCGACGGCGAGATCTTCGTCGGCGGCGCGAAGCAGCAGGAGATGCTGACGTTCCTCAACGTGTTCCGCAAGGCGGGCGGCTGGTTCGACGTCCGCGAAGACGGGATCCTGTTCCGCCGCGACGGCCAGCTCAAGCCCGTCATCGTCGAGACCGACGTACACCCCGGCTTCATGACCGACTGGCAGCAGCCGCTCGTGGTCGCGCTGACCCAGGCGCCGGGCCGCTCGGTCGTGCACGAGACCGTGTACGAGAACCGCATGGGCTTCACCGAGGCGCTGGTCAAGATGGGTGCGGACATCGTCGTGCACCCGCACGGCCTGCAGGACGGTCCGCGTCGCGTCGCCCGCCGCGAGCTCGAGCAGGCCGCGGTCATCACCGGCCCGACCCCGCTGCACGGTGCCGAGATCGTCGTGCCCGACCTCCGCGGCGGGTACAGCCACGTGATCGCCGCACTGACCGCCACCGGCGAGTCGACGGTGTCCGGCGTCGACATCCTCAGCCGTGGCTACGAGAAGTTCCTCGACAAGCTCACCGCGCTGGGCGCCGACTTCGACGTGATCGGCTGAGATGCGCGCGACCGCCGAGAAGAGCCGCCCGAGCCTGTTCTGGTTTCTGGCGATCTTCGTGGTCCCGTTCGTCGGCATCGTCGCGAAGATCCGGATCCGCGAGCCGCAGAAGCTGCCGCACTCTGGCGCGTTCGTGCTCGCCCCGAACCACTATTCGGAGTTCGACCCGCTGATCGTCGCGACCGCGGTCTGGCGGCTGGGCAGGGCTCCGCGCTTCATGGCGAAGGAGAGCCTGTTCCGGGTTCCCGTGCTCGGCTGGGCGCTGCGCGGGACGGGCATGATCCCGGTCGCCCGGTCGTCGTCGGCGGCCGCCGCGAAGCACACGCTGCAGCAGTCCAAGGAGCTCGTGGAGCACGGTCGCGGGGTCATCGTGTACCCGGAGGGAACCCTCACGCGCGATCCGGAGCTGTGGCCCATGCGCGGCAAGTCGGGTGCGGTGCGCCTGGCCCTCGCCGGCGAGATCCCGCTGATCCCGATGGCGCAGTGGGGCACCCAGAACATCATGGGCCGTTACCAGAAGGGACTGAGCCTGTGGCCGCCGCGCAAGCGGGTCGATGTGCTGATCGGGGATCCGGTCGACCTCTCCGACCTGTACGGTCGCGGCAGCGAGCGCGCTGCGCTCGTCGAAGCGAACGACCGGCTGATGGCCGCGGTCACCGCCCTTCTGGAAGAGCTGCGCCACGAGAAGGCGCCTGCCGAGCGCTGGAACCCGGCCGACCACGGCCAGAAGGAGACGGGACGCCTTGACTCCTAGGAACCCGCCGCGCACCGCCTCCCTCCCGCTGGGTCCTCGGGTCACCGTGATCGGTGCCGGCAGCTGGGGCACGACCTTCGGCAAGATCCTCGCCGACGGCGGCGCCCAGGTCACGATGTGGGCCCGGCGGCAGGATCTGGCACACGAGATCGATGAGGCGAAGCGCAACTCGAAGTACCTCGCCGGGATCAACCTGCCGCGCACCATGAGTGCGACGCATCATCTCTCCGAGGCCCTCGAGGGCGCGGAGCAGGTGTACCTCTCGGTTCCCAGCCAGACGCTGCGCGAGAACCTGAAGGCGCTGCGGCCGTTGCTGCAGAATTCGGATGCGCCGGTCGTCAGCCTGATGAAGGGCGTCGAGCAGCGCACCGGTCTGCGGATGAGTCAGGTCATCGAGCAGGAGCTGCGCTGCGACCCGGATCTCATCGCCGTCGCCAGCGGCCCGAACCTGGCGCTGGAGATCGCGAAGGAGCAGCCCACCGCCGCCGTGATCGCCTCGAACAGCCAGGAGACGGCGGAGATCGTGGCCCGTACGGCCCGCAACCGCTACTTCCGCAGCTTCGTGAACACCGATGTGATCGGCACGGAGTTCGGCGGCGTGCTGAAGAACCTGATCGCGGTGGCGATCGGCATCGTCGACGGGGTCGGCTACGGCGAGAACACCAAGGCGTCGATCATCACCCGAGGCCTGGTGGAGATGACCGACTTCGCGGTCGCGAACGGCGCACAGCCGGGCACGCTGCAGGGTCTCGCGGGGCTCGGAGACCTGATCGCGACCTGCCAGTCTCCGCTCAGCCGCAACAACACCGCCGGGCGCCTGCTCGGTCAGGGATACAGCTTTCAAGACGTGGTCAAGCAGATGCAGCAGACGGCCGAGGGACTCGCGTCCGTCGATCCGATCCTGCAGCTGGCCCGCGCCGCCGGCGTGGAGATGCCGATCGTCGCGCAGGTGAAGATGGTGCTGGACGGCGCCATGGATCCGCGCGACATCGCCCCGCATCTGACCACCGACGACGACACCCCGCAGGGGGAAGGGACGGGCAATGGACAAGCAGACGGTGGTGGTGCTCTTCGGAGGGCGCTCCAGCGAGCATTCGATCAGCTCCGCCACGGCGGGAGGGGTGCTCCGCGCGCTTGACCGCGTGCGCTACGACGTCATCCCCGTCGGCATCACGCGCGAAGGCGCGTTCGTGCTCGAAGAGGATGACCCGGACAAGTTCCCGCTCGACGCGGCGCACCTGCCCGAGGTCGCCGACAACGGCACCCGGGTGCAGTGGCCGGAGCCGGGCGGGACCCGCACGCTGCGCGTGACGCGCTCCGACGGCTCGGTGCACGATCTCGGCGGCATCGACGTGGTGCTTCCCCTGCTGCACGGTCCGCACGGCGAGGACGGCACGCTGCAGGGCTATTTCGACACGCTCGAGGTGCCCTACGCCGGCGGCGGCGTGCTCGACTCCGCGCTCTGCATGGACAAGCACTTCATGAAGATCGCTCTCCAGGCCGCGGGCATCACGGTCGCGCCGTGGATCACCGTGCGCGCCCGGCAGTGGGAGCAGGACGCCGAGGGCGTGCGGTCTGCGGCAGCGCGCCTCGGGCTGCCGCTATTCGTGAAGCCGGCCCGGGCCGGGTCCAGCGTCGGCGTCTCGAAGGTGACGGATCCTGCCGAGCTCGACGAGGCCCTGCGGATCGCATTCGCCGAAGATGACAAGGTGCTGGTGGAGACCGGCGTCGCCGGCCGCGAGATCGAGGTCGCGATCCTCGAGGGCGAGACGGGGCCACGCGCGTCCCTGCCGGGCGAGATCGTGCTGACCTCGCGCGGCTTCTACGACTTCGAAGGCAAGTACCTCGGCGGCGACGGTGTGGACGTCGTCTGCCCCGCCGTGCTGACCGACGCCGAGATCGCCGCCATCCAGGATGCCGGGGTGCGCGCGTTCGAGGCCGTGGACGGCCGGGGGCTGGCGCGTGTGGACATGTTCCTGACGCCGGACGGCGGGCTCGTCGTGAACGAGCTGAACACGATGCCCGGCTTCACGCCGATCTCGATGTTCCCGAAGTGCTGGATCGCCTCCGGGCTGAGCTACCGCGACCTCATCACCGAGCTCATCGAGGCGGGTCTGCGCCGCTGACCCGACGCCTTGCGCGTTCCTGTCCGGAAGAGGATCCTGGCTCTGCGAGTGGGCCTGTGCCGAGGAGGATGAGCTGGACATCATCGCGTTGACCGCCTTCCTCACGGTCGTGCGCCATCGGCACTTCGGCCATGCCGCGGCCGAGCTCGGCGTGTCGATCTCCGCGGTCACCAAGCGGGTGCAGCGGTTGGAGGCGGAGCTCGGGATCCCGCTCATCGAGCGCGATTCCGGGGGCGTCATCGGTCTCACCCCCGCCGGGCGCCGCTTCCTGCAGTTCGCGCCGCGGGTGCTGGAAGCCGCGCAGGCCGCCCAGCTCGCGGCCGTCGCGGAGCCGGCCACGCGGCTGCGGGTCGCGGTCCCCGCAGGCGTGGACGCCGTCGCCCCGCTCATGCCGGCCGCACTCGCGACGCTGGAGCTCGCCCTCTCGCACGCCTATCCCGGCGTGGGCGTGGTCCTCGCTCCCACCCTGTTCGAGCGGCTCGATCCGGATCTGGTCTCCGGCGCCGTGGATGCGGTGCTCACCTTCGGCGTCTCGGACGTCACGGGCGTGACCTCGACCCGGCTCGGGGAGCTGAGGCGCGTCGGCCTGGTCCCGACCGGGCACCCGTACACCTATCGACGCAGCGTGCCGGTGGCCGAGTTCGCCCGGCAGCCGCTGTTGTACACCCCGGAACTGCCGCCGAGCTACATGGATCCGTTCGTCCTCGCCGATGTGCGACCGCTCGCCGAAGCCGTGCTGGTGCGCCTCCCCGCCTCGCGGACCTCGGACGTCGCCGGGCAGCTGCTCACCGGACCGGGGATCACCGTGATTCCCGCCGCTCTCGCCGCGGCGCTCCCGTCCGCGCTGAAGCGGGTCGAGCTCGACGGCGTTCCGGCGTGCTGGTACTACATGCATCACCGCTCGGCGGATGCGAGGCCGGAGCTGCTCGCGATGGTCGCGCTGTTCGCCGACTTCACGGAGACCATCACCCGCGCCGCGCACTCCGAGCGTCACTGATTCCGCCTCGCCCCGTTTCCGCCGCGGAAACGATCCCGCGTGCGGAGCCCCTCGCTGATAGACCTTCTGCATGCCGCACGATGCGGCGTGCAGAAGGGAGCAGGCGTCATGAGCTCACATCGGGGGATCGGTCCGCCGATCGTCATCGGCGGTGTCGGCGGCCTCGCCTGGGCGACGTCGCTGCGCGGCATGATGGCGCAGTTCGCGGGCGTCGATTCGACGTTCCACTGGTTCGCCACGTTCGGATTCATCCTGGTGCCCGGCACGGCAATGGGTGCGCTGCTGGGGTGGGCGTTCGCGCGTCGTCGCGACGGCAGGCGTCGAGGGGCGGCGGTGCTCGCGCTCGCGCCGTTCGTGATGGCCGCGGATCCGTCGACCCTCCCGCTGCTGGCGGCGTTCATCGGCGCCGGATTCCTGTTCTCCGGTCGCAGCAGGCGGTGGGTGCGGCTGCTGGCGGGGATCTCCTCCCTCGTCTTCCTGGCCGCCGTTCCCGTCGGGGCCGCGGTGTTCTTCGCCGACATCACCACGCCGCACGGAGCGTGGCTCATCCTGCAGCTGGCATCCCTGATCGCCGTACCGGCGATCGCCGAGATCGTGCTGCAGTACGCACCGACGCACACCGGCGAGGCTGCCACGAGCGACGACGAGGCCGTTCACCCGATGGCGGATCGACCGCGCGCGGCGGGCTGAACCCCCGGGAGGATCTCTTAGCCTGCCGTGCTCGGGGCGGGCGTCGGCGTCGCCGTGTCCGCCCCCGGGCGGGCGGTGCAGGCGTGGGTGGCGGGGATCGTGGCGATCGCTGCGGCGAGGCTCTTGTTGCCGATCACGTCGTTCGCGCTCACGCCCTTGTCCGGCTCGCCGGGCTTGCTGTTGATGTACAGCTGCACGGCGGGCTTGCGGCCGTAGGTCGTGAGGGTGAGGAACGGGCTCTTGGAGTCGTCCACGAGCCAGTCGATGCCCTGCAGCGAGATGCACTGCAGCGTGCTCGTCGGCTCGGCCTCGGGAAGGCCGCAGGTGAGCAGGACCACGGCGGGATCGCCCCAGGCGGCGGTCGCCTGCGCGTCGGTCCAGCGCCGGTCGTGGCCGTCGATGCTGGGTATGTTCTGCAGTCGTACGGAGACGTCGGCGCAGCGCGGATTGTTCGCATCGTCTGCGGCATTCAGATGCACGGTCGAGCTGCAGCCGGCCAGGATCCCCGCCGCGAGCACGACGAGGCAGGCGGCAGCGAGACGGCGGGGCATCGCTCCAGGCTACCGTTGACACCATGGCCGACCTCCCAGCTTCCGGTGCCGACGACCGTGGCCCCGACGTGGCGCACACTGCGGCGCCCGCCGACGATCCGATGATCGGTGAGGTCGGTGAAGGGCGCGTCCTGCAGACGATCCTGGCCCGCACGCCGGCAGGCGCCTACGCGCTGCTCGGCCCGGGCGACGACGCCGCTGTGGTCGCCGCGCCCTCGGGGTCGGTCGTGGTCACGACCGACACGCTCGTCGAGGGCCCCGACTTCCGTGCCGCGTGGTCAGGCGGCTACGACCTCGGCTGGAAGGCGGCCGCCGTGAACCTGGCCGATGTGGCCGCGATGGGCGCGCGCCCGACCGCGCTGCTGGTGGCTCTGGCGGTGCCGAAGGATCGCCGTCTGTCCTTCATCGCCGCGCTGGCCGACGGATTCCGCGACGCGTGTGCGGGGCTCGCCCCGGGATGCGCGGTCGTCGGCGGCGACCTGACGGTCTCGGCGACCCTGACGATCGCCGTCACCGCTCTCGGGGATCTGGAGGGCCGGGCACCCGTGACCCGTTCCGGCGCGGGTGTCGGCGATGATGTCGCGATCGCCGGGGAGATGGGGGCGGCGGGGCACGGGCTGTCGGTGTTGTTCCGGCGTTTCCATCAGGACGGCGTCGCCGTGCCCGTCGACCCGGCCGCGCTGGCCGAGGGGGAGAGCGAGGCCATCGCCGCGCAGCTCAGACCCGCCCCGCCGATCGGCCTGGGGCCGGTCGCGGCGATCTCGGGCGCGACCGCGATGATGGACGTCTCCGACGGCCTCGCCCTGGACGCCGGCCGGATGGCGGAGGCGTCCGGGGTGACGATCGCCCTGGACAGTTCTGCGCTCGGGGCGCATCCGCACCGTGCCCTGGCCGGCGGCGAGGATCACGCACTTCTTGCGACGTTCCCCGCGGGGCCGCTGCCGCCGGGCTTCCGCCGGATCGGATCCGTGCAGGCCGTGGTCCCGGGTGCGCCGGTGCTGTGCGACGGGGAGCCCGTGGGGCCGCTGGGCTGGGATCCGTATCGCGACGGAGGCACGGACGCGCGCTGAGACGCGGGCGCTCAGGGGTGGGCGGGTTCCGCCCACCAGAGCATCGTGTCGCCGTAGGCGCGCTCGCGGATGAGCTGCAGGCCCGCCGCGGCGAGATCGGGCGGGGTGGACCGGCTCGCCCGCTCGATCACCACCACCGCGTCGGCGGACAGCAGCGGGGCCAGCGCCGCCAGATCCGCGGTCATGTCGGCGTCGGGCAGATCGTAGGGCGGATCGGTGAAGACGAGATCGAACGGTCCCGCCGCGCGAGCGAGGTAGGCGCGCACCGCGGCCTCCTGCACCCGCGCATCGGCGGCCCCGCCCCGGGCCTTCTGCACGGCGGCGATGTTGCGGCGGACGACCGTGGCGGCCGGGCGTCCGCGCTCGACGAGAACCGCGCTGCGGGCGCCGCGGCTGAGCGCCTCCAGCCCCAGCGCCCCGGATCCCGCATACAGATCGAGCACCCGCGCATCGGCGATCGCGTCCATGGACTCCAGCGCGGCGAACAGCGACTCGCGCACCCGGTCGCTCGTGGGCCGAGTCCCCGATCCGGGAACGTCCAGGCGCGTACCGCCGGCCGCTCCCGCGATGATTCTCGTCACCCGTTCACCCTATGCGCCGCGCGCACGCCGGAGTGGCACCCCCAAGGACGTGCCGTCCCGGCCGAAGAGGAGGATGATGGGAGAGTGCCCGAGAGCCTCGCCGAACTGACCCGCATGCCGAATCCGCAGCTCATCGAGGTCGGCGAGGGCGTGAGTCTCGCGACCTACACCTGGGGCGACCCCGAAGCCCCCGTCGTCCTGCTCGTGCACGGGTTCGCCTCCAGCACCCGCGACAACTGGGTGCTCACCGGCTGGGCGCGGATGCTCGAGCAGGAGGGGTATCGCGTGCTCTCGGTCGATCAGCGCGGGCACGGCGCCAGCGAGAAGCCGCACCAGAGCGACGATTACACGATGCGCACGCTGGCGTCCGACATCGAGCAGGTGCTCGACACCTACCTCGTCGACGACGCGCTCTACGTAGGCTATTCGCTGGGCGCACGTGTCGGCTGGGACGTGCTGCGCGACCTCGGCGACCGGATCCCGCGGGCCGTGCTCGGCGGGATCCCGGACGGGCGGCCGCTGGAACGGCTGGACGTCGCCGAGGTGCGCGGCTACATCGACCACGGGACCCCGGTGACGGACCCCGCGACGAAGGACTACATCGCCCTCACCGAGCGCGTGGCCGACAACGACCTCGAGGTGATGCTGGCGCTGGCGCTCGGCATGCGCGGCGAGTCGCGGACGATCGACCCGGACCCGGCGACCGCGCCCGGGCAGCCGATCCTGTTCGCGACCGGATCCGATGACGCGATCATCGAGGGCTCGCGGCGCCTCGCCGAGGCCTCCCCGAACGGCACGTTCTTCGAGATCCCGGGGCGGCACCACTTCAACGCCCCCGGCTCGAAGGCGTTCCGGCTGGCGGCCCTGGAGTACCTGCGCGGCTGAGCGGGTTTCTGCGCGTCGCACCGGCGGGTGCGCCGCTCCACAGGTGCGCCGGTGGTGTCGGGGGCGCGTTCTAGACTCGGATCATGCCGCTCCGCCTCGAAACGCCGCTGAGCGTCGCGGTCGGCGACGGGAACGCGAAGGCGCTGCTGAAGGCGTTCGGGATGACGACGGTCACCGATCTGCTGTCGCACTATCCGCGCCGCTACGCGAATCGCGGCGAGCTCACGCCCATCATCGAACTGCCGCCCGGCGAGACCGTCACGATCGTCGCCGAGGTCATGTCGGTGAGCGTCCGCGACATGAAGAACCGTCGCGGCGCGATGATGGAGGTGCACATCGGCGACGGCATCGGCCGCATGGTGCTCACCTTCTTCGCCAAGCACCGTGGCCAGCTGGCGTGGCGCGAGAATGAGCTGCGCGTCGGGCGTCGCGGCGTGTTCACCGGCAAGGTCGGCGAGTACCGCGGCGTCACCCAGTTCGCGCATCCGCAGTACGAGCTGTTCGATGACGAGCTGCAGGCCAGGGCGCAGGCCGACACGCTGGTGACCACGCCGCTGCCGATCTATCCCGCGACGGCTGCGCTGACGACCTGGCAGATCGAGAAGATGATCGGCACGGTGCTCGACGACCTCGGGCCCGTCCCCGAGCCGCTGCCCGACGAGGTGCGCCGCGAGGAGCGGCTGCTCGGCGCCGGGGCTGCGCTGGAGCAGGTGCACCGACCGCGCACGAAGGACGACATCGGCCCGGCGATCCGCACCCTCCGCATGCACGAGGCGCTCACGCTGCAGACGGCGCTGGTGCAGCAGCGCCACTTCGTGCGGATGCTCGATGCCACCGCGAGGCCCGCTCGGCCCGGCGGTCTGCTGGAGCGCTTCGACGCGGCCCTCCCGTTCACGCTGACCCCCGACCAGGAGAGCGTCGGTGCGACCATCGCGGCGGATCTCGTGGCGGGCGCGCCGATGAACCGGCTGGTGCAGGGCGAGGTCGGATCCGGCAAGACGCTGGTCGCCCTGCGCGCGATGCTGCAGGTCGCCGAGTCCGGGGGACAGGCGGCGCTCATCGCCCCCACCGAGGTGCTCGCGGGCCAGCATCTGCGCTCGATCACGAAGATGCTCGGCCCTGCGCTCGCGCCGCTGGTGATCCCGACGCTGCTGACCGGGCAGATGTCGGTGCCCGAACGCCGCAAGGCCGCGTTGCGGGTCGCGGCGGGCCAGGCGCTGATCGTCATCGGCACGCACGCCTTGCTGGGGGAGAAGACGACCTTCGCCGACCTGGGCCTCGTCGTCGTCGACGAGCAGCACCGCTTCGGTGTGGAGCAGCGCGAGGCGCTGCGCGCGAAGGGCACCAGCCCGCACGCCCTGGTGCTCACGGCGACCCCCATCCCGCGCACGGTCGCGATGACCGTGTTCGGCGACCTGGACACCTCGGTCATCCGCAGCATGCCGAGCGGGCGCGCCGGAATCCAGACGTTCGTCGCCCCGCTCGCCGATCATCCCGGCTGGTTCACGCGGGTCTGGGAGCGGGCCGCGGAGGAGATCGGGCAGGGACGGCAGGTGTTCGCCGTGTGCGCCGCGATCGACACGGAGAAGGACACGGCGGAGGCCGATCAGGAGCGCTTCGCCGATGAGGAGGGCGAAGAGGCGAAGGGTCCGCGCTGGGGCGTCGTGCAGCTGCTCGCCGCGCTGTCCACGCATCCGACACTCGGATCCCTGCGCATCGCCGGCCTGCACGGGCGCATGCCCGCCGACGAGAAGGACGCGATCATGCAGGCGTTCGCGCGCGGCGAGATCGATCTGCTCGTCGCCACGACCGTGATCGAGGTCGGTGTCGACGTGCCGAACGCGTCCACCATGATCGTGCTCGAAGCCGACCGGTTCGGCGTCTCGCAGCTGCACCAGCTCCGCGGACGTATCGGCCGGGGCGGCGTGCCGGGGCTCTGCCTGCTCGTCACGGAGGCGGAGCAGGGGACTCCGTCCCGAGATCGCGTCGATGCGGTGGCAGCGACCCTGGACGGCTTCGCCCTCGCCGAGGTCGACCTCGAACTGCGCGGGGAAGGCGATGTGCTCGGCGCCCGCCAGTCCGGCGTGAAGTCGTCGCTGAAGCTGCTGCGCGTCATCAAGGACGCCGATCTGATCGGACGAGCGCGCGAGATCGCCGAGGAGATCATCGAGGCCGATCCCGCGCTGGCAGAGCATGATGGTCTGCGCGAGGCGATCGCGCGCCGGCTCAGCATCGAGGACCGCGCCGCCCTCGCCAAGAACTGAGCGCGTGGCGCGTGGGCGGCTCAGCCCGCACAGGGATCCGCGCCGATAGTGTGGTGCCATGCGATGCACTGAGCGACCGAAGGAGACGAAGTGAGCGCACGGATCGCCGTCGTCCCCGGTTCCTTCGATCCGCCGACCCTCGGCCACCTGGATGTCATCCGACGAGCCGCCGCTCTGTACGACGAGCTGCACGTGCTCGTGGTGCACAACCCGGACAAGCAGGCGATGCTCCCGGTCGCGCAGCGGCTGGCGCTGCTGGACGAGTCGATCGCTGAAGCGGGTGTCTCCGGCAAGGTCATCGTCGGATCCTGGAGCATGGGCCTGCTGGTCGACTACGCGCGCGACGTGAACGCGGGGGTGCTCGTGAAGGGGCTCCGCTCCCAGGTGGATGTCGCCTACGAGTCGCCGATGGCGATCGTGAACCGCCATCTCGCCGGCATCGAGACGGTGTTCCTGCTGCCCGACCCCGCGCACGCACTCGTGTCCAGCTCGCTGGTGCGTCAGGTCGCGGCGCTCGGCGGCGATGTCACGCCGTTCGTGCCGCCGGCGGTCGCACGGTTCCTCGACACCGGCGCGCGCGGCATCTGATCCCGGCACTGGTCCCCGGTCCCTGAGCCGAGCCCCGGTCCCTGAGCCTGTCGAAGGGCCCGGCCCCCGTCCAGGTGCGCCCAGTTAGACTCGACGGGTGAAGACCCGACTCAATGGACCATTCGTGCTGTCCGCGCACGACATCGTTCGTCACCCCGGTGAGATGCGGGAGCACCAGTTGACGATCCCCCTGGCAGAGCAATGGGGTGAAGGCCTGGTCTCTGTCGAAAAGGGCGAGGAAATCGCTCTGGACGTCCGGCTGGAGTCCGTGCACGAGGGCATTCTCGTCACCGGTGAACTGGATTCCACGTACCGCGGAGAGTGCGGTCGGTGCCTGAATCCGATCGCTCAGCCTGTCGAAGTCGAGTTTCAGGAGCTTTTCGCCTATCCTGGAGAGGAAGCGAACGACTTCGAGGTTCAAGACGACCACGTGGATCTTGAAACTCTGGTCAGGGATGCGGTCGTACTCTCGCTCCCGTTTCAGCCGGTGTGTCAGCCGGATTGCCCTGGACTCGACCCCGAGACCGGTGAGCGGCTGACCGAAAGCGCCGGGAAAGAGCAAGGCGCTCCTGTCGATCCTCGATGGGCCGCGCTGCAGCAGATCACAGACCAGACAAACGCAGCCGAATAGCTGCGCGCCCAGAACACAGAAGGTAAGCAACCATGGCCGGTAACCCCCCGAAGCGCAAGGTCTCCCGTTCCAACACCCGCTCGCGTCGCGCGCAGTGGAAGGCGGAGGCGCCCGCGCTCGTCAAGACCATCGAGAACGGCAAGGTCGTCTACAGCCGCCCGCACCAGGCGAAGGTCGTCACCGACTCGCAGGGCACCGAGCTGTTCCTCGAGTACAAGGGCCGCAAGGTCGCCGACGTCTGATCGATCCGTCGATCATGGCAGAAGTCCCCACCTCGTCTTCGGACGGATCCCGGGAACGGACGCACCCTCTTTCTGAGCAGCTCGGAGTCGACATCGACCCCGAGCTGCTTCAGCTTGCGCTCACGCACCGCTCGTACGCGTACGAGAACGGCGGCATCCCGCACAACGAGCGCCTCGAGTTCCTCGGCGACTCCGTGCTCGGGCAGGCCGTCACGGTCATGCTCTACACCACGCTTCCCGACCTCGATGAGGGCGCCCTGGCGAAGCGTCGGGCGAGCGTGGTCTCCACGGTCGCTCTCGCCGAGGTCGCACGCGGCATCGGCCTCGGCGCGCACATCCTGCTCGGCCGGGGCGAGGAGCGCACCGGGGGCCGCGACAAGGACTCGATCCTCGCGGACACGATGGAGGCCGTCTTCGGCGCCACCTTCCTGTCCACCGGATTCGGAGCGGCGTCCGAGCTGGTGCTGCGCCTCATCGAGCCGCTCCTCGCCGATCCCGAGCGCTACGGTGCGGCGATGGACCCGAAGACCGCGCTGCAGGAGCTCGCCGCCCGTCGGGATCTCACCGCGCCGGTGTACGACGTCGTCTCGGCCGGCCCCGATCACGACCGGCGCTTCACCGCGACCGTGACGACCGGCGAGTTCGCGTCGACCGGCACCGGCACCAGCAAGAAGACGGCCGAGATGGCTGCCGCGCTGGCGGCGTGGCAGATCCTCAGCACCCAGGTCTGAGCAGCACCGTGCCCGAACTGCCCGAGGTCGAGGTCGTCCGCTCCGGTCTCGCGCCCGCGATGACCGGGGCGCGGATCGTGTCGGTGGCTGTGCACGACGAGCGCGCCCTCACCCGGCACGCCGCGGGCGCCGCCGACTTCGTCGCGAGGCTCGAAGGCGCGGAGGTCACGTCCGTGGCGCGCCGGGGCAAGTTCCTCTGGATGCCGCTGGCGGCAGGATCCTCCGACGGTCGCGCGGCGATCGTGGGGCATCTCGGCATGTCCGGGCAGCTGCTGCTGCGCCGTCCCGACGCCGAGCCCGAACGGCACGAGCGGATCCGGATCTTCCTCGAGCATCCGGAACACGGCGAGCTCGCCGTCGTCTTCGCGGATCAGCGCACCTTCGGCTCGCTCGCCGTCGACACGCTGGTGCCGACCGCCGACGCCCGCGCTGCCGGGTGGGGGAGCAGCGATCCGCTCATCCCCTCGCAGGTCGCGCACATCGCGCGCGACCCGATGGACGAGGCGTTCCAGGATCGGGCGTTCCGCGAGGCGCTGCGCACGCGGTCGAGCGCCATCAAGCGGGTGCTCCTGGATCAGAACCTGATCAGCGGCGTCGGCAACATCTACGCGGACGAGTCGCTCTGGGCCGCGCGGATCCATCCCGAGACCCCCGCATCAGCCCTGTCCACGACGGCCGTGAACCGGCTGCTCGCCGAGGTGCGCGCGGTGCTGGAGAAGGCCCTGGCCGAAGGCGGTACGAGCTTCGACGCCCAGTACGTCAACGTGAACGGCGAGGCCGGCTACTTCGCGCACTCCCTCAACGCCTACGGTCGCACCGGCCAGCCGTGCACGCGCTGCGGCGGTCCGATCCGTCGCGACGCGTTCATGAATCGCTCCAGTCACTTCTGCCCGAGGTGCCAGCGGCGGCGGCGCTGAGCCGGCGCGATCACCGCAGCTCTTTCTTCCAGGCGCCCTCGTACGCGATCGGCGCGAAGCCGAGCGCCTCGTTGATCGACAGCATCGGACGGTTCTCCTCGGCGTTGTAGGTGATGACGTTCGCCGACAGCGGGAAGCGCTCGTGCCAGGACAGCAGCCCCGCGGCCTTCATGAGCAGCCCGAGGCGGTGCCCGCGATGGGCCGCCAGCACGAGCGTGTCCTCCTGATGCGTGACGCTGTCCGGCGCCCCCTTGATCGAGAGCTCGTTGAAGGCGCAGAGCTCGCCCGTCGCGATGTGCTCGGCGGCGGTCACCTGCACCGCAGCGCCCAGTTCGTCCCACACGGTCGTGCACGGCCACGCGATCGGCGTCCCAGATCTCCTCGGGCGCGTCGAACGCGGCGCTGGGCGCGTCGGTCGACATCCGCGACTTCATCCACGCGTATCCGTCGACGTGAGAGCCCGGCGTGGGCAGCATCCAGCGGACGAGGCGATAGCCGGCCGCGTGCTGTTCGGCGTCGGCGACCGCTCGGTGGAGCAGCGGGGTCGACCCGGCTGCCCAGCGAAACTCGCTGACCCGGTACACCTGCTCCAGCGAGCAGCCGTTCCGCAGCAGGAACCGGGTGATCCTGTCTTCGGGGACGCCGCCGAAACCGGTCGGTGCGGACAGCATCTCCCCGCCCGTGTTCTCGTGCTGGGCCCACGTCTGCAGCTCGCGCACCCCGTCCGCACGGGCGACACGTTCCACGTGCGCTGCGACGGCGGAGCCGATGCCACGGCCCTGCACTTCTCGCCGGATCCCGATGTGGCTGTGCGCGGTCCGGCCGCCGCCGTCCTTCCCGATGTTGAGCACGGCCGTGCCGACGGTGCGGCCGTCGCGAAGCACGCGCCACTGGGAGCGGCGGGTGTAGTCGTCCGAGGTGAGCAGCGGAAGCAGCTCCCCGGGGGTGAAGTGGTCGTCGTCGCGCCCTGTCGCCTCGGTGAGACTTGTGTTGCGCGCCTCGGCGTAGGCGCGGAAAGCCAGGGACGACCCCGCATCCGCAGGTGCGGGAAGCACGAGCGGATGCAGGGTCGCACCGGCGGGGAGCGGAATCGTCACGCCGTCCATGATGTTCGGCGCTCCGGATCAGAGCATCTGACGCGGGACGTAGTGACGGAGCAGCTGCGCCACATGCTCTGCGCGGACGCGAGCGCATTCTGCGGCGCGCTGGGCCCTCTCGGCGGGGTTGGCCGCAGAGCCGGCCCGCACGATGAGACGCAGGGCGATGCGCAGCGCCACGCGCTCGACGAGCGACAGGTGACGCAGCTCCTCCTCGCGGGGGAGCCGGATGGACAGTTCGCGCTCGGGGTGAGCGCTGTGCTTCGACTCTGTGGGAGGCGAAGCGTGCAAAGCGGTGTTCACGATGGTTCGCTTTCGTTGGGTCGCGCCGAATGGCGGTTTCGCTCGACATCGCCGCGCCCGGTGGGCGCAGACGCGTGTCGCGGTGGAGAGGGATCCGGTGTCGGATCGTGCAGGTGATCGGTCGATCGACATGGGAGAGTCCCGCGGATCGGATCGTGGACGCGCGAAGCGTCAGGCCGGCATCAGGCCGGGACGGAGGGAGATGCGCCCGCCCGAAGCAGTCGTCCTCAGACGGCTAGGCGGTGCAACGCGCGCCGACGGAAGTCGCCGAAGACGCATCGATCCCACGGAATGGGGTGAATGCAATGCGGATGTTCATCATGTCGGCAACCTCCTCTCTCGGTTCGGTGTGCCACGCTAGCCCAGCTTCACAGGAAGCGTCAAGCCGACACCCAGAAATCCCTGAACCCCGGGCGTTTCCCGCTCGAGAGCGGGAGTGACCGCGATAGCGTAGGGGCCGTGATCTCCGTCGACCGTCGTGCGTGCCCATGCATCTGAAGAGCCTGACCCTCAAGGGGTTCAAGTCCTTCGCGCAGCCGACGACGTTCGCCTTCGAACCGGGCGTGACCTGCATCGTCGGCCCGAACGGATCCGGAAAGTCCAACGTCGTCGACGGACTCGCCTGGGTGATGGGGGAGCAGGGAGCCAAGACCCTCCGCGGCGGCAAGATGGAGGACGTCATCTTCGCCGGCACCTCGACACGAGGGCCGCTCGGCCGCGCCGAGGTGCAGCTCACGATCGACAACAGCGACGGCGCGCTGCCGATCGAGTACGCCGAGGTGACGATCAGCCGCACGCTGTTCCGCAACGGCTCCAGCGAGTACGCGATCAACGGCGAGGGGTGCCGCCTGCTCGATGTGCAGGAGCTGCTCAGCGACTCCGGCCTCGGCCGCGAAATGCACGTGATCGTCGGACAGGGGCGCCTCGACACCGTCCTGCAGGCGTCGCCGGAGGACCGCCGCGGGTTCATCGAGGAGGCCGCAGGGATCCTGAAGCATCGACGCCGCAAGGAGAAGACGCTCCGCAAGCTCGACGCGATGGAGACCAACCTGACCCGGCTGAGCGATCTGGCGGGGGAGATCCGCCGGCAGCTGAAGCCGCTCGGACGGCAGGCCGAGATCGCGCGCGAGGCGCAGACCATCGCCGCCGTCGTGCGCGACGCCAAGGCGCGGATCTTCGCCGACGACGTGGTGGCCATGCGCACGGCGCTCGCCGACCACACACGCAACGAACATGAGCGGCACGCCGAGCGGGTCGTGCTGAGCGAGCAGGCCGACGGGATCCGCCTCGAGATCACCCGGCTGGAAAGTGCGCAGAACTCGGCGGCGGTGGATGAGGCGCGGCGGGTGGCGTTCGGTCTCGAGCAGGTGCAGGAGCGGATGCGCGGCCTGTTCACCCTGGCCAACCAGCGCCTCGCGCTGCTGGGCTCGGACGAGGACGACGCCGCCGTCACCGCTTCGACGGTCACGCAGGCGACCATCGACGAGGCCAAGGACGAGGTCGAGGAGATCTCGTCCGGGATCGGACGAGCGCAGGATGCGGCGCAGGAGGCGACCCGCGAGGTCGGGCACGCTCGCGCAGAGCTGGACGCCCTCGACGTCGACATCGCCGAGCAGAGCGCCCTCGTGTCGGCTCACGACATGCGTCTCAGCACGCTGCGAGGTCAGGCGGAAGCAGCCGCATCGGCCCTCGCCGCGGTCCGGGGCGCCGTGCTGCGCCAGGAGAACGCGCTGGAGGCCGCGCACGAGCGCCGTCGTCAGGCCGCGGAGGCCAGGGAGCGGATCGACGAGGGCGATGCGCCGGAAGGCACCGCCGCCGAGCACGCGGAGGCGTACGAGCGTGCGCAGGCGCGCGCCGTGTCGGCGGAGGCCAAGCTGGAGGGCCTGCGGGAGCGGCTGCATGCCGCCGAGCGCGAGGCCGAGGCGCTCACCGCCACCTCCGCGGCGCTCGGCAGCGCGATCGCGGTGACGGGCGGCGCGGCCGAGATCGTGGCATCGGGACGCGCCGGAGTGCGCGGGCTCGTCGGCGACGCGGTGCAGGTCACTCCCGGCTACGAGGCGGCGATCGCGGCCGTGCTCGGTCCGCTCACCGAAGGCGTGCTCGTCGACGACGTCGACGCCGCCTTCGGCCTGGCGTCCGCAGGCATCGCCGGCGCGTACGACATCGTGATCGCGGACGGCGTCGCCGCCGCGGTGTCGGACGCGGGGATCGCCGGAGCGACTCCCGCATCGAGCGTCGTCACCGCGCCCCCCGGGCTGCTCGGGATCCTCGCACATGTCGTGATCGTGGACGACCTGAATGCGGCGCGCTCCGCGCATGCCGCCGCGTCCGCGGTGAGCACCGGGCCGCTCACGATCGTCACCCGCGCCGGCGAGGTGCTCACCGCGCACACGCTGCACACCGGTTCGGGCGGGGAGCGGTCGCGCCTGGAGCTCGTCGCCGAGCGCGATGCCGCCCTGGAGCGGCTCGCCGAGGTGCGGGTCGTGGTCGATTCGCTGCGTGAGGCCCGCGAGGACGGCGCCGAGACGCTGGAGGTGGTCCGCCGCGCGTCCCGCGACGCCCTGCGCACCCTGCGCGAGCACGACGCGGCGCTGGCCGCCCACACCGAACAGGTGAACCGGGTGACCGTGCAGCACGAATCGGCGATCGCCGAATGCGAGCGCCTCGAATCGGGTCTCGCCCAGGCGCAGCCCGCCGTCGCGGACGCCGAAGCGAAGGCCGACGCAGCCAAGGCCGCCCTCGCGACCGCCGAGGACGCACCCCGTCCGGTGCTGGACGCCTCCGCACGCGACGGGCTGCTCGAGGCGCTGGAGACGGCGCGCGAGGCCGAGATGGAAGCACGTCTGGGCGTAGAGACGCTGCGCGAGCGCGTGCGTGCGGCCGAGATGCGGGTGGGCTCGCTCGAGCGTCAACGAGAGCGCGAGCGCGAGGCCGCCGCCGAGGCCGCACGTCGCGCCGTGATCCGCCGGGCACAGCGGGCGACCGCGTCCGGTGTGACCGCCGAGCTGCCCCGCATCCTCGACTCGCTCGATCGCTCGGTCGCAGAGGCACGCGTGGCGCTGGCCGCGGCGGAGGCGGCACGCTCGGCGCAGAACGAGGAGCTCACGGCGCTGCGCCGCCAGGACGCGTCCATCAGAGAGCGGCTGGCCGGGCTCACCGAGAGCGTGCACGGGCTCGAGCTGCAGATCCACGAGAAGAAGCTGCATCTGACCAGCCTGCTGGAGCGCGTGCAGTCGGAACTGGCGCTCGACGAAGATATTCTCATTGCGGAATATGGTCCGGACCAGCTCGTTCCCCGCGATGCGGGGGAGCGGGAGACCGAGGCGCCCGACCCGCAGGAGGACGGATCCGGGAGCGGGATCCCGTTCGACCGGCGGGTGCAGCAGCGGCGTCTGCAGGAGGCGGAACGCAAGCTCGCTCAGCTCGGCCGGGTGAACCCGCTCGCGCTCGAGGAGTTCGCCGCGCTCGAGCAGCGGCACGCCTTCCTCACCGAGCAGCTCTCCGACCTCACCAAGACCCGCCAGGATCTGCTCACGATCATCACCGAGCTCGACGAGCGGATGCAGACGATCTTCGCCGCGGCCTTCGAGGACACCCGTCAGGCATTCGGCGAGGTGTTCCCGCTGCTGTTCCCGGGAGGTGCGGGCAGCATCTCGCTCACCGATCCGGACGATCTGCTGAACACCGGCATCGAGGTTGCGGTGCGGCCGGTCGGCAAGAAGATCGAGCGGCTCTCGCTGCTGTCCGGTGGCGAGCGATCGCTCGCGGCCGTCGCCCTGCTCGTGGCGATCTTCAAGGCGCGCCCCAGCCCGTTCTACATCCTGGACGAGGTCGAGGCCGCGCTCGACGACGCCAACCTGGGTCGCCTGCTCACGGTGTTCGAGCAGCTCAGGGCCAGCTCGCAGCTGCTCGTCATCACGCACCAGAAGCGCACCATGGAGATCGCCGACGCGCTCTACGGCGTCTCCATGCGCCAGGACGGGGTGTCCGCCGTCGTCGGCCAGCGCGTGGGCGATCGCGTCGCTGCCGCGGTCTGACCACCCGGCGCGCGCCGTCGGCGAACACACCGGAAGCGGCGGGACGATCCCCGTAGTCTGGACGCATGGCGGAGAAGTCCTGGTCCCTCGGTCGCGCACTGCGCGGCATGTTCGTCAAGCCCACGATCGACGAGGAGACCTGGGACGACCTCGAGACGGCACTGCTCACCGCCGACTTCGGGCCGGACATCACCGAGCGGCTCGTGGACGAGCTGCGCGAGAAGGTCGACCGCTACCGCACCACGGACCCCAAGGACCTGCAGCGGATGCTCCGCGAGACGCTCGAGGAGCATTTCGCGAAGTTCGACACGACCCTCAAGCTCACCGAGCGTCCCGCGGTCGTGCTCGTGGTGGGCGTGAACGGCGTCGGCAAGACCACGACGATCGGCAAGTTCACCAAGTTCCTGCGCGGATACCAGCGTTCGGTCGTCGTCGGCGCGGCGGACACCTTCCGCGCGGCCGCGGTGGACCAGCTCGCGACCTGGGCGCAGCGTGCGGGCGCCGCGATCGTGCGCCCGCAGCAGCACGGACAGGATCCGGCATCCGTCGCCTTCCAGACCGTCGAGTACGCGAAGAACCAGGGCACCGAGATCGTCATCATCGACACTGCGGGCCGGCTGCACACCAAGGGCGGCCTCATGGACGAGCTGACCAAGATCCGCCGGGTCGTCGAGAAGCAGGCGCCGATCAGCGAAGTGCTGCTGGTGCTCGACGCGACCACCGGCCAGAACGGCGTGATGCAGGCCGAGGCGTTCCTCGAGCACGCCGGCGTCACAGGTCTCGTGCTGACGAAGCTGGACGGCTCCGCCAAGGGCGGATTCGTCCTCGCGGTGCAGGAGCGCACGGGCATCCCGGTGAAGCTCCTTGGCCAGGGCGAAGGCATCGACGACCTCACGGGCTTCACTCCGCACGTGTTCGTGCAGGCCCTTGTCGGCGGCTGATCGCATGTCTGTGCGACAGCGTTGTGCGGCACACGCCGGACGGACTACCGTCTTGCGCGCAAGGCTGGTTCTATAGGCCTATGGCGATCGAACACGACTTCTTCGGATTGCTCTCCTCGGGACCCGACGGATCGATCTTCTGGTCCGAGACCGTGGAGTTCGGCGACCACGCCCTGACGGTGGATCTGACTGCTCCGGATCAGGAGGATGTGTCGTCCGACTCGCTCGACATCGCGGCCGCGTTCGTCTCGGGCCTTGAGGCGATCGACGCGAAGGCCCGCCGGGGTATGCTCTCCGAGGTCGATGATCGTGCGAGCGAGGTCACCGAGTACATCCTGCAGCAGCAGGAGGGCTACGGCGACGAGCTGGAGGAGCACCTGGTCGACGTGAGCGGCGACGCCGCGGTCGACATCATCCGCTCGCTGCGGCTGATGAGCATGACCCTGCTCGTCGACGAGCACGGCGGCAGTGAGCCCTTCGCGGTGCTCGAGTACGCCCTGGACGTCGAGGGCAACGAGGACGTGCTGCTGGTGAACTTCGGATCCGACGGCTCCGTGCTGTCGGTCATGAGCGCGGACTGAGGGCGGTTCCCCCTCTCGAGGAGGGGGCTCAGACGGCCTGGGCGAAGCCGAGGTCGGCGCTCTCGGCGCTCTCGGCGATGTGCGCGAGGTGCGGCGGGATCTCACGGCCCTGGGAGATCATCGACTGCGCCCACAGGCGCCCCGCGCGGTAGGAGGACCGCACCAGCGGGCCGGCCAGCACGCCGAGGAACCCGATCCGCTCGGCCTCCTCCTTGAAGCCGACGAACTCGTCCGGCTTCACCCAGCGCGACACCGGCAGATGCCGCGGGGTGGGACGCAGGTACTGCGTGATCGTGATGATGTCGCAGCCGGCGTCGTGCAGGTCCTGGAGCGCCTGGATGACCTCCTCCGGCTCCTCGCCCATGCCGAGGATGAGGTTCGACTTCGTGATCAGCCCGGCCTCGTGGCCCTGCGTGATCACGTTGAGGGAGCGCTCGTATTGGAATGCGGGCCGGATCCGCTTGAAGATCCGCGGGACCGTCTCCACGTTGTGCGCGAACACCTCGGGGCGCGCGTCGAAGATCTGGCCGAGGAAGGCCGGATCCGCGTTGTGCTCGTTCGCGAGCAGCTCGACGCCGGTGTTCGGGTTCAGCTCGTGGATCCTGCGCACGGTCTCCGCGTTCAGCCACGCTCCGGTGTCGGGGAGGTCGTCGCGCGCGACGCTCGTGACCGTGGCGTAGCGCAGGCCCATCTGCTGCACGCTCTCGGCAACGCGACGCGGCTCGTCGGTGTCGTAGGCATCGGGCTTGCCGGTGTCGATCTGGCAGAAGTCGCAGCGACGGGTGCACTGCGATCCGCCGATCAGGAACGTCGCCTCCTTGTCCTCCCAGCATTCGAAGATGTTGGGGCACCCTGCCTCCTGGCAGACGGTGTGCAGGCCCTCGTCCTTCACGAGCGCGTGCAGGGCCTGGTACTCCGGCCCCATCTTCGCCTTGGTCTTGATCCACTCCGGCTTGCGTTCGATGGGCGTCTCGGCGTTGCGGATCTCCAGACGCAGCAGCCTGCGCCCCTCGGGTGCGGCGCTCACGCGGCCACCTCGCTCGCGTACTCGGCGGTGAAGGCCTCGGCGACCCGGTCCACGATGTCTCGGGGGGAGACGTCCCGCCCGATCACCTCGCTCACCGTGGTCACACCGGCATCGGTGATCCCGCACGGGATGATGCCGCGGAACCCGGCGAGGGTGTTGTCGCAGTTGATCGCGAAACCGTGCATCGTCGCCCCCTGCTGCACCCGGACGCCGATCGCGGCGATCTTGTCCTCGCTCAGCGGCCGGCGCACCCACACGCCGCTGCGTCCCTCGACCTGGTATCCGTCGACGCCGAGCGGGCGCAGCACCTCGATCAGGAGCCGCTCCAGCCGCCGCACGTGCGCGACCACGTCCATCGGCTCGGGCAGGCGCACGATCGGGTAGCCGACGAGCTGTCCCGGACCGTGCCAGGTGATCTTGCCACCGCGGTCGACATCGACCACGGGTGTTCCGTCGTGCGGCCGCTCCTGCGGCTCGGTGCGTTTGCCGGCCGTGTAGACCGCCTCATGCTCCAGCAGCAGCAGGGTGTCGGGGCGGCTTCGGGCGACGACGTCGGCATGGATCCGGCGCTGCAGCTCCCATCCGTCGAGATAGGGGACGAAGTCAGGGGCGAGCCCCACCGTCTGGATGTCGAGCATGACCGATCCTTCTGATCGTGTTGTTGAATGCAGTACAACAATACGCCGTCAACGGGAGAAGGTGCAGCGCGATACGGTGGCGGGGTGATCAGACCAGCCCGCGGTGTCGGCCGCCCCCGGGTCTCGTCCCGCGAGACCATCGCCGAGGCGGCGTGCGAGCTCTTCCTCGAGCAGGGCTACGAGCGCACCTCGATCGCCGAGATCGCGCAGCGCGCCGGTGTGAGCCGCTCCAGCTTTTTCAACTACTTCTCCTCCAAGGGCGACGTGCTCTGGTCCGGACTGGATGAGCGCATCGCCGTCGCCGTGGGCGTGCTGGGCGAGCCGGGCGCAGGGGAGTGGCCGGAGCAGATCCAGGCCGTGCTCGCCACGATCCTGGAGGGGCTGGAGCCCGATCCTCTCGCCCTGGCGTTCGGCAATGCCGCCGCGATGGGGCTGGAGGACGAACTGCAGCGCGAGTCCGCGCTCCGGCAGGGGCGGCTCGCCACCGCACTCTCCGAGGCGGCGCGCGCCGCGGGGGTGGAGCGGATCCGGGCCGATGTGCTCGGCGCCGCCTACGCCGTCGCGGTGCTGTCGTCGCTGCGGGTGTGGGCCGAGGGCGGCGCCGGCCACGGCTCCCCGCTGGCGCAGCTGCAGCACGCCCTCCCGCGGATCACCGACCTGCACTGGGGCTGATCACGCGCCACGGGTGGCGTCCATGCTCGCGTAGAATTGCAGCACCATGGCTACTTTTGGCACGCTCTCCGATCGGCTCACCGAGACCTTCCGCAACCTGCGCGCGAAGGGCAAGCTGACCGCGTCCGACGTCGACGGGGCCGTCCGGGAGATCCGTCGCGCCCTGCTGGATGCGGACGTCGCGCTGAGCGTCGTCAAGGAGTTCACCGCGAAGGTGCGAGAACGCGCCCTCGGCGACGAGGTCAACAAGGCGCTGAACCCGGCGCAGCAGGTCGTGCAGATCGTGAACGAGGAGCTCATCGCGATCCTCGGCGGCGAGCAGCGCCGTCTCGAGTTCGCGAAGAACCCGCCGACCGTGATCATGCTCGCGGGTCTGCAGGGATCCGGAAAGACGACCTTCGCCGGCAAGCTCGCCAAGCAGCTGCAGGGCGAGGGCCACACCCCGCTGCTGGTCGCCGCCGACCTGCAGCGTCCGAACGCCGTGAACCAGCTCCAGGTCGTTGCCGAACAGGCCGGGGCGACGATCTACGCCCCCGAGCCCGGCAACGGCGTCGGCGATCCGGTGCGCGTCTCGCGCGACGGCGTCGCGCACGCCCGCCGCCAGCAGCACGACGTGGTCATCATCGACACGGCCGGCCGCCTCGGCGTCGACGCCGAGCTCATGAAGCAGGCCGCCGACATCCGCAAGGCCGTCGAGCCCGACGAGGTGCTGTTCGTCATCGACGCGATGATCGGCCAGGACGCGGTGAACACCGCCAAGGCGTTCCAGGACGGAGTCGACTTCACCGGCGTCGTGCTGTCCAAGCTCGACGGCGACGCCCGCGGCGGTGCCGCGCTGTCCGTCGCGTCGATCACGGGCCGGCCGATCATGTTCGCGTCGACGGGTGAGGGCCTCGACGACCTCGAGCCGTTCCACCCCGACCGGATGGCGAGCCGGATCCTCGACCTCGGCGACATCCTCACCCTGATCGAGCAGGCGCAGCAGGCCTTCGATGAGGACGAGGCCATGAAGATGGCCGAGAAGCTCGCGACCGAGACCTTCACGCTCGAGGACTTCCTCGACCAGATGCAGCAGCTCAAGAAGATGGGCTCGATGAAGAAGATGCTCGGGATGCTCCCGGGCATGGGCCAGATGAAGCAGCAGCTGGACGACTTCGACGAGCGCGAGATCGACCGCACCGAGGCCATCATCCGCTCGATGACGCCGGGGGAACGGCGCAACCCGAAGGTGCTGAACGGCTCGCGGCGGCTGCGCATCGCGCGCGGTTCCGGGATGACCGTGACCGACGTGAACCAGCTCGTGCAGCGCTTCGACCAGGCCGCGAAGATGATGAAGACGGTCGCCCGCGGCGGCACCCCGAACATCCCCGGCATGGGACCGGTGCCCGGCATGGGCCGCCCCGGCGCGTCCGCGAAGCGCGGCAAGAAGGGCAAGGGCGGCGGATCCCGGTCGGGCAACCCCGCCAAGCGCGCCGCAGAGAACGCGGGGCTGCCCGCCACCCAGAGCGCGACAGGATCCGGCTTCGGGCTCGGCGGCGGAACGAAGGCGCCCAGCGAGACCGACCTGGCGGAGATCCAGAAGCTGTTCGGCAAGAACTGAGCACGACGACGAAGGGCGGGCCCGGAGCATTGCTCCGGGCCCGCCCTCGTCTCGGGTCAGATCACTTCACGTCGTCGTCGACCCAGTCCATCGACTTCGTGACGGCCTTGCGCCACAGCCGCAGCTGACGGTCGCGCTCGGCGCCCTCCATGCTCGGCTCCCAGCGCTTGTCCTCCTGCCAGTTGGCGGACAGGTCGTCCAGACCGTTCCAGAAACCGACCGCGAGGCCGGCCGCGTACGCGGCGCCGAGCGCCGTCGTCTCGGCGACCACCGGACGCACCACCGGCACGCCGAGGACGTCGGCCTGGAACTGCATGAGCGCGTCGTTCGCGACCATTCCGCCGTCGACCTTGAGCTCGGTGAGGTCGACACCGGCATCGGCGTTGACCGCGTCGAGCACATCGCGGGTCTGGAAGGCCACGGCCTCCAGGGCCGCCCGCGCGATGTGGTTCTTGTTCGCGTAGCGGGTGAGGCCGACGATCGCACCGCGGGCGTCCGGACGCCAGTACGGGGCGAACAGTCCGGAGAACGCCGGCACGATGTACACGCCGCCGTTGTCGTCGACCTGACGGGCCAGCTCCTCGACCTCGGGGGCCGAGTCGATGATGCCGAGCTGGTCGCGCAGCCACTGGATCAGGGATCCGGTGACGGCGATCGAGCCCTCCAGCGCGTAGTGCGTCGGTCCGTCGCCGAGCTTGTAGCCGACGGTGGTGAGCAGCCCGTTCTTCGAGTGGACGATCTCTTCGCCCGTGTTGAAGATCAGGAAGCAGCCCGTGCCGTAGGTGTTCTTGCTCTCGCCGGTGTTGAACGCCGCCTGGCCGAACGTCGCCGCCTGCTGGTCGCCGAGGATGCCCGCGATCGGGGTCTCGCGCAGCAGCGAGGAGTCCTCCGCCGCGCCGTAGACCTCGGACGAGGAGCGGATCGACGGCATCATGGACTTCGGTACGCCGAAGGCCTCGAGGATGTCGTCGCGCCACTGCAGCGTCTCCAGGTCCATGAACATGGTCCGGGAGGCGTTCGTGACGTCGGTCGCGTGCACGCCGCCGTTGACACCGCCGGTGAGGTTCCACAGCACCCACGAGTCGGTCGTGCCGAAGAGCAGGTCTCCGGCCTCGGCCTTGGCGCGCGCGCCGTCGACGTTCTCGAGGATCCAGGCGATCTTGGTGCCGGAGAAGTAGGTCGCCAGCGGCAGGCCGACGATCTGCTTGAACCGCTCGACGCCGCCGTCGGCCGCGAGACGGTCGACGATGGGCTGAGTGCGGGTGTCCTGCCAGACGATCGCGTTGTACACCGGCGTGCCGGTGGTCTTGTCCCAGACCACCGCGGTCTCGCGCTGGTTGGTGATGCCGACCGCGGCGATGTCGTGGCGGGTGAGGTGCGCGCGGGTGAGTGCGAGGCCGATGACCTCCTGGACGTTGGCCCAGATCTCGCTCGCGTCATGCTCGACCCAGCCTGCCTGCGGCAGGATCTGCTCGTGCTCCTTCTGACCGGTCGCGATGATGCTGCCCTTGCGGTCGAAGATGATGGCGCGGCTCGAGGTCGTGCCCTGATCGATGGCGATCACGTAGTCAGCCATGTGATGTTCTCCTTTGAATCGCGGTTCGGGTTACTTTGCGAGGTGCAGCAGCACCGGCGCGAGGAGGGCGGCGATGGAGCCGCCGAGGAGCGGGCCGACGACGGGGACCCACGAGTAGGCCCAGTCGCTGGAGCCCTTGCCCTTGATCGGCAGGATCGCGTGTGCGATGCGCGGGCCGAGGTCACGGGCGGGGTTGATCGCGTACCCGGTCGGGCCACCGAGGGAGGCGCCGATCGCGACGACGATCAGGGCGACCGGAAGGGCCGTCAGCGGGCCGAGGCCCCCGGGCGTTCCGACCTTGATGTCGCCGAAGTCGGCGAACGCCAGCACCGTGAACACCAGGACGAACGTGCCGATGATCTCCGTCACGAGGTTCCACCCGTAGGAGCGGATCGCCGGACCGGTCGAGAACACGCCCAGCTTGTTGGCCGGATCGGGCTCGTCGTCGAAGTGCTGCTTGTAGGCGAGCCAGCACAGCGTGGCGCCGATGATCGCGCCGAGCAGTTCGGCCGCCGCGGCGACGAGGAACTGCACGAAGGTGATCTTGCCCGCGATGAGCAGGCCGATGCCGACGGCGGGGTTCAGGATCGCCCCCGAGTAGCTGGCGACGAGGACACCGGCGAAGACCGCCAGACCCCATCCCCAGTTGACCATCAGGAATCCGCCGTTGAAGCCCTTGTTCTTCGCGAGGGCGACGTTGGCGACGACACCGCAGCCCATGAGGAGCAGCATTGCGGTGCCGACGAGTTCGGACAGGAAGTAGAGTCCGAGATTGACCTCAGTCATGTCTCCATTGACCTTTCGCAGAGCATCGGCCCCTCTGCCGATGCGGTGTTCGAGTTGACGCCGATGAGGGCGGCGGTGAACCTGTTACCCGTGGGTGCGGGCGACGAGGGACAGTCCGTGTCGCGTGTTGAGCAGTCCTCTGGTGAGTTCGATCTCCGTGGCGGCGCGTGCGCGATCCCAGCCGAGCAGCGGCGCCAGGGCGTTCGCGAGCTCCTCCAGGATCTCCTCGGTGACCGAGCCGGTGAACGCCAGGCTGGTGCGGCGCAGCACGACATCCTCGAGGCGGACGATCATCTCGTGCTCGACCATCCAGGCCAGCTCACGGGTGGACAGCGCGCCTCCGGCGAGCGGCGCGTCCTCGCCCTGCTCGACGTACTGCCAGACCTCCGTGGCACGGGTGCCGTACCGCACCAGCAGCGCCTCGGCGCGGTCGCCGGCCCCGGCGAGATTCTGCGAGATCCACGCGGCGCGTGCGGCATCGCCCTGCGGATACCCCTTGCCACCGCCGATCGCCCGGCCGGCCGTGGAGACCACGCGGGTGCGCCCGAGGATCTCCAGGATCTTGTCCGAGAGCGTCTCGCCGAGTGCGCGGAACGTGGTCCACTTGCCGCCGACGAGGCTGAGGTGCGGCACGGCGCGGCTGGTGTCGACCTCGACGCGGTAGTCGCGGGAGACGAAGCCGGGAGCGGTGTCCTCGTGGCGCGGGAGCGGGCGGATCCCGCTGAACCGGTACACGATCTGGTCCCGGTTCACGTCGATCGTGGGGAAGACGTGGTGCACGAGGGCGAAGAAGTAGTCGATCTCCTCCTCGGTGCACAGCGGCACCTCGCGCGGGTCGGCGTCGATGTCGGTGGTGCCGACCATGACCTTGCCCTTGAGCGGGTAGATGAGCACGATCCGGCCGTCGGAGTGCTCGAAGAAGATCTCGCGCCCCTTCGTGGCCGACAGCAGCTCCGGGTTGTCCAGCACGATGTGCGAGCCCTTGGTGCCGCCCATGAAGCGGGTCAGCTCGCCCATCGCCTCGTTGGTGAGGTCGGTCCAGGGGCCGGAGGTGTTGACCACGACGTCTGCGGCGATCGAGAACTCGGTGCCGCTCTCGCGGTCGCGCACGCGCACGGCCTCGCCGTCGTGGCCGATCGCTTCGACGTAGTTCAGGGCGCGCGCTCCGGGGTGCGCCGCGCGTCCGTCCTGCAGCACGTCCAGCGCGAGACGCTCCGGGTCGTGCATGGAGGCGTCGTAGTAGGTCGCCGTGTACTTGATCTTCGGATCCATCGCCGGCAGTTCCGCGAGCGACTTCTTGCGTCCGAGGAACCGGTGCCGGGGAACGCTTCCCCCGTCGCGGGAGAACGTGTCGTAGATGGTCAGGCCGACCTTGATGAGGAACGCGCCGCGTTCCTGCGGCTTGCCCGAGCGGTGCGTGAGGAAGCGCAGCGGCGCCGACAGGATGCCGGAGAACGTCGAGTAGATCGGGATCGTGGTCTCGAGCGGCTTGACGTAGTGCGGGGCGATCCTGATCAGCCCGTTGCGCTCGGTGACGGACTCCCGCACCAGACGGAACTCGCCGTTCTCGAGGTAGCGGATACCGCCGTGGATCATGTGGCTGGAAGCGGAGGAGGCGCCCGAGGCGAAATCGCCGCGTTCGATGAGGACGACGTCGACGCCCTGCAGGGCGAGATCACGGAAGGTGGAGATGCCGTTGATCCCACCGCCGATCACGAGAACCGTGGTGCGTCCGGCTTCGCGGACCTCTGTCACCTCGGGACGTTCTGGGGCGTGGTGTGTGGTTTCGGTCATCGTCTTCTCCTTCCCGATTTCTCACAGCATTCCCTCAGCCTCCAGTATGCGCAAGCACCCTGCACGAATGTGCAAGAATCAGGCGGATCGATCCGGAGAGGCCGCGGAATGGATGAACGGAAGCGCCAGTCGAAGGTCGTGACGGCCCTCACGGCCGCGCGGCTCTATTACCTGCAGGACAAGACGATGGACGTCATCGCCCGTGAGCTGGACGTCTCGCGATCCTCGGTGTCACGGCTGCTGAGCTACGCCAGGGAGGTGGGGCTGGTCGACATCCGGATCACCTCGCCGCTCGAACATGCGGGGGAGCTGGAACAGGAGCTGCACGATCGTCTGCACGTGGTCGCGCACGTCGTCCCCATGCCGGAGAGCGTCACCGAGGTGGAGCGGCTCGAGCGGGTCGCACTCACCGCGGGGCGGCTGCTCACCCAGATCATCGAGTCGAACATGGTGGTGGGGCTGGCCTGGGGGTCGACGATCAGCGCGGTGAGTCGGGAGCTGGGCCAGAAGGAGACGCGGGGCACGACGATCGTGCAGCTGAACGGCGCGGGCAACACGCTCACCAGCGGGGTGGAGTACTCCAGCGAGATCCTGCAGCGCTTCGGCAGCGCCTTCGGCGCGCAGGTGCAGCAGTTCCCGGTGCCCGCGTTCTTCGACGACCCGCGGACCCGCGAGGCGATGTGGCGGGAGCGCAGCACCCTGCGCGTGCTGGATCTGCAGGCGAAGATGGACCTCGCCGTGTTCAGCGTGGGCTCGCCGAGCGCGGAGGTGCCCAGCCGGGTCTACGTGGGCGGCTACCTGGGCCGGGACGACTATCGCAGCCTGCGGGACGACCACGCGATCGGGGACGTCGCCACGGTCTTCTTCCGTGTGGACGGCAGCTGGAAGGACATCGCGGTGAACGCGCGCGCGACGGGGCCGGGGCTGGATCGGCTGCGACGCGTCGCTCGGCGCTTCTGCATCGTCGCCGGAGCGCAGAAGCTGCCCTCGCTGCGCGCGGCGATCGGTGCGGGCCTCGTCACCGACGTCGTGCTCGACGAGGGGCTCGCGCGCCAGCTCGCCGAGGGGTGATCCGGGATCCGCCGCATCGCAGTCCAGGGTGACGGCGGTCGGATCGTCAGGGAGCGAGCGTCTCCGGCCCGGAGCGGAACTCCCGGATCAGGTGCTGGACGACCTCGTGCAGATCGCCCTCGTGCGCGTCGGCCGCCGCGACCTGCCGTTCGTAGCTGGCGCCGTCGCGGAGGATCCTGCCCACTCCGGCGAACTCGGATCCGCAGCGCAGCTCGCGGGCGACCGGCGACAGCCGCTCGAGGGTCTCGGCGAGATGATCGCGGAGCGGGCGCTGCACGCCGTCCGCGGAGACGATCACCTCGGCGTCGAGCCCGTAGCGGGCCGCACGCCACTTGTTCTCCCGGTGGAACCAGGGCGGCAGCACCTCGAGCGGGCGCCCCTGATCGAGATCGCGGGAGAAGGACTCGACCAGCACCTGTGCCAGTGCGGCGACGGCGGCAAGCTCCGAGAGGGTCGACATACCGTCGCAGGCGCGGACCTCGATCGTGCCCCAGCGCGGGGCGGGGCGGATGTCCCAGCGCACCTCCGTGGCGTCGGTCATGACGCCCGTGCCCACCATGTCGTCGAGATAGGACTCGAACGCGGACCAGTCCCGGAGGGCCCACGGCAGGCCCGCCGTCGGAAGCTGCTGGAAGACGAGCGCCCGATTGGACGCGTACCCGGTGCGCTCCCCGGCCCAGAACGGGCTGGAGGCGGCGAGCCCCTGCAGGTGCGGCAGGTACGAGGTGAGCGCGCCGATGATCGGAAGCACCTTGTCCCTGTCCTCGACGCCGACGTGCACATGGATCCCCCAGATCATCATGTTCCGTCCCCACCACTGCGTCTTCTCGATGAGGGAGTGGTAGCGCGTCTTGTCGGTGACCTGCTGGTCGTACCACTGCGCGAACGGGTGGCTGCCCGCCGAGAGCAGCTCGATCCCGGCCGGATCGGTCGCCGCGCGCACCGAGGCGATGGCGGTCGCGATGTCGCCGACGGCGTCTGCGACGGTCGCCCCGATGCCGCTGGTGACCTCGATCGTGTTGGTGAGCAGCTCGCCGGTGACGGTGTGCCGCTCGGGCGCGCTCGCGTGCTCGAGATCCTGCAGCAGCTCGGGCGCGCGGCCGACGAGGTCGCCGCTGTGCGGGTCGGCGAGCATGAGCTCCCACTCCAGGCCCACGGTGGATCGTGGGGACGACGCGAACTCGACAGGCATGAGGCCTCGTTTCGGTGCGGGGAACCGGATGGCCAATGATCGCACGGGCACGGCTAGCATGTGCCGTATGACGCTTTACGACGGACGCATCGCATGAGCGCGGGCGAGTCCATTCTCGTTCCCGCGGAAAGTCTGCGCGAGCAGGTGGAGCGGATGATCGCCGCACGGATCGTGTCGGGGGAGACGCCCCCCGGCGACGTGCTGACCGTGCCCACCCTCGCCGGCGACTTCGGCGTGAGCGCGACCCCGGTGCGAGAGGCCATGCTGAATCTCGCGCGGCGGGGCTTCCTGCGCCCGATCCGCAATCGCGGGTTCCAGGTCACGGAGGTGTCGGCGGAGGAGCTGAACCAGCTCACCGATGTGCGGCTGCTGCTCGAGGCTCCGCCCATGCGCCGCGTCGCCGGGGCCATCGACGCCGACCTGGAGAAGGAACTCCGTGCGCTCGCCGACCGCATCGTCGTCGCCGGCACGGAGCGCCGATTCGAGGAGTACCTCGAGGCCGACACCGCCTTCCATCTGCGCATCCTCGCGGTCACGGGCAACGAGAAGCTCGTCGACACCGTGCGGGAGCTCCGGCAGCAGACGCGGCTCGTGGGTCTCGTCCGCCTCGCGGACTCCGACACGCTGGTGCCGACCTCGCTCGAGCACGCGGAGCTGGTGGATCTCCTGGTCGCCGGCGACGGCGCGGGCGCGGAAGCCCTCATGCGCCGGCACATCGGGCACGTCGGCGGCGTGTGGAGCGGACGCCAGGAGGACTGATCCGGATCGGGGGGTTACTCTCCGACGGAAGATGTGAGTAATGTGTCACATGGTATTCACCGCGAATGCAAAGACGCATCCTGGAGGTCCTCACATGCAGATCCGTACCCGTCGCGCAACGCGCATCCTCACCGCAGCCCTGGCCGCGGGTGTGCTCATCCTCACCGCCGGCTGTTCCGGCGGACTCGCCTCAGGCGGGGGAGGAGCCTCTGCCGACTCCGGTCCGATCAAGCTGGGCATGCTCGCACCGTTCTCCGGCAGCGAGTCCGCATTCGGCAACTACATGAAGTTCGGGGCGCAGCTCGCCATCGACGAGATCAACGCGAAGGGCGGGATCGACGGCCGCAAGCTCTCGCTGGAGGTGCAGGACGACGCCTGCGACGCGACCACGGCGGTCGCCGCCGCCAACAAGCTGGTCACAGACGGCGTCGTCGCCTCGGTGGGCGGGTACTGCTCGGGGGCGACCCTGCCCACGCTGCCGATCTTCAACGAGGCGAAGATCCCGATGGTGATCCCCGCCGCGAACTCGAACGAGCTGGTCAAGCAGAAGCTGCCTGGCGTCTTCCTCATCAACGGCACCGGCACGCAGCAGGCCGCGGCCGCGGTGAAGTACGCGCAGAAGTCGGGCGCCAAGACCGTCGGCGCGATCAACGACGCCACCGCGTACTCGAAGGATCTCGCCACGTCGTTCACGGAGCAGGCGAAGGCCGCCGGACTCACCGTCTCGCTCGACGCGGTCATCACGCCGGGGGAGAACGACTACTCCGCGGTCGCGACGCAGCTCGCGAACGCCAAGCCCGACCTCGTCTACTGGACCGGCTACTACCAGGAGGGCGGCCTGATCGACCGGCAGTCCGCCGACGCCGGCTTCACAGGCACGTTCCTCGTCGGCGACGGATCCGTGGACGCCAAGTTCGCCGAGATCGCGGGCAAGGGGTACACCGCTCACGTGCTCGGCACCTTCACCCAGACGCCGGACATGCTCAAGGGCGCGGACAAGTGGATCGCCGACTACAAGAAGCTCGCCGGCGCCGACCCCGGTCCGTACTCCACCCAGTCCTATGACGCCGTGAACGTGGTCGCGGCCGCGATGACCAGCGCCAAGGGCACCGCGTTCGACGGGGTGGTCAAGGCGCTGGAGGGTCTGAAGGACTTCAAGACCCTCGCCGGCCCGCTCACCTTCATGCCCGATCACACCCGCTCCGGCGGCGGTTTCGTGATCGTCTCGATCGACGGGGCCACGGGCAAGTTCGTCCTCAAGGACGACCTGCAGGGCTGAGCCGCCATCGGGGGCGGCCACAGTGCCGCCCCCGATCCGGACTCCCTCGTCGACGGAAGGACACCTCCGCAGTGATGCAACTCATCTGGAACGGCCTCATCGTGGGATCGTTCTACGCCCTCGTCGCGCTCGGGTACAGCATGGTCTACGGGATCATCAAGCTGCTCAACTTCGCGCACGGCGACATCTACATGCTCGGCGCGTTCGCGGGCTTCGCCACGCTCTCGGCCTTCGGGATCTCGAACGAGTCGTCGATCCCGCTGCTGCTGGTCATCCTGCTGCTGTCGATGGTCACGACCGGGCTGTTCGGCGTCGGCATCGAGCGGATCGCCTATCGGCCGCTGCGGCGCAGCCCTCGGCTCGCCGTGCTGATCACCGCGATCGGCGTCTCGTTCACGCTCGAGTACACCGTGCGGCAGATCTTCGGCCCCAACCCCGAGGCCTTCCCCGTGCGACTGGAGTCGGCGGGCTTCGACTTCGCCGGGATGCGGATCACCCCGGCCCAGATCGTGCTGGTCATCATCGCCGCGGTGCTCATGCTGGTGCTCGCGCACGTCGTCGAACGCACCCGGCAGGGCAGGGCGATGCGTGCCATCGCTCTCGATCCGACGGGCGCGCAGCTGATGGGGATCAACGTCAACCGCGTGATCGCGACCGTGTTCTTCATCGGGTCGGCCCTGGCGGGCGCGGCCGGTGTGATGGCCGGCGCGTACTACGGCTCGATCGACTTCCTGATGGGCTTCATCATCGGCCTGAAGGCGTTCACCGCCGCCGTGATCGGCGGCATCGGGAGTCTGTACGGCGCCATGCTCGGCGGGCTGCTGCTGGGACTGCTCGAGTCCTTCGGATCCGCCTGGTTCGGTGGCGAATGGCGCGACGTGTTCTCCTTCGGCTTCCTCATCCTGTTCCTCACCTTCAAACCGACGGGGCTGCTCGGGGCCCGCGTCGTCGAGAGGATGTGACATGTCCGGTTCACCGACGTCGGGACTGCGCGCCGTGAAGCTGCGCGCCCCTTCCGCGCTGTTCGACCGGCCCGCGCCGCCGCGGGGGGTGCTCACCTCGCAGCAGGGATTCCTGCGCGCTCTCGGCGGCCTCTGCGTGGTCCTGCTCGCCGTGCTGCCGTTCATCGACGCGTCCCGCTACACGATGTCGATCGCCACCAGCGCGCTCATCTACGTGATGCTCTGCATGGGACTGAACGTGGTGGTCGGCTACGCGGGACTCCTCGACCTCGGCTACATCGCCTTCTTCGCAGTCGGCGCCTACGTGTCCGGGATCCTGACCACCGTGGTCGGACTGCCGATGTGGGCGGCCCTGCCTGCGACCATCGTGTGCTGCATCGTCGCCGGCATCATCATCGGAGCGCCCACGCTGCGCCTGCGCAGCGACTATCTCGCCATTGTCACGCTGGGCTTCGGGGAGATCATCCGGATCACGGCCAACAACCTGCAGATCACGGGCGGCCCCTCGGGTATCCATGGCATCCCCACCTGGTCGTTCGGCGGCTGGAGCTTCGCCGACGGGCTGACGATCGGCGGCCTCGAGTTCCCGCAGCGCGTGCTGTTCTACTACTTCGTGGCGGCGATCGTGGTGCTGGTCGGCGTGATCGGCGCCGGCCGGCTCGCCAAGGGCAAGATGGGCCGGGCCTGGAAGGCGGTCCGGGACGACGAGGACGCGGCGGAGGCGATGGGGATCAACACCTACTTCGCGAAGATCTCCGCGTACATCATCGGCGCGGTCTGGGCGGGAGTGGCGGGTCAGCTCATGGCCACGCACCTGTCCGCGATCAGCCCGAACAGCTTCCAGTTCCTGTACTCCGCGCTGATCCTGATGGCCGTTGTTCTGGGCGGGATGGGATCCACGCCCGGCGTGATCATCGGGGCGCTGTTCGTCTCGCTCGCCCCCGAGCTGCTGCGGGACTTCTCCGAGTGGCGCTTCCTCATCTTCGGCGTGCTGCTGATCGTGGTCATGCTGTTCCGCCCGTCCGGGCTGTGGCCGGCCACGGCGATCCTGCCCTGGCTCAAGAAGCAGCGGCCCGCGCTGCCGCCGACAGCCGGATTCGCGACACCGGTGCCGGTGGACGAGCCCGGCGGCGAGGCGGACGCTCGCGGCGAGGAAGGGGTGTCCCGATGAGCGCTCTGCTCGAGGTGCGCGACCTGCGACTGCAGTTCGGCGGGGTCAAGGCCGTCGACGGACTGAGCTTCTCGGTGCAGGAGGGTGAGATCCTCGCCGTGATCGGGCCGAACGGGGCAGGCAAGACCAGCGCCTTCAACTGCATCTCCGGCTTCTATCTGCCCACGTCCGGCTCCGTCGTGTTCGATGGGAAGGACATCGTGCGCGAGGCGCCGAGCTTCTGGCGGAAGCTGCGCCTGGTCGATCTGCTGCAGAGCTTCGGGTTCTACCGGGTGCTGCCGTCCCGGGTGACGAAGTGGGGGATGGCGCGCACGTTCCAGAACCTCCGGCTGTTCCGCGAGCTCAGCGTGCTCGACAACGTGAAGACGGCCATGCACGCCAACCTGCGCGAGGGGTTCTGGGCGACGCTGCTGCACACGCCCGGCTACCGGCGCGCCGAGCTCGGCTGTGCGGAAGAGGCCAGGGGGTGGCTCGATTTCGTGGGCTTCGCCGGCGACGAGAACCTCTACGTGACGCAGCTTCCGTACGGCGAGCAGCGCCGCGTCGAGATCGCCCGCGCCCTTGCCACGAGCCCGAAGCTGCTGCTCCTGGACGAGCCCGCGGCCGGCCTGAACTTCAGCGAGAAGCAGGCGCTCATGCAGCTCATCCGCCGGATCCGCGATCTCGGTGTCGCTGTCGTGCTGATCGAACACGACATGGGGCTGATCATGCAGCTCGCCGAGCGCATCGTCGTCCTCAACTACGGCAAGGAGATCGCGGTCGGCTCGCCCGAGCAGATCAAGCGGGATCCCGTGGTGATCGAGGCGTATCTCGGTGTCGAGGACGAGGCGCTGGATACGACGAAGCTGCAGACCGGCACGGTGGACCTGTCGCTGCTCGAGGGCAGGGGAAAGCACGGGAACACGAAGGGGAAGCGCTCATGAGCTCGCTCACGGTCTCGGCCGCCGACGTGTACTACGGCAGGGTGCATGCACTGCGCGGACTGAGCTTCGAGGTGCACGAGGGCGAGATCGTGTGCCTGCTCGGCAACAACGGCGCGGGCAAGTCGACCACCATGAACATGCTGTCGGGCCTGGTGCGGCCGAAGTCCGGAACGGTGCGATGGGGAGACCTGGATCTTGCGATCGCCAAGCCCTGGGACATCGTCGCCGCGGGCCTCGTGCACGTCCCCGAGGGCAGACGGATCTTCTCCACGATGACCGTGCACGAGAACCTGCTGCTCGGCGGCTACACCGTGCGCGACGCCAAGCTCGTGGCGCAGCGCGTCGACCAGGTGTACGCGCTCATGCCGCGCCTCGCCGAACGGCGCAGGCAGCAGGGCGGAACGCTCTCGGGCGGCGAGCAGCAGATGGTCGCGATCGGTCGGGCGATCATCGGCGGGCCGAAGCTGCTGCTGCTGGACGAGCCCTCGATGGGGCTCGCGCCGCTGGTCGTGAAGCAGGTGATGGAGACCGTCCAGGCGGTGAACGCCCAGGGCACGACGGTGCTGCTCGTCGAGCAGAATGCGCGTGCCGCGCTCAAGATCGCCGATCGCGCCTACGTCGTGGAGACCGGGAGCGCGACGTTGTCGGGAACCGCAGCGGAGCTCGCCGCGGACGCCAGGGTCGTCGACGCCTACCTCGGCGGCTGAACCGCGGCTCACCCTCGGTCGATCCGGCGGGCCGGATCTTGTAATATGTCACACGGCACCAGGAGGTGAAGGATGCGGATCATCGTGATCGGCGCGGGCGCGATCGGCGCGGCGTGCGCGCTCGCCCTCGCCGAGGCCGGCGCCGAGGTCATCGTGATCGACCGCGTCGGCGTGGCGGGGGAGACCTCGAGCCGCTGCGAGGGCAACATCCTCGTCTCCGACAAGGAACCCGGCCCCGAGGCGCTCCTCGCGATCGAGGCGAATCGCGCCTGGCGCGCCCTCGCCGGGCGGCTCGACGGCGACCGCGTCCCCGGCCAGCCCGCGACCGAGTTCGAGGCGAAGGGCGGCATCGTCGTGGCCCTCGGCGCCGGCGCAGGAGCCCTCGGATCCTTCGCGGACTCGCAGGCCGGGATCGGCATCCGCACCGAGCGGCTCGATGCGAGCACCTTGCGTGCCGCCGAGCCGCACCTGAGCCCGGAGATCGCCTTCGGGGTGCACTATCCGGACGATGCCCAGGTGCAGCCGAGCCTCGCCGCACAGGCGATGCTGGCCCGCGCGCGACACCTCGGAGCCGAGCTGCGGATCGACGAGGTCGTGGCGGGTCTGGTCGACGGCGATCGCATCGCCGGAGTGCAGACGCGGGCCGGACGCATGGAGGCGGACGCGGTGATCAACTGCGCCGGTCCCTGGGCCGGCGCGACCGCGGCGCTGTTCGGGAGCGAGCTCGACATCCGCCCGCGCCGCGGCACGATCCTCGTCACGGCGGCGATGCCGCAGCGGGTCTTCCACAAGGTGTACGACGCCGATTACGTGAGCGCGGTCGGGTCCGGCGATGCGGCGCTGCAGACGTCCACCGTCGTGGAATCCACCCCGTCCGGGACGGTGCTGATCGGATCCAGCAGGGAGCGGGTGGGCTTCTCCGAGGAGGGTCTGCTCGATCCGCTCGCGGAGATCGCGGCGAAGGCCACGCGGATCTTCCCGTTCCTGCGCGACACGATGCTCTTGCGCACCTACTTCGGGTTCCGCCCGTACGCCCCCGATCATCTGCCGGCGATCGGCGCCGACGCCCGCATCCGGGGGCTCTTCCACGCCGCGGGGCACGAGGGGGCGGGGATCGGCCTCGCGCCGACGACCGGCGAGCTGATCGCGCACGCCGTCCTCGGCACCGCCGCGCCCCTGGATCCGACGCCGTTCCTGCCCTCCCGGGCCACACTGCAAGGGGTGTCGGCATGAGCGTGCACATCACGGTCGACGGCGAGCCGGTCGCGGGGCGCGAGGGGCAGACGATCGCCGGCGTGCTGCTGGAAGCCGGGCAGCGCACCTGGCGCACCGCAGCGGGCGAGGAGCGCGGCATCTTCTGCGGCATGGGCATCTGCCAGGACTGCGTGCTCACGGTGAACGGCGTGGAGGGCGTGCGCGCCTGCCAGCGCACCGCGTGCGAGGGCGATGTCGTGAATCGGGAGGTGCGCGCATGAGCGCGACGCGCGTGGTCATCATCGGCGCCGGACCCGCGGGACTCGCGGCGGCGGCCGCGGCGGTGTCCGCGGGCGCGGACGTGACCGTCCTGGACGAGGGTGAACGCGTCGGCGGGCAGTTCTGGCGGCACCACCCCGAACTCACGGATCGGCATCTTCAGCATCAGGTCGGTCGCTTCGACCGGCTGCGCGAACAGCTCGCCGGAGCCCGCGTCGTCACATCCGCCTCGGTGTGGCGCATCGAGCCAGGGCGGCCGCTACGCGTGCATGCCCTGGTGGGACCCGCCGACGCCGCACAGCGCCGTGGCGAGACGATCGACGCCGACGCGCTGGTGATCGCGACGGGCGCGCACGACCGGGTGCTCCCGGTGCCGGGCTGGACGCTGCCCGGCGTCACCTCGGCCGGCGCGGCGCAGGCGCTCGCCAAGCGCGACGGGGTGCGCCTCGGCGCGCGCACGGTGGTCGCCGGTGCCGGCCCGTTCCTGCTGCCTGTCGCGCAGAGCATCGGCCGGGTGGGCGGCGAGGTCGTCGAGATCGTCGAGGCCGCGAGCGTCGCGACCATGGTGCGTGGCTGGGGGCGGCGCCCCTGGGAACTCGGCGCGGCGGCCGGCAAGGCGGGCGAGCTGGCGTCGTATCTGGGATCGCTCGTCGCGCGGCGCACCCCGTACCGCTTCGGCGCCGCCGTCACCCGCATTCACGGCGGCTCGTCCGTCGAGGCGGTGACCGTGCAGCGCGTGGACGCGGCCTGGCGTCCGATCTCCGGGACCGCGCGTACGGTCCAATGCGACTCCGTCGCGCTCGGCCACGGTTTCACCCCGCGGCTCGAAGCCGCGATCCAGGCTGGCTGCGAGATCGGATCCGATCGCTTCGTGCGCGTCGGCGCGCAGCAGGACACGAGCGTTCCCGGCGTGTTCGCGGCGGGGGAGATCACCGGCATCGGCGGAGCGGACGCCGCACTCGCGGAGGGCGGCGTCGCCGGGCTCGCCGCGGCCGGCGTCGCCCCGGCGGATCTCCGGTACCGCGCCCCGCTCGCCGCGCGTCGGCGGATGCGCGCCTTCGCCGCGCGGCTGGAGACTCACCGGATCGGATCCGGATGGACCGGGTGGCTGGATCCGCAGACAATCGTGTGCCGGTGCGAGTCCGTGCGCACGCACGTGCTCGAAGAGTTCGCCGTCGCGTCCTCCCGAGCGATGCGCCTCGCGACCAGGGCCGGACTCGGTGCATGTCAGGGACGCACCTGCGGCCGCAGCGTCGAGGACATCCTCGGCGCCCCGATCGGCTACGATCGCCGCCCCGTGCTGTCGTCGGTGCGCATCGGCGAGCTCGCCGCGACGACGGCGGATCCTGCACAGTGACAGGCGTGGCAGGGATTCACACGGCCAGGGGTAGTGTGTAATATGTTACGTAGTACTTCGAGAGAATGGGCATCGCAATGACTGAGCTGAGCATGGACCTGGGCGGCGTCGTCGTCGCGACGACCCTCGCCTTCAAGGAGGACGCCTCGGCTCCGGCCGGGCTCGCCGTCGACTACGACAGGTTCGGCGCGCACGTCGACTTCCTGATGTCCAACGGCTGCCGCGGCGTGGGCCCGAACGGCTCGCTCGGCGAGTACTCCTCGCTCACCGACGAGGAGCGCCGCAAGGTCATCCAGGTCGCCGTCGAGGCCGTCGACGGCCGCGGCATCGTCATCGCCGGCGTGCACGGCGTGGGCAGCCACCAGGCCCGGACGTGGGCGGAGCTGGCCCGCGAGGACGGAGCGGACGGCGTGCTGCTGCTCCCGCCGACGCTCTACCGCGCCAACGAGGGCGAGGTCATCGCGCACTTCGAGGAGGTCGCGAAGGCGGGCCTGCCGATCATGGCGTACAACAACCCGTTCGACACCAAGGTCGACCTGGTGCCGTCCCTGGTGGCGAAGCTCGCCCAGATCCCCGAGGTCGTCGCGATCAAGGAGTTCTCCGGCGACGTGCGCCGCGTCTACGAGATCAAGGAGCTCTGCGACATCGACATCATCGCCGGCGCCGACGACGTGCTCTTCGAGCTCATGGTCAACGGCGCGGTCGGATGGTTCGCGGGCTATCCGAACGCGTTCCCGCGCGAGGCGGTCGAACTCTACAACCTGTGCCGCAACGGCGACTGGCACGAGGCGAAGGCGCTCTACGAGCAGCTCGTCACCGTGTTCCGCTGGGACTCGCGCACGGAGTTCGTGCAGGCGATCAAGCTCTCCATGGACATCTGCGGCAACTCCTACGGCGGCCCCACCCGCCCGCCGCGCGGCCCGCTCTCCGCCGAGCAGCACGCACAGGTCACCGCCGACACCGAGCGCGCCCTCGCGGCGCTGGCGGCACGGCGCGTGGCGGTCGCCTGATGCGCGGGCGCCGGGTGATCTCGGCCGTCGACTCCCACACCGAGGGGATGCCGACCCGGGTCGTCACGGGCGGTGTCGGCCGGATCCCCGGCGCGACCATGAACGATCGCCGGCTGTACGCGATGGAGCATCTGGACGGGCTGCGCGGGTTCCTCATGAACGAGCCGCGCGGCCACGCCGCGATGTCGGGTGCGCTGCTGCAGCCGCCCGCCAGGGACGACGCCGACTGGGGCGTGGTGTTCATCGAGGCGTCCGGCTTCCTGCCCATGTGCGGGCACGGCACGATCGGCGTCGCCACGGTCCTGGTGGAGACCGGAATGGTCGAGGTGACCGAGCCGATCACGGAGATCCGCCTGGACGTCCCCGCGGGCCTCGTCATCGCGCGGGTCGCCGTCGAGGACGGCCGCGCCATGAACGTCACGATCGAGAACGTGCCCAGCTTCGTCGACCGGCTGGATCAGCGGATCCAGGTCCCCGGGATCGGCGAGATCACCTACTCGGTCGCGTTCGGCGGCAACTACTACGCCCTCGTCGACCTGGACGAGGTGGGTCTGCCGTTCGACCGTTCCCGCCAGGACGACATCATCCGTGCCGGACTCGCGATCATGGACGCGATCAACACCCAGGCGCCGCCGGCGCACCCCACGCTGGAGGGCGCGAACCACGTGCACCACGTCGAGTTCATCGCTCCGGGATCGGACGCCGTCCGCTCCCGGCACGCGATGGCGATCCACCCCGGCTGGTTCGACCGCTCGCCGTGCGGGACGGGCACGAGCGCGCGGATGGCCGAGCTGCACGCGCGCGGCGAGCTCGCGCTCGACACGCCGTTCGTGAACGAGTCTTTCATCGGGACCGAGTTCATCGGGCGTGTCATCGGCAAGACCACGGTGGGGGACAGGCCGGCCGTGATCCCCACCATCACCGGACGCGCCTGGGTCACCGGGCTCGGCCAGTACATCCTCGACGGGGACGACCCGTTCCCCGAGGGTTTCGTCTTCTAGGAGCAGAGATGACCGACACCACGACCGTCGTATCCGAGGTCGCGGCGCACGCGGCTGCGGCCGCCCGCCCGTTCGCCGCCACCTCGCCGTCCGCGCGGGGCGCAGCCCTCGTCGCGGTCGCCGACGCGCTGGACGCGCATGCCGCCGAGCTCATCACGGTCGCGATGCGCGAGACGGGGCTCAGCGAGCCGCGCCTCACCGGCGAGCTGAAGCGCACCTCCTGGCAGCTGCGGCTGTTCGCGGACGCGATCGTCGACGGCTCCTACCTGGACGCCCGGATCGACGCCGCCGACCCCGCCTACGTGATCGGGCCGCGCCCGGACCTGCGGCGCGTGCTGGAGCCGGTCGGGCCGGTGCTGAACTTCGCCGCGTCCAACTTCCCGTTCGCCTTCTCCGTCGCGGGCGGCGACACGGCCGCCGCCCTGGCCGCCGGCTGCCCGGTCGTGGTCAAGGCGCATTCGGGACACCCGGAGCTGTCCCGCCGCACCGCGGAGATCGTGGCAGGGGCCCTCGACGCTGCCGGCATGCCGGCGGGTGTGTTCCAGCTCATCGAAGGGCAGCAGAACGGCGTCGAACTGCTGCAGGACGAGCGGATCCGCGCGGGGGCGTTCACGGGCTCCACCCACGTCGGCCGGCTGCTCGCCGACATCGCGGCGGCCCGCCCGCGTCCGATCCCTTTCTACGGCGAGCTCGGCAGCGTCAACCCGGTGTACGCGACGTATGCCGACGCCGGGCTGCTGCAGGACTTCGTCGCCTCGATGTCCGGATCCGCCGGTCAGCTGTGCACCAAGCCCGGCTTCCTGTTCGTGCCGGCCGACGCGGATCTGTCTCCGATCGCGACCGCCGCCGAGGCCGTCGCGGAGCACCGCCTGCTGAACCCCGGCATCGGCCGCGCGTTCGAGGGGCGCCGCGCCGCCGTGCTCGGCGCGGAGGGCGCGACCGTTCTGGCTGAGGGCGCGCTCCGCGAGGACGAGGACGGGCAGCGTTACGCCACGCCGACCGTCGTCGCCGTCGATCTGCAGACCCTGCGTGCGCACCGCGAGGAACTGCTCGAGGAGTCGTTCGGACCGCTGTCGGTGATCGTGCGCTACCACGACGCGGCGGAGCTTCCGGCCGCGCACGAGGAGCTGTTCCCCGGCAATCTCACCTCGACCGTGCATGCCCGCGCCGCGGAGCTCGCGGACGGATCCCTGCACCAGCTGGTCGGGGCCCTCGCCGCCACCAGCGGCCGAGTGCTCTTCGGCGGCTGGCCGACCGGGGTCTCGGTGACGCCGGCGATGCAGCACGGGGGGCCCTATCCTGCGACGACGACCGACGCGACCAGTGTGGGCACGGCCGGGATCACCCGGTTCCTGCGCGGCGTCGCATATCAGAACGCGCCGCAGGAGCTGCTGCCGGCGTCGCTGCGCGACGACAACCCGTGGGGTGTGCCGCAGTCGTTCAGCGCGGCGGGCAGCTCCACCGAGTGGGGTTCGTTCGCCCGCTGAACGGCTCAGGGGGCGACGGCGATCCCGCCGCGCACGACGAGCGCGCGCGCATCCTGCTCCCACAGCGCTGCGGGCTCGGCGATCGGATCCGCGGTGAGCAGCACCGCGTCGCCGTACGCGCCGGATCCGAGGTGACCTGCCCGCTCGTCGCGGATGAGGGCGGCGTTGACCGTGGTCATGGCGTGGAGAGTGGCCGCTGCCCCGCTCGCCTCGACCTGAAGTCGCACGCCGCACAGCTGGTCGTCCTCGAGCTCGCCCATGAGATCCGTGCCGAACCCGACGCGCACCCCCGCGGCGAGTGCGAGGCGCACGGCCTCCCGCCCCTGCGAGAGCACCTCGGCGTTCTTCGCGAGCGACGTCGCGTTGAGCCCGATCGCCGCGCCACGACGATCCATCGCGTCGTAGGCGGCGAGCGTGGGCACCAGATAGGCGCCGGCGTCGGCGATGCGGCCGGCCGTGGCGGCATCGATGAGGTTGCCGTGCTCGATCGAGCGCACGCCGTTGGAGATCGCGTGCTGCACCGCCTCGGAGGAGTAGGCGTGCGCGGCGACATACGACCCCCGCCGGGTGGCCTCCGCGACGACGACCTGGAGCTCCTCGTCGGAGTACTGCGGGACCCGGATCGGATCCGTGAGCGAGAAGACGCCGCCGGAGGCCATGACCTTGATCGCGTGCGCGCCGGTGCGCAGGCGGTTGCGCACCGCGATGCGCAGCGGTTCCACCCCGTCGATGATCTCGCACATGTGCCCGTGCGTGAAGCAGATGTCGACGTGTGCGGAACGAGGATCGCCGTGACCGCCGGTCTGGCTGAGGGCCGGGCCGGTGAACAGGTAGCGGGGAGAGGGGAAGAGGTCGGCGTCGATCGCGCGGGAGAGTCCGATGTCGCCGCCCGCGACGTCGCGCACCGTGGTGAAGCCACGCTGCAGGGCCGCGTGCAGGCGCCGCGTGCCGTTGATGGCGGCATAGCTGAGCGGCCCTCTCTCGTCCTCGAGGCCGTCCTGGCTGGTCGCGTAGGCGTGGAAGTGCGCGTCGATGAGACCGGGGATGAGCCACCGCCCGCGGCCGTTGACCGTCGTGGTGTCCGCGGCGGGGCGATCGGACACGGTGCCTTCCACGATGTGCAGATCGCGCTTGGTGAAGCGGTCGCCGTCCCAGACGGCCGCTCCGAGGATACTGAGGGATCCGGTGCGCATGGGTGTGCTCCTTCGTGAGAGGTTCAGGGAGAGTATGCCGGTAGCCCGGCGATGCGGGCCCGTCAGCGCAGGCTGAAGCCCTCGGGCAGGGGATCGCCCTCGTCGAGCGCGAAGGTGCACGAGCCGACCCGGTGCGCCATTCCGCGTACCTCGGGGATCACGCCCGACGCGGTGCGCTCGGCGACTGCGGCGTGGAAGCGCGTGCCGATGATCGAGTCGTGCGTGAGCACCTCGCCGTCGGCGAGCTCGCCGGTCGCGGCGAGCAGCGCGACGCGTGCGGACGTGCCGGATCCGCAAGGGCTCCGGTCGACCTCGCCGTCCGCGAACACGGTGACGTTGCGCTGCCACGGCCCCTGCGCGGTGCGGCCGAGATCGTCGAAGAGGATCGTGCCGTAGACCCCGCTCAGTCGTTCGTCGTCGAGCTGCGCTGCCGGGTGCTCGTTGAGCGCCCATTTGATCTCGCGGCCGATGCGGATGAGGTCGGCGGTGTGTTCCGGAACCACTGAGAGGCCCACGGCGGACGCGGGCAGGGTCGCATACACCGCCCCGCCGAAGACGAGGTCGACCTCGACCGCGCCGAGGGAGGTGTCCAGTGCGATGCCGCGCGCGAGGACCCGCGATTCGACGTTGCGGAACACCACATCGCTGATCCGGCCGCCCTGCTGGCGGACGCGCGCCTGCACGCGCCCGCTGGGCACGTCGATCGTGACGGTGGTCTCTCCGTCCGGATCCGACGGGACGATCCCGGTACGCACGGCCCAGGCGCCGAGCGCGATCGTGCCGTGCCCGCAGGCGGTCGAGAAGCCGTCCTTGTGCCAGAACAGCACGCCGAAGTCGGCGCCGTCGTCATCCGGCGGCGCGACGAACCCGCCGTACATGTCGTCATGGCCGCGAGGCTCGAGGCAGAGGAAGCGCCGCACGCCGTCCGCCTCACCGCTGATGGCCTCGATCCGGCGTTCCGCGACCGTGGCGCCATGCGTGGGGATCCCGGCGACGATGCGGAACGGCTCTCCCGCGGTGTGCCAGTCCTCGGTGGTGAGTGCGGTGCCGGGAGTCCAGGTCATGGAACGCTCCTTTCGAGCGCGGTCGGATCGGGCGGGCGAAGCTCAGACGGCCAGGCGGGCGATGATCAGATCCTGCCAGCCCATGCCGCAGGTCTTGAAGACCCGCGGACGAGTCCTGTCCGCAGGCACCAGGCCGGTGAACAGTTCGTGCATGCTCACGACGTCCTGCTCACGCAGCTCACCTGCCGCGACGGCGCGCATCACGTCGCCCGCCTCGGTCCGGGCGACCCGACGACTCTCCACGACGACCTGCGACCGGCCGAGCAGCGCCGGATCCAGTTCGCTCTTGTCCGATTCGTGCGAGCCGATGGCGACGACGACGGCATCGTCGCGGACCGATCCGGAGGCGAAGAGCGGGTCTGTCGCGGTCGTCGCGCACACGATGAGGTCGGCCGCCGCGACGTCCGATACGGATCCCGCGGTGACCACGGCCTGCGGGGCGAAGGCGCGCGCCGCGTCCACGGCGGCTGCGCATCGACGCTCGTCCCGCCCGATCAGTCGCACGGTGCGCAGCGGACGGATCGCAGCGATCGCCTCGACATGGCGCACCGCCTGCGGTCCCGTGCCGAACACGACGAGGTCGCCGGCGTCGGGTTCCGCGAGCAGGTCGAGGCCCGCGGCCGAGACCGCGGGGGTGCGCAGCGCGGTGAGGGCGGTGCCGTCGAGAATCGCGGTCGGTGCGAGGGTCTCGCCGTCCAGGAGCATGTACAGGGCCTGGATGCGCTCGAGCCCTCGGGAGGGATTGCCCGGCGCGACGGTCGCGAACTTCTGCCCGGCGGCGCCTCCGGCCGCGGCCGGCATGAGCAGCAGCTGGCCGTTCGGCACGTCCAGCACGGCGCGCGGCAGATCCTCTTCCGGATCGAAGCCGCCGCGGAGCACCTGCGCGATCGCGGCGATCGCGGAGGTCATGCTGACGCGGTCGGCGATCGCCGACGCGGGGACGAGAGTGAGGTCGGCGATCACATCGGGCATGGCTCCCATGCTAGCGCGTCACGTGTGCTATGTCATATACCAGTCGTGCGAACGCGGCCGCGGAGGGATCCCGACCGAGACGTCCCGCGTCGTTTCGCGCCCGCGCCGAGGATCTGGCAGAATGGACAGCTGGATCACCGCTCGACCCTCTATCCGGCCGTGATCCACCCTCAGAGCTTCCACCGGATGTGCACCCCACGCGGTCGGTGATCAGTTCGTCTTCCCTCCACAACATTCAGGAGAATCGTGGCTGTCAAGATCCGTCTCAAGCGCTTGGGCAAGATCCGTGCGCCGTACTACCGCATCGTCGTCGCCGACTCGCGCACCAAGCGCGATGGTCGTGTGATCGAGGAGATCGGCAAGTACCACCCCACCGAGGAGCCCTCGTTCATCGAGGTCGACTCCGAGCGCGCCCAGTACTGGCTCTCCGTCGGCGCGCAGCCGACCGAGCAGGTCACCGCGATCCTCAAGATCACGGGCGACTGGGGCATCTTCAAGGGCGACAAGAACGCCAAGAGCACCCTCAAGGTCGCCGAGCCGAAGGCGCCGTTCGAGATCGACTCCGCCAAGAAGTCGGTCGTCAAGCCCAAGGTCGAGAAGAAGGCCGAGGCTCCGGCCGAGGCCGCTGACGCAGCCGACGCTGCGGCAGACGCGGAGTAATCCGTCGTGCTGGCTGCCGCGCTCGAGCACATCGTCTCGGGGATCGTCGATCACCCGGACGATGTCACCGTCACCGCCTCCACGTCGCCTCGCGGTGACGTCCTCGAGGTGCGTGTGCACCCCGACGACCGGGGGCGCGTGATCGGGCGCGGCGGCCGCACCGCCAAGGCGCTGCGCACGCTGATCACCGCCCTCGCGGACGGGCGTCGCGTGCGCGTCGACGTCGCGGACGACTGAGCGTGGTCGCCAGCGAGCGCGCAGGAGGCCGCAACCAGCTGCGCGTGGGCCGTCTCGTCAAGGCGCACGGCCTCAAGGGCGCGCTGAAGGTCGAGCTCTACACCGACGATCCCGCCGGACGGTTCTTCGTCGGCGCCGCGTTCACGTTGCAGGTGCCGGAGGCATCTCCGTGGCACGGCAAGACGCTCGTCGTGCGTGAGTACCGCGTGATGAACGGCAGCTCCGTCGTCTTCTTCGACGACGTCGAGGACCGCACCGCGGCAGAGGGGCTCGTCAAGGCGATCCTGTGGATCGATCAGGACGACGCCGAGGAACCCGAGGACGACGCCTGGTACGACCACCAGCTGACCGGGCTCGAGGTCGTGCGCGACGGGGTCGTGGTCGGTCGCGTGGTGCGCGTCGAGCACCTTCCCGCACAGGATCTGCTGATCGTGCGCCCGTCGGCCGGTGACGGCGAGATCATGGTGCCGTTCGTCTCCGCGATCGTCCCGACGGTGGACATCGCCGCAGGGCGCGTCGTCGTGACGCCGCCTGCCGGGCTGTTCGAGGACCTCGCGGACGAGGCGCCCGCCGCGGCCGCACCCCAGGCCGCCGATCAGGACGCACCCGGTGCGGATTGACGTCGTCTCGATCTTCCCGTCGTACTTCGACGGACTGACGCTCTCCCTTCTCGGCAAGGCGAGGGACAGCGGCATCCTGGACCTGGACGTGCACGATCTGCGCGACTGGACCGGCGACCGCCATCGCACCGTCGACGACACTCCGTACGGCGGCGGCGCCGGCATGGTCATGAAGCCGGAGCCGTGGGGGCTCGCGCTCGACGCACTGGCAGGATCCCCCCACGCGGGCGCTCGGGAGCGTCCGACCATCATCTTCCCGTCGCCCGCCGGCGAGGTGTTCCGCCAGTCCACCGCGCGCGAGCTGGCGACCCGCGATCACCTCATCTTCGGCTGCGGTCGCTACGAGGGCATCGACGAGCGCGTCTTCGAGGAGGCGGCCGAACTCGGCGAGGTGCGCCTGATCAGCCTCGGCGACTACGTGCTGAACGGGGGAGAGGTCGCCGTCATGGCGATGGTCGAGGCGATCGGCCGGCTCATCCCTGGCGTCGTGGGCAATCCCGAGAGCCTCGTCGAGGAGTCGCACGAGGACGGGCTGCTGGAGTACCCGTCGTACACGAAGCCCGCCGTCTGGCGCGACCGCGCGGTGCCGCCGATCCTGCTCAGCGGCAACCACGGCGCGATCGCGACCTGGCGACGCGAGCAACAGCTCGAGCGGACGCGCCTGCGCCGCCCCGACCTGCTGGCCGGCGACGCCTGAGCCGAGCTCATGGTCGCTGCGGTGCGTTCGCGCGCTGATCGCGCTGCCGTCGCATCGTGAGATGGCGATGCATGAGCCAGTACGGGGGAGGCGCGTCGGTGGGGTTGCGGGGCGTGTACGTGCGCCACACCCCGAGGAAGCGGTACGCGACGTACCAGAAGGCGGCTCCCGTCACGCACAGCCCGACGACGATCCCGATGACGATCGGCCCGCCGGAACGCAGCCCGAGCACCGCGCTCAGTCCGCCGAAGAAGAGGCCCGCCACCGACCCGTTGACGAGCATGCTCAGGACGGCGGAGGAACCGAGCAGCTGCTCCGCGGCGCCACGTTCACGCATGAACGAGTAGGTGACACGCATCCCGAGCTCGTCATCGTGCGTCGAGGCGAGGAAGTAGGACGCCGCGGTCGGATCGATCTCGGCGTAGGCGCCGCGGATCCGGTTCATCGCCACGACGAACATGAAGTCCTCTTCCGAGACGGCGAGCACACGCATCAGGGTGAGAATCCCCACCATCGACAGGAATCCGAGGATCGCCAGCGCCGCGAGCGGGAACCAGACCGTGAAATGCGTCGCCTGACCGAGCACGCCGATCGTCAGCAGCCCGGCGGAGACGAGCGTGAGATGGATCGTGATGCGTGTCAGCACCTCGCTCTGCGCGGTGCTGCGCGCCGCGAGAAGTCCCCAGTGCTCGGTCGCGAGAATCTGCAGCCTACGGGCGAGCTCCGCATCCGAGCCGCCCGCTTCGGCGTCCGTCCCCATGGCACATTGTCCCACCGGCAACCTCCCCGCGGAAGTGCCGGCCGAACGGCCGGAGGCGTCAGTCGACGCCGAGGAAGGAGCGGTCGGTGAGGATGATCGGACCGTCCTCGGTGATCGCAACGGTGTGCTCGGAATGGGATCCGCGGGACCCGTCGGCGCTGCGCAGCGTCCAGCCGTCCGGGTCGGTGACGAGCTCGTCCGTGGCGGCGAGGAACCACGGCTCCAGGGCCATCACCAGCCCGGCGCGCAGCGGGAAGCCGCGGCCCGGGCGGCCGTCGTTCGGCACGTGCGGGTCGCCGTGCATGATCCGGCCCACGCCGTGGCCGCCGAAGTCGGTGTTGATCGAGTAGCCCTCGCCGTGCGCGACGCCCGCGATCGAGGCGGAGATGTCGCCGATGCGGTTGCCCACCACGGCCGCCGCGATCGCGGCAGCCAGCGCGCGCTCGGTGGTGTCGATGAGGCGGAGATCCTCGTCGCGGGGCGTGCCGACGACGAACGAGACGGCGGAGTCCGCGACCCAGCCGTTCACGGACACGGCGAAGTCCAGCGAGACCAGGTCGCCGTCGCGCAGCGTGTAGTCGTGCGGCAGACCGTGCAGCACCGCATCGTTGACCGAGGTGCAGATCACCTTGCCGAACGGGCTCGCCCCGAACGACGGGTGGTAGTCGATGTAGCAGGACTCGGCACCCTCTTTGCGGATCATGTCGTGCGCGCGACGGTCGATCGACAGCAGGTTCGTGCCGACCTTGGTCTCATCGCGCAGGGTCGCCAGCGTCTGCGCCACGAACCGGCCGGCCGCGCGCATCTCGTCGATCTCGGCGGGGGTGCGCAGTTCGATCATCGGAAGTCCTCTCGTCGGATCCATTCTCCCGCACCCGGACCGGCCCGACGCTCACAGCGAACTCCGGGCACCGGGCCGGCGGCGTCGACGTAGCATCGCGTTATGTGGATCAGGCGCGCATTGTTCACCTGGCTGTTCCCGGCGGCGCTGGTGCTTCCGCTGTGGCTGCTCGTCGGCTGGGGCGTGTTCCAGAGCGGCTGGGCGATCCTGTGGGTGCTGTTCATCGCAGCGCCGTCCGTGCTGATCGGCGAGCTGCTGATCGCGTTCCTGGTGCGGGCGCGGGCCAGCGTCCGCCAGGCCAGGGCGGTGTCCTGGCAGGACGCCGCCGGCATCGTGCTGTGGCACGGACTGACGATCGCTGTCGGCTTCTTCCCGAGCGCGTTCGGATGGATCCTCACCGGCGCGATCGTCGGATTTCTCGCGGTGTTCTGGTCGACGCTGGCGCAGCTCTGGCGGGAGTCCGCCTCGGCTCTGCGGCGGGCGATGGATCCCGATCTTCTCGCCCCCGGCGCTCCCGCAGACCCGGGGCCGGCGCCTTCTTCGACGCCCGCCGGCGATGCCTCGTCGATGCGCGGTCAGGTGATCGTGATCGCCGAGAGCCCCGGCGCCGCGGGGGCCGCACCGCGCTGATCCCCGCTCGGTTTGGCGCGGTCGCGGATCCGTGCCAAAATAGGTCCTTGTGCCGTGACCGGTTCTGCCCCAGGGGAACCCGCGGACGCAATGCGCGCCGTTCAGCACACCACACCTCCTTTTCCTTCCGACATGCATGCGACCTGAGGCGAGTGCAGAGAGAGACGATCATGCAGATCCTCGACGCTGTCGACGCGGCTTCGCTCCGCTCCGACATCCCCGACTTCTTCCCCGGCGACACCGTCAAGGTGCACGTCAACATCATCGAGGGCAGCCGCTCCCGTGTGCAGGTCTTCCAGGGCGCCGTCATCGGCCGCTCGGGCGACGGCGTGCGCGAGACCTTCACGGTCCGCAAGATCAGCTTCCAGGTGGGCGTCGAGCGCACCTTCCCGGTGCACTCCCCGGTGATCGACCACATCGAGGTCGTCACCCGCGGTGACGTGCGCCGCGCGAAGCTCTACTACCTGCGCAACCTGCGCGGCAAGAAGGCGAAGATCAAGGAGAAGCGCGACGCGCGCTGACCCTCAGATTTCTTCTGAAGCGCCCCGAGACACGTCGTCTCGGGGCGCTTCTTTGTCGCCTCCGACGTGAGAACCTAGAGGGTGCCGTCGTGTGTGACGGCGAACGGCTGTGAAGGATGGCGCATGACGGACGAGATCGCGGCCGAGCAGACCGGCGCGCGCCGGGAGCGACGGGACGAGCCGAAGCGCCGCGGCTGGCTGATCTTCCTCCGCGACATCCTCGTGATCCTGCTGATCGCCGTGCTGGTGTCGTTCCTCGTGAAGACGTTCGTGGTGCGCAGCTTCTACATCCCCTCCGGATCCATGGAGAACACCCTGCTGGTCAAGGATCGGATCCTCGTCGACGAGCTGACCCCGCACTGGAACGGCTACCACCGCGGCGACGTGATCGTGTTCAAGGATCCGGGCGGCTGGCTGCCCGCCGCTCCGCCGCCTCCGACGCGACCGCCGCTGCTGGAGGCCGGGGAGTGGTTCCTCACCCTGATCGGGATCGCGGCCCCCGACTCCGAAGACCACCTGGTGAAGCGCCTGATCGGGCTGCCCGGTGACCACGTGGTGTGCTGCAACTCGCTCGGCCAGCTCACCGTCAACGGGGCGCCGATCGACGAGAGCGCGTATCTGAAGCCGAATGTCGGCGACGATCGCGCGTCGAGCATCCCGTTCGACGTGACGGTGCCGAAGGGGGCCGTCTGGGTCCTCGGCGACAATCGCACCCGCTCCGAGGATTCCCGCTATCACCAGAACCAGCCCGGCCAGGGATTCGTGCCGATGGAGAACATCGTCGGTCGCGCATTCCTGATCACCTGGCCGTTCGACCGGTTCGGGACGATCGACGGGCACTACGCCGTCTTCAACGGCGTGACGGATCAGAAGCCCAAGGGGCGCCGCCGTGCCGGTCGTCGAACCTAGCCTCACCCTCGAACGGCGGCTGCTGCGCGAGCACCCGATCCTGATCTGTCTCGATGAGGTCGGACGCGGGGCCCTGGCCGGCCCCGTCGCTGTGGGCGCGACCGTCGTCGACGCGGCCGCGGCTCGGCGCCGGGTCCCGCAGGGGCTCCGCGACTCCAAGCTGGTGCCGCAGAAGCGCCGTCCCGAGGTTGCCGAACGTGCGCAGGCGTGGGCGCCAGCCAGCGCCGTCGGATGGGCGGAGAGCACCGAGATCGACGAGGTCGGGATCATGCGGGCCCTGGGGCTCGCCGCATCTCGCGCGATCATCGCCGCGTGCGCGGACGCCTACGACGCGAGCGCGGCGCTGGTGATCCTGGACGGCAACCACGACTACGTGTCGGCCGTGCACCCCGGCCGGCTGGCGGTGCGCTCGATCATCAAGGCCGACCGCGATTGTGCGTCGGTGGCGGCCGCCTCCGTGCTCGCGAAGGTCGCCCGGGACGCGCTCATGGTCGATCTCTCACCGGCCTACCCGGCATACCAGTGGGAGCGGAACAAGGGCTACGCCAGCCTCGAGCACCGCGACGCGATCCGCGCGTGCGGCCTCACGCCGCACCACCGCTCGTCCTGGGCGATCGCCGACGCGCCGACGCTGTTCTGAGCGGTGCACGGGGCGGATGCGGCGGCCCCGATCCCGTCCTCGTAGGATGGGGGGACCATGGATGACGACGCCTTCGACGACTACGACCGCGAACTCGAGCTCGCCCTGTACCGCGAGTACCGCGATGTGGTGCAACAGTTCCAGTTCGTCGTGGAGACGGAACGGCGCTTCTATCTCGCCAACGAGGTGAACGTGGTGCGCCGCGACACGGAGCACGACTTCTACTTCGAAGTGTCGATGAGCGACGTCTGGGTGTGGGACATCTACCGCGCCGATCGCTTCGTGAAGGCGGTGCGCGTGCTGACGTTCAAGGACGTCAACGTCGAGGAGCTCTCCCGGCGCGAGTTCGAGCTGCCGCAGGAGCTCTCCCTCGACGGCGAGTGACGTCCGGGGGATTGCTCCTCCCCACCCGGCGCGCTGCGCGGGTTTCGCACCGGTTGCGCTTTCGCGGCTCCGCGGGCCGAGCGCGGCCGCGAGGCTGTCCGCATGGCAGCGAAAGACGAGCTCGGCCGCGCAGGTGAGAACCGCGCCGCCGAGCACCTGACCCGGCTCGGGTACCGGATCCTCGATCGCAACTGGCGGTGCGACCAGGGCGAGCTGGACATCGTCGCGCTCCGCGGCGGCATGCTCGCGTTCGTGGAGGTGAAGACCCGGCGGAGCCTCGATTTCGGGCATCCGTTCGAGGCGATCGACGAACGCAAGCGGCAACGGCTCTGGCGGCTGGTGCATGCCTGGGTGCGCGCGCATCCGCAGTCCAGCCACGGCCTGGCGCTGCGGCTCGAGGCGATCGGCATCGTCGGAGCCGATCCGGCCGTCGGATCCCTGGAGCACCTGCAGGATCTGCGATGACCGCGCGAACCTGGGCTGTGGCGCTCTCGGGCCTGAACGGGCACATGGTCGACGTCGAGGCCGATCTGTCCCAGCAGACGCCGGGCTTCGACCTGATCGGGCTGGGCGATCGTGCGCTGGGCGAGGCCGCGCGCCGCGTGCACAACGCGTGCCGCAACAGCGGGCTCGATCTGCCGCGGCGCAAGCTCACGGTGAACCTGTCGCCGGCCAGCCTGCCCAAGCACGGCACCGCGTTCGACCTGGCGATCGCGATCGCTGCGCTCGGCACGGAGGGAACGCTCGACGCGTCCTCGCTCGCCCGCACCGTGCACCTCGGCGAACTCGGTCTCGACGGGCGCCTGCGGCCGGTCGCGGGGGTGCTCCCGGCCCTGCACGCGGCCAAAGCCGCCGGATTCGAGCACGCGGTCGTGCCCGTCGGGAACGAGGCCGAGGCGCGACTCGTGCCGGGCCTCACGGTGCATGCGGCCGCGAGTCTCGCGCAGGTCGCCGTGTTGCATGGAGCCCAGCTCGACGATCCGGGCGATCCGGATCCGATCCTCATTCCCGAGGCTCCGGAACGGCCTGAGACCGATGACGACCTCGCCGATGTCATCGGCCAGGAAGACGCGGTGGCGGCACTCGTCGTCGCGGCGGCAGGAGGGCACCACCTGCTGCTGACCGGGCCGCCCGGCGCGGGCAAGACCATGCTCGCCCGCCGGCTCGCCGGAATCCTGCCCGACCTCGACGAGGAGGCGGCCCTGGAGGCGGCATCGATCCGGTCGCTGATGGGGGAATCGCTGACGACGCTGGAGCGGCGCCCGCCGTTCGTCGCCCCGCATCACAGCGCATCGATCGCGGCCCTCATCGGAGGGGGCTCGCGGATCGCGCGGCCGGGGGCGATCGCGATGGCGCACGGCGGACTGCTGTTCCTCGACGAGGCCGCCGAGGCGCCGCGCGCCGTGCTGGACTCGCTGCGACAGCCGCTGGAGTCCGGCACGATCGAGATCCACCGCTCCGAGTTCACGGCCCGCTATCCCGCCCGTTTCCAGCTCGTGCTCGCGACCAACCCGTGCCCCTGCGGGGCGTTCGGCGTGGTCGGCGAGGAGTGCGTCTGCCCGCCCTCCGCGATCCGACGGTACGCGTCGAGGCTGTCCGGTCCGATCCGCGACCGGCTCGACATCGAGGTGCGGGTCGCCCGCGTCTCGGCGGTGCAGGCGATGGCGCAGGAGCGCGGTCGGCTGAGCACGGCGCAGGCCAGGGATCGCGTCGTCGCGGCGCGCGAACGTGCGGCGCTCCGCTGGCACGGCCTGCCCTGGCGGCTCAACGCGCACGTGCCGGGGACGTGGCTGCGGCAGGGCGAGCATCGGATCGCGGCTGGGGCACGCGCGCCGCTGGACCGCGCGCTGCAGCGGGGTTCCCTGACGCTGCGCGGATACGACCGGGTGATCCGCATGGCCTGGTCCGTCGCGGATCTCGACGGCGCCGACGCGCCCGCCCTCGAGCACGTCGGCCGCGCCCTCTACCTGAAGAAAGGGATGATGACATGAGTACCGCCCAGAAGAGCCGCACGGTCAGCGGCCCCGAGCTGCGCCGGCGTCTGCGCCTGGTGCGCGAGGACGTCGCGATCCGCACCGAGGCAGGTCGCATCCGTGGGGATGCGACAGACGCGGGGGTCCTCGCCGCGCTGCTCTGGAACCTCCTCACGGAGCCGGGGGACGGGGTCGCGGGCGCGCTGGTGACCGCACTGGGCGCCGAGGGGGCACTGGAGTGCGCATTCGGAGCCGAGGCGGAGCCCAAGCCCGCCGCGGACTCCTCCGAGTCGCGCCCGGCGGCACGGGCGCTCCGAGAGGGGCGCAATCGGTGGGCGGCACGGCTCGAGCCGGAGTTCGTGCTCGCGTCGCTGCAGGCGGCCGTGCGCTCGCGATCGAGGTTGCTGCTGCCGGGGGACCCGGAGTGGCCGTCGTCGCTCGGCGACCTCGGCGACCACGCGCCGCTGGCGCTGTGGCTGCGGGGAGAGGCGGCAGCGCTGTCGGACAGATCCGTGGCGATCGTCGGGGCCAGAGCCTCGTCCAGCTACGGCGAGCACGTCGCGTCCGAGTTCGCCGGTGAGCTCTCCGGCGAGGGCTGGATCATCGTCTCCGGCGGCGCGTACGGCATCGACGGCACCGCGCATCGCGCCGCTCTGGGAGCCGGAGGGCGCACGGTCGCCGTTCTCGCAGGGGGCATCGACCGTGCCTATCCGGCCGGCCACGCGCAGCTGTTCGAGCGGATCGCCGCCTCCGGTGCGATCGTGAGCGAGGTGGCATGCGGGGGAGCGCCCACGCGCTGGCGCTTCTTGGAGCGGAACAGGATCATCGGCGCTCTGGCCGGCGTCACCGTCGTGGTCGAGGCGGGCTGGCGCAGCGGATCGCTCAACACAGCCGGGCATGCCGCCGCGCTGGGACGGCCGCTCGGCGCCGTGCCGGGCCCGATCACGTCTGCGACCTCCGCCGGATGCCACCGGCTGCTGCGGGAGTACGACGCGCGCTGCGTGACGTCTGCGGCCGACATCCGCGAGCTGCTGGGAGCAGGCGTCGAGCCGGCCGCCGCGCCGCCGGGGGAGGATCCGGACATGATCCGCCTCGCCGATGCGCTGAGCGCGAGGGCGCCCCGCACGAGCGATGACCTGGCACGGCGCAGCGGGCTCGGCCTCGACCGGGCGGAGGCGCTTCTCGGCATCCTCGAACTGGACGGCAGCGCGGTGCGATCGGCGACGGGGTGGCGCAGCCTGGAGCGGTGACGGGTGGGCCGAGCGGGGAACGGCGGGCCGAGCGGGAACGGCGGGTCGAGGCGGCGCGCCCGCCCGGTACGCGCCTGGCCCGCGCGTGCTCCCGGTGGGTCACGGTGACCAGGCGCATGCTGGACGCATGCGCGTATCCGAGGCCGCCGCGGCGTTCACGGCGCACCTCGCTCAGGTGCGCCGGCTGTCGCCCGCGACCGTGCGGGCTTATCGTTCGGACCTCGCCGACCTCGCCGACGCGAGCGCCGATGCGGAGCTGTCCAGCGTCGACCTGGAGACGCTCCGGGACTGGCTGTGGCGGGCGACGCAGCGCGGCGACGCGCGAGCCACGCTCGCCCGGCGGACGGCGGCGGTGCGCTCCTTCTTCGCCTGGGCGAGCGAATCCGGTGCGGTTCCGGCCGATCCCAGCCTGCGGCTGATCGCCCCGAAACGCGGCCGCACCCTGCCCGCCGTCGCGTCCGTCGACGCCATGCGGGTGCTGCTGGATGAGGCCCGCGACGCCGCGCGGGAGGGAGATCCGATCCGGCTCCGCGACAGCGCGGTCCTGGAGCTGCTGTACGGATCGGGTATGCGGGTCTCCGAGCTGTGCGGGCTCGCCGTCGACGACGTCGATCTGGACCGCGGCACGGCGCGTGTGCTCGGCAAGGGCGGCAAAGAGCGCGTGGTGCCGTTCGGCGGCCCGGCCAGGACCGCGATCGCGGCGTACCTGAGCCGCGCCCGCCCCACGCTGGTCGCCCGCGCCGAACGCCCGGGCCCGGCGCTCTTCCGCGGCTCGCGCGGGGGAGCGCTGGGCACGCGGGCCGTCTACGAGCTCGTGGCACGGGTGCTGGCCCCGGTGATCGGCGCGGACACGGTCGGGCCGCACGCGCTGAGGCACTCCGCCGCGACCCACCTCCTCGACGGCGGCGCCGACCTGCGTGCGGTGCAGGAGATCCTCGGACATGCGAGCCTCGGCACCACCCAGATCTACACGCACGTCTCCGCGGAGCGGCTCACAACGACGTACCGGCTGGCGCACCCGCGGGCCTGAGCCCCGCTGCGGGTCAGCAGCCGCCGGATCCGCAGGGCAGCAGCACGGCCCGCTCCACCCCGCCGAACAGCAGCATCGGGTTGATGTAGGCGCCGTTCCAGCGCACGCCCACGTGCAGGGCGCCGGCGGGGCTGTGCCCACCCGTCTCGAGGGATCCGACGACGTCGCCGCGATGGACCGCGGCCCCCGGCGAGAGCGCCGTGCGCACCGGCTCCAGGGTCGTGACGAGCCCGTTGCCGTGATCGATCGTGAGCAGCGGCCGATCCACGACCGTGCCCGCGAACGCGATCACGCCGTCGGCGGGGGAGCGCACCTCGCCCGCGGCCGCGATGTCGATGCCGCGATGACCCGGCCCGTAGTCGTGCGCGGGCGCGCGGAACGGGGCGACCACCGAACGCGGACCGGCCCAGGGCCAGACCCACCCGCCGTCGGGCAGATCGGGCGGCACGGCGGCGGCGGGCGTCGCCGTGAGCAGCATCAGCCAGACGCACAGCACGGCCGCGCCGACCCGGAACCGGTGGCCGCGCAGGCGGGCAGCGCCCGCAGTGCCGATCGAATGCATGTGCCGAGCATGCAGCAGCGGAGCAGGGCGGCAGCGCCCCCCGACGCAATCGGTGCAGGATCCGCGGCGGGCGCGCACTGTGCGGAGCCGAGGCGGAGCCCGCGCCCTGGTCCTGATATGCTTGACGGGCATCCCGTGTGACGGGGTGACTACGCGTGCCCACAGCGTTCAACGTGGCGAACACTCCACAGGTCCTTCGCGAGAAGGTGGAGTGCGCGCCGGGCACCAGGATCGCCGGTCGTCCGACCGGCAGCACAACCTCAACCAACAAGGAGTACGACCATGGCCGTCGTCACCATCCGCCAGCTGCTCGACAGCGGCGTTCACTTCGGACACCAGACCCGCCGGTGGAACCCGAAGGTGAAGCGCTTCATCCTCACCGAGCGCAGCGGCATCCACATCATCGACCTGCAGCAGTCGCTCGGCTACATCGACAAGGCGTACGACTTCGTCAAGGAGACCGTCGCGCACGGCGGCACCATCCTGTTCGTCGGCACCAAGAAGCAGGCGCAGGAGATCCTCGCGGAGCAGGCGACCCGCGTCGGCCAGCCCTTCGTGAACCAGCGCTGGCTCGGTGGCCTGCTCACCAACTTCTCCACGATCTCCAAGCGCCTCGCGCGCATGAAGGAGCTCGAGGAGCTCGACTACGAGGTCCCCGCGAACAGCGGCTTCACCAAGAAGGAGCTGCTGCTCAAGAAGCGCGAGCTGGACAAGCTGCACAAGTCGCTCGGCGGCATCCGCAACCTGACCAAGACGCCGTCCGCGCTCTGGGTCGTCGACGCCAAGCGCGAGCACCTCGCGATCGACGAGGCCAAGAAGCTCGGCATCCCGGTGATCGGCATCCTCGACACCAACGCGGACCCGGACGACTTCCAGTACCCGATCCCGGGCAACGACGACGCGATCCGCTCCGTCTCGCTGCTGACCCGCATCATCGCGGACGCCGCGGCCGAGGGCCTGCAGCAGAAGCACAACCCGGAATCGGGCGAGGCCGAGCCGCTCGCGGAGTGGGAGCAGGAGCTGCTCGAGGCGCCCGCCGCCGAGGAGACCCCCGTGGTCGCCGAGGCCGCTGAGGTCGAGACCGCCGCGACCGAGTCGGCCGATGACGCGACCGCCGCCGTCGAGCACGACGAGGCGATCGCCGCCGCGTCCGGCGAGGAGACCGCAGAGGTCGCCGCCGCCGAGGCCGCGGACAAGTAAGCATCCACCAGCACACGCACACACACGAAGCAAGGAGCCACCACAACATGGCCAACTTCACCATCGCCGACATCAAGGCGCTGCGTGAGCAGCTCGGCACGGGAATGGTCGACACCAAGAAGGCGCTCGAGGAGGCCGACGGCAACGTCGAGAAGGCCGTCGAGATCCTGCGCCTGAAGGGTGCGAAGGGCAACGCCAAGCGCGCTGACCGTTCCACCAGCGAGGGCCTGGTCGCAGCCCGCGAGCAGGACGGCGCCGTGACGCTCGTCGAGCTCGCCTGCGAGACCGACTTCGTCGCCAAGAACGAGCGTTTCATCGCGCTGGCCGACAAGGTCGCCGACGCGGCCGCCGCCGTCAAGGCGGACACCGTCGAGGAGGCCCTCGCGGCCGACGCCGGCGGTCAGAGTGTCGAGCAGCTGATCTCGGACGAGGCGGCCATCATCGGCGAGAAGGTCGAGCTGCGTCGCGTGCGCACGCTCACCGGCGACGCGTTCCAGGTGTACCTGCACCGCACCAGCAAGGACCTGCCTCCGCAGGTCGGCGTGGTCGTGGCCTACACCGGCACCGATGCGGAGACCGCCCGCAGCATCGCGCAGCACATCTCGTTCGCGAACCCCTCCTACCTCGCTCGTGAGGACGTCCCGACCGCGGACGTGGAGAAGGAGCGCGAGATCGTCACCGAGATCTCCCGCAACGAGGGCAAGCCCGAGGCCGCCCTGCCGAAGATCGTCGAGGGCCGCGTGACCGCGTTCTTCAAGCAGGTCGCCCTGCTCGAGCAGGACTACGCCAAGGACAACAAGCTGTCCGTGGGCCAGGTCGCGAAGGATGCCGGCATCACGGTGACCGGCTTCGCGCGCTTCAAGGTCGGCGCGTAACAGCATCGAAGGGGTTCGGATCCGACAGGGTCCGAACCCCTTCGTCATGCCCCCAGGTTTCTGCTGTGCCATGCACGGTAGTTTGATCACGATGAGAGGAAGCACCCCATGACCGAACGACAGGGCCGACGTCGCGTCGTCCTCAAACTCTCCGGCGAGGCCTTCGGCGGCGGGCAGCTCGGGGTCAACCCCGACATCGTCAGCCAGATCGCCCGGGAGATCGCCGCGGCCACCGACCGCGTCGAGATCGCCGTGGTCGTCGGCGGTGGCAACTTCTTCCGCGGCGCCGAGCTCAGCCAGCGCGGCATGGACCGCTCCCGCGCCGACTACATGGGCATGCTCGGCACGGTCATGAACGCTCTCGCGCTGCAGGACTTCCTGGAGCAGGCCGGCGCCTCGCCGCGCGTGCAGTCCGCCATCGCGATGACCCAGGTCGCCGAGCCGTATCTGCCCCTGCGCGCCGAACGGCACATGGAGAAGAGCCGCGTCGTGATCTTCGGCGCCGGCGCCGGCCTGCCGTACTTCTCCACCGACACCGTCGCCGCGCAGCGCGCGCTGGAGATCGGCGCCGATGAGGTGCTGGTCGCCAAGAACGGCGTTGACGCCATCTACACCGCCGACCCGAAGACGGACGCCTCCGCCGTGCGGATCGAGGAGATCACGTTCCAGGACGCGCTGGTGCGCGGACTGAAGGTCGTCGATTCCACCGCGTTCAGCCTCTGCATGGACAACGGCATGGACATGCGCGTGTTCGGGATGGAGCCGGCGGGCAACATCACCCGGGCCCTGCTCGGCGAGCCCATCGGCACCCGCGTCATCGCCTGATCCGGAGCCGCCTCGCGCCCGGTGCGGCACGTGCCGCGAGCCGTGGCTTCACGCGCACCCCCGATAGACTGAGTCGAACCCCCTGACGATAGGAGTCACCGTGATCGCGGATGTCCTCGCCGACACCACCTCCCGCATGCAGCGCGCCGTCGAGGCCGCGAAGGAGGACTTCAGCACGGTGCGCACGGGCCGTGCCAACCCGCAGATGTTCCAGAAGGTCCTGGTCGACTACTACGGCTCGCCGACCCCGCTCGCGCAGTTGGCCTCGCTGGCGAATCCTGAGGCGCGCTCCTTGATCATCACCCCCTATGACAAGTCGGCGCTCAGGGCGATCGAGCAGGCGATCCGCGACATGCCGAACCTCGGTGCGAACCCGACCAACGACGGCAACATCGTGCGCGTCACGATGCCCGAGCTCACCGCCGACCGCCGCAAGGAGTACGTCAAGCTGGTGAAGTCGAAGGGCGAAGACGCCAAGGTGCATGTGCGCGGCATCCGTCGCAAGGCGAAGGACGAGCTGGACGGACTCAAGAGCGACCTCGGCGAGGACGAGATCGCTCGCGGCGAGAAGGAGCTCGATGCCCTCACGCGCCAGCACGTCGATCTGATCGACGACGCTGTGAAGCGCAAAGAGGCCGAGCTGCTCGAGGTCTGAGGCCCCGGGATGAGCACTCCCTCCGGAGACGACGACGCCTCGGGGATCCCCCCACGCCCGCCCCTGCCGACGCGCACGGGTGACAACCTGCACGCGCAGTGGCAGGCGAAGAAGGCGGAGCTCGAGACGCACGTCTCGCACGCGCGCGACCAGATCGACCAGGCGAACGAGCGGATCAAGGAGCGCACAGGCCGCGACCTCGTGCTCGCGATCGTGGTCGGCGTGCTGATCGGCGCCGTGATCGTCTCCTCGCTGCTTCTCGTGAAGTGGTCGTTCGTGATCGTCGGGCTGGCCATCGTGCTGCTCGCGATTTGGGAGCTGGCGCTGGCGTTGCGCGTCGGCGGCCGCCACGTCGATGTCTGGCCGCAGCTCGTCGTCGGTGCCGCGCTGACGCTCGGCGGGTACTTCGCCGAGCCCTGGCTGTGCTGGGTGATGCTCTTCGTCGCCGTCTTCGTCGTGGTGGTGTGGCGCCTGCTCGGGCAGATGATCGTGCGTGACGGCCGCACCTATGGGGATGTCCTGACGGACGTGCTCGCGGGCGGGTTCATCCAGGTGTACGTGCCGTTCCTGGCCGCGATCACGTTCCTGCTCCTGCGTCAGCCACGCGGGGAATGGTGGGTGCTGGGCTTCATCATCGTCGTGGTCGTGGCGGACACCGCCGCCTACGCGTCCGGACTGCTGTTCGGGCGCGGGGGGCGCCACCCGATGGCGCCGCGGGTCAGCCCGAAGAAGACCTGGGAGGGGTTCGCCGGAGCCGTCGTCGCCTCCTTGGCCGCCGGCGCGTTGATCGGCCAGTTCATGCTGGACATCCCCTGGTGGGCCGGACTCATCCTGGGCGCCGGTCTGGTCGCGTCCGCGACGCTCGGCGACCTGGGCGAGTCCCTGCTGAAACGCGATCTCGGCATCAAGGACATGAGTTCCTGGCTGCCGGGTCACGGAGGGCTGCTGGACCGGCTGGACAGCATCCTGCCCTCGGCCGTCGTGGCCCTCGCCCTGTTCCACCTCTTCACACCCCTGGCGGCCGCATGACGAACTCCGCGCAAGAAGCGAACACCTCCGGCCCGAGCTTCCCGGTGCTCGGACGGCGCGAGAAGGGCTATCAGCGCGCCGCCGTCGACGCCTTCCTCGGGCGCGCCCGTCGCGCCTTCGAGGACGAGGCGGAGGGGATCGCCGCCGCCGACATCCGCGCGGCGTCGTTCCCGCTCGTACGCCGCGGGTATCAGATCGCCGCCGTCGATGCGGCCCTGGCTCGGGTCGAGGAGGCCTTCGCGCAGCGCGAACGGGCGATGGCGGTCGCCGCGCAGGGGGCGTCGGCCTGGGTCGGTCAGGCACGGACGGACGCTCAGGTGATTCTCGAGCACCTCAGCCGGCCTCAGGGCCACCGCTTCGCCCGGACGAGTCTGCTGACGTTCGGCTACCGGGTCGACGAGGTCGACCACGTCGCGAAGCGGATCGTGCGCTTCCTGCGCGACGGCGATGCGCTGAGCGCGGAACAGGTGCGCCAGACCGCCTTCCGCATGCAGCGCCGAGGCTATCGCGAGGAGCAGGTCGATGCGCTCCTGGACGCGACCATCGACGTGCTGCTCGCGATCCATTGAGCGATTCTCATGGCAGATTCAGGTTCGTCTGGCTAAACTCGGAGCCATTGTGACTCCCGATAACGATTTGATTGCGGCGCCTGCCCGAAGCGCCGCTCAGAAGGATTCCGGATCCGGCTTCCGCCGCGATACATCGCCACGACTTCGGCGTCGCCCGATGGCCGCCGTTCTGGCCGGCCTCGCGGTCGTAGGTTTCTCTGTCGCGATCGTCGCCCCTGCCGGTTTCGCGATGTCCAGCGCGGTGCCCTCCGCGGCGGCCGCCACGACCGCGTACTCGCTCGCCGCCCACGATGTGCAGAACATCACGGTCTCCGTGCACGGGGCGGCCCCCGCGCCGCAGACGCGCGACGTGTTCGAGGTCTACGTCACGCCCAAACCGACGCCGACGCCCGAGCCGGCATCCTCGTCCGACTCCTCCTCTTCCTCCTCGAGCGGCAGCTCGAGCAACGCCCCGCTGTTCTACAGCGGCGGCGGCGCTCCCGCCGAGTGGATGGCGGCGGCCGGCATCGCCTCCGGCGACTGGGGCTACGTCGACTACATCGTGAGTCGCGAGAGCGGCTGGAACCCGAACGCCACGAACGGATCCGGAGCGTGCGGACTCGTGCAGGCGCTGCCGTGCAGCAAGGTGCCCGGCAACGGATACGACCCGGTCGACAACCTGCGCTGGGGCAACGGCTATGCCGTGGGTCGCTATGGCAGCTGGGCCGCCGCTCAGGCGTTCTGGTCCGCCAACAGCTGGTGGTGAGCAGCGCTCGCCCATGCCACGCCCGCATCGACGACGTCCGACGCGCCCGCACGAGGACTCCCTGGACCGCCTCATCGCGGGCTGGAAGCGCACCGAGGTGCGTGGCGGCGTCGAATGGTATGTGCAGCCGCTGACGGCAGCCCAGGCGCACAAGGAGTATCGCTGCCCCGGCTGCTCGGGGATGATCCCGGCGGGCACCGCCCACCTCGTGGTGTGGCGCGCGGACGGCGTCCTCGGTGATGCAGCGGATCTCGCCGCCCGCCGGCACTGGCACAGCAGCTGCTGGGGGAGGAACTGACATGGAGATCCGCGGACCTCGCCAACTGCCCGCCTTCCGTGAGGAGATCGAACTGCACACCGGCGACGGGCTGTGCCTCGTCGGTGAACTCGCGCTGCCGGAGAGCGTGGATCCGGTCGCCACGCTCGTGACGCTGCACCCGCTGCCCACCGCGGGGGGCTTCATGGACTCGCATATCCTGCGCAAGGCTGCGGGGCGTCTCCCCGCGATGGCAGATCTCGCCGTGCTCCGCTTCAACTCGCGAGGCACCTCCTCTCCGCGCGGCACCAGTGACGGCGTCTTCGACGGCGGTGCGGCCGAGCGGCACGACGTGGCCGCGGCCATGGCTTTCATCCGCGAGCGCGGGCTGCCCCGTCCCTGGCTGGTGGGCTGGTCCTTCGGCACCGAGCTCGCCCTCAAGTACGGACGAGAGCACGACATCGAGGGCGTGATCCTGCTGTCACCGCCGCTGCACCGTGCGACGCCGGACGAGGTCGCGGCCTGGGCCGACGATCATCGCCGCGTGGTCGTGCTCGTCCCCGAGCTCGACGACTACCTGCGCCCGGCCGAGGCCGCGGAGAGGTTCGCGGCGATCCCGGACGCGACGTTCATCGCCGTCGCGGGCGGCAGGCACCTGTGGGTGGGAGAGACGCAGACCCGCCGGGTCCTGGACGAGATCGTGGCCGCCGTGAACCCCTCCGCGCTTCCGCTGCCGAAGGAGTGGCCCGCGGCCTGAGATCCGGCTATCTCTCGTTCATCCGCGGGATCAGCACCTGGCGGTAGATGATCAGGATGCTCGCCGCGACGGGGATCGCGATCAGGGCGCCGAGCAGACCCAGCAGCGCGCCACCGGCCAGCGCCGCGATGACGACCACGGCGCCGGGTACCGATACGGCCCGGTTCATCACGCGCGGGGAGAGCAGGTAGGCCTCGATCTGCATGTAGATGAGGTAGTAGATCGCGGCGACCAGCGCCGTCACGGGCGTGGAGCTGAGGCCCAGGCACACCAGCACGATGATCGTGGATCCGGTCAGCGTGCCGACCAGCGGGATCAGCGAGAAGAAGAAGGCGATGACCGCGAGCACGATCGCGAACGGCGCCTTGATGATCGACAGGAAGATCATGCTCAGCAGCCCGTTGATCACGCCCATCGTGACCTGGCCCATGACGTAGTAGCCCACGGAGGCGGTGATCTGCTCGGCGAGATCGATGAAGCGATCGCGCTTCGACGCCGGTACCACCTGATAGACGGCGCCCTTGAGAGAGGGGATCGCGGCGGTGAAGTAGATCGTCAGGATCAGGATGATGAACGCGCCGCTGATCCCGGCGAACAACGCCCCGCCCACGACGATCACGCCCTGCCCGATGGAATTGCTGATGTCGCCGAGGTTCTTGTTCACCCAGTCGTTCACGTAGCCGAAGACCGTGTCGACGTCGAGGTTCGGGAGCAGGCCCTCCAGCCAGTGCTTGAAGTCGGCCATGGCGGTGCCGCTGTTCACGATCGAGGTGATCTGCTGGACCAGGAGCGAGATCTGGCTCACCAGGATCGGGATGACCATCAGCACGATGCCGGAGAAGACACCGAGCACCACGAGGATGGTCACCAGCACGGCCGCCCAGCGGGGCAGCCGCCGACGCGTGAGCCAGCTCACCATCGGGTCGAGGCCGAGGCTGAGGAACAGTGCGGTGCCGACGTAGAGCAGGATCGTGGACAGCGACTGCAGGCTCTGCAGCAGGAGGATGCCCAGGCCCACGCCGAGCGTCGCCACCAGGGCGGTGCGGAACGGGTTGTGCAGCTTCATGTCGGGATCCTTCGCGCTCGGCCACCAGCGTAATCGGAGGAACCGACCAGGTCGCAGCGCATCGCCGTGCAGACGTCGCGCAGGCGACATGCAGACCGGACCGGGTCGCCTCGTGGCGTGCATACAGGTCGTTTCGCTAGTCTGAAACGTCGAGCGGAGATCCCGGGCGCCGGCCCGTGGATCGCGGAGGAGTCTTTTCGTGCGTTTTGTATGGGCCGTCCTGGCCTTCGTGCTGGCGGCCGTCCTGATCGGGGCAGGCATCGCGCAGCGAACCCTCTTCCTCGGACCGAAGGACGTCTCGGCGGAATTGAGCGTGCAGGCGCCGCAGGCCTACACCGTGATCGATTCCGCGGTGCTGCGCGCGCATCCCGGCGAGCAGACGCTCGTGGCGCACGGCGACGGCACGATCTTCGTCGCGCAGGCACGCACCGCGGACCTGAACGCGTGGCTGTCGGACGTGAGCTACAACCGGGTGACCCTCGCCAAGGACGGCACGACCCAGACCAAGGTCGTCGAGCCGAAGAGCGGGTCCGACGGCGCCAAGCCGCAGGAGCGCAACCCCGCAGGCTCCGATCTGTGGCTGGACAGCTTCACCGACAAGAACGCGCTCGTCGACCGGATGCAGGTGCCCGAGGGCGTGAGCGTGCTGGTCGCGTCAGACGGGAAGGCGGACGCGCCGAAGGATCTGGTCGTGTCCTGGCCCCTGGACAACGCGACGCCGTGGGCGGGACCGCTGATGGTCGCCGGCGGGGTGTTCCTGCTTCTCGGCCTGATCCTGTACGTGCTCGCGATCCGGCATTCCCGGCGTGGCCGGGGCCCCCGTCGCAAGGCGCCGCCGCCCCTGCCCGTGACCGAGCCGATCGACGTCGCCGATCATGCGGAACTCTCCGACGCCCGCTCCGAGGAGCCCCGCGAGGCGGCGCCCGCGGCGCCCGCCGCGACTCCGGACGGCCCAGAGCATGCTCCTCAGGGGGAAACGAAGACCGAGCGCCGTGCCGATTCCGGCCGGCGGCGCCGCGCGCTCCTCATCGTTCCGGCGGTCGGCGTCGCCGCCGCGCTGCTGAGCGGCTGCACGCCCGACGCGTGGCCGCACCCCGCCGTGTCGGCGACTCCGACGCCCACGACCACGGCAGCGGTCGAAGACGGCCAGCAGACTCCGGCCGTGACCGAGGCGCAGGCGTCGAGGATCCTGCAGGGCATCTCCGAGACCCTTGCCGAAGCGGACAAGAAGCTCGACGCGACCCTCGCGGCGACGCGCCTGGACGGTCCGGCTCTGGACGCGCGCAAGACCGCGTACGCGGTGCGCGGAAGCGTGACGGATTTCGCGCTGCCCGCGTCGATCCCGGCGGACAAGATCAAGATCCTGGTGCCGCAGGCGTACGACTCGTGGCCGCGCACCGTTCTGATGCTCGTCGAGCACGGCAGCGATCAGAAGGTCGCGCCGCTGATCATGACCATGACGCAGTCCGATCCGTGGGCGAACTACAAGATCTCGTACGTCGCCGAGATGCAGGCGGCCGCGAAGCTTCCGGGCATGGCGCCGGCCTGGCTGGGAGCCAAGCTCACACCGCCCGACTCGCCGTTCCTGACCGTCGAGCCGAAGGAACTCGCCGCGCACTTCGCGGACGTGATCGACAACGGCGACAAGAGCGCGTACTACGACGAGTTCGACAAGACGGCGCTGGACTTCGTCAAGTCGGTGCAGGACAGCCGCGCGGCCGTGCAGAAGGCGCTCAAGGACGCCAACGCCGACACGACGTCGAGCTTGGCGTTCGCCGCGGCAGCGGGAAAGGCCGCTCCGGTGTCGATGTCGACGATCGACAGCGGCGCGATCGTCTCGGTCATGGTCGATGATTCGCAGACGATCAAGCCGACCTCCGCCGATGCGGTCATCAAGCTCGACAAGAATCCGTCCGCGAAGGCGCTCACCGGGGTCGATCAGTCGGCGGCCGGCTTCGTGTCGATGTACGGCGTGCAGCTCTTCTTCTCCGTGCCCGTTCAGGGTTCCAACGGGAAGGTGACGCTGCTCGCCGCGTCCCAGCAGCTTCAGAGTGTTACGGAGATCAAGTGACCGAGATGTCCGCCGCCGCCCTGCGCGGCGCTGTCGATCTGTCCTCCCTGCGCAACCGTCCGGCCGCGCCGGCCGCGGACGCGCCCCGTCCTGAGGGCGGTGCGACCCCGCTCGTCGTCGACGTGACAGACGCGACCTTCGGGCAGATCCTCGAGCTGTCGCAGAGCGTCCCGGTGGTCGTGGACCTGTGGGCCGAATGGTGCGGCCCGTGCAAGCAGCTCAGCCCCGTGCTCGAGAAGGTCGTGATCGAACTCGCCGGGCGTGTCGTGCTGGCGAAGGTCGATGTCGACGCGAATCCGCAGCTCGCGCAGGGCTTCCGGGCCCAGTCGATCCCGATGGTGGTGGCGCTGGTCGCGGGCCAGCCGGTGCCGATGTTCACCGGCGCCGTCCCCGAGGAGCAGGTGCGCGAGGTGTTCGCGAAGCTGCTGGAGCTCGCCGCTTCGCACGGCGTGACCGGGACCATTCCCGTGGGCGACGCGGGTGACGAGGTCGATCCGGCCGAGCCGGTCGAGAAGCCGCTTCCGCCGCTGCACCAGGCGGCCTTCGACGCGATCGAGGCGGGAGACTACGCGGCGGCGATCACCGCCTATGAGAAGGCGCTCGCGGAGAATCCCCGCGACGAGGAGGCCAGGGCGGGTCTCGGCCAGGTGCGTCTGCTGCACCGCACGCAGGACCTGGACCTGCACGCGGTGCGCGCCGCTGCCGCAGCGGCCCCGGCCGATGTCGACGCGCAATTCGCCGTGGCGGACATGGACGTCGCGGGCGGTCACGTCGGCGACGCGTTCGACCGTCTGCTCGGCCTCTTCTCCGCGGTCGACCCCGAAGACAGGGGGCGGGTGCGCGAGCGCCTCGTCGAGCTCTTCGGGCTCGTCGGCGATGCGGATCCGCGGGTCGGGGCGGCCCGCAAGCGGCTGGCGACGCTGCTGTTCTGAGCGGGGCCCGGAGGTTCTTCCGGTGCTCGACGGAATAGCGCCCCGGAACATGCGGTTGAATCGTGGTGTGAGTGAAGCCATCTCGATCGACATCTGGTCCGACATCGCCTGCCCCTGGTGCTACATCGGCAAGCGCAATCTCGAGGCGGGGCTCGCAGCCACGGCCGAGGATGACGACGCTCCGCAGGTGTCGATTACGTTCCACTCGTTCGAGCTCTCTCCGGACACGCCCGTCGACTTCGAGGGCGACGAGACCGACTTCCTGATGGGGCACAAGGGCATGCCGCGTGCACAGGTCGAGCAGATGCTCGAGCGGGTCTCGGGGATCGCCCAGGCGGCCGGGCTGCAGTACCGCTTCGACCTGCTGCAGCACACGAACACCGTGAAGGCGCACGAACTGCTGCACCACGCCAAGGCGCAGGGGCGTCAGCAGGACATGGAGGAGCGGCTGATGTCCGCCTACTTCACCGAGGGCCGCCACGTCGGCCGGATCGATGATCTCGCCGATCTCGCCGAGGAGGTCGGCCTGGACCGTGCCGCCGCGCACGAGGCGCTGACGAGCGGGCGTCATCTGGACGATGTGCGGCAGGATCAGGCGCAGGCGCAGGCCTACGGCATCCAGGGCGTGCCGTTCTTCGTCATCGACGGGCAATACGGCGTGAGCGGCGCGCAGCCCCCCGAGGCGTTCGCGAACGTCCTGCGCGAGCTGTGGGCCAAGCGCGCCGAAGGCTCCCTCACCGCCTGACCCCCACCCCGCCCGTCCCCTCTGTGATGCGGGGCGGTCGGGGCCGAGCGGTTCAGATCAGGGCGGCCTCGATCGCGGCGACGATCTCGGGCGAATCGGGGACCTGCTTCGGACGGAACCGGCGCACGGATCCGTCCGGCGCGACGAGGAACTTCTCGAAGTTCCACTCCACGCGGCCGGCCTTGCCGTGGCCGTCCTCGGTCTGCTTCAGGGTCTTGTAGAGATCGGCGGCGCTGCGCCCGTTGACCTTGACCTTGTCGTTGATCGGGAACGAGATCCCGTACGTCGTCGAGCAGAACTCGAGGATCTGATCCATCGATCCGGGTTCCTGACCGAAGAACTGGTTGCACGGGAATCCGATCACGGTGAATCCGCGATCACCGAACCGGCGCTGCAACTCCTCCAGCTGCTCGTACTGCGGAGTGAGGCCGCATTTCGACGCCACGTTGACGACGAGGACCGGTCCTGTCCCGTAGTCGTCGAGCGTGCGAGTGCTGCCTTCGGCATCGATGAACGGGATCTGGCGCAACGCGGTGTCCGACATGTCCACAAGCCTAGGCGGGGCGGGGATCGACGGCTCCGGATCTGGGACAATGGAAAGGTTATGACTCTCGCCCCCGCCTCCGTCCGGCCCCTGCAGATCGGCCCGCTGCAGATCGACGTCCCCGTCGTGCTCGCGCCGATGGCCGGCATCACCAACACGGCCTTCCGACGGCTCTGCCGCGAGTACGGGGCAGGGCTGTATGTCAGCGAGATGATCACCTCGCGGGCGCTCGTGGAGCGCAACGCGATCACGATGCGTCTGATCCAGCACCACGAGAGCGAGACGCCGCGCTCGATCCAGCTGTACGGGGTGGATCCGACGACGATCGCCGAGGCCGTGCGGATCATCGTCGCCGAAGACCGCGCCGACCACATCGACCTGAACTTCGGCTGCCCGGTGCCCAAGGTCACCCGCAAGGGCGGGGGAGCGGCGCTGCCCTGGAAGATCGGCCTGTTCGCCGACATCGTGGAACGCGCCGTGAAGGCCGCGGGCGACGTGCCGCTGACGGTCAAGATGCGCAAGGGCATCAACAAGGACCATCTGACCTTCCTCGACGCGGGTCGGGCCGCGGAGGACGCCGGGGCCGCGGCGGTCGCGCTGCACGCCCGCACGGCGTCGGAGTACTACTCCGGGCATGCGGACTGGTCCGCGATCGGCGAGCTGAAGCAGGCGGTGACGTCCATCCCCGTCCTCGGCAACGGCGACATCTGGTCGGCGGACGACGCGGTGCAGATGATGGCGGAGACCGACTGCGACGGCGTCGTGGTGGGGCGCGGGTGCCTGGGTCGTCCGTGGCTGTTCGGCGAACTCGCCGGAGCGTTCGGGGACGAGCAAGGGGTCACCGTCGATGCGACGCTGGGCTTCGTCTCCGCCGCGTTCCGCCGTCACGCGGAGCTGCTCGTCGAGTTCTTCGAGGACGAGGATCGCGGTTGCAAGGACGTCCGCAAGCATGTCGCGTGGTACTTCAAGGGCTACCCGGTCGGCGGCGAGACCCGCGCGGCGCTCGCCCGGGTCTCGACGCTGCAGGAGATCGACGACCTCCTCGGCACGCTGGGCGACGCCCCCTACCCCGGCGCACCCGCCGAGGGCCAGCGCGGGCGGGCCGGCACGCCGAAGCGCACCGCGCTGCCGGACGGCTGGCTGGACTCGCGCGAGGTGGCGACGGAGACGACGGACATGATGCGAGGCGCCGAGGTCGAGAACAGTGGCGGCTGACGTGTCCGCATCCGGCGCGGCGCAGGGGACCGGCGCCACTGTCATCGACGGCGCGCCGCTGATCGACGGCTACGACGCCCACGACGGCGCCCGCTTCTTCGCCGAGACGCATCGGTCCGAGCGCGACGACTTCGCCCGCGACCGTGCGCGGGTGCTGCACTCGGCGGGCCTGAGGCGGCTGGCGGCGAAGACTCAGGTGCTGAGCCCCGCGAGCACCGCCGACTTCGCGCGCAACCGGCTCACCCATTCGCTCGAGGTCGCTCAGGTCGGGCGGGAACTGGCGATCGCCCTCGGCGTCTCCGCCGACGTCGTCGACACCGCCTGCCTCAGCCACGACCTCGGCCACCCGCCGTTCGGGCACAACGGCGAGCGCGCCCTGAACGACTGGGCCGAACACATCGGCGGATTCGAGGGCAACGCGCAGTCGCTGCGGATCCTGACCAGGCTCGAGGCGAAGGTGCTCGACGACCACGACCGCTCGGTCGGGCTCAACCTGACCAGGGCCAGCCTCGACGCCACCTGCAAGTACCCGTGGACGGTGGACAGTCCGGTGCCGGACCCGGGCGGACGGCTCAAGTTCGGCGTCTATCCCGAGGACGAGGACGTGTTCCGCTGGATGCGCGAGGGCGCTCCAGGCAGGCTGCGCTGCATCGAGGCCGAGATCATGGACCTCTCCGACGACATCGCCTATTCCGTGCACGACTTCGAGGACGCGGTCGTCAACGGCTACCTCGACGTGGCCCAGCTCGCGGATCCCGCCGAGCACCATGCGCTCGTCGGACGGATCCAGCAGTGGGTCGGCTACGACTTCACCCGGGAGGATCTCGCGGACGCGCTGTACCGGCTCACCCGGCAGCCGATGTGGCTGAACTCGTTCGACCGCTCCCGTCGCGACCTGGCGCGCCTGAAGAACCTCACCAGCGACATGATCGGCCGGTTCGCCCGCGCGGCGGTCGCCGCGACCCGCGAGGCCTACCCCGGAACGACGCTCGCCCGATACAGCGCGCATGTCGTCGTCCCCAAGGTGATCGAGGCCGAGATCGCCGTGCTCAAGGGCATCATGGGGCAGTCGATCGTCACGATCGACGCGCGCCGCGGTGTGTACAAGGAGCAGCGTCGGGTACTGAAGCGCCTCGCCGATGCGCTGTGGTCCACCGACGCGCTGTGGACCGCGGGTGCCGACGTGTTCGAACCGGCGTTCGCGGCGGACTTCCACGATGCCGGATCCGACGCGCAGCGCGCCAGGGTGGTCGTCGACCAGGTCGCCAGCCTCACCGATCAGACCGCGGTCGACTGGCACAACCGGCTGGTCGGCGACATCGATCCTGCCGAGGTCGGCATCTGGTCGCCCCGGCATGTCCGTCCCCGGGCCTCGCACGGTTCTCGCGCCGCCGCCCCCGATGCAGAACGCCGTGTGCCCTGATGCCGCGCATCCTGCAGGCCGACGTCGATGAGGTGAAGTCGCGCACGAACATCGCCGACATCGTGGGGGAGCGCGTCGCGCTGAAGTCCGCGGGTGTGGGGTCGATGAAGGGCCTGTGCCCGTTCCACGACGAGAAGAGCCCGAGTTTCCACGTGCGGCCGCAGGTCGGCTATTACCACTGCTTCGGCTGCGGGGTCTCCGGCGACGTGTACTCGTTCCTGCGCGAGATGGACCACGTCAGCTTCACCGAGGCCGTGGAGCGGCTCGCGGGGCGCGTCGGCTACACCCTGCACTACGAGGACGGCGGTCCCGCTCCGGAGACCAGCGGCCGCAGCCGGCTGTACGCGGCGAACACGGCTGCGGCCGAGTTCTTCCGCGGCCAGCTGCTCAGTGCCGAGGCGGAGTCGGCCAGGGCCTTCCTCGGCCAGCGCGGCTTCGATGCCGGCGCGGCGGCCCACTTCGGCGTCGGCTACGCGCCCCGCGGCTGGGACGGCATGCTCAAGGCGCTGAGCACGCAGGGCTTCACCCGCGATGAGCTCACGGCCGCCGGACTCGTGTCCGCCGGACAGCGCGGGGTGTACGACCGGTTCCGGGGCCGCGTGGTGTGGCCGATCCGCGACGTCACCGGTCAGACCATCGGCTTCGGGGCGCGCAAGCTCTACGACGACGATCAGGGGCCGAAGTATCTGAACACCCCGGAGACGCCGATCTACAAGAAGGCCCAGGTGCTCTACGGGCTCGACCTCGCCAAGCGCGACATCTCGCGCGGCGACCCCAAGCGGGTCGTGGTGGTGGAGGGGTACACCGATGTGATGGCCTGCCATCTGGCCGGCGTCACCACCGCGATCGCGACCTGCGGCACCGCGTTCGGCTCCGAGCACATCAAGCTGCTGCGCCGAGTGATGGGCGACGACTCGGCGGCCGGCGAGGTCGTGTTCACGTTCGACGGCGACGAGGCGGGCCAGAAGGCGGCGCTGCGCGCCTTCACCGAGGACGACCGCTTCAATGCGCAGACGTTCGTCGCGGTGGCACCGGACGGCCTGGACCCCTGCGATCTGCGCCTGCAGCGCGGCGACCAGGCCGTGCGGTCGCTGATGTCGGCCAAGGTGCCGATGTTCGAGTTCGTGATCGATCGGAAGATCGGATCCTTCGACCTCAGCACGGCGGAGGGGCGGGTCGGGGCGCTGCGCGCCGCGGCCCCGATCGTCGCCGAGATCCGCGATGCGCTGCTGCGCCCCGAGTACGAGCGGATCCTCGCCCGACGGCTCGGAATGGATCCGACCGACGTGCACGCCGAGGTCCGCCGCAACGAGCGCCGCCGCGGGCAGGGCGAGACCCCTGCATCGGAACGCTCCCACGGCATGGCGACGGCCGCGCCGAGCGCCGATGCGGCTCCGTCGGTCACTCTCGTGACGTTGCGCACCCTGCCACGCACGGGTGATGCGCATCTGGAGCGCGACGCGCTCATGGGCGCGCTGCAGTACGGTCACCAGCTGGACGCCGCGCTGCTGCAGCGCGCGATGAGCGCTCCCTTCACGGTGCCCGCACTCGACGCGGTGCGGGAGGCGATCACGCAGATCGCCGACCGGCAGCGTCCGGGGTGGGCGCTGCAGGCCGTGGACGCCGTCCGCGAGCCCTATCGCTCTCTGGCGGGAGAGCTGCTCATGGCGGCGTTCCCCGCGAAAGACGAGGAGAGCGCCAAGCAGTCATCCGCGGGCCTCTGCCGCCGGCTCATCGTGCGGGGGCTGGATCGGGAGAAGAACGAGCTGCTGGGCGCCATCCAGCGGCTTCCCGCCGAATCGGACGGTGCGCGTGCGATCGCCCGCAGGCTCGTCGAGATCGACGTCGAGAGGCAGAAGTTCATCGAGTCCTGACATGCTGCCGTCGGTTCAGGCAGGATGGAGCCATGGCGCGAGCAGCGGGGGAGGGATCGGCCGCGATCGTCTGCGAGGACATCGTGATCGATCGGATCGGGCACTCCGGTCCCACACGAGCGATCGACGGCGTCACATTCGCGCTCCCGGCGGGTGAGCTGATGTGCATCGCCGGGGCGACCGGATCCGGCAAGTCGACCCTCGTCGGAGCGCTGTCCGGCGCCGCCGACCCGTCGATCCGCATCGTCGGCGGAGGAGCGACCGTCTGCGGCGTCAAGGTGCGCCATCCCGGGCGGCGCCTGCGCGAGCTCACCTATCGTGTCGGATACCTGCCGCAGAATGCGGGGGCGCAGCTCACCCCGCAGCTCACGGTGCAGGAGATCATCGCGGAGCCGATCCTGCAGCGCGAGCGACGCGTGAACGTCAAGGCCCTGGCGATCCGGGTCGCGACGCTGCTGGATGAGCTGCACCTGCCGCTGGGCCTGGCGTCGTCGTTTCCGTACGAGCTCAGCGCGGGCATGCGGCAGCGCGTCGCGATCGCGCGGGCGTTCGTGCTCGATCCGAAAGTGCTCATCGCCGACGAGCCGCTCGCCAACCTCGATCTGGAGGTGCGCCCCGTCGTGTTCGCTGCGATCAGCCGGCGCCGCACCCAGACCGGGATGGCCGCGCTCCTGGTGAGCAATGACGCCGCGTTCGCCCGGGAGCTGGGCGCCGAGACCCTGATGATCCGTGGCGGGCACGTGGTCGCCCGAGGTGCCGGGGCCGACCTGCTCTGGACACCGGGGGTGGAGCGCTCCGCCTGACGCCGTTGCACGAGTCGCCCGTCGGACATGGGGCCCTTGCCCTCGCCGATGCCCGGTGCGAGACTCGGCGCATGAGTTCAGAAGCTGCCATCGCCGTTGCGATGTTCACCGTCGCCGACCAGGATTCCGCCGTCGCCTTCTACACCGAGGTCCTTGGCTGGGAGGTCCGCATGGACGTGAACTGGGGTGAGGGAGAAACCGCCGGACGCTGGGTCGAGGTCGCCCCTGCCGGGTCCACGGCACGCCTTGCGCTGAACCCGCCCATGGGCGGAGAGCCCGGAGGCGGTTCGATCGGCATTGAGGTGGCCGACCTCGCGGCAGAGAAGGCACGGCTGCAGGCAGCGGGCCTCGTGGCCGCGAACGAGATGCCGGCAGGCGGCCCCGTGCCCGCGATGTTCTCGATCAACGACCCGGACGGAAACTGGATCTGGGTGGTGCAGGCCGACTGACGAAGCCCCGTCGCGAGGACGGGGCTTCGGGGGATTGCTCCCCGGCTTGGACTCGAACCCGAAACCCAGCCCTATCGTAGTGCGGACGATTTCCCCGAGTGGCCGAGATGACGCCTACTTGAGTCGTCCTTGATCCCGCCCGATCACAAGCAATCTCGGCCAATTGTGGGCAGAATGTGGGCACAGGAAAGCCCCGTGCGATGGTGTCGTGTGCACGGGGCTGACCTGTACTGACTCAGTCCGCGGGGTGCGCATTCCTGTCGACCCAGTCGAGTTCCTCAAGCCGATCGTCCAGATCGAGGAAGAGCGCGAGCTGACTGATCAGGTCGAAGTGCTGGCAGAGTGCGAGCACAAGTTCGGCGCGGTCGATCTGGAAGGATGCGCTCTCGCGCCCGCGTGACCCGTCGGGGTTCACGATGTTCGAGTACAGAAAGACACTTCCGGGCTCATGCGGAACCTCCTCGAACGTGATCATGCAAGCCCGGTCGGTATCGAGTATCGTAGTAGACATTCCAGTTCCTCCATTGAATTGGGATCATGCCCCGGGATAGTTACAGCTATCGCCGGGGTTTATTTGTTGAGTTGTGAACATTCTACGGGGATTGCGCGTCGGAAGCAATAGGAATGCGTTGGATTAAGCGGTCCATTTTGAATCGCAAGGGCAGAGAGAGAACTCATATTTAAAAGAACTCATATGGGCGTAGCCGACTCTGGGCAGAATGCGCGCAGGATTTTTTCTTTCTAAATTTGTCAAATATCATTGAGGTAGCAATTCGGGTATCGATGACGTGTGCATCTTTGGCGGAGTGGTGGCTGCCATCGCCAACGACTACGCTCAGCGCCATGACCCGAGTCGCCGCGGCACTCCTACTCTCCGCAATGGTCTTCGCGCTATCCGCTTGCTCAGCTCCGGCAACCCCAGAATCGCGATTCGCCGAGGATGTCAAGGTGGCCGCATCCGCGGAAGGCGTCAACCTCTCTAAGGTCCCAGACTTTGTAGCGCTGGGGAAGTCGGCGTGCGACCTCGCGGAGACCGTTGCGGATCAGAAGAGCATTCTCGGAATCACGACCAAGCGAGAGCAGATCGACGCTGCCGCAGCCCTGGGATCGGTCGCTGATCCGAACGGCTACAACCGGATGCACGTGGTAGTCACTGCCGCGCTTGCCGACTTGTGCCCGAAGGTAGCCCTCCCCGCGAGTAAGTAGCCTGGGCGTTCTTCGGATCGGCCTAAGACTTCGACTCTGTGCGCGTCTAGGTTGCCTAGGAGACGAGGAACGACCTGATTGCCGGCGCGACATCCGGCGAAGTCCGTGGCACCCTGTCCGGGGCTTCCGGAGCGCCCCCGACAGCGTGAAGCCTCCATCCGCCAAGCTCAGGGCGCCAGACCCAGGTGAAGACGAATGCGATCTCTACCGATTGGGTAGCGGTGATCAGACCAATACTGCCCAGGCGAATCAACCAGACATAGGCGACATCTCGAGCCCCAGGTACCTGCCTGGCGGCGTCGACGAGCGCAAGTGGCTCCTGTCGACGGAGCGCATCGCCGACCGCGCGGAAGTCACCCCAGGCGCGCCTCGACTCCGGTGTGACGAACTCGCCGACGATGTGAAAGTCCTCATCACCTGTCAGGACGTTCCGGATCGCACCAGTGAGCTTGACGGGCTCGTTCTCTGGGAGCACCTCGAAGGCAACTCGTTCATCGTCGAGATCTGTCCACTGTTCATCCGGCACCGCGCGGAGTCTAGCCAGGCGTGTGCTGCGTGGAAAGTCTCTCCGAGGGAGGATTTGTCATCTCCTGTGCTTCGACGCCCTCATTCGAGGTCGATGACGACGGTGTCCCATCAAAGCCTTGGGACGAGAACGGCGAAGCACGGTCCGCGCGTCGTCTTCGAGAAGCTCGGTAGAGGCCATCGACGCCAGAAGCGTCCACGCGAGGCCGAGGACGGATACTCCCGTGCACACCCATGCAAGTGCGCCGAGGAGTCCAGAAAGTCCGTTCACGGCACAACCACTGATCGCAAATGCGAGCCCAAACAGGGACGCAGACAGGACCCATACCGCGATATCCCTAAACCACTTTCGCCTTCGCAACTTGATCGCCGTGCTTCGCCGCTCGAGTACCAGCGTGATCATTACCAAGGGAAAAAGCGATACGAGCGCCTGGCACGTCGCAGCATTCATCACCATGTGGAAGTGGTCCTAAAGGCAGTGGGCATCGGTTACCCGACTTGTGAGGTCGGGCGTTGCGTCGCCTGCGTATTTCAGTTCAACCACCGCTGGGTGCTGGGGGTCGAGGGCGCCAGTGATGGAGTTTGTTCTGCCCACGACCACGCCGTCGGAGGTTTCGAGGTTCGCCGCTATGTAGACCCCAGTCACGCATGGGCTAACAACCGCCACTGAAATCCACGAACACAGCAGCATGGTGGTGCAGCCCCCATCCATTGGCTTGATGAACACCTCGCCATCCGCCGTCGGTGACGGGAAGAATCCCGCCGCCACCGCGGCAGCGTCAGCCTCGGCCTTCAAGCGTGCGGTCTCAGCCGCTGCCGCTGCGACGGCTTGCGCAGCGGCTGCCGCCTCCGCGGCCGCGGCGTCATCCTTCGCCTTCTTGTCCGCCACCGCCTTGTCCAGCGCTTCCTTCTTCTTGAAGGCAACTGCATGCTCGGATTGCGCGATTGCGACCTGCGTCTGTTCGAAGACGAGAAACCCGCCGCTGCCGACAGCGACAAATAGTGCGACAACCAGCAAGAGCGTCACGCTGCCGCGAGCGAGGCGTCTTTCCGCAGGCCTCTCCACGGTCGCGCGAGACAGCGGTCGCGAAGTGGGCGGCTCCGGCGGGTCACTCATTTGTTGTCTTCTGCTCAAGCAGCGCCGTCTGATGCGCGATCGTGCGCATCTGCTGGTAGGCCTGTAGCCCCAGGACTCCCGCGCCGACGGAGCAGGCGAGTAGCAGCGCGGCCGCAGTGATCCATGGCCACGAGCGCCGCACGCGCTTCTTGCGCCACGGGATCTTGGCGCGACTCTCCCGTTTCGACCGGATGCCCTCAGCCTCCGTCTCGAGACGGTGTTCGGCGTCAGGCGTGGGCTCCCACCCATCCAGCCTCGGAGGTCGTACGTTCCATTCCTGGATGTACGCGATCTCGTAGCCCGTGAGAAACCACGGCCATCCGCCGTCGGGCGCTGGATTACGACCACGAACGAGGAGCGGGCTTGCTGGCTCAGCTCTTGACATGACATGCCTCCCCAGAAGGCTTGATTCACACAAGGTAGCGCCTTGACGGGTGGGGTAGCCAGGCCGGAACGGAGAGATGCCATTGTGATCGAGTCCTCTGCCCCGGTTCGAGTAGGGAGCGACGGGTGGTCCTCTCGGCACGTTCGCTGCCGTGCGGTAGTCGATAACATGTGTAAATGGGGAACGCCGCTGATGAGCTTCACGCGCTGTACTCTTCGTGGCGTGCCAAGGTCGAGGAAGCGTCCAACGTCGCGAATGCTCTCCAGGTTGGGGAGTCTCACGGGATTGCCGAGATTCGGAGAGCATTTGGACTACTCGGGACGATAAGCGGACAGCTGCAGATCCTCGGCGCCGCAGGTTTCAAGGTGCGCGTGTTCCAGCGACAGCTCGACGGCTGGTCGCGCGTTCCGCTTTCCCTCCCCGCCGGGTGGGCCCAAGGCGCGGCGCCCGATCATGTTGCCACGCTCGATCAGCTCGACCAGATCGAGGCATTGGCCGGATTTCTTGATGGCAAGGTGATCGACTTCGATGACGCTCGGCTTCAGGGGTTAAGACCGCTCATCGATCACGCGGATTCGCTGCTTACCGACGACGACATGGATCCCGCGCTGCGGTCGTACATTCGCCGCTTGATATCGGAGATCAGGCTCGCACTAGATGACGAAGCCGTAGGGCACACGTTCGACTTCACGTCCGCAGTTGAGCGGCTTCGGGTCGCGTTTCAGGCCGCTGCCGAGGCGGCGCCCACAGGAAAGAAATCTGCGTGGCGGGATCTGGCAACGCAGATCATCGTCGGCCTCGTGTCCACCGGTGCGGTTGAAGGTGGGCGGGCTCTTCTCTCCATCGCTATGGGCTCCTAGAACCCGCGCTTCGTTTCTGACACGAGTGGCATCATTGGCACTCAAGCGCCAAGTCGAGGCCACGGGTCTTCATCCACTTTGGCGTACATGGATGGCGAACAGCAGGGTACTAACTTGTGTCTATGGAACAGCAGCTACGAGCCTCGCAGCGGGACTTCTGGATGTCCGAGGCAGCCGCCGCGGAGGATCGGGCCAGAGCTGAGGGGCATCAGATCCAGGCGTGCCTTGGCCTTGGCGTGACGGTGATTGCCGGCGGGATCATCACTTCTGACATCAAGGTGCTGGACGTATCCCTCGTCGCGAGCATCGTGGTGTTTTCAATCTGGCTGTTGGCATTGATAGGCACTTTGCACTGGTCCGAGATGACTGCTTTCGCCACGAAGCGGTCTGTCGCGGAAGGCCGTGTTGCGAGTCTTCTTGAAGGGCACGACGCGGAACTGTACCGAGGCCTCCTGAACGAGACGAGATTCGGTCGGTTCTGGTGGGCGGGGCTTCTGGCAACGATTCTGATTTGCTCTTGCGTGTTCGGATACACCTTCGTCTTGAAGTTCTCGGAGGCACTCAAGCCCCTTGCTGGGTGGCAGACGCCCGCGGTCGGGCTAGGAACTGTCGTCGCGATCCTCACCGTGGTTCTGGTCGTGGCGTCTGGTCTGTCCCGGCGTAGGGCTATCCTCAACCATGCGGCGAGCGTTCCACAGTCTGCGGCGCCGCCTATAGCGTGACCCATCGGAGCAGCGGCGTGTCTTGCACGAGGATCACGCCTCTAACTCCTGGTGGCGCTCGATCTCAGTCCAGGCGAGCGTCATCGCCTCCAGGACGAGTTCATCCCACTTCTCCGCGTCGACGCTTTCGCGCAGCGCGCCTTTCATGTAAGTGAGCGCCAGGTCGACCACGTGACCGAGTTGGCGGCCCACGTTCTGGTTGTAGGTGTTCAGGTTGGTGGTCAGCTTTGACTGCCGCTTCTCAAGGCGGTCCAGCACGTCTTTCAGGTATGTGAGGAGCACCTTTGCCGCCTCGAGATCCTTGGACCCCGCGATCTGCTGGATGTCACCGATCTGGCGCAAGGCGATCGTGAGTAGAGCCTTCTCAGCCTCAGCGTCCTCGAGCCAGTCGCCCTCCTGGAGCAACTCTTTAACGCGCAGGCGGACCCGTGCCGGGGTGAGCGCGCCACCGATGCGCTCCGAGATGTCTTCGGGGGAGAGCTTCATCGCCGCGTAGACGATGATCTGCTCCTCGACGGAGCCTTTCGCGAGGTCTAGTTGCGCCATAAGGCGGCGTAGTTTAGTGGCCTGGCGTCATTGGCGCCACAGAAAGATGAGGCACCTTCCACGGCCCTCGCTGCCTGTCCATATCCCGAGCCACTCTCGAGATGATTCGCGAATCGTGCATCGTGGCCTGTCCGACAAGGGTGTGAGAACGTTACTTCATAGGGTCAGGGAGCGGGCCCCGCGCCCTTCCTCTACAGGCGTCCCACTGTGTCGATAGTGCGCGTGGCATGAATCTGGACTCCGCGCGCATGCTCAGTCGCTAGTACCTGCCCAGCGAATTGGCGGTAATGTTCGCTGCCCGGGCAGCGTTCCCAATCGCTTCGCTGCCGATCTGGAGGCTGGGAGAGTAGTAGGCGATTGCGCGCGCGAGCGTGTCGATGTCGGCCGGGTTCCAACGACCTCCATCGCTGGCACCCGAGAACCCCGCGAAGGATCCGTTCTTGCCCGCCATGTGCAGGCGGTCCATGAAGCCAACACCGAAGAAGTTCACGGCAGGTTTCGACATCACGTACTCGTCGCGGTGGACGTTGCCTGCGATGTCGAGAGGCGCACCCGCGCCCGTGTAGCCACCATCGGAGTAGTTACCGGAAGACAGCTGGGAGGAGAGTGCCTGGATCCGTGCGAGCAGGTCGTAGTTGCGGCTGACCTGCGAGTCGGTGCCCGCGTGCGGAAGCATGAGCGCCTGGAGGGCGGCGATCTGCGCGGTGAGCGCCTGCCCGCGGGACAGCTTGCCGTAGTCGGGCGCCTGGACATGGACGGGCACGTCGAGCGGCGTGTTGGCGATCTGCTGCTTGGCGCGGGCGAAGAACTCGCGCAGGGCCGCTTCGGCAGGTCCCAGGCCGGATACGCTGACGTTCGCGGGCGGGATGTTGTTGATCACCGTAATCAGGTCGTCGAAGTGGTTGGCGTACACGTCGATCTCCTGGCCGGAGAAGCCCATCTGGGTCGCCTGGGCGATGAACTCCTGCTTCAGCTGCGCGACGCGGACCTTCAGCTCGTCCTGAGACAGCCCGGACGCCGCGAGCGTCTTCACGTAGGAGTCGTAGGACTGGACGAGGCTGAGGATGTCGGACCGGTTCTGGATCGCCGCGGCAGAGTTGCCCTGTAGGGAGGCGGTCATCATGTCCTGTGCCTTGATGATCTCCTGCTGGTTGGCGGCCATCTGCGTGTTGATATCACCGATGTCCGCACGCAGCTGTGCGGCCTGCTTGGCGTCCCCGTAGGTCTGCGCGATCCCGAGCTGGTACTCCTTCGTCGACTTGGATGCGGCGAGTTGGCTCTGCTTGGAGTACAGGTCGGAGAGCTTCTGGTCGGCGTCCGCGATCTGCTGCTTGATCTTCGCCCAGCCCGAGGCGATCGAGTCAAGGCCCTGCTGGCCGCCGAAGCGGATGTCGAACGCCCGGGAGAACACTCCGCCGAGATCGTTCGCGTAGTCGATGAGCGTGCGGACCTCTTTGACAGCCTCCTGCGCGGACTTCTGGGCCGCCTTCGCCATCTGGTCCAGCTTGTCCTGCGCTTTCTGCGCGCCGGTGTCGATACCCGCGAAGAAGCTCGAGAAGTCCTGCACGGCAGGCTGGACGGTCTTGCCTCCAGCCAGGGAGGTGATCATGTCCTGGAGGAAGGAGAGCTGGTTCGCAGAGGCGTAACCGCCCTGCACGATCGTGTTGAAGAGTGCCTGGAGGTTGGAGGCGATGGTCTGCGAGTCACCCGGCGTATCCGCGGCGATCGCCTTCACCACGGCCATGAGCGCGCCCATGTTCGCACGTCCGGCCTCCGAGTAGACACTCCACTGGGCGCCGTTCTCCCCGAGCGCGGACCCCAGGCTGTAGACCGAGTTCTGGACGGCGAGCACCGACTCCTGCGCGTCGAGAATGTCCTTGATGGCGTTAGAGATGTCGTCGGCGGTCTGCTTCGACTGCTCGGCGAGGAGCTTCTGCGCGTTGACCCCGGTGCCGATGGCCGCGATCGCCGGCGCCATGTTGACGCGCCAGCCTTCCTCGAAGTCACGGGCCGACTGCCCGCCCGCGAGGGCCGCGTCTTTGGCGCGCTCTTTGAGTTGGTCGAAGGAGTCGAGAACCGCCTGCTGCTGGGTGGCCGTGCTCGCCTTGCTCCAGGCGTCCGCGTATGCCTGTGCAAACTTCTGGAGCTGGTTGATGGTGGGGTTCAGCCAGTCGTTCGCGAAGGCGAAGTCGGCCTGCTTCTTGCCGAGCGAGGCGAGCCCAGCGTCGAGTTGCTTCCCTGCGCTGTTCAGGTCGTTCTGTATGCCTGTCGTGATGCGCCCGGCCCTGGGTGCGCCGCTGCTGGTGGTGGCCGCGAGACCGTCCGCCGTCGACTTCCCGATGGCCTTGATCTGGGCGTTGATATCCGCGAGGTCCTGCTTGGAAGTGCTTCCGGAGGCAACTCCATTGAGCGCCTTCGCGAGGCGGTCAGCGTTGACGCTCGCGCCATCCGCCTCGAGTGCCCAGGAATGCAACTGATCGACGAGCGGTACCGCGATCATCGCGATGGCGGCGACGCCCAGGAACCGGAGTCCGATGCCGAGTGCGGCAACGGTCTTGCCCGCGCCTCCTGCGGCGGCTTCGGCGCCCAGGAGTGCGGTGGTGAGCGTGTTGACGGAGAGCGCGGATGCGGTGGTGGAGATGCCCATCTCCGTCGCGGCCGTGCGGACGGCGAACAGGGAGGCGGCGAACCGTGCCATGCCGCCCACGGCGATGAGGGTCACGCCACCGAGAAGCGTGATGGTCAGCAGGATGCCTGCGATCGTCGCGGAGAACGGGTTGTCGACGAGCTTCTGGAGCCAGCCGACCAGGCCGATCAGTCCGTCGACGAAACCACCCAGGACGGAGGTCGACTTGCCCACGTGCTCGATGAGCAACTGGAAGTTGTTGACGAGGATGCGGATCTTCTCCGCGATCGTCGACGTGATGACGTTGTAGTGCTGGGCTACGTCCGCGCCGGAGTCCCAGCCACCCTTGGCGTCTTTGAGTGCTTTCGCGAGCAGGTCCGTGTTCTGCGCGAGGCGGAGCATGGTGGGGATGTCGCGGGCGGACTTGACGCCGATGTCCTGGAGGGCCTGGATGGCCTGGGACTGGTCGAGGTTACCGATGCTGTTCAGGAGGGTCTGGAGGGCGCCCGAGGCGTCCGTGCCCCAGCTCTGGGAGAACTGCGCAGCGCTTTCGTTGCTGAGCCGGGCGAAAGCGTCCAGCTTCGTGCCGCCGTTGGCGACACTGGTGGCGATGTTGGTGAACAGGCGCGTGACGGTTCCGCGGGCAAGCTCCGGCTGGACGCCGAGGGACGCGAGCGCGCCGGACAGGCCGACCACCTGATCCGCGGTGAACCCGGCGACCCGCGCCATCGGGGCGATCTGCGTGGACAGGCTGAGGATCTGGGACTCGGTCGCGACACTGTTGACGCCGACACGGAGGACCGCGGAGCCGAAGTTCTGGAACTTCGCGGACGGGATGTCGAGCAGGGCCGCGAGGCGACCGAACGCGGTTCCGGCCTGGTCGACGGTGACATTCGTGGTCGCCGCGAACTGGGCGACGAGCTTCGTGAACTCGGCCACATCCTGGTTCGCAATACCCAGCTGTCCGGCCAGCGCGCCGATCTGCGTCAGGTCGCCCCAGGAGGTGGGGATCTGAGAGAACAGGTTGTCGAACTGTGCGCGTAGGGCTTCCGTCTGGTGCCCGGTCGTGTCCATGTAGGTGCCGGTGGTTCGCACGACATCCGCGAACTGGCGGTCCATCTTGATGGACACCGCGCCCACTGCGATCGACAGGCCCGTCATCGCGATGCCGGTGTAGGTGGCGGTCTGGGCTACGTCGTACAGCGCGTAGCGCAGGCGGGGGAGGGACTGGATGGCGCCCTGGCTGGCGGCGTCCAGCAGGCTGATGTTGGAGCCCTGCTGGAAGGCGTTCAGGTCGGCCTGTGAGACGCTCTTCGTGTTCGCCGGAGAGGCAAGGAACTGCTGCGCGCTGACGGGTGTCTGACCGGATGCGAGGCGAGCCTGGTTCAGTGTGCGGTACGCACCCGCGGCCTCGAGGACCTTCGCCTTCAGCGTGTCCCAGGATGCCGTGGAACCTGCGGGGATCGCGACGGCGGTCTTGGTGGTGTTCGCTACGCCCGCGAGTTCTTTGAAAGAGGTGCTGACTCCGCCGAGCGCCTTGTTCATCGCCTGGCTGGAGGTGCCTGTCTCCTGCTCGAGCTGGCGGACGAGCGCGACGACCTTCTCGAGATCAGCCTGGCCCTGCACGACGAGACGAAGAACGTTCTCGTTGACGTTGTCGGCCACAGATCACCTCATCCCGGCCTTGCGCGGCACGGCGCGGAGTCTAGGCGTCAGGGTGCTTCCTCATCCCGGCTCCAGCCGGGGCGTGGGGGGCGTGGGTCAGCAGAGTGTGCTTGCTGGCACCCTTCGCGCAAGCATGGGTCAATCCGACCGGCGCGCGGGATCGTGATTCTGCTGAGAATCCGCCGCATAAATCCGGCTCATGGCGTGGCGCACACGGCAGAAACCTGCTCCCGCATGCAAGCTGATGCTTGCCGGTAAGCACCCCGACCTGAAAGAGGACGCTCATGGCTGAAGAAGGTTCCCGAGAAGAGAAAGATGAGGCGCTGTTCGATGCGAGTGAGGGCGGGAAAGCCAGGGCGCGCAAGCTCAGCCCAGAACGTCGCAGGGAGATAGCCCAGCGGGCCGCGGAGTCGAGGTGGGACAACACGATCCCGCGCGCGACCTATACCGGGGCGATCATCATTGGGGAGCGCAGGATCGAGTGCGCTGTTCTGCCGGATGGGACGAGGGTGCTTTCACAGGGCACCGTGATGGCAGCTTTGGACCGAGCGACTAAGAGCGGCGTGCGACGCAACGCCGATACGCCTCGTCGCGCTCCGTTCCTCAACGCCAACAACCTGGACACGTTTACCCCGGAAGGGCTACATTCCGACCTGGAACCGATCCGATACCGACTTCCCAACCAGCGGTTCATCTCGACCGGGTATCGAGCAGAAACCCTTCCGAAGGTCTTGGAGGTATATCTCGCCGCCCGACAGGCGGGCGTGCTTCAGGACAGCCAACTCGGGGCCGCGCAGGCGGCCGAGGTGCTGATGCGGAGCTTCGCCCAGGTCGGCATCACGGCGCTAGTCGACGAGGCAACGGGTTACCAGGAGGTGCGAGCTCGAGATGAGCTTCAACAGCTCCTGTCGACGTATGTGTCAGAGATGTTCCGGCCGTGGGTGGCGGTGTTCCCAAATGAGTTCTTCCGGGAGCTCTACAGGCTCTACGGTTGGGACTACAAGGAGGGCAAGACCAAGCATCCGCAGTACATCGGCAAGTTCATCAACGATCACATCTACAAGCACCTGCCTGAGCCGGTGCTTGGTGAACTTCAGCGTCTTAATCCGCGCCGCGATTCCGGCCACCGAGCGCGCAAGCATCACCAGCATCTCACTGTGGACACCGGCATCGAGCACCTTGACAAGCAGATCGTGACCGTGGTTACGCTCCTTCAAGTCAGCGACGACATCGATCAGTTCCGTCAGCTCTTCGATCGTCGCTTTCCGCACCAGTCTCCGCGTCAGGCTCTGCGCGTCGTGGCGAGTGACACCCAGGGAGTGCTTACCGATTTCATCGACGATTGGCTCGACACGGACAAGTCCGACGACTGATCGGCCCGCCCCGTCTCCTCGGAGAAATGGGGTCGGCCTCGGTCAACGACGCGACCACCGCAGCTGGCAACTGTGACGATGAAACGCTTGCTCGCGTTAGAGGCGACCCGGGGTTCGTGTCGGCCAGCGGTCGAACTCCCACAGCCGGTCCAGTCACCGTGCCAAGGACACACGCCCCCGCCCACCCTCCTACACGAATTGTCTCACCCGTTGCCAGTCCGTTCCGCTGCGCGTTCGCGAGGAGCGCAGCTATGAGGCCACCGATCTCCGTTGCCCGCCGGCCTCGCCCAGCCGTGCACTCGGCACAGGATGCAACGGGCGAGTCTAAGACTCCGGCCATTGCACCTTTTCGACGGGTATGGCTCGCGCACGCTCCGGCGGCTCCCCGGTTAACGCCCGCTTTGCCACTACCGTGAGCGTAGACAGTCGCATTGTGAGGAGGGGGCATATGGCACAGCCTGGCCCGAAGTTGCGTGAACGTACGATCAACTTCTACGAAGTGGTGAAGTGGATCAACGTGACATCCAACGAACGTATGGAGCAGGCCGACTGGCAAGCCATCCTACGGGAGCTGGCGAGTGTGCCGCTCCATGATCGGGTCTGGAGTGGCCCTGATCGCACCCTCATTGGAGAGGTGATGCATGTAGGGGGCGCCTATCACCTGAAGTTGATGCTTGTCCGGGATCAGGACGCCTGGCTCGATGTCTACAACGAGCAGAAGGATACGATTGGCGAACTCGAGTTGGACGAGGCTACGCAGCTTGTCGAGCCGTCGATCATCGCGTTCCTCGACTTTGGCAACGTGATCGGGCTCATTCAGGGTTCAACGACAGCCCCGACGCCGAGCTCCTTCACCTTGTGGCTCAACAACTTGAAGATTCTGGGGGACGGATTCGTCGTGGACACCGAGCCAATGGTGTCGCATGAGATACAACAGATGATCAACCAGTCCACTGAACTTGATCGTATCTCGATCAAGGTGCACACCAACAAGGCCGATGCGCTGGAGAAGCGTGGATCGAAGCTCTCGAACGTGCTCCGGGCAGTTAAGGAGGAATACGGCTCGATGGTTGTCACCGTGATCCTGCAGCCGGGACGGGCGAAGGATATGGCCGAGGGGCGGAAGGCGGTTCGCGAGGAAGCGAAGGTGATCGCCGAGGCGTCCGACAACAACGAAATTCGTAGCGCGAAGGGGCGACTCGTCTACATCGAAGCCGACGACAAGCGACATGGCGTAGACGTAGACTTCGCGAAGCAGAAGATCACCGCGAAGAGGAAGATTTCCACGACCGCGGAGGACGGAAGCCCGATCCGAAACGAATCGGCCGTCCGCGCGATCATCGACGCGGCTCAGGAGCATGAGCAGGAGTTGCGCAAGATCGTGAACGCCTGACCCGATGTCGGTGGCCGCTGCGAGAATCGGGGCGGGATCGGAGAGGAGAGGGCATGCGTGACGCAACAATGAAGGCTGCGGCGAACGTCCGTGACTTCTGGATTGACCGCATTTGGTTGGACTACCTGATCACCGTCGCCATTCTTGGAGCGCACCTCCTCCTGATCCAATGGTGGCCGTGGCTGGACATCCTCGCCGCCGCTTCAGCGCCCGATCGGCGTGCCGTCTATTCCGCTGTGGCGATCGTTGTGTCGCTGCTCGGATCTTTTAGCGCGGTCGCCATCGGCCAGCTCAGTTCGGCGAAGGGCGAGCGCGCTGACATTCTGCGCGAGGCAGGCGGTGCGGACCTTGCTCATAACTGGCGCAGCGTATTCCGCACGGCCTTGCTATGTGCGCTGATCGCGATCTTCGGGCTCCTGCTTGACCCGTCCAATCCGCCGACGGTCACTGCGGCCAGCCCCCAACCGCTGACCCCGGAGATCATCCGGTGGGTCTTCGAGGCCGGTCTGATCTTGGCGATCGTGCGATTCGTGCGCCTGAGCGCGTTGTTCGTCGAGGTACTGGATGTGGCCTCCCGCGGCGGGTCTGATGCTCCCGGTAGGCTGGCCGCCCCACCGGTGCCTGACCCTGACTGGGCGAAGCGGCGCAGGGCGGGAAACGGGGCCTGAGGTCTTCAGTGGGCGATCGCTAGAAGTGTCTGACGCCCTGCGTCGGGGAGATTTGGCCTCTCCAACCCCCTCTTGTGTGATGTCTCGGAATCTCGGTGGCGAACTGCATCAGAAGATCCGTGGTGTTCTTGTCCCAGCCTGCGTTGCGAAGCCCTATCCGCTCAGCGCCGGCGGCTCTTGAGTGGCGTTCCTTCGTTCGCTTCGCCTCGTCGCTGGTGCGCGCACTCGTCTCCACGCATCCACGCGCGGAAGCAGGGCTCTTCCACATGCCAGGTGCCGCGCTTGAGTCGCTGTCCACCGTGAAGCTCGCCGCGCTGAAGGGCCGACATGATCGTCCAGCGGGAGAGGCCGCTCTCGGCGACCATCTCCTGGATACGCAACGGTTGGCGGCTGATGTGGATTGGCTCGGAACCATCTGCCGTCGGTAGCGACCGAGTCAGACGCTCTTCGATCAGGACGGTGATCGCGTCGCCGAGCAGATCGGCGAGGCGGTGGACGACGGCGTCCTCCCACTCCCGCGGAATGCGTTCTTCGTTCATGGGCGGAGACTATTCGCCTAGAAGGAGGCGGAGCTGGTAGTCCCAGTCGACATCTTTCTCGAGGTCGCTGAGTCCCATCTCCTGCTTCAGGAGGCGAAGGAGCTTGCTGCCGTCGAAGACGAAGCAGTGTTCCCCCTCGTTGCAGCCGCCGTCCTGGCAGGGAAACGAGATAAACACCCTTGTGAAGCCGTGCTCGTCTGTCCCGACCTGCTTCGCGAGCAACTCGATTTCACGAGCACCTTCGATTTGTTCCCGGACCATCGTTGCCATCTTGCAGAGTCCTTCCACACGAATACCCCTGGGGGGTATAGATTATCGGGGATATTCGGCCATGGCAAGAACCTCTGGCACATATCCCCACTTCATTCAGGGACCTAGAAGGTGCGTAATCCCCGGGCCAGCGAAAGCATCTCCCTATATCCCCCACTCCCTATAAGGGGGATGTAGGGGGATGATCACTCGGGGGAGTCTCCGGTCGAAGGGAGGGCGACCGAGAACAGTTTCTTGTTGCCTTCCGTGCGGACGTTGAGTTCTCCGTTCTCAACTGCGTTCCGCAGGAACAGCGAAACTGTGTTCTTGGAGATGCCGCGGATGCCGAGCTGCTCGATCTGTCCGCTGGTCATCTCTCCTCGCACCGATAGCGTGGTCTTCAAACTGGACAGATGGGTGTCGGCGATGACGCTTCTAGCGTCAGCCGCAAATGCGAGCCTCCTGCCGTCGTAAAGCGAAACGAGCCCACGCGGAAGATCTACATCGCGACCCTGGGCTTCGAAGAAGCGGAAGGCGCCGGGATCGTTCGGGTCCTCCCTCTGCAATTTCCAGATCGCGTCGGGCCAGTCTTCGAAACGAGAGTCGCCCCGGGCGTTGGTACCTGCGTGGCCCATGTGATGGACCACAACTCCTTCCGAGATACCCGCTTCAGCCTTGAGAGCATCGAACGCGCTAAGAAGCTTCCCCGCCTCACGGTTCTCGTCCAGCCCGAGCGAGTCCATCAGCGGTCGTACCGGGTCGAGTATGAGTACGTCGAACCCCCGGAGCTGTTCTGCCCACCGCGCGCGAGTGGAGGGGTCGGTGATCCGGAATGTGCCGCCCTTGCCGCGGAGGGGGACCGTACTGAGCGCGTCGGTTCTGACGATGCCCTGGCCGTCGAGCCAGGTCAGGGCGGTAGCACGACTCATCTCGAAGTCCAGGATGGCGACGCGACGAGGCTCGCTCACAGCGAAGCGGTCGAGGAACGGCACGCCGTCAACCAGGGAACGCGCGAGGTTGTTCACCATGCTCGTCTTGCCGGTCTTCCGCTGCGCTGCGAGAAGAACGTTGCCGCCGCGGTGCATGAGCCCTTCGATGATCCAGGGCTCCTCGCGGATTTCGCTCGCCAGGAGGGCGCTGAGAGTTTGGAGGGGAGGGATCTCCAGCATTTCCGCCTTCTCCGCGTCGAGGTAGGCCTTCCCCATTTCTCGCGCACGGAGGTTGACTACCTCCTTTTGCATGGGCTGGGGGAGTCGCTTGTCTTCCTCGCCGAGGATGACTGACCGCTCGTGCAGGTCCGCGATCTTCGCGCGCTCGAGCGTCTCCTGGTGCTTCTGTTTCGCGGCGAGCGCTCGTCGGCCGACCTCGGCTGCTTGGAACTCAAGAAAACGTCGTTCCACGTCCTCCTTGTCGTACCAGGCATCGCTCGCGTAGGTCGCCGCGTCGGGATGGAGGTTCAAAGGCGCTCCTTGATGATTCGCCCCTCCAGGCGCGCGTCGGCCACGTTTGCGCGAATGATGAAGTCCCGCGACTCGGGGCTGCGCTCGAGCATGTGTCGCTCCAGGTCGCTAGGGAAGAACGCATAGGCCTCTGGGAAGCCGCCGGCTGCTTCTGCCGTATCGACGAGGCGGCCCACCACCTCGCGAACTGCCGCGCGCCGCACGGACGCCCACATGTCATCGATAAGTTGATCCGTGTAGACCGCGGGCTTCGTCGCCTCCTGGAAGGCGTGCTCTCGCGCCTCGAGGAACCGACGGAGCAAGTCTCCTTCGGGGCCTGCCAGGCCAGCGAGCAGGTCGAAGAAGGTTGCGTCAGTCTCCGCGTTCTCCTTCCGCTCTAGGGCTGCGGGCCCCAGCTCTCGGAACAAGTCTTGACCGCGCGACACCTCTGCTTCGGTAAGCCCTGCTTTTGTCATCGCTGTCGTCATCGACTGCGCAACCGTTGCAATTGTAGGAGGCCACGCCTGGAGCGCGGCCGCTTCCACCTCGGATCGCAGCTCGGTGTGGGCGGAGCCGTCATATCGAAGCTTCCAGTCAAGCACTCGCACAGAGCGGATCCGGTCCAGCTCCGTGCAGACGAAGGAGGTGAACTCCGTCTCGATCAGGAAGTAGATGGCTTCTTCCCTCGGATAGGCCACATACTCTTCGATGGCGCCGTCGGCGACGCGCTTCAGGTGCTCGAGGTAGTCCTTCGACTTGGAACCTCGCCACTCGTCTCGCATCGCGATCACTGTGGGGTTGGGGTTGCTTGTTCGCGTGCTGTCCTGAACGCTCATCATGCGACCTCTCGCGTGCTCGTGAACGCGGAGCGCTCGAGCCAGTGAATGACATCGTCCCGGCGATAGAGGACCAGCTTTGCGGTGGGCTTGAGATACGTGGGTCCGAGACCGCGGTATCGAAGCTGGGCAAGCGCCGCCTTCATCATGCCCGGGATGAGGAGCGCGACCTGCGCCGGCGTCAGGTAGACCTCTTCTGGTGTCGTGGTGGGGTGAATGTCCGTCAACGGGAACCTCCTCATGTTGATCGATCTGGGCTGTTGTCACTCTCAGTCTATCAATATGATCGATCGAGATGATAGGGTTTGGGTATGGCTGAGACAAACACCGGACGGGCGAAGGTCGTCGTCGGACCTATGGGCGAGTACCTTGCCGGCAAGGTGCGCGAGATCCGCGAGGAGAAGGGACTCGGTTACGCCGAGCTGTCGCGGCGAGCCGGAGGCCGACTTGCCGATCTTGCTTTTCGCCGTATCGAGAACGGTCAACGTCGTGTGGATGTCGACGACCTCTTCGTCCTGGGGCAGGCGCTAGGAGTTCCACCGGTCGACCTTCTCGGGTTCGGCGTTGCCACTGAAGTTAGTGTCGACCCGCAACGTGATCTTGATGAGGCGGAGGCGCAAGATCGGCACATGCGATCCCTTGAAGAGCGTGTCGCGGCGCTCGAAGCACGGCTGGGGTCTGATGGGTAGTATCACTCCTTATGCGACCGATGGCGGCAAGCGCTACCGGGTTCGCTTCCGGAATCCCGATGGGCGTCAGACCGACAAACGGGGATTCCGCACGAAGCGCGAGGCTGAGATCTTCCTCGCCTCCATCGAGGTGGCCAAGGCGCGCGGGGACTTTGTCGATGCGGCCGCGGGACGGGTCAAGCTCGAGGATCTGGCGAACGACTGGCTGACCTCGGCGGAGGCGCGTCTGAAGCCGTCCTCATATGTGTGGCTCGAGGGCGCATGGCGCGTGTACGTTCAGCCGAAATGGGGATCGGCGCGGATCGCTGAGATCCGGCACTCCGACGTGCAGAAATGGATCACGGCTCTCGCGGATGGCACGGCGCCCAGCACGAAACCTATCAACAAGCCGCTGAGCGCCTCGAGCGTCCGGCGGGCCCACAGTGTTCTGCATGCGATCCTGAACGGCGCGGTCAAGGACCGGCGGATCTCGTTCAATCCCGCAGCCTCCATCGCCCTCCCTCGGAAGACGGGCAAGCGACGGCTCTATCTGACGCACACCCAGGTGGAACGACTCGCGCTGGAGTGCGGAGACATGGGCGTCATTGTGCGCGTGCTTGCGTACACGGGGCTGCGGTGGGGGGAGCTGATCGGCCTGCGGGTTCGTGACCTCGATCTCACCAAGGGTCGTCTGAATGTCACGGAGAATGCTGTTCGCGTCAACGGACGCATCGAGGTCGGGACGCCGAAGACGCACCGCACACGTTCCGTCCCGCTGCCGGCGTTCCTGCATCCCGCGCTGCTGCGAGTATGTGAGGGCAAGTCTCCCGAGCATCTGGTCTTCGGTGACGGGCGCACATATCTGAGCCAGCCCACCCACCGGGATGCTTGGTTCACTCGACATCTGAACGCGCTGCGCGCATCTGATCCGGCGTTCCCGGCCGTGACGATCCACGATCTTCGACACACCGCAGCATCCTTGGCTATCTCCGCCGGCGCGAATGTAAAAGTCATCCAGCGGATGCTTGGTCACGCTTCCGCCGCCATGACTCTCGACACGTACGCTGACCTCTTCGATGATGATCTTGACGCCGTGTCGCGGGCGCTGGATGCCGCACGAACCGCAGCGAATGTGGGCAAAATGTGGGCAGAGCGTGCCCTGAACGCGCCTGACGATATCGTGACGTACCCACAACCCGCGGAAACACAAGGGGAAAGCCCCGACCCAGGGACCTGGATCGGGGCTTCACAAGCTCCCCGGCTTGGACTCGAACCAAGAACCTGCCGGTTAACAGCCGGCTGCTCTGCCAATTGAGCTACCGAGGAATGTCTCCCGCTGCGCGGGCAACTCGACAACTATAGCAAAGGTTGCACATCGGCTCCGCCATCGGCTGACGCCCGGGCGCGTCGCGCCGGAGTGTTCCGTTCAGCCCTCGAGGTGCTCGACGCCCGGCGTCCAGCTGACTCCTGGACGGCCCCAGCCGCGCTTGCGGGCGATCTTCTGCACGGTCTTCCAGTCCCCGTCGTCGAGCCGGTCGACGTACAGGATCCCGTCCAGATGGTCGAACTCGTGCTGCATGATGCGCGCCCGCCAGCCGTCCACCTCGATCCGCACCTCGTGACCGCCGAGGTCGGTGCCGGTCACGAGCACGCGCTCGGAGCGGCGCAGCGGGAACCGCTCGCCCGGGAACGAGAGACATCCCTCGGACTCCAGATCGGGATCCGGCGCGCCCGGCTCGAGCGGCGCCATCCAGAGCACCGGGTTGATGATCTCGCCGCGCCACGGGTTCTCGTCGTCATCGACGTACGAGTACACGTAGATCCGCAGGCTCACCCCGACCTGGGGCGCTGCGAGGCCGACGCCGGGGGCGACGTCCATCGTCTCGTGCATGTCGGCCACGAGCGTGCGGATCTCATCCGTGATCTCTGCGACGGGGTCGGCGATGGAATGCAGGACGGGGTCGCCCATGATGCGAATCGGAAGCACAGCCACGCGTCAACCCTAGCCCGCGCGAATGGCCGGGTAAGGTCGAAGGGTGCACGGAGACCTGACCCTGATCATGGCGGGCAACGTCGGTGATCACCTCGCCGGTGTCTTCGGCAACCCAGGGCTGCTGTTCGGGATCCCGCTGGCGCTGGCCGGCGCGGTGTTCATGTCCCTGGGTGCGCAATACCAGCATCGGGGTGTGCAGAAGGTCGAGCGGCTGAGCGGCTCCGACGCCGCCACCGGCCTCAGCTGGGCGCAGGTCAGAGGGCTGCTCACACGTCCGTCCTGGATCGCCGGCACGCTCATGCTGGCGCTGGCCGTCGTCTGTCAGCTCGCGGCGCTGACCAAGGCGCCCCTGATCGTGGTGCAGCCGCTCGGCGCGATCGCCCTGGTGATCACCACCCTGCTCAACGCGCGCGTCAGCGGCGTCTCGCCGACGAAACGCTCCGTGATCTCGATCGTCGCGTGCGTGGGCGGCATCTTCATCTTCGTGCTCTTCGCGGCGCTGTTCGCAACCGAGCACGAGATCAGCGAGATCCAGCTGTTCACGATCCTCACGATCCTGCTGCTCGTGATCATCCTGCTCGGCACCTGCTGGCTGATCCTGCGACGCCGCATGCGCGCGCTCTTCTACGTCACGGGCGCGGGGATCCTGTACGGCTTCGTGGCGACGCTCGCGAAGGTCGTGATCACGCGGATCCAGTTCAGCCAGTTCGACTGGCTCACGGTGGTCTGCGTGATCGCACTGATCGCCGCCGCAGCCGCCGGCGCGTACTTCGTGCAGACCGCCTACGGGTCCGGTCCGCCCGACCTCGTCATCGCGGGTCTCACGGTCGTCGACCCGATGGTCGCGGTGCTGATCGGCCTGCTGGTCCTGCAGGAGGGATCCGCCGCTCAGCCATGGGTGTTCTTCGTCTTCGGCGTTGCCGGCGCTATCGCGGGCTGGGGCGTGGTCACGCTCGCGCGCTACCACCCGCAGGTCGTGAGCGAGAGTCAGGAGCTGCCGATCGTCCGGGGAAGCTCCGGCAGCGCGGGGCCGGCCGCCGCGCCGAGCACGGCTCCGTCGAGGTCGCAGGACGGTCCGGCTGCGCCCGAATGGCCCTCGAACGTCGCACCGCTCCATCGTGACGATCGGTCCGCCGCCGACCACGCAGACGAGCACGACGGCGGATCCGCCGGTCGCGCGCAGTGACCGACGCCGCTCAGTAGTCGATGTCGATGAGGTCGGGAGCGACCTCGGCGGCCGCGGCCTCATCCACGAAGAACACCGTGCGCTTGCGCCCCTTGGCGCCGGCCGCCGGCACGTTCTCGTAGTTCGCGCCGGCGAGGGCGAGGCCCAGGGCCGACGCCTTCTCGGCTCCGGTGAGCACCAGCCAGACGCGCTGGGAGGCGTTGATCACGGGGCGGGTCAGCGTGATCCGCTCCGGCGGCGGCTTGGGGGAGTTCCGCACCGGCAGCACGGCCGCATCGGTCACCGTGATCTCCGGGTGGTCCGGGAACAGCGATGCGACGTGGCCGTCCGGCCCGACCCCGAGGAAGCAGACCGCGAACGACGGCCAAGCGCGCTCGTCATCGCCGAAACGCGCGAGCTCGCCAGCGTAGGCGGCGGCGGCCTCGTCCAGGCTCAGACCCGCATCACTGGCGGCCATCTCGTGCACGTTCGCCGCCGGCACCGGGATCCGGTCCAGCAGCGCCGTCCTGGCCTGCCCGGCATTGCGATCCGGATCCGCGGCGGGTACGAAGCGCTCGTCGCCCCACCAGAAATGCACCAGCGACCAGTCCAGGCCGGCGGCGCGGGAATCCTCGGCCACGGCGCGCAGCACTGCGGATCCCATGCTCCCGCCGGTGAGGGCGATGTGCGCGAGGCGGCCGTCGCGGATGCGCGCCTGGACGCGGACCAGGAAGCGGTCCGCGACGAGGCGGGCGAGCTTCGCGGGATCCGCCGCGATCACGACGCGCTTGGCGGGGTCGCCGGCCATGTCAGGCCGCCGGTTCCGGCGCGGACAGCTGCTCCCAGCCGTCGGTGATCACGCGGCCGTAGAGCAGATCCGGATCGAGCCGGCGCAGCTCCTCGGCGAGGCATTCGCGCAGCGTGCGGCGGGGGAGGTGCAGCTCGTGGTCGGGCTGGCCGGGCTGGGTCAGCAGGGCGGATCCGGGAACCGGACGCTCCAGCAGGATGTCGCCGCTCGCGCGGGACAGACGTACGGACTTGATGCCGTGCGCCCAGTGCTGCGGTTCCTCGTACGCCCAGCGGACGGGGACGTCCAGCGCCAGCCCGAGCCAGCTCGCGAGCAGAGCCGTCGACGGTGAGGCGGCGGACCCGCGCACCTCGACGGAGGTGACCTCCTCGAACGGCGGCTGGTCCAGCACCGCGGCGAGCTGCTCGCGCCAGTGCGTGAGGCGGGTCCAGGCGAGATCCGTGTCGCCCGGCACGTGCGTGCGACCGAGCACCTCGAGCTGCGCACGCACGTTCACGGCCGTGGCCGCGTCGGTGATCCGCCGCTGCGCGATCCGGCCCAGAGGCGATTCGGCGGGTGCTTCCGGAGCCTCGGTCGGCCACCACACCACGACAGGGGCGTCCGGAAGGAGTAGGCCGGTGATGAGGCTCTCCTCGTTGCTCGCCGCGTCGCCGTAGGCGTGCAGCACGACGACCTCGCTCGCGCCGGCGTCGCCGCCGACCCGGATCTGAGCGTCCAGCCGGGCCTCTCCCGTGCTCGTGGTGAGCACGATCACACGCATCGGATGCTCCCGCGAGGCGTCGTTGGCGGCGTCGATGGCCGCCTCCACGCTGTCGTCGGGCGAGGCGATGATCAGCGTCAGCACGCGACCGAGGGCGACCACGCCACCGTCCTCGCGGGCCTTCACCAGGCTCTTCGCGACCTGACTGGTCGTGGTGTCGGGCAGATCGATGATCACGGGCGCCTCCAGACACGTCCGTCGCGGGCGAGCAGGGCGTCGGCCGATGCCGGGCCCCAGGATCCGGGTGCGTACTGCTCGAGCGGCGTGTTCTGCGCCGCCCAGTAGTCCTCCACGGGGTCGAGGATCTTCCAGGACAACTCGACCTCCTCATGTCGCGGGAACAGCGGCGGGTCACCGAGGAGCACATCCAGGATGAGCCGTTCGTACGCCTCCGGGCTGGCCTCGGTGAACGCGTGCCCATACCCGAAGTCCATGGTCACATCGCGCACGTTCGTGCCGTTGCCGGGAACCTTCGATCCGAACCGGATCGTCACGCCCTCATCGGGCTGCACGCGGATGACGAGCGCGTTCTGGCCGAGCTCCGAAGTCTGGCCGCTGCCGAACAGATGCTCCGGCGCGCGCTTGAAGACCACGGCGATCTCCGTCACCCGGCGGCCGAGGCGTTTGCCGGTGCGCAGGTAGAACGGCACGTCGGCCCAGCGTCGCGTGTTGATCTCGAGTTTGACGGCGGCGAACGTCTCGGTGGTCGAGGCGGGGTCCATGCCGTCCTCGTCGAGGAAGCCGGTGACCTGCTCACCGCCCTGCCAGCCGCCGGCATACTGCCCGCGTGCGGAGGCGAGGGACAGATCCGCGGGCAGCGACACCGCGGCGAGCACCTTCTCCTTCTCGGCGCGCAGGTGCGCGGCGGAGAGGCTGATCGGCTCCTCCATCGCGGTCAGCGCGAGCAGCTGCAGCAGGTGGTTCTGGATGACGTCCCTGGCCGCGCCGATGCCGTCGTAGTAGCCGGCCCGACCGCCCACGCCGATGTCCTCGGCCATCGTGATCTGCACATGGTCGACGTAGTTGCGGTTCCAGATCGGCTCGTACAGTTCGTTCGCGAAGCGCAGCGCCAGGATGTTCTGCACCGTCTCCTTGCCGAGGTAGTGGTCGATCCGGAAGATCGAATCGGCGGGGAACGTGCCCTCCAGCGCGTCGTTGAGCGCCCTGGCCGACGCGAGATCGTGACCGAACGGCTTCTCGATCACGACGCGACGCCAGTGGTCGGCGTCCGCATGTCCGTCCACGAGCCCGGAATCGCGCAGCTGCTGCGCGACGAGCGGGAACTGGTTCGGCGGGATCGAGAGATAGTACGCATGGTTTCCCATGGTGCCGCGTTCGACGTCGAGCCTCTCGACCGTCTCGCGGAGCCGCCGGAACGCGTCCGGATCTCCGAACTCGCCGGAGACGAAGCGGATGCCCTGCAGCAGCTGCTCCCACGTCTCCTCGCGGAACGGCGTGCGGGCGTACTGCTTGACTGCGTCGTAGACGACCTGGGCGAAGTCCTGATCCTCCCAGTCGCGGCGGGCGAAGCCGACCAGGGCGAACCCGGGCGGGAGCAGACCGCGATTGGCGAGGTCGTAGACGGCGGGCATGAGCTTCTTGCGCGACAGATCGCCGGTGACGCCGAAGATCACGAGGGCGCTCGGCCCGGCGATCCGGTTCAGCCGACGGTCGTCGGGATCGCGCAGCGGATTGTGTCCGCGGGAGACGGGAACGGTCATCAGTGGGGGATTCTCCTGGATACGGGGGAGGGGACGGCTACTGAGCAGCCTCGAACAGTTCGAGCACGTCGTCCTGCGGTTCGGTGATCGTGAGCGTCACGACGGGGCGGCCGTGCGCGGCGAGCACGCCGGCGTCGCCGGCGGCCTGCGCCTCGATGAGCTGGCCGAAGGTGAACGGCCGATCCGGGATCTCCAGGTCGACGTCGCCGCGCTCGGTGATCTGCAGGAACACGCCCTGGGCCGGCCCGCCCTTGTGATACTGACCGGTCGAGTGCAGGAAGCGGGGTCCCCAGCCGAAGGTGGTGGGACGGCCGGAGTCGGCGGCGACGAGCTCGCGCAGACCCTGCAGCTGCGGCATCTCCAGTCGATCCACGTAGGCCTGGATCGAGACGTAGCCGTCGTCGGCGAGCCGGGACCAGAGCGCGTCCAGCACGCCGGCGATCGTGCCGGACGCGACCAGCGCGGGATCCGTCGCGCGCACCTCGACACCGTCCTGCACGAACGCGGCGGGTGCGGCCTCGGGGCGGGCGTCGAGCAGGCCCCGCGCGGCGACCTTGGCCGATTCCACATCGGGCTGATCGAAGGGGTCGATGCCGAGCAGGTAGCCGGCGATCGCCGTGGCGTACTCCCACACCAGGAACTGCGCACCGAGGGTGCCGCTGATCAGGATCTCGCCGGGGTGGCGCTCACGCAGGTGGAACTCGTCCGCGTCGTCGACGAATCGCACCAGCTGCAGGTCGGACGGCGTGTTCTCGACCTCGGGGGACACCGGGAGCAGCACGACGGGAAGGATCCCCGTGCCCGCCTTGCCGGTGGATTCCGCGACGAGCTGTTCGATCCAGTCCGGCAGGCCCACGATGTGCGTGCCGTCGGTGATCAGGCCCAGTTTGTCGCGGCGCGGGCCGTCAGGGCTCTGCCTGGTCGCGGCGATCGCCGCGCCGAGGAGCAGCGCCGGGTTCTCGGCGGAGTCGATCGCGACCTGCAGCAGCGAGGCCTCCGCCTCGTCGAGCAGCTCGGAGATGTCGACGCCGGCGAGTCCCGAAGGGACCAGGCCGAACGCGGTGAGCGCGGAGTACCGGCCGCCGACGTTCGGATCCGCGGTGAAGACCCGGTACCCCGCGGCACGCGCGGATTCGTCCAGGGGGGAGCCGGGGTCGGTGACCACGACGATGCGCGAGACCGGGTCGATGCCGATGTCGCGGAATGCGGCCTCGAAGGTGCGGCGCTGCGAATCGGTCTCGACGGTCGATCCCGACTTCGAGGACACGACCAGCACGACGTCCTGCAGGCCTGCGTCGATCGCGGCCAGCACCTGCCCGGGGGAGGTGGAGTCCAGGATCGTGATGTCGATCCCCGCGGTCTGCGAGATGACCTCGGGAGCGAGCGAGGATCCGCCCATCCCGGCCAGCACGACACGCGTGACGCCCTGCGCGTTCAGCTCCTCGCGCAGGGCGACGATCTCTGGCACCAGCGGACGCGAGACGGAGACCGCGTCCACCCAGCCGAGGCGGACGGCGGCCTCCGCCTCCGCCGCCTCGCCCCACACCGTCGGGTCGCCGGCCGTGATCCGCGACGCGATCAGGTCGCCGACCAGGTGCGGGACGATCTCGTCGATGGCCGCCTTCGGCGCCCCCGAGGTGTGGATGTGGAAGCTCACCGCTGCGCGTCCAGTCCTTCGCGGACCTGGGTGAGCAGGTGGTGCCAGGAGTCGATGAACTTGGAGACGCCCTCGTCCTCCAGGGTCTGGGTGACGTCGGCGAAGTCGACGCCCACGGACTCGAGACCGGTGAACACGGCCCGTGAGGCGTCGTACTCGCTCGTGATGGTGTCGCCGGTGATGACGCCGTGGTCGAAGGTCGCCTCGAGGGTCTTCTCCGGCATGGTGTTGACGACGTTCGCGGCGACGAGCTCGGTGACGTACAGGGTGTCCGGCAGCGCCGGATCCTTGACCCCGGTGGAGGCCCAGAGCGGGCGCTGACGGTTCGCGCCGGCGTCGAGGAGAGCCTGCGCGCGGTCACCGGCGAACGTCTGCTCGTACAGCTCGTACGCGAGGCGGGCGTTCGCGAGACCGGCCTTGCTCTTCAGAGCCAGGGCCTCGTCCGTGCCGATCGCGGCGAGGCGCGCGTCAGTCTCGGTGTCGACGCGGGACACGAAGAACGAGGCGACCGACTGGATCGTGGACAGATCGATGCCGGCGTCCTTGGCCTGCTCGAGACCGGACAGGTACGCGTCGATGACCTCGGCGTAGCGCTCCAGGCTGAAGATCAGCGTGACGTTGACGCTGATGCCGGCGGCGATCGACGCCGCGATGGCGGGCAGGCCCGCCTTGGTCGCGGGGATCTTGACGAGCAGGTTCGGACGGTCGACCTTGGCCCACAGCTCGGCGGCCTGGGCGGTGGTGCCGTCGGTGTCGTGCGCGAGGTCGGGGGAGACCTCGATCGACACGCGGCCGTCGACGTGACCGGTCTGCTCCCACACGGGACGGAACACGTCGAGGGCGTCACGCACGTCCTGCGTGGTCGCCTCGAAGATCGCCTCCTCGGCGGTCGCGCCGCGCTGGGCGAGCTCTGCGACCTGGGCGTCGTAGGAGGTGTCGGACGCGTCGGTGATCGAGTTCGCGAAGATCGTCGGGTTCGTGGTCACGCCGACCACGTTGCGCGACGCGATCAGCTCCGCGAGGTTGCCGGAGTGGATCCGGGTGCGGGACAGGTCGTCGAGCCAGATGCTGACGCCGGCGGCGGAGAGGGCTGCGGTGGGGGTGGTCATGCGTTCTCCTCGAGAGTCTCGCGCGCCGCCTGGACGACGGCCTCGGCGGTGATGCCGAATTTCTGGAACAGGGTCTTGTAGTCGGCGGAGGCGCCGAAGTGGTCGATGCCCACGGAACGTCCGGTGGAGCCGACGATGCCGTGCCAGGACAGGGTGGATCCTGCCTCGACGGAGACACGCGCCTTGATAGATGCGGGCAGCACCGACTCGCGGTACGCCTCGTCCTGCTCGGCGAACCACTCCAGCGACGGCGCGGACACGACACGGGCGTTCACGCCCTCGGCGGCCAGAGCCTCCCGGGCGGCGACCGCGAGCTGCACCTCCGAGCCGGTGCCGATGAGGATCACATCCGGCGTGCCGTTCGGCGCCTCGGCGAGGACATAGGCGCCCTTCACCGTGTTCGATGCGGCCGCGAATGTGTCACCGGATGCCGCACCTTCGCCACGCGCGAAGTTCGGCACGTTCTGGCGGGTCAGTGCGATGCCGGTGGGACCGCCGTGCCGGCGCAGGATCTGCAGCCACGCGGCGGCGGTCTCGTTGCCGTCCGCAGGGCGCACGATCGTCAGGTTGGGGATCGCGCGCAGGGCGGCGAGCTGCTCGATCGGCTGGTGCGTCGGACCGTCCTCGCCGAGGGCGACGGAGTCGTGGGTCCAGACGAACACGCTCGGCACGTTCATCAGGGCGGCCAGGCGCACCGCGGGACGCATGTAGTCGCTGAAGATGAGGAAGGTGCCGCCGAACGGACGGGTCGGGCCGTGCAGCACGATGCCGTTCAGGATCGAGCCCATGGCGTGCTCGCGGATGCCGAAGTGCAGCACGCGGCCGTACGGGCTGCCGTCCCAGTCGTGCGTGGACCAGGTGGCGGGGATGAAGGACTTCGCCGCGGCGATCGTGGTGTTGTTGGAGCCGGCGAGGTCGGCAGATCCGCCCCACAGCTCGGGCAGTTCGGGGGCGAGGGCGTTGATGACCTTGCCGGAGGCTGCGCGGGTGGCGAGCTCGGTGCCGGCCTCGAACACGGGGAGCGCGTTCTCGATGCCCTCGGGGAGCTCGTGCGCCTCGAGACGGTCCAGGAGCGCCTTGCGCTCCGGGTTCGCGGCGGCCCACGCCTCGAAGTCCTGCTGCCAGGCGGCGTGCGCCTCTGCTGCACGGGCGCCCAGCTCTCGGGTGTGCGAGATGACGGCGTCCTCGACCACGAAGGACTTCTCGGGATCGAAGCCCAGCACGACCTTGGTCGCGGCGACCTCGTCGGCTCCGAGCGCGTTGCCGTGCACCGACTCGGTGCCCTTCTTGTTCGGTGCCGGCCAGCCGATGATGGTGTTCAGGATGATCAGGGACGGCTTCGACGTCTCCGCCTTGGCCTGCTCGATCGCATCGAACAGCTCCTTCACGTCCTCGACATAGGTGCCCGTGCGCACCCAGTCCACGTGCTGCACCTGCCAGCCGTACGCCTCGTAGCGCGCCCGCACGTCCTCGGTGAACGCGACGTTCGTGTCGCCCTCGATCGAGATGCGGTTCGAGTCGTAGATCGCGATGAGATTGCCCAGCGACTGGTGGCCCGCGAGCGAAGACGCCTCGCTGGTCACACCCTCCTGCAGGTCGCCGTCGCCCGCGATCACGTACACGTAGTGGTCGAACGGGCTGGTGCCGGCTGCCGCGTCAGGATCGAACAGACCGCGCTCGTAGCGCGACGCGTAGGCGAAGCCGACCGCGGAGGCGAGTCCCTGGCCGAGCGGACCGGTGGTGATCTCGACACCCTTGGTGTGCCCGTACTCGGGGTGGCCGGGAGTCAGCGATCCCCACGTGCGCAGCGCCTCGAGATCGGTCAGCTCCAGGCCGAAGCCGCCCAGGTACAGCTGCACGTACTGCGTGAGGGACGAGTGCCCGACGGAGAGGACGAACCGGTCGCGACCGATCCAGTGCGTGTCGGCCGGGTCGTGGCGCATCACGCGCTGGTACAGCAGATACGCCACCGGTGCCAGGCTCATCGCTGTGCCGGGGTGGCCGTTGCCCACCTTCTGCACGGCGTCCGCGGCCAGCACTCGGGCGGTGTCCACCGCGCGCCGATCGATCTCATCCCACAGCAGTTCTGACACTCCAGAGCCCTTTCCAAGACAGTGAGTGCGCCCCGCTGTCTGCGCGCCACCCGCGTCTTCACGGAGGGCTGGCACGTTGACGGGCGCGCGAGTGGTTTCAGCATAGTGCGGTCGCGTCGCGCGTGTCCGGTCACGTCGGATTGTTGCGCGACCCGACCCGGTCAGGCGTCGAACGGGCCGGCACGAGCGGGGCCAGGCGGTTCCGTGGCGTAGGATCGAGGTGTTCCCGTGTGCGCAAGAAGGAGGCGGTCAGCATCGCGACCACCATCGAGTCCCCGGCTGCGGAGCGCTCCCTGAAGCGGACCTTCCAGGCCTATGTCGTGCTGACGAAACCGCGCGTGCTCGAGCTCCTGCTCGTCTCCACCGTGCCGGTCATGTTCCTCGCCCAGCACGGTCTGCCGAATCTCTGGCTGGTCGCCGCCACAGTGATCGGCGGGGCGATGAGCGCGGGATCCGCCGCCTCGTTCAACATGTACATCGATCGCGACATCGATGCGCACATGCATCGCACCGAGAACCGCCCGCTGGTCACCGGCGAGGTGAGCCCGCGCGGCGCGCTGATCTTCTCCTGGACCCTCGCGGTGCTCTCGACCGTGTGGCTGTGGCTGACCACGAACTGGCTTGCGGCGGCGCTGTCGGTGGCTGCCATCTTCTTCTACGTCGTGATCTACACCCTGATCCTGAAGCGCCGCACCGAGCAGAACATCATCTGGGGCGGGATCGCCGGCTGCTTCCCGGTGCTGATCGGCTGGTCGGCCGTCACCGGTTCCCTGGACTGGCCGGCTTTCGTGCTGTTCGTGCTGGTGTTCCTGTGGACCCCGGCGCACTACTGGCCGCTGTCGATGAAGTACAAGCACGACTACGAGGATGTGGACGTCCCGATGCTGGGCGTCACGCGGTCGGCGTCTCAGGTCGGCCTGCAGGTGATCCTGTACGCCTGGGCGACGCTCGCCTGCTCGCTCCTGCTGATCCCGGTGGCGGGAATGGGGCTGGTCTACTCGGTCTCCGCCGTGGTCTTCGGCGGCTGGTTCGTGTACGAGTCGCACCGCCTCTATGCGCAGGCCGTCAAGGGCGCCTCGGCCAAGCCGATGCGCGTCTTCCACGCCTCCATCACGTACCTCACGCTGGTGTTCGTGGCGATCGCGGTGGACCCGCTGCTGCCCTTCTGAGCCCGCCCGCTGAGACACCGACGCGAAGCGCCGCCCGCGGATCGCGGGCGGCGCTTCGCATGCGCGCGGGATTATCGCGTGCCGACGGGTTCGATCTCCTCGGCCTCGGCCTCGGCCTCCTCGGCGCTGGCCTCCTCGGTGACGGCATCCTCGACATCGGCGACCTCCGGCGCAGGCGCGTCGACCGTTTCGGCAGAGTCGGAGAAGTCCGTGAAGGGCTCCGCAGCGGTCTCTGCGGCCACGACCGGGGTGGCGGCGGCGACGAGGGCGGTGGCGGCCGCGAGGGCGAGGGCGAGCAGCACGCCGAGCACACCGGTGCCGAGCAGGGTGGCGCCGACCACGATCCACGACTGGCCACCGTAGACCTCGAGGCCGGTCGCGCTGCCATCGCCGAGGGTCTTCGTCATAGTGCCGAGATGCTGGGCGATCAGGACCGCTCCGCCGGCGGCCAGACCGACCGAGGCGACGAGAAGGATCCAGAACGGGACGCTGCGGATCAGAGCGGGACGGGACTGTAGGGGTTTCATGCCCCCAGGGTTCCTGGCGCACCCATGCACGGCCTCTGCATCGGCTATGAGCCGAATATGTGCGCTGACGGGACGGGGGGAACGGTCCCGGCATTTCGGGTGCCGGGACCTGCGTGGGTGACGCCGTGGAATTCTCAGTCGATCGCGATCGCGTCGTCCGTGTCGATCGGCCGCTTCAGCTGCAGCACGAGGGCGGTGCAGACCGCGACGAGGACGGCGGCGAGGACCATGTGCACGCCGACGGCGAGCGGCGGCAGCGCGTTGCGGGCCTGGTAGAGGCCGATCGCGATCTGCACCAGCTCCACCGCCAGCAGGCCGATCGCCCAGGCGCGGATCGCCGTGAGACCACGCAGGAACGCGATCACCACCAGCACGAGCGTGAGCGCGAACAGGGTGTACGCCGGCCACGAGTGCACATGCTCGAGCACGGTCGCGTCGAAGCCGTTGCGGAGCGTCACGGCGGGGTCGCCCGAGTGCGGACCGGCACCGGTGGTCAGCACGCCGACGACGACCGTGACGGCCAGCACGAACGAGGTGATGTGGGTCAGGATCGCGACGCCTGGGGGCACCGTCCGCTCGCGCGCCCCGCGGGGCCGGTCCATCCGCACCAGGAACGCGGCCGTGACAGCGACGAGCCCGAGCGAGACCAGGTAGTGGAAGGCGACCATGTTCGGGTGCAGCGCGAAGATCACCAGGATCCCGCCGACGACGCCCTGCAGCAGCACGCCGCCGAACACGATCCAGGCCATCGTCCAGAGGTCCTTGCGCTGGGTGCGCAGCCGCGAGATCAGCACGATCACCAGGACCGCGGCGAGCCCGACGAAGAAGCTCAGCCCGCGGTTGCCGAACTCGATCAGGGAGTGATAGCTCTGCTGCGCCGTGGGGAACAGCGAGTCCGGCGTGCACAGCGGCCACTCGCAGCCCAGCCCCGAATCCGTCAGCCGCACGGCGCCGCCCGTGCCCACGATCGCGATCTCGAGCACGAACGAGATCCACGCCACGACGCGGACCCTCGCGTCGACGCGATCCGGCAGCCACTCACGGATGCGGCCCAGGAATCCGGGTCGTGCAGCGGCAACGGGCGAGGTCGCGGTCTCGGGCATAGCTCCTCCGGACCCTCCCGGCGCGGCGGACTGCGGCCCGCATGTCAGGGGGAACCTGTAGAATCTTGGGTGTGTGGTGATGGCCGCGGAAGCGCGGGCAGCATCCCGCACAGTTTAGGCGCGAACGCTATGCGTCCATGATGAGGGCCCAGAGCGGCACCCGCTTCCCGCAGACTCGGCGGGATCGACGGTGTGCCGGGGCGGATGAACCGTTACGGCCCAAGAGGAGAGTGTGATGTCGGATGTGCTGATCGACCGCCCGGAACTGGATGGGCTGGGGGTGTACGAATTCGGCTGGCACGACGCAGATGCGGCGGGCGCCAGCGCGCGTCGCGGCCTCTCCGAGGGCGTCGTGCGTGACATCTCGGCGCTCAAGAGCGAGCCCGAATGGATGCTGAAGAACCGTCTGAAGGGTCTCGCGCTCTTCGGCCGCAAGCCGATGCCGACCTGGGGTGCCGACCTCAGCGAGATCGACTTCGAGAACATCAAGTACTTCGTGCGCTCCACCGAGAAGCAGGCGCAGTCGTGGGAAGACCTCCCCGCCGACATCCGCGAGACCTACGAACGACTCGGGATCCCCGAGGCCGAGCGCCAGCGACTGGTCGCGGGCGTCGCCGCTCAGTACGAGTCCGAGGTCGTGTACCACCAGATCCGCGAGGACCTGGAGGCGCAGGGCGTGATCTTCATGGACACCGACACGGCGCTGCGCGAGCACCCCGAGTTCTTCACCGAGTACTTCGGCACCGTGATCCCCGCGGGCGACAACAAGTTCGCCGCTCTCAACACCGCGGTCTGGTCCGGCGGATCCTTCGTGTACGTGCCCAAGGGCGTGCACGTGGAGATCCCGCTGCAGGCGTACTTCCGCATCAACACCGAGAACATGGGCCAGTTCGAGCGCACGCTGATCATCGCCGACGAAGACAGCTACGTGCACTACATCGAAGGCTGCACGGCGCCGATCTACAAGTCGGACTCGCTGCACTCCGCGGTCGTCGAGATCATCGTGAAGAAGAACGCCCGGGTGCGCTACACGACGATCCAGAACTGGTCGAACAACGTCTACAACCTGGTCACCAAGCGCGCGGTCGCGTACGAGGGCGCCACCATGGAGTGGGTCGACGGGAACATCGGATCCAAGGTGACGATGAAGTACCCGTCCATCTACCTGATGGGTGAGCACGCCAAGGGCGAGACGCTCTCGGTCGCCTTCGCCGGCCCCGGTCAGCACCAGGACGCCGGCGCCAAGATGATCCACATGGCGCCGTACACGCAGTCCTCGATCGTGTCGAAGTCGATCGCCCGCGGCGGTGGCCGCGCCGGCTACCGCGGTGAGGTCCGCGTCGACGCGAACGCGCACCACTCCGCGAACACGGTCCGCTGCGACGCACTGCTCGTGGACACCAAGTCCCGCTCCGACACGTATCCCGCGATCGACATCCGTGTGGACGACGTGCAGCTCGGCCACGAGGCCACCGTGTCGAAGGTCAGCGAGGAGCAGCTGTTCTACCTGCAGTCCCGCGGCATGCCCGAGGACGAGGCGATGGCGATGATCGTGCGCGGCTTCATCGAGCCGATCGCGCGCGAGCTGCCCATGGAGTACGCGATGGAACTGAACAAGCTCATCGAGATGGGCATGGAAGGATCGGTCGGCTGAGATGACGGCCCCCACCACCGCACCCGAGGCCACCGCGCCCTCCGAGGTACAGGACACCCACGCCCATGTCGATCCGGCCGCCCAGGTCGCGCACGCCGGAAAGACGATTCCCGTGCAGACCCGCTCGGAGCGCCTGCACTCGTTCGACCCCGCCGAGTTCGGTGCGCCGACTGGCCGCGAGGTCAACTGGAAGCACACTCCGGTCGCGCGGCTGACACCGCTGTTCGAGATCGCAGGATCCGGCGCAGGGGTCGCTGTCGAGATCAGCGACGAATCGTTCCTGCGGCCCGCGCTCGGGTTCGGCGACGCCCCTCGCGGCGAGGTCTTCCGGCCGGAGGACGTCGTGGCAGCCGTGGCCTGGCAGGGCACCGCCGAGGCGACCCACCTCGCGATCCCCGCCGGCGACGAGATCACGGAGCCGATCTTCGTGCGCCTGACCGGCCAGGATGCGGGGATCCGCGCCGATGAGCATCTCGTCATCGAGGCCGGCGTGAACAGCTCGGCCACGGTCGTGCTCCAGCACACCGGTGCCGCCCAGCTCGCGCAGAACGTCGAGATCCTGGTCCGCGACGCCGCCAAGCTCACCCTGGTGACGGTGCAGCAGTGGCAGGACGACGCGATCCATGCCTCCTCGCACCAGGCGCGGATCGATCGCGACGCGCATCTCACGCACATCGTCGTCAGCTTCGGCGGCGGCGTCGTGCGCGTGAACCCGACCGTCGAGCTCGCCGGAGCCGGCTCTGAGGCGCGCCTGTACGGCCTGTCGTACGCGGACGCCGGGCAGCACCTCGAGAGTCAGGTCTTCCTGCACCACAAGGGCGCGCACACCACGGGCGACGTGCTCTACAAGGGCGCGCTGCAGGGTGCGGGCGCGCACAGCGTGTGGATCGGCGACGTGCTGATCGGCCCCGACGCCACCGGCACCGACTCTTACGAGGCGAACCGCAATCTCGTGCTCACCGAGGGTGCGCGCGCCGACTCGATCCCGAACCTCGAGATCGAGACGGGCGACATCCTCGGAGCCGGGCACGCCAGCGCGACAGGTCGTTTCGACGACGAGCAGCTGTTCTACCTGCAGTCTCGCGGCATCGACGAGCAGGAGGCGCGCCGGCTGGTGGTGCTCGGGTTCCTCAGCGACATCGTCCAGCGCGTGCGCATCCCGGCCCTGGAGGAGGAGCTCCTGCAGGCGATCGAGGTCGAGCTGGCGGCGGTGGACGCGTGAGCGCGCAGCGCGCCTGCGCGGTCAGCGAACTGCAGGAGGACACGCCGCTGCGCGTCGTGCTGGACGACGTTCCGATGGCGGTCGTGCTCGATTCCGAGGGCGTGATCCACGCGATCGGCGACACCTGCACGCACGGCGACGTCTCGCTCTCGGAGGGTTTCGTCGAGGGCAAGACTCTGGAGTGCTGGGCCCACGGATCCGCCTTCTCGCTGTGCTCCGGCAAGCCGCTGAACCTGCCGGCCTACGAGCCGGTCCCGGTCTACATCGTCGAGATCGACGGCGACGACGTCATGATCGACCCCACTCTCACGAAGGACGTCAGCGCTCTCTGAGCGCCGGTCACCGCACCGCGTCCCCTTACGAAGCTTCACGACAACGAAGGAATCATCCATGTCTGTCCTCGAGATCACCGACCTGCACGTCACGGTCGAGACCGACGCCGGCACCACGCCGATCCTGAACGGGATCACGCTGACCATGCGCACGGGCGAGACCCACGCGATCATGGGCCCGAACGGATCCGGCAAGTCGACGCTCGCCTACACGATCGCCGGCCACCCGAAATACACCGTCGCGAGCGGCTCGATCACCCTCGACGGCGAGGACGTCCTCGCCATGACCGTCGACGAGCGCGCCAGGGCCGGCCTGTTCCTGGCCATGCAGTACCCCGTCGAGATCCCCGGTGTCACCGTCACCAACTTCCTGCGCACGGCCAAGACCGCGCTCGACGGCGAGGCGCCCGCGATCCGGCAGTGGACGAAGGACGTCAAGCACGCCATGTCGAACCTGCGCATGGACCCGAAGTTCGCGCAGCGCAATGTGAACGAGGGTTTCTCCGGCGGCGAGAAGAAGCGCCACGAGATCCTGCAGCTCGAGGTGCTCAAGCCGAAGATCGCCGTGCTCGACGAGACCGACTCCGGCCTCGACGTGGACGCGCTGAAGATCGTCTCGGAGGGCGTGAACCGCGCCAAGGAGCAGACGAATCTCGGTGTGCTGCTGATCACGCACTACACCCGCATCCTGCGCTACATCCGCCCGGACTTCGTGCATGTGGTGGTCGCGGGCAAGATCGTCGAAGAAGGCGGCGCCGAGCTCGCCGACCGGCTCGAGGACGAGGGCTACGACCGCTTCCTCGACCCCAGCGCCCCCGTCGAAGCGTAGGCTGGAACCATGACCGCGACCCTGACCGGAGAGAAGTACGACGAGGTCACCGAGGCGCTCAAGGACGTCGTCGATCCCGAACTCGGGATCAATGTCGTCGACCTCGGTCTCATCTACGATCTGTCCTGGGACGAGGAGAACGACGCCCTCGTCATCCACATGACGCTCACCAGCGCCGGCTGCCCGCTGACCGACGTGCTCGAGGAGCAGACGGGCCAGGCTCTCGACAACGTCGTGGACCAGTTCCGCATCAACTGGGTGTGGATGCCGCCGTGGGGTCCGGAGCGGATCACCGACGACGGGCGCGACCAGATGCGCGCCCTCGGCTTCGCGATCTGAGCCGACGCGCTTTCGAAGGCCTGACGCCGTATGACGGCGCCGGGCCTTTGGCGTCGCTGCGCTCGATAGGCTCGGACGGTGACGATCGCCCCGCTCCAGGCTCTGCCGCTCGACCAGCTCCGCCGCCGTTCCAGCACGAAGTGGCGCACCTATCCGGAGGATGTGCTGCCGCTGTTCGTCGCCGAGACCGACTTCCCGCTCGCCGACGCGGTCACGCAGCGGCTGCGTGACGCGCTCGACCTCGGCGACACCGGCTACACCCCGCCGGACCCGGGGCTGCGTGACGCGTTCGCCGCGTATGCGCAGCGCCGCTTCGACTGGACGGTGCAGCCCGACCGGATCCGCTCCACGTGCGATGTGATGATGGGCGTCGTCGAGATCCTCCGCGCCGTCATCGCCCCCGGCGACCGGGTGATCGTCACCCCACCCGTCTATCCGCCGTTCTACGACTGCGTAAAGGAGGCGGGCGGCGTCGTCGAGCGCGTGCCGCTCGTCGACGTGGACGGATCCTGGGCGCTCGATCTCGACGGGATCGAACGATCCCTGGCCGCGGGTGCGCGCGCCGTGCTGCTGTGCAACCCGCACAACCCGACCGGCACCGTGCATGCGCGGGCCGCGCTCGCGCGCCTGGCCGAGATCGCCGCCGCGCACGGAGCCGTCGTGGTGAGCGATGAGATCCACGCCCCGCTGGTGCAGCCGGGCGTTCCGTACACCCCGTTCCTGGCGGCGTCGCCGGAGGCGGCGGAGATCGGCTACACCGTCACCAGCGCCAGCAAGGCCTACAACCTGGCCGGTCTCAAGTGCGCGATCATGGTGACCGCGAGCGAGCAGACGGCGGCGGTCGTGCGGGCGCTCCCGCCCGAGGTCGAGTGGCGCACCGGCCTGTTCGGAGCCCTCGCCGGCGTCGCCGCGTGGAGCCAGGACAGCGACGCGTGGCTGGATGCGCTCCTCGCCGCCCTGGACCGCAATCGCCGGCTGCTGGCCGAGCTGCTGGCCGAGCATCTGCCGGAGGCCCGGTACCGGATGCCGGACGCGGGCTACCTCGCCTGGGTCGACCTGCGCGACCTGGGCTGGGGTGACGACCCTGCGGGCCGGATCCTGCGCGATGCGCGTGTCGCGCTGAATCGCGGCCCCACCTTCGGCGACGAGGGCCACGGGCACGTGCGCATCAACCTCGGCTGCGCCCCGGAGGTGCTCACCGAGGCCGTGCAGCGGATCGCTGCGCTGCGCGGCTGAGCGGACTGCCCGTCGGCCTGATCCCGGGCCGGATCATCCCCGCGCCGCGGACCGAGGGACCGCGCCGCGGCTGAGCATCCCGATGCCGGCCTCGAAGACCGCGGCGGAGTCGTCCGGCACGGCATCGCCGGGCGTCGCGGCGGCGCCGTGGCTCTCGCCGTGCATGCGCTGCTGCACGAGGGAGGCGTGGCCGAGGATGAACTGCAGAACAGCCGCGGCCGCGAGGTCGGGCGCGTCGACGCCCGCAGAACGCAGCGCGGTGAGCAGCACCTCGTGCGCGCGGGTCGAACTCGGACGCAGAGCCGCCGAGCTCATCACGACCTCCGCGCCGTCGCGATAGGCGAGCAGCGCGTCGCGCACACTGCGCGCCGCGGGGAGAAGCGCGTCGTCCCCGTCGTGGGCCAGAAGGGAAGGCGCGATTCGGGCGAGGATCCGCTCCGCGACCGCGGCGAGCAGGTCCTGCTTGCTCGAGAAGTGCCAGTACAGCGCGCTGGGCTGCACATCCAGCTCCGTCGCCAGGCGCCGCATCGTGAGGTCGGGGAGGCCGTACCGATCCAGCAGGTCGAGGGCGACGCTCACGATGTGCTCGCGGTCGTGCCGTCCGGTGCGCGCAGGGGTCATGCGATGAGTATACTGAACGCCGTTCAGGTGAACAGTGTTCAGGTACCGATCCCACTCTCTCGAGGAGCCCGCATGACAGCCACGACCTCCCGGCCCGCCGCACGCCTCGGCGCCGCGGACCTCGCCCGCATCGCCGTGTTCGCCGCCCTGATCGTGGTGCTCGGAGCCGTCGTCGTTCCGCTGGCCGGGGGAGTGCCCGTCACCGGGCAGACGCTCGGAGTGATGCTGGCAGGCACCGTCCTCGGGGCGCGGCGCGCGCCCTGGGCCGTGCTGCTGGTGCTGGTGCTCGCCGCGGTGGGGCTGCCGGTCCTCGCCGGAGGGCGAGGCGGCCTCGGCGTGTTCGTGGGGCCCAGCGCGGGGTACCTACTGGGCTGGCTGGCGGGCGTGGTCGTGATCGGGTTGATCGCGCGCTCCGGTGCTGGGCGGCTGCAGTGGTGGCGTGTGGCGCTCGGCTGCCTCGTCGGCGGCGTCGGCGTCGTGTACCTGTTCGGCGCACCCGTGCAGGCACTCGTGCTCGGCACCCCGTTCTGGCCGACCGCGCTGGCCAGTCTCGTCTTCCTTCCCGGCGATCTGATCAAGGTCGCGCTGGCCACGGTCCTGACTCTCTCCCTCGCCCGCGCCTACCCCCCGGCGTTCGGGACGGCCTTCCGGCTGCGCGAGGCCGCGCCGCGGGGGATCGCGGCCCCGTGACCGTGACCCGGATCCTGCTCGATTCCGTCTCCGTGATCCGCGACGGCCGGCGGATCCTCGACGATGTGTCGCTGGACCTGGACAGCTCCAGGATCGCCGTGATCGGCGAGAACGGATCGGGCAAGTCCACGTTCGCGCGGCTGCTGAACGGGCTGCTGACACCCTCGCACGGCCGGGTGATCGTGCACGGCCTGGATCCCGCGCGCGACGGGGCCGCGCTGCGCCGCAAGGTGGGGTTCGTGTTCACCGATCCGCAGGCCCAGATCCTGATGCCGACGCCCGCGGAGGACCTCGCACTGTCGCTGCGCGGGCTGCCGCGTGCCGAAGCCGCCCGGCGCGTGGCCGAGACGCTCGCCGAGCACGGCCTCGCCGAGCGGGCGGACGTGCCGGCGACGGAGCTGTCCGGAGGGCAGAAGCAGCTGCTCGCACTGGCCTCGGTGCTCATCACGGAGCCGGCGCTGCTCGTCGCCGACGAGCCCACCACTCTGCTGGATCTGCGCAACGCCCGGCGGATCGGCGATCTGCTGCTCGCCCAGGAATCGCAGCTGGTCGTGGTGACGCACGATCTCGAGCTCGCCGCGCGCTGCGACATCGCGGTGCTGTTCCGGGATGGTCGGGCCGTGGCGGTCGGGGCTCCTGCGGAGATCCTCGAGGAGTATCGGATGCAGTGCGCATGATCTCGCTCTACGTGCCGGGCAGGAGCGTGGTGCATCGCCTGCCCGTGGGCGCGAAGCTCGTGATCCTCGCGATCTGCGCCCTGGTCATCTCGCTGCTCCCGCAGGACGGGATCGTCGGGGCCGTGTGCCTGCTCGTCGTCTGCACGCTGTATCCGCTCGCGCGGCTGCGGTGGCGCGTGCTCGGCGCAGAGCTCTGGCGACCGCGCTGGCTGGTGCTCGTCCTGGGGGCCGCGCTGTGGATCTTCGCCTCGCCGCTCGCCGCCTGGGTCAGTACGACGCGGGTGGTCGCGCTGGTGCTGCTCGCGAGTCTGCTCACGCTCACGACCCGGATGGGAGAGCTGATGGCGGTGCTGGTTCGGATCCTGCATCCGCTGCGGCGGCTCGGCGTGGACCCGGATGCCGCCGCTCTCGCGGTGTCGCTGACGATCACGATGATCCCGGTGGTAGCGGGCTTCGCGGCGCAGCTGCGCGAGGCGCAGCGTGCGCGGGGTGTGCGCTTGGGCGTCCGTGGGGTCGTGCCTCTGCTCGTGCGCACGCTGCGGCACGCGGATCAGGTCGGCGAGGCGCTCAGCGCCCGCGGCCTCGGGTGATCCGCCCCGCCCTGCCTGAGGGCGCACGCAGATCGGAATCCGTGACCGCGCCTATACTGGGAGGCTGGCCATCCGGCCGCCGAACCCCCTTGCTGAAGAACGGACGTCTGCTGTGCTCGCCGTGCACGACCTCGAGATCCGCGTGGGTGCGCGCCTGCTCATGGAGAACGTCTCCTTCCGCGTCGCCGACGGCGACAAGATCGGCCTGGTCGGCCGCAACGGCGCCGGCAAGACCACGCTCACGAAGGTGCTCGCGGGGGATCTGATCTCCGCCGACGGCAAGGTCGAGCGCAGCGGCGAGCTGGGCTACCTGCCGCAGGACCCCCGTTCCGGCGATCCGGAGATGCTCGCGCGCACCCGGATCCTGGACGCGCGCGGTCTCGGCTCCCTGCAGCTGGGCATGCGCGAGGCCTCCGAGCAGATGGCGTCGTCCGACCCCGCGGTCGCCGAGAAGGCGATGAAGCGGTTCGGCAATCTGACCGAGCGCTTCGAGGCGCTGGGCGGGTACGCGGCCGAGGCGGAGGCCGCGTCGATCGCGAACAACCTGTCGCTGCCGGATCGGATCCTCGACCAGCCGCTGAAGACCCTCTCCGGCGGTCAGCGCCGTCGCATCGAGCTCGCCCGGATCCTGTTCTCCGACGCGCAGACGATGATCCTGGACGAGCCCACCAACCACCTCGACGCGGACAGCGTGGTGTGGCTGCGCGAGTTCCTGAAGGGCTACAAGGGCGGGCTGATCGTGATCAGCCACGACGTCGAGCTGGTCGGCGAGGCCGTCAACCGGGTGTTCTACCTGGACGCGAACCGTCAGACCATCGACATCTACAACATGAACTGGAAGAACTATCTGCGCCAGCGGGTGGCGGATGAGGAGCGCCGCAAGAAGGAGCGCGCGAACGCCGAGAAGAAGGCGACCTCGTTGCAGCAGCAGGCGGCCCGCTTCGGGGCGAAGGCCAGCAAGGCCGCGGCCGCGCATCAGATGGTCGCCCGCGCGGAGAAGCTGCTCAGCGGCCTCGACGAGGTGCGCCAGGTCGACCGCGTCGCGAAGCTGCGCTTCCCCAAGCCCGCGCCCTGCGGCAAGACCCCGCTCATGGCGTCCGGCCTGTCGAAGTCCTACGGCTCGCTGGAGATCTTCACCGACGTGGATCTCGCGATCGACCGCGGCTCCAAGGTCGTCGTGCTCGGCCTCAACGGCGCGGGAAAGACCACGCTGCTGCGGATCCTCGCCGGGGTCGACAAACCGGACACCGGCGGACTCGAACCGGGGCACGGTCTGAAGATCGGGTACTACGCCCAGGAGCACGAGAACCTCGACGTCTCGCGTTCCGTGCTCGAGAACATGATGTCGGCCGCCCCGGACATCAACGAGACCGAGGCGCGCAAGGTGCTCGGATCCTTCCTGTTCACCGGCGACGATGTGCTCAAGCCCGCGGGCGTGCTGTCCGGTGGGGAGAAGACCCGGCTGTCGCTCGCGACGCTGGTCGTCTCCGCGGCGAACATGCTGCTGCTCGATGAGCCGACGAACAACCTCGACCCGGCTTCGCGCGAGGAGATCCTGGGTGCGCTCGCGCACTACGAGGGCGCCGTGGTGCTCGTCTCGCACGACCCTGGAGCGGTGGCCTCGCTGAATCCGGAGCGCGTGCTGATCCTGCCCGACGGCGTCGAGGACATCTGGTCGAAGGACTATCAGGACCTCATCGAACTCGCCTGAGGTCCGCCCTGCCGCGCCTCGGGCGCCGCGGGCGAGTCACCGGTCGACGGCGTCGAGCAGCGCGTCCTCATCGTCCATGTCGCGGTCGCGGCGCCGACGCGGTTCACGGGGCGGACGTCCGGCCGCCTCGTCGCGATGCTTGATGACCTCGGTGCGGATCACGTAGCCGATGAAGATGAAGCCCATCACGGCGAAGAGGATCCACTGGATGGCGTACGACAGGAAGGGTCCCGGATCGTTCGACGGCGCGTCGAAGGCGAACGGACGCGAACTCGGCGCCGGCGATTCGGAGACCAGTTCACCGTAGGCACTGGTCTCGACCGGAACGGATCCGCCGATGGTGTCGGCGACGAGCGGGAGGTTGATGCTCGGCACCTGACCGGCAGGGGCGCCCCGGCCGGAGGGAGGCAGCGGCTCGCCGGGACGCAGGCGAGCCGTGAGCGTGACCTCGCCCTTCGGCGGAACGGGCACCGAGGTCGGCACGTCCTTCTCGCCCGGAGGGACCCAGCCCCTGTTCACGATGAACAGCCGGCCGTCGTCGGTGCGGAACGGCACGAGCACCTCGAACGCGCTTGTGCCGCCGTGCGGGCGGTTGCGCACGAGCAGCTGATCCTGCGGCTCGTATCGGCCGTGCACCTGCACGGGATGCCACTCGTCCGAGGGCCGCATGGTCGCGCCGGGCGCGAGCAGCGAGGTGAGCGGCACCGGCTTCGCGTCGTAGTTCTGCTGGACGAGTTCGAGCTGGGTCTGACGGCCGTCGTTGCGGGTGAACTGCCAGTTCGACAGATAGGCGCACACGAGGGCGAACAGGATCGCCACGACGAGATAGGCACTCCAGCGGAGCAGACGCTGACGCATCATCCGAGTTCGCCCTCCGCGATCCGGGTGTCGACGCTGACCGGGAAGTCCCGGGCGCTCAGATAGTCGCGCAGGAATGCGAGGTGCTCGTCGCACGCGAGCCAGACCTTCTGCCGTTCAGGGCCGTGGATGCGCGGATTGCGCCATACGATGCGGTACGTCGCCGGCGCACGGCACCCCGCCCGCGAGCACTTCGCCGCGGTGTTCTTCACGATCACGGGCGCGACTCGGCGCCGTGCACGGTCGGCGCCGTCTCGGAAAGCGTGATCACGTCGTGCGCGGGGGGCGTCTGCTGATCCGCGCCCGACGCGGCCTCGATCCCGATCCGCGGCGACTCGACCGTCGTGACGACCGAGTCGTCACCGGCGTTCGCGAACACGACGGCGATGTAGGGCAGCACCGCGGCGGCGATCCCGAACACCCAGGTCCACCAGCCGATCGGCTGCACGAAGAACATCAGCAGGAAGCACACCATGCGGATCGACATCGTGATGACGTACTGGCGCACGCGTCCCTGCGCCTCGTCGCGCGGTGCGCGCGGGAGGGAGGTCACGGCGGCGTCTGGAGTCCTTCTCACGATGACTCCAGCCTACGCCGCCGCGACCGCGGCGGCGCTCAGTACGAGCTGCCGCTCTGCGAGATGGCGAAGATGAGGCCGATGATCACGAACCCGCCGATGATGAGGTTGAGCGCGGCGCCGACGTATCCCAGTACGAGGCCGGTGATGCCCAGGCCCTTGCCGCCCAGCTCGGGGTCGCGCTTGATCCGGCCCAGGCTCATGTGGCCGGTGATGATCGCGGCGACCGATGCGAGGAACGGAAGGACCAGATAGGCGACGATGCAGAGCACTACACCGGCGATGCCGCAGATGAGCGCGGTGATCGCCAGTCCGTTGGACTTCTTCGGCGTCGCGTAGGGCTGCCCATAGGGCTGGGCGTACGGCTGGCCATAGGCGGGGGCGCCGGGCGGTGCATAGCCCGGTGCGGCGGGTGCTGCTCCAGGATAGGTCGGTGCCGCCCCGGGATAGGCGGGGGCGGGCGGAACCGGCGCCTGCGGGGCGGGAGCCGCACCCGGATACGCAGGCTGCTGCTGCGGAGGCACGGGCGCGCCGGGATACGGGGGCGGCTGCTGCCCCGGGTTCTGCGGGTATCCGCCCTGGTCATTGCTCATGGGAATGTCCTCCTGGTTCACCTCAAAGATTCCGTGCCGCCAGGGCCGTGTCAATTCCCGGAGCAGGATTCCGTCGCTAGGCTTGCGTGCCGTACACCTCACTCTGGGAGACCTGCATGAGCACTGATCGAGTCGTCCTCGTCACCGGCGGCAACCGCGGCATCGGCCGCGCCATCGCCGAGCGCTTCGTGCGGGACGGATACCGGGTGGCTGTGACGGCCCGCAGCGGCGAAGGACCGGAAGGAACCCTGACCGTCCGCGCCGACGTGACCGATGCCGCCGCCGTCGACGCGGCGTTCACCGAGGTCGAGCAGAAGCTCGGTCCGGTCGAGATCGTTGTCGCCAATGCCGGCATCACCAAGGACACCCTGCTGCTGCGCATGAGCGAGGACGACTTCGACAGCGTCGTCTCCACGAACCTCGGCGGATCCTTCCGCGTCGTGAAGCGGGCATCGAAAGGAATGCTGAAGGCGCGGTTCGGCCGGGTGATCCTCATCTCCAGCGTCGTCGGGCTGTACGGCTCCGCAGGGCAGGTCAACTACTCCGCCTCGAAGAGCGGCCTCGTCGGTTTCGCGCGCTCACTCACGCGGGAGCTCGGCGCGCGCGGCATCACGGCGAATGTCGTCGCTCCCGGCTTCATCGAGACCGACATGACGGCCGAACTCCCCGAAGACACCCAGAAGCAGTACAAGGCGAGCATCCCCGCCGGACGGTTCGCGTCGGCGGATGAGGTCGCCGGCGTCGTCACCTGGCTCGCGTCCGACGACGCGGCCTACATCTCCGGTGCCGTGATCCCCGTCGACGGCGGCCTCGGCATGGGCCACTGACCCGCCCCCTTCTCCGCCTGGGCTGACCCCGCGTCAGCGCACCGCCGCCACGAGCAGCTCGGCGAGCCTTTCCGGCACCGAGAACTGCGGCCAGTGCCCGGATCCGATCCGGACGACCTCGACATCGCGGATCTTCCGATACTCGTCGCCGTAGGCGCCCCACCGGGCGACATAACCCTCCACCTCGTTCTGCGTGAGCGAGCCCATGAGCAGCGTGACGGGCACGTCGTAACGGCGCTCGTCGGAGAGCACGATCGGATCCGTGGGCACGTGCGCGGGCACGCTGAGCGCGGTGCGCGCCGTGGCGGCCCTGGTCGGCACATCGAGGTCGCGCACCTCTTCATCGGGGAAGAACTCCCATCCCGGGAACGGGATCACGCCGTCGACGAGGTCGAACTCGCTGATGCCGGAACCCGCCGGCGGTGGCACCGAGTCGACGAACACCGCTCGGGCGACCCGATCGGGACGTGCGTCGACCGCACCCCAGATGACGTTGCCGCCCCCGGAGTGCCCGACGAGCACGACCTCGTCCTCGGCGCGATCGACGGCGTCGATGACCGCATCGATCCAGTCCTGCAGGCGGATCCCCGAGGAGGACGCGGCGCCCTGCCCGAGCCCGGGCATGGTCAGCGCGACCGGGGTGTGGCCCGCCTCATGCAGCGGGCCGACGACCGGCGCCCAGGAGTCGCCGTCGAGCCAGAGTCCGGGAACGAGGATGATGTCCATGATCCGACGCTACGACGGGCCACGGACATGGTGCTACGGCAGCAGCGGGATGACCTCGGCCAGATCCCGCGGACCGATCACGAGCGCCGCGGCCGCGCGCACCGCCGGCTTCGCGTTGAACGCGAGGCCGAGCCCCGCGACGGCCATCATCCGGAGGTCGTTCGCGCCGTCCCCGATCGCGATCGTGGCGTGCGGAGCCACACCGAGCTCGGCGGCCCACTCCTGCAGGGCGACGGCCTTCGCCTCGGCGTCGACGATCCCGCCCTCGACCCGGCCGGAGAGGGCGCCGTCGATCACCTCCAGCCGATTCGCACGCCAGCGATCCACGCCGAGATCGGGCGCGACCGTGTCGAGGATCTCGTGGAAGCCCCCGGAGACGACGCCGACGACACCGCCGCGCGCATGCACCTCGGTGATCAGTTCACGCACGCCCGGCGTCGGCTCGATGCGCGACAGCACGCGCGCGAAGGCCGCGACGGGCACACCGGCCAGCGCAGCGACGCGCGAGCGCAGGCTCGTGGCGAAATCGACCTCACCGCGCATGGCGGCCTCGGTGGCAGCCTGGACCTCGTCGCGGCGGCCGGCCTCTTCCGCGAGGAGCTCGATCACCTCGTTGCGGATCAGCGTGGAATCGGCATCGAGGACGACGAGGAAGCGCGCGGAGGTCACCCGACGAGCGTAGCCGCCGAGGCGGGCGCGACGTGGCGGTGTGTCAGCGCTCGACGGTCACGCCCTTGCCGACCACGGTCAGTCCGGTGTCGGTGATCGTGAAGCCACGGGCGAGGTCGCGCTCGCGATCCACGCCGACGGTCGCGCCGTCCAGCAGCACCACGTTCTTGTCCAGGATCGCGCGGTGCACACGGGCGCCCTGACCGACCCGCACGCCGTCGAACAGCACGGAGTCGGTGATCGTCGATCCGCCCGCCGCGAGCGTCCACGGTCCGACGACGCTGCGCTCCAGGTGCGTGCCGGAGAGCACCGATCCGAGCGACACGATCGAGTCAATGGCGTTGCCGATGCGGCCGACCGAGTCGCGCACGAACTTGGCGGGCGGCGAGTTCACCGCCTGCGAGTGGATCGGCCACTCCATGTTGTACAGGTTGAAGATCGGCAGCGTGGAGATGAGATCCATGTGCGCGTCGAAGAACGACTCGATCGTGCCCACGTCCCGCCAGTACGAACGGTCGCGCGGGGAGGATCCCGGCACCTCGTTCTGCTTCATGTCGTAGAAGGCGGCCTCGCCGCGGTCGACGAAGTAGGGCACGATGTCCCCGCCCATGTCGTGGTTCGACGTCGCCAGCTCGCCATCGGACTCGACCGCCTCGATGAGCGCGTCGGTGTCGAAGATGTAGTTGCCCATGGATGCGAGCACCTCATGGGGCGAGTCCGGCAATCCGGTCGGATCGGACGGCTTCTCCAGGAACTGGTTGATGCGCCCCGATCCGTCGGCGGCGACGTCGATCACGCCGAACTGGGAGGCGAGGGCGAGTGGTTGGCGGATGCCGGCCACGGTCGCGCGTGCTCCCGATGCGATGTGCGCGTCGAGCATCTGCTGGAAGTCCATCCGGTACACGTGATCGGCGCCGATGACGATCACGATGTCGGGCTTCTCGTCGAGGATCAGGTTCAGGCTCTGCAGGATCGCGTCCGCAGACCCGGAGAACCAGCGCTTGCCCAGACGCTGCTGGGCCGGCACCGAGGCCACGTACGAGTCGAGCAGCGCCGACATCCGCCAGGTCTGGGAGATGTGCCGGTCGAGACTGTGCGACTTGTACTGGGTCAGCACCACGATCTGTCTCAGCCCGGAGTTGATCAGATTCGAGATCGCGAAATCGATCAATCGATACTGCCCGCCGAACGGAACAGCTGGCTTGGCGCGATCCGCGGTCAGGGGCATGAGGCGCTTGCCCTCGCCCCCGGCGAGGATGATCCCGAAGACCTTCTTTGGTGCCGACATGCGTCCACCATAGAGCCAGGTCGATGCATGTACTAGCGTTCACGACATGCGCGTCGACATCATCACCAAAGAGTACCCACCGGAGATCTACGGAGGGGCCGGTGTGCATGTCGCGGAGCTCGTGAAGGCCCTGCGTTCGAGCATGGAGGTGCGGGTCAGAGCCTTCGGCGCGGAGCGGGATGAACAGGGCACGACAGCATACCGAACGCCAGATGAACTCGCCGGCGCGAACGCCGCGCTGCAGACCCTGGGCACCGACCTCGTGATCGTTCCCGACGTCGCCGGGGCGGACGTCGTGCACAGCCACACCTGGTACGCGAACTTCGCCGGGCACATCGCCGCGCAGCTGCACGGCATCCCGCACGTGCTGACCGCGCACAGCCTGGAGCCGCTGCGCCCGTGGAAGGCCGAGCAGCTCGGCGGCGGGTACGCGGTGTCCAGCGGCATCGAGCGGCTCGCGTACGAGAACGCGGCGGCGATCATCGCCGTGAGCGCCGGGATGCGCGCCGATATCCTGCGCAGCTACCCCCAGGTGGATCCGGCGAAGGTGCGGGTCATCCACAACGGCATCGACGTCGAGGCCTGGCACCCTGTCGAGGATGCCGACTTCGTGCGCGCGCAGGGCATCGATCCGGATCGCCCCTCGATCGTCTTCGTGGGCCGGATCACTCGCCAGAAGGGCCTGCCGTACCTGCTCCGCGCCGCGGCGCTGCTGCCGCCCGAGGTGCAGCTCGTGCTGTGCGCCGGCGCCCCGGACACCCCGGAGATCATGGCGGAGGTGCAGGAGCTCGTGCGCGGGCTGCAGGGCACTCGCCAGGGCGTGGTGTGGATCGAGCGCATGCTCCCGCGCCACGAGCTCTCGGCGATCCTGACGGCCGCGACGACGTTCGTGTGCCCGTCGATCTACGAGCCGCTGGGCATCGTGAATCTCGAGGCGATGGCCTGCGGCGCGGCCGTCGTCGGCACCGCGACAGGGGGGATCCCGGAGGTCGTCGACGACGGCGTCACCGGGCGTCTGGTCCCGATCGAGCAGGTGCAGGACGGCACCGGGACCCCGGTGGATCCCGACCGCTATGTCGCCGACCTGGCGGCGGTGCTCACCGATGTCGTCTCGGATCCGGCACGTGCGAAGGCCTACGGCGAGGCCGGCCGGATCCGCGCTGCCGCGGACTTCAGCTGGGCCGCGATCGCCGACACGACGCGGGCGCTCTACGAGGAGCTGACGGCCTGACCGATAGGCTGGCACCATGCCTGCCGTCCTCGAATTCTCGGATGTCGTGGTCCGCCGCGACGGCCGCAACATCGTCGATCACCTCACCTGGACGGTCCAGGACGACCAGCGCTGGGTGGTCCTCGGGCCCAACGGCGCGGGCAAGACCACGGTTCTCCAGCTCGCCGACACGCTGATGCACCCGACCACGGGCCGAGTCGACATCCTGGGGGAGACCTTGGGCCGCACGGACGTGTTCGAGATCCGGCCTCGGATCGGGTTCGCGTCCTCGGCGATGGCCCGGCGCATCCCCGGTGACGAGACCGTGCTGAACACCGTGATGACGGCGGCGTACTCGGTGATGGGCCGCTGGAACGAGAGCTACGAGTCGCTCGACGAGCGGCGTGCGATGCGCGTGCTCGAGCAGTGGCACCTCGAGCATCTGGCGGAGCGGTACTTCGGCACGCTCAGCGATGGCGAGCAGAAGCGCGTGCAGATCGCGCGCGCCGTGATGACCGATCCGGAGCTGCTGCTGCTCGACGAGCCCTCGGCCAGCCTCGACCTGGGCTCGCGCGAAGAGCTGCTCGGGCTGCTCAGCGGCTTCGCCCAGTCGCCGACCACGCCCGCGATGGTGATGGTCACGCACCACGTCGAGGAGATCCCGGTCGGGTTCACGCACGTGCTGCTGCTGCGCGACGGCGCGATCGTCGCCGCCGGACCCATCGAGCAGACGCTCACCGCCGAAGCACTGAGCCAGGCGTTCGGCATGCCGATCGCGCTCGACCGCGTCGACGGCCGCTACGCCGCGCGCGCCGCGTCCTGACGGCAGCTCGCGACCGGGTTCCTGAGCCCGGCGGAGGACTGCTAAACTAGACCCTCGGTGCTTTCTGCACCACAGACTTCCCTCGTCCCTGGCACAATCCAGGGCACCACGTAAGGAATCCCATGAAGACTGACATCCACCCCGACTACCAGGCTGTCGTGTTCCGCGACCTCGGCTCGGGCGACACGTTCCTGACCCGTTCGACGGTGACCAGCGACAAGACGATCGAGCTGGACGGCGTGGAGTACCCCGTCATCGACGTCGAGATCTCCTCCGCCTCGCACCCGTTCTACACGGGCAAGCAGCGCATCATGGACTCGGCCGGCCGCGTCGAGAAGTTCAACCAGCGCTTCAAGAACTTCGGCGGTTCCTCCAAGTAATCGCCTGTGCGAAGGCCCCCGGCTCCTCGGAGCCGGGGGCCTTCGTCGTATCCGCGGGTGTGTGCGTGGATGCTCGGGAGCGAGCGCTTCGCGCGGAGAAGTACGCCAGCTTCGGACTGATGCGCGGATTCGGTCCGAACTTCGTGCACATCTCCGAGGCAGGCGCCCGGGTCACACGTCGAGGCGGATCCGGTCGTCGTCGCGGACGGGCCAGCGGCCGTCGAGTCGCTCTGCGGGATCGATCCGGCCGATGCGCACGAAGTAGTCCGTGAGGCTCGCGGCCTGGGCGCGGGCCCAGCCGATCTGACGGGTGTGCAGCTCGCCCGCGCTCTCCGGCATCGGGAACCGCTGCGCGAGCGCCTGCGCGACCCGTCCCGCGGCGACCGCGTCGGCCGAGGCGTCGTGCGCGCCGGTGAGGTCGACACGGTAGTGCGCGGCGACGATCTCCAGCGTGCGCTTGCCGGGACGGTAGCGGTCGTAGGCCTTGTCGATGACGAGCGGATCGATCACGGGCGACGGCGACTCCAGCGGCGCGATCCCGTGCCGCCGCGCCTCGTGCGTCAGCAGCGAGAAGTCGAACGCGGCGTTGTACGCCACGATCGGCACGCCCTGATCCAGCAGCGACCGCAGCGCGCCCACGATCCCGGCCACGACCTGCGCGGCGGGTGCGCCGTTGCGGCGCGCCCGCTCGGACGTGATGCCGTGGATCGCGGTGGCGGCGTCCGGGATCGGGATGCCCGGATCGGCGAGCCAGGTGCGGGCGGCGATCTCGGCGCCGTGGTGGTCGAGGACGCCGACGTGCGCGCTCACGATCCGGTCGCGGGTCACATCGATGCCGGTCGTCTCGAGGTCGAACACGCCGACGCGGGTCAGCCACGAAGGGAGGGCCGGGGAGGTGCTCATGCCGCCACGGTAGAGGGAGTCGCCGACATCGCGATCCTGACGCGCGGTGCAGGCGCAGAGCGGCTCCGCGACCCGCCCGTAGACTCGAGGAATGCCTGCACCCTCGCCCTATGCCGCGCGCCTGGACCTCGTGCCCGTGCAGCGGCGCGAGGCCGAGATCCTCGGCGGACGCACGGCGTACTGGACCTATGGGCCCGAGGATGCCGCGGTCACGGTGCTCGCGGTGCACGGTTTCCGGGGAGAGCACCATGGCCTGGAGCCGGTCGTCGCGTACCTTCCGGAACTGCGCATGATCATGCCGGATCTGCCGGGATTCGGCGAGACGGCCCCGCTGCCCGGCCGGGAGCACGACGTCGACGCATATGCAGAGTGGCTCACGGCGTTCGCGTCCGAGGTGGCCCCCGGCGCCGTGATCCTGGGGCACTCGTTCGGTTCGATCGTCGCGTCCGCGGCCGTCGCCCGGGGACTGCCCACACCGCGGCTGATCCTGGTCAATCCGATCGGAGCCCCGGCGCTGGAGGGACCGAAGGCGGTGCTCACGCGCCTCGCGATCCTCTACTACGCACTCGGCGCACGCCTCCCGGTGGGGATCGGCACCGAGCTGCTGCGCAACAGGATCATCGTGCGGATCATGAGCATCGCGATGGCTAAGACCGCCGATCCTGCGCTGCGTCGTTTCGTGCATGACCAGCACGACACGTACTTCTCACGGTTCTCCGACCGCGAGGTGCTGCGTGAGGCGTTCGTCACGAGCGTGTCGCATGACGTCCGCGAGTTCGCGCCCGAGATCGCCGTTCCCACGCTGCTCGTCGCGGCGCAGCGGGACGACATCACGCCGATCGAGGCGGAGCGCGCCCTGGTGGAGATCTTCCCGGACGCGTCCCTCGTCGAGATCGCGCATGTGGGGCACCTGATCCATTACGAGACCCCGGCCGAGGCGGCCGGCGCGATCAGGCGGTTCCTCACGCCTCTCGGCGCGCCAACCCCATGAGGCCGCCGACCCGGAACGGGATCACCTCGCCCATCGCGAGGGAGGTCTCGGTGCGCTCCACGCCGTCGATCGACAGGATCCGCGCGTCCGTGTCGAAGAGGTGCCGGGCATCCCGGCAGGCGACCAGCGCCAGCAGATCGATCGATCCGCTCAGCCCGTAGGCCTGCACCACCTCCGGCACACGCGCGAGTTCGGCGATGATGCGCGGCAGTTCGGTCTGCCGCACGCCGATGCTGATGAAGGCCTGCAGCGGGAACCCGAGAACGCCGGGGGAGAAGGCGCGCTCGTAGGGGAGGAACACCCCGGTCTGATCGAGCCGGGCCATGCGCGCCTGGATCGTGTTGCGGGACAGCCGGAGCTTCTCCGCGAGGGCGACGACGGTGGTGCGCGGGTCGGCGGACAGGATCTCGAGGATGTCGAGGTCGGTGCGGTCGAGGACTGGCATGTTGCCAAAGGGTAGCACTCGTCGAGGGTCGCTTTCTTGGCAACATGCTCAACGGACTCGAGGATGCTTGGGCGAGGTGCTGAATAGACGTACGCTCAAGCCATAGCGAAGATGCGCTGGACGCCGCCCCACGAAGGCGGATCCCTTGAGGAGGACGATGATGTCTACACACCTTGATCCCATCACCGACTTGGCTGTCGGGCTGGAGCAGCCGGTGAGCCTGATCGATCCGCATGGCCGGCGTCTGCAGGATCCGCGGCTGGCTCCCTACGCCGCGGACGTCGCCGCGGCCGACCTGCTCGCGCTGTACCGCGACATGGTCGCACTGCGCCGGATCGACACCGAGGGCGTCGCCCTGCAGCGTCAGGGCCAGCTCGGCCTCTGGGCGCCGTGCCTGGGCCAGGAGGCCGCCCAGATCGGATCCGCCCGCGCCCTCAGGAACGACGACGTCGTCTTCCCCAGCTACCGCGAGACGGGCGTGATGCTCGCACGCGGCGCGCAGCCGGGAGACTACGTGCGGATGTGGCGCGGCGAGGAAGGCTCCTCGTACGACCCCGCTGTCATGCACATGGCGCCGCTGCAGATCATCATCGGCGCGCAGACCCTGCATGCGGTCGGCTACGCGCTCGGCATCCTGCACGACGGATCCGACCAGGCTGCGGTCACGTACTTCGGCGACGGCGCGACCAGCCAGGGCGACGTCAACGAGGCCATGGTGTTCGCCTCGTCCTACGGCGCTCCGGTGGTGTTCATCTGCCAGAACAACCACTGGGCGATCTCCGAGCCGGTCGCCGTGCAGTCGCAGCATCCGATCGCCGGGCGGGCGCCGGGCTTCGGCATCCCCAGCCTGCGGGTCGACGGCAACGATGTGCTCGCCGTGTTCGCCGCGACGCGCTGGGCGCTCGAGCAGGCGCGCGCGGGCTCCCCGGCGTTCCTCGAACTCGTCACCTACCGGATGGGCCCGCACACCACGGCGGACGACCCTACCAGGTACCGGGATCCGGCCGAGCTCGAGTACTGGCGCGGCAGGGACCCGCTCGCCCGGCTCGAGGCGCTGCTGCGTGTGGAGGGCACACTCACCGACGAGATCGCCGCGGGTCTCGCATCCGACGCGGATGAGGCGGCGATGCAGATGCGCGCGGCGTGCCTGGGCATGACCACGCGGGCGCCGCTCGCGGTGTTCGACGGCGTGTACGCCGAACCGCACACCGGTCTCGACGAGGAGCGCGCCGACTACGCGCGCTACCTCGCGACGCTCGCGGAGGCGTGACATGACGCAGATGACGATGGGCAAGGCGCTCGGCGCCGCTCTTCAGCGATCGCTGCAGGACGACCCGAAGGTGCTCCTGCTCGGTGAGGACATCGGCAAGCTCGGCGGCGTGTTCCGGATCACCGACGGCCTGCTGGACGAGTTCGGTGCGGAGCGCGTGATCGACACCCCCCTCGCGGAGTCCGGGATCGTCGGCACCGCCGTGGGGCTGGCGATGCGCGGCTACCGTCCGGTCGTCGAGATCCAGTTCGACGGCTTCGTCTATCCGGCGTTCGATCAGATCGTCTCGCAGGTCGCGAAGCTGCACTATCGGACGCAGGGTCGTGTGCCGATGCCGATCACGATCCGGATCCCGTGGGCCGGCGGGATCGGCGCGGCCGAGCACCACTCCGAGTCGCCCGAGGCGCATTTCGTGCACACCGCAGGGCTCCGCGTCATCGCCGTCTCCAACCCGCAGGACGCGTACGCGTGCCTGCGCCAGGCGATCGCGAGCGACGACCCGGTGATCTTCTTCGAACCCAAGCGCCTCTACCACGCCAAGGGCGAGGTCGACCTGCAGACGCCGCTCGCCGATGTCGCCCCGATGGGGCTCGCGACGGTGGTGCGCGAGGGGTCGGACGCCACGATCATCACGTACGGGGCGATGGTGCGCACGGCCCTCGACGCCGCCGAGGCCGCCGAGGCGGAGGGCCGCTTGCTGGAGGTCATCGACCTGCGCTCGCTCTCGCCGATCGACTACGGCACGGTCTGCGCCTCGGTGCGGCGCACCGGACGTGTCGTGGTCGTGCATGAGGCCGCCCGCGAGGCCGGTGTGGCCGCCGAGGTCATCGCCAGCATCACGGAGAAGTGCTTCACCTGGCTCGAGGCGGCGCCGCTGCGCGTCACCGGTCATGACATCCCGTATCCGCCCGCGAAGCTGGAGAAGTTCCACCTGCCGGACCTGGATCGGATCCTCGACGCCGTCGACCGCGTGCTCGACGACGACCAGCTGCTGGCGACCCAGCCGATGAACGGGGCGGAGCGATGAAGCAGGAGTTCCGTCTTCCGGATCTCGGCGAAGGGCTCACCGAAGCCGAGATCGTGCAGTGGCTGGTCGCCGAGGGCGACACCGTCACGCTGAACCAGACGCTCGCCGAGGTCGAGACCGCGAAGGCGATCGTCGAGCTGCCCTCGCCGCACGCCGGAGTCATCACGGCCCTGCACGCCGCCGCCGGAGACGTCGTCCTGGTGGGATCGCCCCTGGTGGGATTCGAGATCGAGGGTGCGGAGGATCCGGTGCCCGCAGCGTCTCCCGCCGCAGGATCGGCCGCCTCGGCTGAGGACGGCTCGGGACCGAACCTGGTCGGCTACGGCGCGGCGCCGAGCACGGGCCGTCCGATGCGACGGGCGCGGCGCAGTGCGGCGGCGGTCGCGACGGCGGACGTCGACGTCCGCGTCGCCGCGCCGCACGACGCGATCGATGAGACGCCTGCCGTGCCCGAGCAGCACGAACGGCCGCGTTCGACGCCCCCCGTGCGCGCCTACGCCAAGGGGCACGGCGTGGATCTGGCCCTCGTCGCGGCCGCGCTCGGCGATCGGGTGATCACCCGCGCCGATGTCGACACCTACCGTGAGCGGGTCGCGCAGCGGAGCATCGGTGCGGCGACAGCCCCGCCGAGCGTCGCTGTCGCGCCGACCACCACCGCGCGCCCCGTCATGGCGGGAGAGCGCAGCACCACCCGGATCCCGATCCGCGGCGTCCGCAAGCACACCGCGGAGGCGATGGTGCAGAGCGCATTCACCGCCCCGCACGTCACGACGTTCCACACGCTCGATGTCACGGCGACCACGGAGCTGATCGCGTCGCTGCGTGCGAGTGCCGCACCGGATGCACCGCGCATCGGCGTGCTCACCGTGGTGGCGAAGGCCGTGTGCCTCGCGCTCGCGCACTACCCGGGACTCAACGCGCGCTGGGACGGCGAGGCGGGCGAGATCGTGCAGCAGCACTTCGTCGATCTCGGCATCGCCGCGGCCACCGAGCGCGGGCTCATCGTACCGATCATCCGGGATGCGGAGCGGATGACGCTCGGCGGGCTCGCCGCCGCCGTCGCCGAGCTCACCCGCACGGCGCGCAGCGGCAAGACCGCGCCGGCCGACCTCACCGGCGGCACCTTCTCGCTCACCAACATCGGCGTGTTCGGCATCGATGCGGGCACCCCGATCCTGCCTCCCGGGCAGACCGGGATCCTCGCGCTGGGCGCCGTGCGCCGACTGCCGTGGGAGTACAAGGGCGAGATCGCGCTGCGGGACGTGATGACGCTCAGCCTGTCCTTCGATCACCGCATCGTGGACGGCGCTGAGGGGGCGCAGTTCCTCAAGGCGGTCGCCGACGTTCTGCAGGAACCGGGTCGGGCGATGCTGCTGGCCTGAGTCACGCCTTCGGGGTGCGGCGATCCAGACCCAGCACACGCCGGGTCAGGCGCCGCTCCCGGATGATGAACGCCGTGCCGATCACCCACAGCGGGAGCTGGGTGAGGAACGCCCAGCGGAACGCGTCCAGCGAGTAGGTGGCGGGGGTGCCCGCTCCCTGCAGGTCGAGGGCGAGGCCGATCAGGAAGATGGCGACGAGAGCCGCCAGGAACCCGCCGCCGTTGACGACGCCGGTCGCGGTGCTGAGCCGGTGCTGCGGATTGTGCGTGCGGGCGTGGTCGAACGCGACCATCGACGCGGGGCCGCCGGTGGCGAGGGCGATCGCGAGCAGGATGAGCAGCCAGAGCGGTGCGGTGCCGGGCCAGAGGATGACGGCGAGCCACGCGATCACCTGCACGGCGATCGTCGGCAGCACGAGCATGAGCGACCGGCTGGTCGGATGCCGGGAGGAGAGTGCACCCAGCACCGGACCGAACAGGATCCCGAACACCACGTAGACGGTGGTCACCAGCGAGGCGGCGCCGATCGAGAGGTGCTGCCCGTTGGTGAGGAACGGGATGCCCCAGAGCATCATGAAGGCCGTTCCGGCGAACGGCGTGGTGAAGTGCGTCCAGAAACCCAGCCGCGTGCCGGGATGCGCGAGCGCGGCGCGCAGGGTCACGCGCAGATCCATCTGCGAGGTGACCACCCGGATCGCGCCGGTGTCGGTGTTCACCGAGACGTCTTCGGTCAGCTCGGGCGGACGATTGCGGATCAGTGCGAACAGCAGCACGCTGAACAGCACCCCGAGCCCGGCCAGGCTCCCGAACGTGACCGACCATGACGTGGAGTGCAGCAGCACGGGCAGCGGCAGCAGCGCCACCAGCTGACCCAGCTGGCCCACGATGCCGGTGAGCTGAGCCATCAGCGGACCGCGCTGCGACGGGAACCAGATCGCCACGAGGCGCAGCACGCCGGGGAAGATCGCGGCATCCCCGGCGCCGAGGATCATGCGCGCGACGATCGCGATGCCCACGTTCGGCGCGAACGCCATCACGAGCTGGCCTACCGACATGAGCAGCATTCCGGCGACCATGATCGGGCGCGATCCGAACCGGTCCAGCAGCAGCCCGACCGGGACCTGCATGAGCCCGTAGACGGCCAGCTGCAGCACGGCGAACAGCGACAGCGTCGAGGCGTCGGCCTGGAACAGGTGCGCGGCATCGACCCCGACGGCCGACAGCGAGGTGCGGTTCGTGATCGACAGCACGTAAGCCGTGACGCCCACGATCCAGATCATCCACATCCGCCAGGTCGGAGCGGGGGCAGGATTCACGGTTCTCCTCGGGTCGGCGGCGCCTTCGATCCTACGCCCGGGGCATTCTCGCCCCCGCTCAGACGACGACAGTGTCGAGCAGCCGGATCCCGCCACCGTCCATCGCGAAACGGTGCACGGAACCGTTGCCGAGGGACTCGCCCGGCGCGGGGAGCGTCCCGCCGGAGGCGTGTTCGAGGAGCGCGCGGATCACGCCGCCGTGCGTGGCGACCAGCACGGATTCCTCGCGGGGCGCCGAACGGCGGCGGGCGGCGAGATCGATGCGCTGCAGCGAAGCCAGGGCACGGTCGGTGAGCTGCTGCACGGTCTCCGCACCGGGCACCTGGTCGCGCTTGCCGCGGAAGCGGTCGACGTACTGCTCCCAGAGCATCCCCTCGGCCTCGCCGAACTCGTGCTCACGCATTCCTGCGGTGGTCAGGGGCGCAGGCAGGGCAAGGGCGCCGGCGATGATCTCGGCCGTCTCGACCGCGCGGGAGAGCGGACTGGTGTAGACGTGGTCGAACCGGGTGCCGGCCAGGCGGACGGCGACCTCCTCCGCCTGTGCACGCCCCGTGTCGTTGAGCGGGATGTCGGTGGAGCCCTGGATCCGGCCCTCGAGGTTCCAGTCGGTCTGGCCGTGGCGGACGAGGGTGATCAGGGTCATGGCAGCAGCTCCAGGAGTGTCGGCAGCACGATGCTCGTGGACGCGGCGATCGTGGCCGACGCCCACACGTCGGCGCGGGTGGGTTCGAGGTCGACGATGACGAGCGGCAGGTCCCTGCGCCGGGCGCGTTCGATGATGCGGATCCCGGAATTCACCACGAGAGACGACCCGGCCACGACGAGGGCGTCTCCCGAGCGCAGCAGCGCCTCGGCGCTCGCGAACCGCGGGGCCGGCACGAACTCGCCGAAGAACACCACGTCCGGCTTCAGGGCGCCTCCGCACACCGTGCAGACGGGAAGTGCGAAACCCTCCGTCGTCTCGGGCCTGACATCGCCGTCGGGTCCGAGCAGGACCTCGGTAAGCACGTCGAGCCACGGGTTTCGGGCATCGATCTGCGCGGCGACGGCGTCGCGCGCAAAGCTCTGACCGCAGCGCAGGCAGAGGACGGCGCGCATCGTCCCGTGCAACTCGACGACCCGCTCGGAGCCGGCAGCCAGATGCAGCCCGTCCACGTTCTGCGTGACCACCCCGACGGAGCGTCCGGTGCGCTCCAGCGCCGCGATCGCGCGGTGCCCCGCGTTCGGGGTGGCGGTCCCGAAGGAGCGCCAGCCCAGGTGCCCGCCCAGCCAGTACCGGCGCTGCGCGTCGTCGGATCCGAGGAACGCCTGCAGCGTCATCGGCGCGCGGCGCGGCGCGGATCCTTCCCCGCGATAGGCGGGGATCCCTGAGTCGGTGGACAGCCCCGCCCCGGTGAGGAATGCGATCCTTCGCCCGGCCAGCAGGTCCGCTGCGGCCTCGATCTGCGCGCGCAGCGGCGTCGTCATGCTCTTCACCGGACCTCCCCGCATGAGTCTATGGGCCGTCCGGAGCGCGCGGCTGGGCGTGCGCCGAGGGCTGCGGATGCGAGAGTAGGGGCGTGCCAGAGTTCCGCATCGATGACCCCGCCGATCCTCGCCTCGACGACTATCGCGACCTCACCGACACGGCGCTGCGCACCCGCAGCGAGGCCGAGCGCGGGCTCTACATCGCCGAGTCGTTCAAGGTCATCACCCGGGCGATCGGCGCCGGCCACCGGCCGCGCTCCGTGCTGACGCAGGAGCGCTGGGCGCCGGGGATCCGCGCGCTGCTGGACGACGCGGAGGTGCCGCTGTACATCGCCGCCGACGACGTGGTGGAGGCCGTGGCGGGGTTCCCGGTGCACCGCGGCGCACTGGCAGCCATGCACCGCCCGGTCGAGCCGTCCGTGACCGAGCTCATCGCCGGGGCGCGCACGCTGCTGATCCTGGAGGGCCTCATCGAGCACGCGAACGTCGGCTCGGCGTTCCGGGCGGCCGCGGCGCTCGGCGCGGACGCGGTACTGGTGTCCGCGCGCTGCGCCGATCCGCTGTACCGGCGCAGCGTGCGGGTGAGCATGGGCACGGTGTTCCAGGTGCGGTGGACGAGATTCGCCGATTGGGACTCGCTGCGGGCGGAGCTCCGGGCCGAAAGGATCGCGGTCGCGGCGCTGACGCTGCAGGACGACGCGGTGACGCTCGACGCCTATGCCGCCGATCGTCCCGAGCGGGTCGCGCTGGCGTTCGGCTCCGAAGGCCCAGGGCTCAGCGCGGAGGCGCTGGCCGCCGCCGATGCCGTCGTGACGATCCCGATGTCGGGCGGGGTGGATTCGCTCAACGTCGGCGCCGCGGTCTCCGTCGCACTCTGGGCGCTGGGGCACCCACCGGCACGACGCTGACCCGCCCACGCCTGCGCAGGATCACGCGTCCGGCAGCACCATGGGCATCGGCTCGGGGCGCTTGGCCGCGACGTCGTCGCCGGAGGACTGGTGCCGCAGGCGGCGCAGCACCCAGGGCACCAGGTGCGTGCGCGCCCAGACGAGATCCTCGCTGCGCGCCTCCCGCCAGGTGCGCCGCGGGGCCGGATCCGGCCGCATCGCCTGCAGTTCGTTGGGCACGTTCAGCGCGCGCAGCACCATGCGGGCGACCTCGTGGTGACCGAGCGGATTCATGTGCAGCCGGTCATCGGCGAAGAACCGCGGATCCTGAATGGGCTTGAGCCCCCACTGATCGGCCACGATGCAGTCGTGCCGCTCCGCGATCGCGCGGACGTTCTCGTTGTAGATGGCGACCTTGCCGCGGAACGGCCGGAACACCGGGGTGAAGTTCGTGTCGATCCCGGTGATCAGCACGAGCGCCGCGCCCGTGCGGTCCAGACGCGTGACCATGTCGTCGAGCAGCACGGCGATCTCGTCGGGATCCGTGCCGGGGCGGATCACGTCGTTGCCGCCGGCGCAGAGCGTGATCAGGTCCGGGTTCAGCGCGATCGCTGGCGCGATCTGCTCATCGCTGATCTGGGCGATGAGCTTGCCGCGGACGGCGAGGTTGGCGTACGCGAAGTCGTCGCTCTGCGCGCCGAGCACCTCGGCCACCCGGTCCGCCCAGCCGCGATGACCGCCGGGCGTCGTCGGATCCGGATCCCCGATGCCCTCGGTGAACGAGTCGCCGAGCGCGACATAGCGCCGCCACGGGTGCGGGTTCTCGTTGGGGACGTAAGGGGTGCGCGGCTCGTGACCGGACATGATGCTGCTCCTTCGTGCGACCGCGCGTTCGGCGCGGCACCGGGTCCGAGACTACTCGCGGACGGCCCGGATCAGCCGCTCGAGTCGCCGTTGGTGCAGGTCTGCTGGGCGGCGGTGCTGCCGCGCACGTTGTCGGAGAGCGGAACGGCGGACGCCGCCGGCGTGGGGGTCGCCGACGGGGAGGCGGAGGGATCCGGGGCGGCGGTCGGCGTGGACGGCTCGACCGTCACGCCGTCGTTGACCGTGTTCTGGTGGGTGATCAGCACCGGCTGGTTGGCGGCGACGGCGGCCCACAGCGTCTGCGCGGAGGAGTCGTCGGGGATGACGCGGTTCGGGTTCTCCGGATCGGTCAGGTTGGGGTACTGGATGAACGTGATGTCGGCGGGCTGCACGTCCTTCACGGCGAGCGCGAGCTGCAGGATCGTGGTGGGGTTCGCGAGGGTCGTGCTGGCCTCGAGGTTGGTCAGGGCGATGTTCGCGATCTTGAGCACCTCCGGGACGTTCGAGAGCACCTTGCCGCTGGTGAGCTGCCGCGCCAGGCTGCCGAGGTACTGCTGCTGATTGCCGATCCGCGCCAGATCGCTGCCGCTGACGAGCCCGTGCCGGGTGCGCAGGAACTGCAGCGCCTGCAGGCCCTGGATCGTGTGCTGACCGGCGCTCAGATCCAGGCCCGTGTAGGCGTCGTTGATCGGCGTCGCGAGGCACACCTGGACGCCGCCGATCGCGTTGGTGATGTCGATCACGGTGCCGAAGTTCACCGCGGCGGCGAAGTCGACCTGCTGACCGGACAGTGCGGAGACGGTCTTCGCGACGCAGGACAGCCCGCCCTCGTCGTACGTCGTGTTGATCTGCGCGGCGCTCTGCGCGGAGACCTGCGTGCCGTCCTTGGCGGTGCAGGACGGCACGGGCACGATCATGTCGCGCGGGAAGCTCACGACGGTGATGCGACGCGGGGTGTTCGAGACGTGCATCAGCACGGTGACGTCGTTGTTGACGCTCGAGGCATCCGGACCGTCGCAGCGCCCGGGGAACAGGTACGAGTACTTCGGTTCGCAGGCGTCGATGCCGACCACGAGCAGGTTGAAGCCGCTCTTGTACGCGGCGATGTCGGGCGCCACCGCCGGGCCGCCCTCGAGCTGCACGCTGTTGTGCGCCACCGCCGAGGTGAGGTCGGTGAGCACATAGCCGACGACCCCGATGGTGCTCACGAGCGCGACGGCCAGGCCGATGCCGATCAGGCGGAGCAGTCGTGTCCACACGCGCGGACCACGGCTGCTGCTGTGCTGCGCGATCGGGCGCGCCGCCGAGTGTCGTGTCACGGGTGTCCTTCGGGCCGGCATCCATCGGGTCGGGCGCTCCGAGAGGAATGCCGTTCTGGAATGTACGGCGACCCGCCGTGGATCGGCTGTGCCGATCCGGTGGGAATGCTGGGACAGCCCCGTCGGGCACGCGGGCATCTCCCGGGCGAGGATCCGACGCGCGCGGGAATGTCGGCGGGCTCGTCTATCGTGGAATCCCATGCTCTCCCCGTCCTTCCCCCAGCGCGCGCCGTGGGGCACCGCAGACCGGTTGCGGGCGTGGCAGCAGGAGGCGCTCGAGGAGTATTTCCGGGTCGAGGCGCGCAGGGACTTCCTCGTGGCGGCCACTCCGGGCGCCGGCAAGACGACGTTCGCCCTCACGCTCGCCGTCGAGCTCCTGCGCACGAACGAGATCGACCGCATCATCGTCGTCGCCCCCACGGAGCACCTCAAGACGCAGTGGGCCGACGCCGCGGCGCGCGTGCACATCCGTCTCGATCCGCGTTTCCGCAACAGTCACTGGGCGCCGGCGCGGCAGTACCACGGCGTGGTGGTGACCTACGCGCAGGTGGCCGCGAAGTCGTCCGTGCACCGGCACCTGACGCAGGACGCGCGCACGCTCGTCATCCTCGACGAGGTGCACCACGGCGGTGACGCACTGAGCTGGGGCGATGCGATCCGCGACGCCTACGGGCCGGCGAAGCGTCGCCTCCTGCTGAGCGGCACGCCGTTCCGCAGCGACACCGCGCCGATCCCGTTCGTCGATTACCTCCCGGACGAGTCCGGCGCCCGCGTGTCGAGCACGGATTACGCCTACGGCTACGGGCGCGCCCTGCAGGACGGCGTCGTGCGCCCCGTGCTGTTCCACATGTACGCGGGCAAGATGCGCTGGCGCACGAGCGCCGGCGATGAGCTCGAGGCGCACCTCGGCCAGGACAACACGAAGGACGTCACCTCTCAGGCCTGGCGTACCGCGCTGGATCCGGAGGGGGAGTGGATGCCCGCGGTGCTGTCCGCCGCCGACCGCCGCCTGACCGAGATCCGCCACCACGTGCCGGATGCGGGCGGCCTCGTCCTCGCGACGGACCAGACCGTGGCTCGCGCGTACGCCAAGATCCTGCACTCGCTGACCGGGCAGCGTCCGACGGTCGTGCTCTCCGACGACGCGACCGCCTCGGAGCGCATCGAGAAGTTCAGCGGGTCGAACGACCGCTGGATGGTCGCCGTGCGCATGGTGTCGGAGGGCGTGGACGTGCCCCGCCTGGCCGTCGGGGTCTACGCCACCTCGTCCTCGACGCCGCTGTTCTTCGCCCAGGCGATCGGTCGCTTCGTGCGTGCGCGCCGCCGCGGGGAGGCGGCGAGCGTGTTCCTGCCGAACGTTCCCGTGCTCATGAAGCTCGCGAACGAGCTGGAGCGGCAGCGCGACCATGCCCTGGACCGGCAGTCGAAGGACGAGGACGGGCTCGAGGATTCGCTGCTGGAGGACGCGAACCGCGAAGACGACGCGTCGGACGCGCTCACCCAGGAGTTCAGCTACCAGGCGATCTCCTCGCTCGCGCATTTCGACCGCGTCGTCTTCGACGGCAAGGAGTTCGGCCAGCTCGCCGAGCCGGGCACACCCGAGGAGGAGGAGTTCATCGGGATCCCGGGTCTTCTCGAGCCGGAGCACGTGCACGAGCTGCTGATGCAGCGGCAGTCCCGGCAGTCCCGTCTGCGCGAGGCGCGGGAAGCGGTGACTCCCGCCCAGACCACCACGCTGCCCGAGCCGCTGCACCGCACGCTGCGGGAACAGCGGCAGCTGCTGAACAGCCTCGTCGGGGTGTACGCGCGTCAGACCGGGGATCCGCACGGCGCCGTGCACGCCGAGCTGCGTCGGCTCTGCGGCGGCCCGGCGGTCGCCCAGGCCACGGTCACCCAGCTGCAGTCCCGCATCGACCTGCTCCGCCGCCGCGTGCGGTCCTGACCCCAACCCCGGTCCCTGAGCCTGTCCCCGGTCCCTGAGCCTGTCCCCGGTCCCTGAGCCTGTCGAGGGTTCGGATCCCCGAAATGCTGTCAATCCCCGTCTCGGCACGGACCCCGACGGATCCGGTCGATAGCGTGGAGCGGTTGCCCCGACCACGAAGGACATCGATGAGCACCCCGGATCCCGCGCCCGCCGCGCCCACCGCCGCCGACCGCCGTCGCTGGACGCGCTACCTCGTCGAGGAGCGCGCAGAGGCCCACGTCTACCAGCAGCTCGCGCAGCGCCGGGAGGGCGAGGAGCGGGAGATCCTGCTCGAGCTCGCGGCGGCGGAGGGCCGGCACGAGGCGCACTGGCTCGAGCTCCTCGGCGGCGAGCCCGCGCGGCTGCCTCGACCCGGGCTGCGCACGCGTCTGCTCGGCTGGATGGCCGGGCGGTTCGGATCGATCTTCGTGCTGGCCCTCGCGCAGAGCGCGGAGGCGCGGTCGCCGTACGACTCCGAGGTGTACGCCACGCCCGCGATGCGCGCCGACGAGAAGGTGCATTTCGAGGTGGTCCGCGGACTCGCGGCACGAGGGCGGCGTCGCCTGTCCGGATCCTTCCGCGCGGCCGTGTTCGGCGCGAATGACGGCCTGGTCAGCAACCTGGCGCTGGTGCTCGGCATCGGAGCCACCGGAGCGAGCAGCGGGTTCGTCCTGTTCAGCGGGTTCGCGGGCCTCCTGGCGGGTGCGCTGTCGATGGGGGCGGGAGAGTTCGTCTCCGTGCGGTCGCAGCGTGAGCTCCTCGAGGCCACCCAGGAGAACGGCCACGGCGACGCGGCCGCGAGCGATCTCGATCTGGACGAGAACGAGCTCGCCCTCGTGTATCGGGCCCGCGGCATGGAAGCGGACGAGTCGCTCGCGCGCGCCCGCCGCGTCGTGAGTGCGGCAAAGGCGGGCAGGGCCCAGCGAACCGGGCCGCTGCGGCTCCCTGTCGATGAGGGAGACGACCATGAGATCGTCGGCAACGCCTGGCCCGCCGCGATCTCGAGCTTCCTGCTGTTCGCGTCCGGCGCGATCGTGCCGGTGCTGCCGTGGATCTTCGGCATGCAGGGCATCCCGGCGGTGCTCGTGGCGCTCGCCCTCGTCGGCACCGCCCTGCTGAGCACAGGGGCGACCGTCGGCGTGCTGTCCGGCGGCCCGCCGCTGCGCCGGGGGCTGCGCCAGCTCGCGATCGGCTTCGGCGCCGCCGCGGTGACATACGTGCTGGGCCTGCTGTTCCACGTCAGCCCTGGTTGAGAGGAACGGAGCCGCGGCGGGGACGACAGAGGCCCGGATCCTGATGGATCCGGGCCTCTGAACCAGCGTGCGCGAGGGGGGACTTGAACCCCCACGCCCTATTCGGGCACTAGCACCTCAAGCTAGCGCGTCTACCTATTCCGCCACCCGCGCTGGTGTTTTCGGCTGTTGCCAACCGAGGAATGACACTACCACGTTCGCCGGACCCCCTCGAACCCGGGTGCGCGTCGGGCGCGTCGTACGGGTTCGGTAGCCTGGGGTCATGCCCGAGCCGGATGCCGAACTTCCCGAGGTGGCGCGGATCGCCGCCGAGCTGATCCGCATCGACACGTCCAATTTCGGTGGCGGCGATGCGAAAGGCGAACGCGAGGCCGCCGAGTACGTCGGCGCCTACCTGGAGTCCCTGGGTCTGGAACCCGAGTACTACGAGCCGATCCCGCGCCGCACGAACGTGATGGCCCGCGTTCCGGGACGCAACAGGGACAAGCCGGCCCTCGTGGTGCACGGCCATCTCGACGTCGTCCCCGCGATGGCCGCGGACTGGACCGTCGACCCGTTCGCCGGTCTCGTGCGCGACGGCATGCTGTGGGGCCGTGGCGCGGTCGACATGAAGAACATGAATGCCATGATCCTGACCTCCGTCGCGGAGATTCTGCGTGCGGGGGAGCAGCCGGAGCGCGACCTGATCCTCGCGTTCTTCGCCGACGAGGAGAACGGCGGCGTGGAGGGCTCGGCCCTCGTCGTGCAGAACCGTCCGGAGTGGTTCGAGGGCGCCACCGAGGCCATCAGCGAGGTCGGCGGCTACTCCATCCCGGTCGGGGACCAGCGCGCCTACCTGCTGCAGGTGGGGGAGAAGGCCCTGATGTGGATCCGCCTGATCGCCCGCGGCCGAGCCGGCCACGGCAGCAGATTCCATCCCGACAACGCGGTCACCAAGCTCGCCGAGATCGTCGCGACGATCGGGCGCACGCAATGGCCGATCCAGCTCACCGACACGACCCGCGACTTCCTGGACCGGATGAGCGCGATCACCGGCCTGCCCGTCGATGACCCCGATGCGCTCGTGGCGACGGCGGGTCCCGCGGAGGCGTTCCTGCGCTCGACCCTGCGCACCACGAGCAATCCGACCGTTCTGCAGGCCGGCTACAAGCACAACGTGATCCCCGAGCGCGCGGAAGCGCTCATCGACGTGCGCGTGATCCCCGGTCACGAGGAAGAGGTCCTCGACCAGCTCCGAGCTCTCGTCGGCGACGACGTCGAACTCGAGATGGTCGTGCAGGACATCGGCATGGAGACGCCGTTCACCGGATCCCTCGTGGAGGCGATGGTCGCGGCCCTCGGCCGGCACGACCCGGGGGTGCCGGTGATCCCGTATCTGCTCGGCGCGGGCACCGACAACAAGGCGCTGGCGTTCCTCGGCATCACCGGATACGGGTTCGCCCCCCTGAGGCTGCCCGCGGATCTCGACTTCACCGGCATGTTCCACGGCGTGGACGAGCGAGTTCCGGTGGAATCGCTGGTGTTCGGCCAACGCGTGCTGACCGACCTGCTGCGCACCTACTGAAAGCGATCCATGCACCTTCTCGAAGCCATCCTCCTGGGCATCGTGCAGGGACTCACCGAGTTCCTGCCCGTCTCATCCAGTGCGCATCTGCGCATCGTCGGCGCCTTCCTGCCGGAGGTGCGGGATCCCGGAGCCGAGTTCACCGCGATCACGCAGATCGGCACCGAGGCCGCCGTCGTGGTGTTCTTCTGGCGCGACATCGTGCGCATCGTCCGGCACTGGTGGCTCGCGCTCATCGGCCGCATTCCGCGCAACGACACGGACGCGCGGATGGGCTGGCTGATCATCATCGGCAGCATCCCGATCGTGGTGCTGGGGCTGGTGTTCAAGGACCAGATCGAGACCGTGTTCCGCTCGCTGTGGCTCGTCGCGATCATGCTCATCGTGTTCGGCGTGCTGCTGGGCGTCGCGGACGCGATCGGCGCCCGCCGCCGAGCGCTCAAGGATCTGACGCTCGGTCACGGCATCGTCTTCGGCGTCGCCCAGTCGCTCGCGCTGATTCCCGGCGTCTCCCGCTCCGGCGGCACCATCACGGCCGGCCTCCTGCTCGGCTACGAGCGTGCGGCGGCCGCGCGCTACGCCTTCCTGCTGGCGATCCCGGCGGTGTTCGGCTCCGGCTTCTACGAACTCGTGAAGGGAATCGGCAAGCCGGGAGTGTTCTCCCCGGGCGAGACGCTCGCCGCGACCGGGATCGCGTTCGTTGTCGGCCTCGCTGTCATCGCGTTCTTCATGCGCTGGATCTCGCAGCGCAGCTTCCTGCCGTTCGTGGTGTACCGGATCCTGCTCGGCATCGCGCTGATCGTCCTGCTCGCGACGGGCGTCATCGCGGCCTGAGCGCCCGTCGCCCGTCCGCGCGCCCGCCGCGCAGCAGGTCAGCGCTTGTGGTCGCCCGGCCCCTCGCCGTTGCGGAAGAAGCGCTCGAAGGCCTGCGCGATCGCCTCGCCCGAGGCGTCCGGCGAGTCCCAGGTGTCGCGCTTGGCCTCGAGCTGCTCGATGTACGCCGCCATCTCCTCGTCCTCGGCGGCGGCGGCGTCGATCGTCGCCTCCCACATGGCCGCCTCGGTGGCGAGCTGGCCGCGCGGCACGTCGACCCCGGTCACCTCGTACAGGCGATCCAGCAGCGCGAGCGTCGCCTTCGGGGACGAGCCGCCGGTCTGCACGTAGTGCGGCACATTGGCCCAGAGTGACAGCGAGGGGATCCCCGCCTCCTCGGCCGCCTGCTCGAGCGCGGAGAGGATCCCGATCGGTCCCTCGTACGTCGACCGCTCGATCGCGAGCGCATCGCGCACGTCGGCATTCTCGCTGGAGGCGAAGATCGAGATCGGGCGGGTGTGCGGCACGTCCGACAGCATCGCGCCGAGCGTCACGAAGCCCGTGATGTCCTCCTGCAGTGCGGCGTCGATGAACTCCGCGCTGAACGCCTGCCAGGCGCGGGCCGGCTCCGTCCCCATGAGCAGCCAGAGCCGGGGCTCCTCGGCCTCGCCGGCCGGGCGCAGCATCCGTGCGCGGGGCCAGCGCAGACTGCGCGTCCCCTCCGCGGAGCGCTCCAGGGTGGGTCGCGCCCATTGGTAGTCGAAGTAGAGCTCGGGATCGACGGCGCGCACGAGATCGTACGTCCCGCTGTCGTCGATCTGCTCGACAGCCGCGGAGGCGGCCTCTCCCGCGTCGTTCCAGCCGTCGAAGGCGGCGACGACGATCCGGGATCCGAGTACCTGCACGACATTCCTCTCGACCCACGGCGGTCGCCGCGGGTTCCATCCAGGCTAGTCCCCGTCCGCGCGGGAGGCGCGGCCAGGGACCGCGTTCCCCCGCCGGTACCATGGAGCAGTGACACAGCACCCGCACGCGGTCCTCTGGGACATGGATGGCACCCTCGTCGACACCGAGCCGTACTGGATGGACGCCGAGACCGAGCTGATCGCGTCCTACGGCGGCACCTGGTCCCACGAGCAGGCCCTGCAGCTGGTCGGGAGCGGGCTGATCGACAGCGCCCTCATCCTTCAGCGCGCGGGCGTGCAGATGGGCGCGGAGGAGATCGTCGACCATCTCACCGAGCGCGTCCGCGTGCGGCTGCAGCAGGACGGTGTGCCGTTCCGTCCCGGCGCACTGCAGATGCTGCGCAGTCTGCGCGCGGCGGGTGTGCCCACGGCACTGGTCACGATGTCGCTGCGGCGGATGGCCGAGGACATCGTCGCCCTGATCGGCTTCGACGCGTTCGACGTCGTCGTCGGCGGCGATGACGTGCCGCGCCCGAAGCCCTTCCCCGATCCGTACCTGCAGGCGGCCGAGGCGCTCGGCGTCGACATCGTCGACACGGTGGCGCTCGAGGACTCGCCGACCGGACTGCAGGCCGCGATCGCCTCGCGCGCGGTGTCGATCGGCGTGCCGCACATCGTCCCGCTGGACGAACTGGGCGCCGACGTGCTCTGGGACACGCTCGAGGGTCGCACCGTCGCAGATCTGACCTCGGAGTTCGCTCGGGTCCGCGTGGCCCGCGCGGAGGTGGCGCGATGAGCGGCGCCGCGGTGGCGGACACTCGGCCGCGCGGTCCGTTCCGCGAGGGCGATCGCGTCCAGCTCACGGGCCCCAAGGGGCGCATGCACACGATCACGCTGCGCGCGGACGGCGAGCTGCACACGCACCACGGCGTGCTCCGGCATCGTGAGCTGATCGGGCTTCCGGACGGATCCGTCGTCGCGAACAGCTCGGGCAGCGAGTACCTCGCGCTGCGTCCCCTGCTGCGCGACTTCGTGATGTCGATGCCGCGCGGCGCTGCGATCGTCTACCCCAAGGATGCTGCGCAGATCGTGACGCAGGCCGATATCTTTCCTGGCGCAACGGTGGTGGAGGCCGGTGTCGGCTCCGGAGCGCTGTCGCTCTCGCTGCTGCGTGCGATCGGACCGTCCGGGCGGCTCGTGTCGTTCGAGCGCCGTGAGGACTTCGCCGAGGTCGCCACGGCGAACGTCGAGACGTTCCTCGGTGAGCTGCCGGACTCCTGGAAGGTCGTCGTCGGAGATCTGCAGGATCAGCTGCCTGCCGAGTTCGGCGCCGGCACGGTCGACCGGGTCGTGCTGGACATGCTCGCGCCCTGGGAGTGCATCGACGTCGTCGCGGAGGCGCTCGCGCCGGGGGGCGTCGTGCTCTGCTACATCGCCACGGCGACCCAGCTCTCGCGGGTCGCGGAATACCTGCGCGGCACGGGCCTGTTCACTGAGCCCGAGGCATCCGAGACGATGGTGCGGGGCTGGCATGTCGAGGGCCTCGCGGTGCGACCGGATCATCGCATGGTCGCGCACACCGGATTCCTGATCACGGCGCGCCGGCTCGCGCCGGGGGCGATCCCGCCCGACGTGAAGCGCCGCGCCACGAAGAAGCCGACCTATGGCGATGAGGATGTCGAGACGTGGACGCCGGGGGCGGTCGGCGATCGGGAGATCACCGACAAGAACCTGCGCAAGCGCGTACGCGAGGCGCAGCGTGCCGCCGGCGGCGCGCGTCTGGCGGCATCCGGCGACGCGGCCGCGGGCGCGGTCGGCGCAGCGGATCCGTCCGCCTAGACTGGAGCGCGTGCGTAAGACAGCCGCTGCCCTGATCACCCTCGGCCTCGCCGCCCTCGCCCTGGCGGGATGCTCGAGTGCCCCCGCGTTCGACGGACAGGCGTGCCCGACTCAGCCGACCTCGACCCTCCGCGACTCCGTGTCGGTGACGGGCGACTTCGGCAAGGAGCCGACCGTCAAGGTCTCCACGCCGATGAAGGTCGACAAGACGAGCGTCGACGCGCTGATCCGGGGCGCAGGCCTCGCGATCACGACGAAGACGCAGCCCGTCAGCCTCGACTTCACGCTGTACGACGGCGCGACCGGCACGCAGATCGGCAGCACGGGCTTCAACGGCAAGGGCGCCCAGATCCTGGATCTCGCAACCCTTGCATCGCAGTCGAAGGAGTTCAGCGCCGCGCTGCAGTGCGCGACGGCCGGATCGCGGCTCCTGATCGGCCTTCCCGCGGGCGCCGCCGCGAAGGATGCGACGGTCGCCGTGGTCGACGTGCAGAAGGTGTATCTGCCGCACGCCGAGGGCGCGCTGCAGTACAACGACGCGCTCGGGCTGCCCACGGTCGTGCGGGCTCCCGACGGCCGTCCGGGCATCATCGTCCCGGATGCGAAGAAGCCCACCACCCTCGTCGCCCAGACGCTGATCAAGGGCACCGGTGCCGTGGTCAAGGCGACCGACACGGTGCGGGTCCAGTACACCGGCGTGGACTGGGATACCAAGACGGTGTTCGACAGCTCCTGGGACAAGCAGGCGGCCAGCTTCGCCCTGAACCAGGTCATCCCGGGCTTCGGCAAGGGCCTCGCCGGGCAGACCGTCGGATCGCAGGTGCTCCTGGTCGTCCCGCCGAAGGACGGCTACGGCGCGCAGGGCAGCGGATCCGTGAAGCCCAATTCGACGCTGGTCTTCGTCGTCGACATCCTCGGCATCGACCCGCCCGGCGCAACGAGCACAGGGCAGTAGATGGCCGCGCGGATCCCTGCGGAGGAGCGTCTGACGAATCTCGTCGTGGCGCTCATGGCCACGGAGATCGGCCTGACGAAGGCGCAGATCCTCGCGTCGGTGTCGGGCTATCGGCAGCGGTCGAACAGCCGGCAGGACGCGCTGGAGAAGATGTTCGAACGCGACAAGGACGACCTGCGCGCTCTGGGCATCCCGATCGAGACGCTCGGCGACCATGCCGACCCCAACGATCTGCGTGAGGCCCGGTATCGCATTCCGAAGGCGGAATACGACCTGCCCGTCGACATCGAGTTCACCTCCGCGGAACTCGCGGTGCTGCGTCTCGCGGGCAGCGTCTGGAGCGAGGAGTCGCTCTCCGGCGATGCGCAGGCGGGGGTGCGCAAGATCCGTGCGCTCGGCATCGACGTGGATGAGCCGATCATCGGCTTCGCGCCGCGGATCACCGCGCGAGACGCCGCCTTCGCGCCGCTGCAGGATGCCATCGAACGCAGCGTGGCGGTCTCGTTCGACTATCTGAAGCCGGGGGAGCAGGCGCCTCGTCGCCGGCACGTGCAGCCGCTCGCCCTGGTCGAGTACGAGGCGCGCTGGCACGTGTTCGGGCGTGACGTGGACGCGGACGGCGATCGGATGTTCCTGCTCACCCGCATCGTCGGCGACGTGGCGGTCACGGGGGAGTCCTTCCCCGCCGAGCTGCGCGAGGGGGCGGGGGAACGTGCTCTTGCGAGCCTGGAAGCGGTCGCCTCAGCGCATTCGGCGCTGCTCGAGGTGACGCCGGGAACCGAGGCGGCTCTCCGCCTGGGCCGCCGCGCTCAGCCGGCGGTGCAGGGGATCCGGCTGCCGTACGTCGACCTGCACATTCTCGCCGATGAGCTCGCCTCGTACGGGCCGGAGGTTCGCGTGGTGGACCCCGATCAGTTGCGGGCGGCCGTGATCGAGCGGCTCGCCGCCGTCACCGCGGTGCACGCGATGAACCAGAACGGCGGTGCCTGATGGCTGCGCACAAGCCGCTGCTCACCTCCGACCGCGTGCGCGCGTATCTGACTCTCGTGCCCTATCTGCTCGAGCGCGGGGAGGTGTCTCTGGCCGACGCCGCCGCCGAGTTCGAGATGACCGTGCCGCAGATGCGCGCGATGGTCGAGAAGCTGACGGTCATCGGCCTCCCCGGCGATGAGGGGTACTGGCAGGCGCCGCAGGAGCTCTTCGACATCAACTGGGATCTGCTCGACGAACAGGGGATCATCGAGATCACCAACGACGTCGGCCTGCGCCGGGTGCCGAAGTTCACGGCGCGGGAGGCGGCGGCGCTCGTCGCCGGCCTCCAGCTCGCCTCCGCCATGCCCGGCGTGGACGAGTCGGGCGTGGTGCAGGGGCTGATCGCCAAGCTCTCCCGGGGAGCGGCGGGCCTTCCCGCCGACGTCATCGTCGCGCCGGGCCCGGTGGATGCGGTGCGCACAGTGGTCGCCACGGCGCTGCAGGAGCACGTCGCGGTGTCGTTCACCTATCGCGCCCCCGATGCAGCGCCCACCACGCGCACCGTGGATCCGGTCACCGTGCTGATCACGAACGGACAGTGGTACCTGCAGGGCTGGTGCCACCTGCGGCGCGCCATGCGCACCTTCCATCTCGACCGGGTCAGCGAACCGCGTCTCACCGACATCCCGATCGAGCACGGCGACGAGCCGGTGCCGGAGCTGTTCGCAGGCGGTTCCGAGAACGGGGAGGCCGTGATCCGATTCCCGGAGCGGCTGGCGCCGCTGCTGCGCGACTATCTCGCGCGTGCGGACGCGCGCGTGGCGGACGGCGTCGTGACGGCGACTCTGCGTGTGGGGGATCCGCTCAGCCTGAAGCGGCTGGCCGCGCGGTTCGGCGGAGCGGTGGAGATCCTGGAGCCGGCCGCCGCTCGCAGCGCGGCGAGGGACTGGGCCCGCGCCGGTCTTGCGCTGTACAACGCGGACAATGCCGACGGCGCGGACAGCGCGTCCTCCGCACGGTAGACTTACGACACCACCCGAACAATCAAGGGAGATCATCATGCTCGGAGGGCTCAACGGATGGCATCTCGTCATCATCCTCGCCGTCATCCTGCTGCTGTTCGGCGCGGCCAAGCTCCCGGCGCTCGCCAAGAGCATGGGTCAGTCGGCTCGTGTCTTCAAGGGTGAGATGAAGGCCATGAAGGACGAGGACGCCGCACGCGACGCCGCCGCGCCTTCGGCCACCACGCCGGCCCCCGTGCAGAGCACGGCAGCCGAGACGACCGCCGCAGTCACCCCGCCGCACGACGCCGGCACCGCGCGCTGACGGGCGTGACCGACGCGTCACCCGCGACGGACGGGCGAAAGCCGCGTCGCGATCGAACCATGCCCCTCGCGGGGCACCTGATCGAGTTGCGCAAGCGGCTCGTGATCGCAGCCGGAGCGCTGCTGGTCGGCATGGTGATCGCGTTCTTCATCACAGACCCGATCCTCACCTTCGTCACCCAGCCCATCTACGAGGTCGCCAAGACCCGCCCGCACGCCCTCGTCGGCTTCACTTTCACGTCGGTGACGGCGCCGTTCGATCTGCGCATGCGCCTGGCGTTCTCGATCGGCATCTTCCTGTCGGCACCGGTGCTGCTGTGGCAGATCTGGGCATTCATCATGCCGGGACTCACGAAGAAGGAGATCCGGTACACGATCGGGTTCGTCGCCGCGGCGGTGCCGCTGTTCTTCGCGGGGTGCTACGTGGGCGTGCTGGTCATGCCGCACATCATCGAACTGATGGCGGGCTTCACTCCCGAGGGCGCCAACAACCTCTACAACGCGAACGACTACTACGACTTCATCTTCAAGCTGATGATCGTGATCGGCGTCTCGTTCATCATCCCCGTCTTCCTCGTCGCTCTGAACTTCGCAGGGATCATGTCCGGTCGAGGCATCCTGAAGGCGTGGCGGATCGCGATCCTGATCGCCTGCCTGTTCGCGGCGCTGGCGACCCCGGCCGCAGACGTGGTGAGCATGCTCATGCTCGCCGGGATCCTGATCGTGCTGTACTTCGCGGCCGCGCTGCTCTCGCTCCTCTTCGATCGGCGCAAGCACAAGCGCCAGCAGGCGTTCCTCGAGGAGCCCGCGGTATGACGTCCCCGGCGGATCGACAAGCCGCCGCCCGCGCCGCGCTGGACCATCCCGCGACCGCCGCCTTCGCGGCCACTCAGCGCTTCCAGCTCGATCCGTTCCAGATCGAGGGGTGCCACGCGCTGGAACGGGGCAGCAGCGTGCTCGTCGCCGCTCCCACGGGTGCGGGCAAGACGATCGTGGGGGAGTTCGCGATCCACCTCGCGATGTCCACCCCGGGAGACAAGGCGTTCTACACCACGCCCATGAAGGCGCTGTCGAACCAGAAGTTCCGCGAGCTCGTCGAGGTGTACGGCTCCGACCAGGTCGGCCTGCTCACCGGCGACGTGAACATCAACGGCTCCGCGCGCATCGTCGTGATGACCACTGAGGTGCTGCGGAACATGATCTACGCGGGGTCGCGGGCGCTCGACAGCCTGCGCTTCGTGATCATGGACGAGGTGCACTACCTGGCCGATCGCTTCCGCGGCGCGGTGTGGGAAGAGGTGATCATCCATCTGCCGCAGAGCGTGCGGCTGGTGTCGCTGAGCGCCACGGTGTCGAACGCGGAGGAGTTCGGCGACTGGCTCGACACCGTCCGCGGCGGCACCGAGGTGATCGTCTCGGAGATCCGTCCGGTCCCGCTGGAACAGCACGTCCTCGTCCGCGATGACCTGCTGCCGCTGTTCGACGATCGTGCCGGGATCGCGACCGCGCAGGTCAACCAGGAGCTGCTCCGGATCCGTTCCTTCGGCGGTCAGAACTACGAGCGCAATCACGACGCGCAGCAGCATCGCAGCGCCCGGCATGCCGGCAGCCAGGCGAAGCGCCCGCCGCGAGGCGGCAGACGACCGGTGCGTTCCGCGAACGTGCGCAGGATCGAGCGCCTCGACCGCCCGCAGGTGGTGGATCTGCTCGATCGCGCCAATCTGCTGCCCGCGATCTTCTTCATCTTCAGCCGGGTGGGCTGCGACGCGGCGGTGCAGCAGGTGCGCCGCTCGGGTCTGCGCCTCACCACCTCCGACGAACGACGCGAGATCCGCGAGATCGTGGAGGACCGGGTCCGCACGCTGCGCGACGAGGATCTCGCGGTGCTCGGCTACTGGGACTGGCTGGATAACCTGGAGCGCGGTGTCGCCGCGCATCACGCCGGGCTCCTGCCCGCATTCAAAGAGGTCGTCGAGGAGCTCTTCCGGCTGCGGCTGCTGAAGGCCGTGTTCGCCACCGAGACGCTGGCACTCGGCATCAACATGCCGGCACGGACCGTGGTGCTCGAGCGCATGGAGAAATTCAACGGCGAGGCGCGGGTCGCGATCACGTCGGGGGAGTACACCCAGCTCACCGGGCGGGCGGGTCGTCGTGGCATCGACGTCGAGGGCCACGCGGTCGTGCAGTGGACCGAGGGGATGGATCCGCAGTCGGTGGCGGCTCTCGCGTCCCGCCGGACGTACCCGCTGAACTCGAGCTTCCGCCCCACCTACAACATGGCCGTGAACCTGCTGGACCGGTTCGGTCGCAACCACTCCCGGGAGGTCCTGGAGTCGTCGTTCGCGCAGTTCCAAGCGGATCGCGCGGTGGTGGGCCTCGCCCGGTCGGTGCGCGAGGCCGAGTCGTCGCTGGAGGGCTATCTGGCCTCGATGACCTGCGACCGCGGCGACTTCACGGAGTACTCCGGGATCCGTCGCGAGCTCAGCGACCTGGAGAAGAAGAGCCGCGCGGATCAGCAGGCGCCCCGCGCCGCGCGCGAGAAGCGGCTGCGTCAGATCGAGGGACTGCGGCGCAGCATGCAGCGGCACGCGTGCCATCGCTGCCCCGACCGCGAGGCGCACGCCCGGTGGGCGGAGCGGTACTGGAAGCTCAAACGCGAGACCGATCGCACCCGCCGTCAGATCGAGAACCGCACCGGCACGGTCGCGCGCGTCTTCGACCGGGTGCTCGACGTCCTCGCGGTGGTCGGCTACGTGCAGGGCGAGGGTGAGGGGCTCACCCTGACCGACGCCGGGCGCACGATGCAGCGCATCTACGGGGAACGCGACCTGCTGGTGGCGGAGTCCCTCCGCCGCGGCCTGTGGCAGGGGCTGGATGCCCCCTCTCTCGCCGCGATGGCGTGCGCCCTGGTGTACGAGCCGCGGCGCGATGACGGTTCGGTGGATCCTCGTGACCTTCCCCGCGGCCGGTTCCGGATCGCGTGGGAGCGCACGCAGGAGCTCTGGGCCGAGCTCGACGACCTCGAGCACGACAACCGGCTGCCCGGGTCGGAGCGACCGTCCGCCGGACTCGCGGGTGCGGTGCACGCCTGGGCGCGCGGCTCGTCCCTCGACGCGGTGCTGGAGGACGCGGACATGGCGGCCGGCGACTTCGTGCGCTGGGTCAAGCAGACCATCGACCTGCTCGATCAGCTCACGATCGTCGCGCCGGACGCGGAGACCGCGCGCACCGCGCGCGCCGCCCTCGACGGCGTGCGGCGAGGCATCGTCGCTTACTCCTCGATGTGACGAGGGCGGAACCAGTGACGAGTCGCACCGTAGAGCGCCCGGAGGTCCGCGTCGGCGGGTCTGTCCGTCCGGTCCTGCCGCTCTGGGCGGCGCTGATCGCGGCCGCGGTCGCGGGTGGCCTGCTGACTCTCGCCTTTCCCGCCGTGTCCCTGTGGATTGCGGCCTTCCCCGCGATCGGACTGCTGCTGCTGGCGCTGATCGGACGACGAGGCTGGTCCGCGCTTCTCGTCGGATTCGTCTACGGAGCGGTGTTCTACCTGATCCTCGTCTCCTGGACGGCCCGGTATCTCGGGCCGATCCCGTGGTTGGCGCTCGGATTGCTGGAGGGAGCGCTGACCGCCGTGGCGCTCGTCCCGGTGACCCTCGCCTACCGCTGGATCCCCGTTCTCCTGCGACCGGGGATGCTGCGAGCCGCCGCTCTGTCCGCGGTGGTCGCGGCGCTGTGGATCGGCCGCGAGCTGCTCCTGGGGAACTGGCCCTACGGCGGCTTCCCCTGGGCGCGGGTCGCATTGACCCTGTCGGACACGGCGGCGGCCCGCGTGACGAGCTGGATCGGGATCAGCGGGCTCGGGTTCGTTATGGTGCTGCTCGTCGCGCTGCTGCTGGAAGCCGTCCGGGCGGCGATCCGCACCGACTGGCTGCCGCAGCTGCCCCTGCTCGCGGCGCCGGTCGTGCTGGTCGCCCTGCTGGCCTTCCTCCCCGCGTTCCCCACGACACCGCACGGCACCATGCGGATCGGCGCGGTGCAGGGCAACGGTCCCACGGGCTACTTCGATCACCGGGAACCGCTCTCGGTGCTCGCGGCCCAGACCGCGGCCTCCGAGCCGCTCTACGGCAAGCGGATGGATCTGCTGGTGTGGCCGGAGGGCGGGCTGGACGGGGATCCGTTCCAGTACGACCAGCTCGCCGGCGGACTCGACGAGGTGGCCTCGGGCGTGCGCGCGCCGATCCTCGCGAACGCGGCCACGCAGAAGGGCGACCTGTTCTTCAACACCTCGTTCCTCTGGCCGGATGAGAGTCACGGATTCCTCGCCCGTTCCGACGTGCAGACGCACTCCAAGCGGCACCCGGTGCCGTTCGGGGAGTACGTGCCGGATCGCGCGTTCTACAACGCGATCGTGCCGGATCTGATCGGGCTGATCGGCCGGGGGTACACGCCGGGCGCGGATGCACCCGTGATCCGCGTCGGCAAGACCCCGGTCGGGCTCGCGATCTGCTTCGACGTGATCTATGACGAGCTCATCGCCGAGGGCATCGACGGGGGAGCCCAGGTGCTCGTCTTCCAGACGAACAACGCCGACTTCCGCGGCACGGCGGAGAATCTGCAGCAGCTCGCGATTGCGCGCATGCGCGCCGTGGAGACCGGTCGCGCGGTCGTGAACATCTCCACCGTCGGCACGAGCCAGGTGATCCGGTTCGACGGGTCCACTCAGGCGTCCCTGCGCGAGAATCGCCCCGGGGCGCTGCTCGAGGATGTCGAACTGCGCACCGGGGCGACGTCTGGGGTGATTCTCGGTCCCTGGATCGAGCAGGTGCTGCTCTGGGGCGGCCTGCTCGTCGTCGTGGCATCCGGACTGGTCGGTCGGATGCGATGGGGCCGGTCGGGCGCTTAGGCGCCGATCCGCTCGCGGGTCGGGTCTTCGCCGGCGCCTCGACGGGCGCGGATGAAGGCGAGGCGCTCCTCCAGGAGCTCCTCGAGTTCGGCGCGGGTACGGCGCTCCAGGAGCATGTCCCAGTGCGTGCGCGCGGTCTTGTCGCCGTTCGCCTCGATCTCGACGGACTTGCCGTCGACCTGGAGCCGGGCCTCAGCGCCGCATCCGCGGCACTCCCAGGTCGTCGGCGCCTCGGCGTCGGCGGCGAACATCAGCGTGGTCACGTGCCCGCAGGTGTCACAGGTGTACGTGCTCTGCTGCCGTTCCATGAACACGACGCCCTCTTCGCTCTGAAGGCTCTGGGCGCCGAGTCGGATTCCTCGAAGGCTGCGATCTGCCATTGTGTGGTCCTCTCGTCGCCCTCAGGTATACAGGTCTGGCCTGTGCAGATGGTGCGAGGGGAGCAAACCGTGAAGGCTTTCACAGTCGATCCCCAGGGCTGGGCGCTGCGGGAGCCTCTCAGTTCCGCCCCAGGGTGCGGATCGCGAGATCCGCGCGATCCGTGACGATCCCGTCCGCACCTGCCTCGACCAGCGCGCGCATGCGCTCCGGATCGTTGACGGTCCAGACGTGCACCTCGACACCGGAAGCGTGCGCGGCCCGCACGAGCGCGGGGGTGAACACCCGCACGATCCCGAACCGCTCCGGGATCTGCACGGCGTCGAGCCCGCGCAGGATCCGGCGGGACCACCCCGCGAGCCGCAGGCGCGACGAGATCAGCAGCAGCGCGATGCTGCGCTGACCGCCGGAGGACGCCGGCAGCACCGACGCGCCCGCGGCCACCGCCGCGTCCAGCGCCGCGCGGCGGTTGTTCTCGTGGAAGCTCGTCAGCAGCACCCTGGCACCGTGCGCCGCGACCGCGCGGCCGACGTCATCCGCTGCCTCCCGCGCCTTGACGTCGATGTTGAAGCGCAACGCGGGAAACGACGCCAGCGCCTCGGCGAGCGTGAGCAGGCCGCCGTGCGCGGCGAAGAGTCCTCTGAGCTCGTCGGTGCGCACCTCCGACACCGGCCGGGGATCCCCCAGAAGACGCTGCAGCGTCTCGTCGTGGAACAGCACGGCGTCGCCGTCCGCCGTGGCACGGCAGTCTGCCTCGATGTACTGCGCCCCAGCGGCATCGGCGGCGGCGAGTGCCAGGGCCGAATTGTCGAACACGGACGAGTCCTCGCCCCCCGGGGTCAGCAGACCGCGGTGGGCGAGGACTCGCGGCACCGAGGTGCCCTGGAAGTACGGGTGCGTCACGCGTCGCCGGCGGACGCGGCGGGCGGGGGTGCGACGGGGGCTGCGGGGGCCTTCGGGGAGAACGGCGTGCCGGCGCCGGCGTTCGGGGTGAACGCCCCGCTGAAGTTCTTCAGCGCCTCCGTGAACTCGCTCGGAATGATCCACAGCTTGCTCGACGAGCTCTCGCTGATCTTCGGCAGCATCTGCAGATACTGGTAGGCGAGCAGCTTCTCGTCCGGCTGGCCCTGGTGGATGGCGTTGAAGACGTTCTGGATGGCCTCGGCCTCACCCTGCGCGCGCAGCACCGCGGCCTGCTTCTCGCCCTCGGCGCGGAGGATGTCCGCCTGCCGCTGACCCTCGGCCTCGAGGATCTGCGACTGCTTGTTGCCCTCGGCGGTCAGGATCACCGCGCGACGGTCGCGCTCGGCGCGCATCTGCTTCTCCATCGAGTCCTGGATGGAGTGCGGCGGGTCGATCGCCTTGAGCTCGACACGGCCCACGCGAATGCCCCACTTGCCGGTCGCCTCGTCGAGCACCACGCGGAGCTGCCCGTTGATGTTGTCGCGGCTGGTGAGCGCCTCTTCGAGGTTCAGCCCGCCGACCACGTTGCGGAGCGTCGTCGTGGTCAGCTGCTCGACCGCGCCGAGGTAGTTGGCGATCTCATAGGTCGCGGCGCGCGCGTCGGTGACCTGGAAGTAGACCACGGTGTCGATCGAGACCACCAGGTTGTCCTCGGTGATCACCGGCTGCGGCGGGAACGAGACGACCTGCTCGCGCATGTCGATCAGCGGACGCAGCCGGTCCACGAACGGCACCAGAAGGTTCAGACCCGGCATGAGGGTCTTGTGATAGCGGCCGAGACGTTCGACTACTCCGGCGGTCGCCTGGGGGATGATCCTGATCGCGCGCGCCAGGGTCACCAGCACGAAGATGATGACGGCGATCGCGAGGATCCACCCGATTGCGGCGGGGATGAAGGACGCGCTGTCCATGAAGGGCTGCTCCTGATTCCTAGTCGTGTTCGGTTCGGACGTATGCGGTGGCGCCTTCGATCCGGCTGACGCGGACGGGCGCGCCGGGGGAGAGCGGCGCCAGGACAGGAGCGTCGGAGGCGAGCCGGGCCGTCCAGGTCTCGCCGTTGCTGAGCTTGACCTGCCCGCTGATCGAGGTCACCTCGAGCAGGACGACGCCGTGCAGGCCGATCAGGGCCGCGACGTTGGATCGGGTGGTGTCTTCGCCCCGATGCAGCCGTCGCAGCAGCGGCGGTCGCAGCACGAAGATGAACAGCACCGCGGCGACCGCGGCGATGATCGCCTGCGCCCAGATCGGGACTCCGGTCAGCACGGAGAGCAGGCCCACCGCGCAGCCGAGCCCGAGCATGAGGAAAGTCATATCGAGGGTGAAGATCTCGATCACGAAGCACAGGACCATCAGCACGAGCCAGCCGATCCAGGCCCAGTCCGTGAAGACTTGCAAGACGGTGTCCATCACGCCCCCTCTTTCCCGTCAACCTATCACGCGGCTCGAGGCCGCCGACGAGTCACGCGCCGCGGAAACATGCGGGTTGGTAGGGTGATCTGGTCCCACTTCTGCGCCGCCGTGCGCACCCCTTCCCGAGGAGCCGAACGTGTCCCAGCCTCTTCCCGCCGCATCGCTGACCGGCAAGGTCGCTCTGGTGACCGGATCCTCCCGCGGCATCGGCGCCGACACGATCCGGTACTTCGCTGAGGCTGGGGCCGACGTCGTCATCAACTTCCGCAACAAGGCACCTCGGGCCGAGAAGCTCGCCGCCGAGGTGCGCGCGCTCGGGGGCCGCGCCCTGGTGATCGGCGCGGATCTCACCGACCCCGCGTCGGTCGCCGAGATGGTCGCCGCGGTGCAGGCGGAGTTCGGCGGTCTGGACATCCTCGTGCTGAATGCCTCTGGCGGCATGGAGGCGAACCTGGGCGAGGACTACGCATTGCGCCTCAACCGCGACGCGCAGGTGAACGTGCTGCAGACTGCCCTTCCGGCGCTGCGCGAGAGGGGGCGCATCGTCTTCGTCACGAGCCATCAGGCGCACTTCATCCGCACCACGCCCACCATGCCGGAGTACGAGCCCGTCGCGCTGTCCAAGCGGGCGGGCGAGGATGCGCTGCGCGAGCTGCTCCCGGCGATCGAGGCACAGGGGGTCGGGTTCGTCGTGGTCTCCGGCGACATGATCGAGGGCACCATCACGGCGACGCTGCTCGAGCGCGCCAATCCGGGCGCCATCTCGCAGCGCCGCGAATCGGCCGGTCGCCTGTACAACGTGTCGGAGTTCGCGGCCGAGGTCGCCCTCGCCGCGGTCGAGCCGATCCCCGCCGATCACACCCGGCTCATCGGCGACGTCAGCGGCTTCGTCGCCGAGTAGCAGCAGCGACGAGGGAGGCCCGGGCGCGCTGCGCTCGGGCCTCCCTGCGTTGCGGATCGGACTCGCGCGTCGTCAGCCGCCGAGTGCGCCGGCCGCCGTCTTGGCGTTCTTGCCGATCGTGATCGCGCGGAGGATCTGCGCGATGCCGAGGACGACGAGCGAAATGGCCAGGAACAGCCAGAAGAACGGCACCGCTGCCAGACCCAGGCTGATCACCGCGATGCCGGCGACGATGCTGAGCAGCGCGTACAGCAGCGTCCAGGTCCTGGATCCGTCCTGCCCCATCAGCGTGAGCGAGACGACGCCGTCGAGCAGCCAGCTGACGCCGATGAAGATCACGGTGACGAGGGCGAACGCGACGGCGGCGGCCTGGATGTTGGCGAACGCGATCACGCCGGCGACGATGTAGAGCACGCCGAGCACGATGTGTCCCAGGCGGGCCCACCCGGACTTGCCCGCTCCGAAGATGCCGAGCCCGACATAGACGACGCCGGCGACGATGAGGTAGGCGGCGACGATGCCGGTGAGGACGAACGCGGTCTTGACGGGCCAGATCAGCATGACAAGGCCGGCGATGAGGGCGATGACGCCGGAGATGGCGAGGAAAAGGCGAAGCGACTTCACGAGGCTCTTCGCTTCGGCAACTGCTTCGGACATGAGCGGACCCTTTCTGAGAGAACCCTGTGAGGGGATTCCCCTCAGCGTACAACCGCCCAACGGCAGCGGGGGAGAGGCCGCTCGGATGGTGCGATCGCGCGCCCGTGGCAGGATCGGAGGATGACGACGTCCGCCGCCGATGCCGATCGCCTGCGCGATCTGGTCGCGCTGAGGAAGGTGCGGGACCGCATCGACCGGGAGTACGCGCAACCGCTCGACGTCGAGGCACTTGCCGCGGGCGTGCACATGTCGGCGGGCCATCTGAGCCGCCAGTTCAAGCTGGTCTATGGCGAGCCGCCGTACTCCTATCTCATGACGCGGCGCATCGAGCGTGCCATGGCGCTGCTGCGGCGTGGAGACGTGTCGGTGACCGAGGCCTGTTTCGCCGTGGGGTTCCAGTCGCTCGGCACCTTCAGCACGCGCTTCTCCGAGCTTGTCGGCGTTTCGCCGAGCCGCTATCGCGCGGATCCGGGCCTGGGTCCGGGGATCCCGTCTTGGATCGAGAAGCAGGCCACCAGACCGATCAGGAATCGAGAAGCCAGCGGTGACGACCGCGCGTAGCGTGGCGGACATGGACATCACGATCAACGCCAGCTTCCTCCCGCACACCGATGCGGAGGAGTCGCTCCGCTTCTACCGCGACGTGCTCGGCTGGGAGCTGCGCAAGGACGTCGGCTATCAGCAGATGCGCTGGCTCACGGTCGGCCCCGTGAACCAGCCCGACACGGCTGTCGTGCTCACGCCTCCCGCGGTGGATCCCGGCATCTCCGACGACGAGCGCCGCACGATCCTCGAACTCATGGCGAAGGGCAGCTTCGGCGGCATCGTGCTCGCCACGGCGAATGTGGACGCGGCGTTCGCCGAGATCGAGTCGCGCGGCGGCGACGTCGTGCAGGAGCCGATCGACCAGCCATACGGGATCCGCGATTGCGCGTTCCGCGACCCTGCGGGGAACATGATCCGTCTCCAGCAGGCCGCCTGAACCTTCCGCGGTGCTTGCCGAGCTGTCGGCGGGCACCGCTATCCTGTGTCCGCACGACAGCGCCCTTTCACGCCCGCACGATACGGAGAAGACCCGCCGATGACCCAGCAGCACGCCGCAGACACGCATGACGCGATCCGGGTGCAGGGGGCCCGCGAGAACAACCTGAAGGACGTCTCGATCGAGCTTCCGAAACGGCGACTGACCGTCTTCACCGGCGTGTCGGGTTCGGGCAAGAGCTCGCTCGTCTTCGACACGATCGCGGCGGAGTCACGGCGCATGATCGACGAGACCTACAGCGCGTTCGTGCAGGGCTTCATGCCCTCCGTCCCGCGGCCCGACGTCGACGTCCTGGAGGGGCTGACGACGGCGATCCTCGTCGACCAGGAACGGCTCGGCGCCAACCCGCGCTCCACGGTCGGCACCGTCACGGACGCGAACGCGATGCTGCGGATCCTGTTCTCGAAGCTCGGCACCCCGTACATCGGCGGTCCCACGGCGTTCTCCTTCAACATCCCGACACAGCGGGCGAGCGGGGTGATGACCGGCCCCGGCGGCGAGAAGAAGATCGTGAAGGACGCGATCTACCTGGGCGGAATGTGCCCGCGCTGCGAGGGCAGGGGAGCGGTGTCGGATCTGGACCTCGGCCAGATCGTCGACGAGTCGAAGTCACTCAACGACGGAGCGATCATGGTGCCCGGCTACACCGCGGACGGCTGGATGGTGCGGCAGTTCGCGGAGTCGGGCTTCTACCCGGGAGACAAGCCGATCTCCGCCTTCACAGAGAAGCAGCGCCAGCTCTTCCTGTTCGGCGAGGTGACGAAGGTCAAGATCAACGGGATCAACATCACGTATGAGGGTCTGATCCCGAAGATCACGAAGTCGATGCTGTCCAAGGACATCGACGCGCTGCAGCCGCACATCCGCGCCTTCGTCGAGCGCGTCGCGACCTTCGCGGTGTGTCCGGAGTGCGACGGGACCCGGCTCACCGAGGGCGCGCGGTCGTCGAAGATCGAGGGAGTGAGCATCGCCGATGCCTGCCGGATGCAGGTGACGGATCTGGCGGCCTGGGTGCGCGACCTGGACCTGGCGGGCGCCGGACCTCTGCTGGACGCGCTGCGCGCGAACCTCGATGCGTTCGTGACGCTGGGCCTCGGCTACCTCTCGCTCGAGCGGCCGAGCGGCACCCTGTCCGGGGGAGAGGCGCAGCGGATCAAGATGCTCCGGCACCTGGGATCTTCGCTCACCGATGTCACCTATGTGTTCGACGAGCCCACGATCGGTCTGCACCCGCATGACATCCAGCGCATGAACCGGCTGCTCGAGCAGCTGCGCGACAAGGGCAACACGGTGCTCGTGGTCGAGCACAAGCCGGAGACCATCGCGATCGCCGACCACGTCGTCGACCTCGGACCCGGGGCGGGCAGTGCCGGGGGAAATATCTGCTTCGAAGGCACGGTCGAGGGGCTGCGCGCGAGCGGAACCCTGACCGGCCGTCACCTCGATGACCGTGCGACGGTGAAGCCGTCCGTCCGCGAGCGCAGCGGAGCGATCGAGGTGCGCGGTGCCACCACGAACAACCTCCGAGATGTCGACGTCGACGTTCCGCTGGGTGTGCTCACGGTCGTCACGGGCGTCGCCGGATCCGGCAAGAGCTCGCTGATCCACGGGTCGGTGGCCAAGGGCGACGGCGTGGTGTCGATCGATCAGACCGGGATCAAGGGGTCCCGGCGCAGCAACCCGGCGACCTACACCGGCCTGCTCGAGCCGATCCGGAAGGCGTTCGCGAAGGCCAACGGCGTGAAACCCGCGCTGTTCAGCGCCAACTCGGAGGGCGCGTGCCCGACCTGCAAGGGCTCCGGGGTCATCGTCACCGAGCTGGGCTTCATGGACACTGTGGAGACGCCGTGCGAGGACTGCGGTGGAAAGCGCTTTCAGGCGGGGGTTCTCGAGTACAAGCTCGCCGGGCTCGACATCACCGAGGTGCTCGACATGCCCGTCGCCCAGGCGCACGAGTTCTTCGCCGGGGGAGAGGCCAGGATCCCCGCCGCGGCGGCGATCCTCAGCCGCCTCGAGGATGTCGGGCTCGGCTACCTGTCGCTCGGCCAGCCGCTGTCGACGCTGTCGGGCGGGGAGCGCCAGCGCATCAAGCTCGCGACGCAGATGGCGGACGGCGCGGCGACGTACGTGCTGGACGAGCCGACCACGGGCCTGCACCTCGCCGATGTGCAGAACCTGCTCGGGCTGCTGGATCGGCTGGTCGAGGCGGGCAAATCGGTGATCGTGATCGAACACCACCAGGCCGTCATGGCGCATGCCGACTGGATCATCGATGTGGGTCCCGGCGCCGGTCACGACGGCGGTCGCATCGTCTTCGAGGGCACGCCGGCAGAGCTGGTCGCGGCGAAATCGACGGTCACGGGCGAGCATCTCGCCGCCTACGTGGGCGCGTGAGAGGCTGTCTGTGATGGCCGATCTGAAGATCTCGACGCGCAACTCGCGCTTCCAGCTGCTCGAAGCGCTGACCCGCAACCGCAGCCACCGCACGCGCGAGCATCGCTTCGTGGTGCAGGGCGTGCGGCCGATCTCGCAGGCGATCGAGCACGGCTGGGCGATCCTCACCGTGATTCACGACGCCGAGCGCACACTGTCGCCGTGGGCCCGGGGCGTGCTCGCTCAGGCGCCGGAGACCATCGCGATGAGCCCGGCACTGCTCGCCGAGCTGTCCGAGAAGGACGAGGGGACGACCGAGATCATCGCGATCGTGGCCATGCCGGCCGACGAGCTGTCGCGGATCCCGGTTCCCGCCGATTTCCTCGGGATGGTGTTCGATCGCCCGACGCAGCCGGGAAACATCGGCTCGATCCTGCGCTCGATGGACGCCCTCGGCGGGCACGGCCTGATCGTCTCGGGCCACGCCGCGGATCCGTACGATCCGAAATCGGTACGTGCGTCCACCGGATCGATGTTCGCGACGCCCGTGGTGCGCGCGGCGTCTCCTGGCGTGGTCTTCGACTGGGTGCGGGACCTGCGCGCACAGGGAACGCCGCTCACGCTCGTCGCCACGGACGAGCGCGGCGAGGTCGACGTCTGGGACCACGACTTCACGCAACCGTCGTTGATCCTGATCGGGAACGAGACCACCGGGCTCGCCCGGGGCTGGCGCGAAGCCGCCGACGTGACCGTACGGGTGCCGATGAACGGTTCGGCGAGCTCGTTGAACGCCTCGAACGCCGCAACGCTCATGCTGTACGAGGCTGCGCGGCAGCGGGCGGGTGCCGCGAGGACGTAGGCGCTCGACATCTGACGTCCCCATCGCTCTGCGGAAACGATGAATGGCTACGCCAGGACGTCTGCGGATAGCATGCGGGCATGACCATGGCCGATGGTGAAAGCGGCAGAACCCCCAGCGCCGAAATGGGGGAGCGCCCGGGCGTGGTGCAGGTCGCCATGCGCTGGTGGCTCGCACAGCTGCTTCTCACCGTCTACGGCGGCTACCAGACCTGGATGTCGCCGTTCAACGGGGACAGTTGCGGCGTCGGTGGTGGATCCTGCAATTTCGACGCCCTGGAGCAAGCTGCGTTCAACCTGCCGTTCGTCCCACGCTGATGCAGCATGAGGTGGCCCGGCGGTGCGCCGCATCCTGAGACCCGCACCGGAGGCGGAGGTCTCGTTTCGTTATGTCAGTTTCATGTCTGCGGACCTGGACGCAGCGACACGGGGAACAGCGCGGTGCGGGCGACGACGCGATCCCGTTCCTCGGACAGAGCAAGTCGGCGCGGATCCGCGAGATAATCGTCGAGCGCATCCTGTGATGCGAACGCGTAGAACTGAATCTCGTGTGGCGACCCGTCGGATCCGTCGCTGACGGCGCGTTGGACGATCTCGGCATCGTGATCGCGCAGCAGCGCCAGGACAGCGTCTTCGTATGCATGCAGGTCGGTACGTCGTCCCAGGTTCGCCCAGAGAAGGCAACACAGCGTGATCGGCATGGATCGATGCTGTCATGACACCCCGATGCGGTATCGCTGATAATGCACATTATGTCAGTTCGCTTCAAGAGTGGCCCACTCGATATCGACTCCGCTTATCCCCTTCGGCAGGCAGCATCTGGCGGATGAACACGGCTGCCCCTTCGGCTGGCACGGGCCGGCACTTCACTCGTAACGCGCTGCCGTCGCGGTGTACCCGCGACGGCGACCGGACCAGCCTCAGGCCGTCTCGAGCATGCGGGTCACACTACTCAGGGCCTCCGGAATGAGCCGGTAGTACGCCCAGGTCCCCCGCTGGGATCGAGTCAGGAAGCCGGCCGCGGTGAGGACCTTGAGGTGATGGGACACGGTCGGTTGCGATAGCCCGATCGGCTTGATCAGGTCGCAGACGCACGCTTCCTGGTCGGAGCTCGAGGCGACGATCGACAGCAGTCGCAGCCGTGCCGGATCCGCGAGGGCCTTCAAACGCACGGCGAGACGCCCCGCATCCTGCTGGCTGAGGGGTTCCTTCACGAGCGGCGCACAGCAGGTCGCGCCGGCGGAGACATCGATGACCTCGAGCAGCTGGACCATATATCGATACTAATCGATATTGACAGTCATCGATAGATGCGCTCATACTTGCATCGACGTTCATCGATATACGGAAGGTTCTGATGGTGACGATGCTGGATCTCACTCCCCGGGCAGTGGTCTCGGACCGACTGGCGACCCTGCCGGTCGTGATCATCGGCGCCGGACCGATCGGGCTGGCGGCGGCGGCGAATCTCGTGGAGCGGGGCATCGATTTCACGATCCTCGAGGCCGGCGATCGGGTCGCGACATCGGTTCACCTCTGGGGGCACACCCGCTTCTTCTCTCCCTGGAAGCACCTGGTCGATCCCGCGTCGCGCCGTCTGTTGGAGGCGTCTGGTTGGGTGCTATCCGCGGCAGAGGGGCGGGCGCCGACCGGGCAGGAGCTCGTCGACGACTACCTGGCGCCACTTTCCGATCTGCCGGAGATCGGATCGCGGATCCGGTTCGGGCAGCGGGTGATCGCGGTGTCCCGGGAGGGGATGGACCGCACCCGCACGGCCGGGCGGGCGCAGGCCCCGTTCCTGCTGCGCGTCCAACACGCCGACGGACAGATCGACGAGTTCACGGCGCGGGCCGTGATCGACGCTTCGGGCACCTATACAACCCCGAACCCTCTCGCGTCCTCCGGGCTCCCCCCGCTCGGCTTCAACCAGGTCACCGACCGGGTCCTGCACGCCCTCCCCGACGTTCTCGGGGCCGATCGGGCCCGATTCGCCGGCAAGCACACGGTCGTCGTCGGCGCCGGGCATTCAGCGGCGAACACGCTCATTGCGCTCGGCAAGCTCGCCCGGGACGAACCGGGCACACGGATGACCTGGGTGCTCCGGAACCCGTCCGCGATCCGGGTGTCCTCCTCCCCCGATGACGAGTTGCCGGATCGGGCGAAGCTCGGCACCCGCACCGACCGGCTCGTCGCGTCCGGGGTCGTGGCGGTGGTCGACTCGTTCGAGATCTCCCGCGTCGAGCCTGCAGGCTCCGGGATCCGGCTGATCGGCGCCCGATGCGGTGAACCGGCGGTGGCGGACGCGGACCTAGTCGTGAACGCGACCGGGTTCCGCCCCGACCTGGACATGCTCCGCGAGGTGCGGCTCGAGCTGGATGACGTCGTCGAGGCGCCGAAGCGGCTGGCGCCTCTGATCGACCCGAACTTGCACTCTTGCGGGACGGTCGAGCCGCACGGGTTCCGGGAGCTCATGCACCCGGAGCAGGGGTTCTTCATCGTCGGGATGAAGTCCTACGGCCGCGCTCCGACGTTCCTGCTCACCACGGGATACGAGCAGGTACGCTCGGTAGTCGCCTGGATCGACGGCGACGTCACCGCGGCGTCGCAGGTTGCTCTGACGCTGCCGGCGACCGGGGTCTGCTCCACGAGCGACAGCGTTGGCGGTTCCTGTTGCTCATGAGTTCCGTCCGCCCGATGGTCCCTGGCGATTGGGGGCGGGTCGAGGAGATCTTGGCAGCCGAGATCGCGGGCGGTGAGGCCACGTTTGAAACGCGCGCCCACACCTGGGAGCAGTTCGACTCCGGCGCGAGACGCCCATCGAGGGTGATCGAGCATCTTCCCGGAGAACACCGCGAGCCTGCGCCTGCATAAACAGGTCGGGTTCCGGGTCGTTGGCATCCGGGAGCGCATCTCTCGCTCCCTGAGGAGCTATCCCCGCTAGCTGTGCAAGTCTTCGGGCGGGGGCAAGGCCGAGTACTCGTCCACCGACCGCGTGATCGGCGTCGTACGGACTCGCCCGAGATACAGGTCATTGACCGGGTCAATCCCTCCTTCGACCCCGACGCCGTCACCGTGCTGGGTCCGCCGCGGAAGAATTGCGCGCAGGAGCAGGCCCAGCCCGATGAGGGCGGCGAGGCCCCAGGAGATCGACATCACGATGCCGGTGCTGAGCGATGACATGCCGAGAACCGTCGCGAGTATGTACGTCAGTATCCCGCCGGCAATCAGCGCGATCGCGATCGCGCTGAGCAGGTGCGTCAGTCGATATCGGTTCATGACATGCCCCGTCGAATCGCGGGCACGCGGCCCTCGTCCGTCTGCTCACCATAACGACCCTTTTAGTAGCCCAGCTAGGAAACCGTCAGCGCGACGCTCGCCGACGACCGGCGACGACGTAGCGTCTGACCCGGGAGGCGGATCGCCGACCCTTCAGGATCCGTATCGCTCGCGAGCAGCGTCGAGTGGTCGCCTGGCCGCGATCGTGAAGGTGCAGGGGATCTTGTCGCGCCACTCGGGACCGAACTCCCACGAGCCGTCGATGGGCGTCATCAGCTCGGAGAACTGCCACGGGAGCGTCCTGCCCTCGTCGAAGCGCTCGAGGACGAGCCCGGCCGCGAGAAGCGATCCGATGATCTCCGAGAGCGAGTGCGGCCACTCGTAGCTGCGCGTATGAGCGGTCGTGCCTTCTCCGGCGTACGTCGAGCCGTCGTCCCAGGTCTGCGCGCGACCGTTGGCGAAGTAGCGGTAGCCCACCGTCGGCGTGCCGATCCGCTCGTCGAGCGCCAGCAGCGCCGGGTGCCCGTCGCGGATGTAGAACACACCACCCGCGCGCAGGAGCACCGCGATCTGGCCCGCCCAGGTCGCGAGATCGTTCAGCCAGATGATCGTTCCGATGCTGGTGTAGACGACGTCGAAGTCCCCGGCCACGGCCTCGCGTGCGTTCAGGACGTCGGACTCCACCCACGCGATCTCGAGCCCGGCCTCGTCGGCGAGACGTCGCGCGACGTCCAGTGCGGCGGCCGAGAAGTCCAGCCCCGTGACGCGTGCACCCAGCCTCGCCAGGGAGAGTGTGTCGGTGCCGATGTGGCACTGCAGGTGCAGCAGGTCAAGATCGGCGAGAGGTGCCCCGAAGCCGTGCGCATCATCCGCCGGCACCATGCGACCGCGCAGGTGCTGCATCAGGACCGGAAGGTCGTCACGGATCACCGTGCTGAGGGCGTCCGTGTCGCCCGCCAGCGCATGGGAATCGTAGAGCCCCTCATGCAGGACCGCGCGATCCTCCCACAGTTCACGATTGGCGTCCCTGGCGTCTTCCCACTCGACAGCGCTGTCGAAGCCGGCCACAGCCGAGGCATCGTCGATTCCACTCATGTCGTGCGCTCCTCGCGTGCAGGGCTCGTCCCGCTGACCATTGTTGCGCGGCGTCCTCAGAGCTCGAGGACGGTCAGCAAGGATCGCCCGTGCGCGCTCTCCCGATTCACCACGTCGGTCTCCCGGAAACCGAGCTTCTGCAGCGCGCGCCGCGACGCGGCGTTCCAGTCCCACACGCTCGCCCAGATTCGCGGATAACCCGCCGTCCGCACCCACTCGATCACCGCCCGCCCGGCCTCGGTGGCGTATCCGCGGTTGTGCACGGATCGCAGCAGTTCGAACGCCAGCTCCGGATCCTCCGCGCTCCCATTGCCGTTGAACACCACACCGCAGTACCCGATGACGTCGCCGGTTCCTCGCAGTTCGGCTGCGAGCAGACCAGGCCTCATACCGCTGTCCTCCGCGCGGATGTGTCGCGCGATCTCTTGCACGGTCGGATGCCCGTCCGTATCCAGTCGGCGGTGGGCCGGGACCCTCTCGTCGCGCTCTGTCCACAGCTGCCGGAAGACGGTCGCATCGTCCTCTTGCTGCGGTCTCAGAAGAAGGCGATCGGTCTCGAGCCTGTTCAGTCGCGGTTCTGCGGCCATACGCCATCTTCCCATTTCGGATCCACCGGGGAAGGTCTCCCCTCCCCTGGCGACGCGAACCGTGGGATAACTGTCCTATGCAGATTCCTCGCCCCTCCGAAGACGTCAAGGCGTTCTTCCGCGCTGTCGTTCCGTCCGCTCCCGGCGTCGAGGTGAAGCCGATGTTCGGCAACCTCGGCGCGTTCGTCAACGGCAACATGTTCGCCGGCCTCTTCGGCGACGACATCGGCGTGCGCCTGCTTGAGGACCAATCGGTCGCCGCACTTGCCGCCGTGCCCGGGACCGGTCCGTTCGGGCCCGCGGAACGGCCGATGGGCGGATACACCGCCCTCCCCGCGGCGTGGCGGGAGTCGCCCGAGCAGGCCTCGGAGTGGATCGCGGTCGCCCTGGAACAGGTCGGCCGGCTGCCGGTGAAGCAGCCGAAGCCCCGCGCCGCCAAGAAGCAGGCCTGAGCGGTGTCCGCGTCGTTCCACGGGTGGTCGCCCGCCGCCGTCGAGTTCTACCGCGGACTGGAGGCGGACAACTCGAAGGGCTACTGGACGGCGCATCACGACACGTATGACGCCGAGGTCCTCGCGCCGATGCAGTCGCTTCTCGCCGAACTCGCGGACGAGTTCGGCGAAGGGCGCGTCTTCCGCCCGCAGCGCGACATCCGGTTCAGCGTGGACAAGTCGCCCTACAAGACAGCCACCGGCGCCCTGCTCGGGCGGGGGTACGTCGAGTTCTCCGCCCGCGGCATCGGCGTCGGCGCCGGACTCCACATGATGGCGCCGGATCAGCTCGCGCGGATGCGCACTGCGGTCGCCGACGACGCGTCCGGCCCGCGGCTCGAGAACATCATCGGCGCACTCGCCGATGCGGGGATCGACGTCGTCGCGCGTGAACGCGTCGCGACGACGCCGCGCGGCTACGCGAAGGATCACCCGAGGATCGAGCTCCTCCGCAACAAGAACCTCGCTGCGTGGAAGCAGTGGCCGGCGACAGAACCGTGGCTGCACACCGCCGATGCGAAGGCCCACGTGGTGGACGTGCTGCGCGCGGCGGGGCCACTGGTGGACTGGCTGGATCAGCATGTCGGGCCAACGGAGCTCGAACGCCGGCGCTGATGACGCCGTCGCGCCTGCTGGGGATGGCCGTCGTCGGCACCGTGCTCGTCCTCACCGGCTGCACCGATATTCCGGCCGCTCCCCCGGCTTCCTCGCCATCGACCTCGTCGACCTCGTCGACAGGACGCGCGTACGGGCGCCTCGTCGACATCGGCGGAGGGCGGAGCATGTTCCTCACCTGTCGCGGATCCGGCACCCCCACGATCGTCCTGTTCTCCGGGACGGGCGGTGCCGCCGATGAGTGGACGACGCTGCCCGCCGCCGGACCGAGCTCCTCTGCGGTGCCGGTCTTCACCGCCCTGTCCGCGTCCACGCGGGTCTGCGCCTATGACCGCCCCGGCACCGCGCGGGAGTCGGGAGCCACCTCCCCCACGACCGCGGTCGCGCAGCCGACCACGGCGTCGCAGGGCGTCCGCGATCTCGATGCACTCCTCGCGGCGGCTCACGAGAACGGCCCGTACCTGCTCGTCGGCGCATCCTGGGGCGGTCTGCTCGCGCAGCTGTTCGCCCGCGAGCATCGGGGGTCGACCGCGGGCCTGGTTCTGGTGGATTCCGCGTCGGCCTACCTCGAGAAGACGCTCACCCCCGAGCAGTGGCGGGCGTGGATGACGACGATCGCGACGGCGCCCAGCGCTCCGCAGGCCGAGCGTCCGGCGTACGAGCCCACACTGACGGAACTCGCGGATGCTGGGCCGGCGCCGTCGGTCCCGGCGGCCGTGCTCTCCTCCGACCAGCCCTGGGATCTGGGAGTCACGCCCGGCGCCTCGACCTGGCCGGGATGGCTGGCGGCGCAGGATCGGCTCGCCGCGGAGTTGCACGCCGCCCACATCGGTGACACGCACAGCGGGCACGGCATCCAGGTCGAGCAGCCCGCGCTCGTGACGGACGCGATCCGCGCCGTGCTCGCAGACGCCCGCCGTCGGTGAGCGGGCGGCGCGCCTGACGCCGGCGTGTCGATCAGCGCCGCGGCGTCCAGCCGCTCGGCAGCGGTCCGGCCAGCAGGGCACGCTCCTCGTCGGCGGCGAGCGACCAGCCCTGGGCTGCGTCGGCGCGGTCGAACCCGCCGCGTGCGAGGCGGAACCCGAGGTCGTCCTGTGCAGTGCGCGGATCCCCGCCCCGGCGCACGGCGGCGCGCACGCTCCACGCGTCGTCGGCGAACCCGCCACCGCGGAACACCCGGTAGTCGCCGTAGCGCGCCGGATCCAGCAGGTCCCAGCACCACTCCCAGACGTTGCCGAGCGTGTCGAACAGCCCGTTCAGATTCGGCATCCGCTCCCCCACGCGCTGCGCGTGCCGCACGCCATCCTCAGCCGTCCAGGCGACCTCCGCCAGAGGCCCGTAGTGCGGCGCGCGGGACCCCGCCCTGCACGCGTACTCCCACTCGGCCTCGGTCGGAAGGCGATAGCCGTCGGCAGTGGTGTCCCACTGCACCTCCGCCCCGTCGAACCGATATACCGGATCCAGGCCTTCCCACTCGGAAGCCGCGTTGCACACGCGGATCGCGCGCTGCCAGGACAGATCGACCGCCGGACGATCCGGGTGCTCGGCAGTGATCCCGAGCAGCTCGGAGATCTGCTCCTCCGTGACCGCGAACACCCCGATCTCGAACGGTTCCAGCTGCACGGTCCAGCGCCGCCTCGATCGGGCGTCATGCAGCTCGACGGCGCCGGCCGGCAGTGCACGCATCTCGATATCGCTCATCGCGACCCAGCCTACGAGCCCAGGCGGATCACACGCCGCGCCCGTAACATCGGCGCATGACCGTCGCAGCCCCGCACCGCACCCTCGACCGGGTGTTCGCCGTGAGCATCGTGCTCAAGGGGCTCGACGGGGCGTTCGAGCTGATCGGCGGGTTCGCGCTGCTGTTCATCTCCGCTGCGACGCTGCGCGACTGGCTGGGCGACGTCGTCTCTTTCCTCCTGGTGGGCCACGAGAGCTCACCGGTGTTCCACTGGGCGATCCATCTCGGCGACTCCTGGGGCGCCAAGACCACGCTGTTCGCCGCCGCGTACCTGCTGCTGCACGGCATCATCAAGGTCGTCCTGGTCTGGGCGCTGCTGCGGCAGCAGCTCTGGGCCTATCCGTGGATGCTGGCGGCCCTCGGCGTCTTCATCGCGCTGCAGTGTTACGACCTGATCGTGCGCTTCAGCTGGTGGATGCTCGCCCTGACGCTGTTCGACGTCTTCATCGTGATCCTCACGGCCCGCGAATGGCAGCTGCATCGTGCGCGTCACGCCGCCTCGGCCGGCGATGTCGGCGCCGGGGCGTAGCGTCACGGCATGACACGCGCGATCTTCTACACCGCCTCGACGCTGAACGGCTTCCTCGCCGACGTCGACGATTCGCTCGGCTGGCTGCTGTCCATCCCGCAAGAGGGTGCGACGGCCGACATCGCGGCCTTCACCGCCGGCATCGGCGTGATGGTCGAGGGATCCTCCACGTACGAGTGGGTGCTCAGGGAGGAGGAGCTGCTCGCGCATCCGGATCGCTGGCAGACGTATTACGGCGATCGTCCCACGTTCGTCTTCACCTCGCGCGAGCTTCCGGCGGTGCCGGGTGCCGACATCCGGTTCGTCCGAGGATCCGTCTCCGATCACTGGGACACGATCGTCGCGGCCGCGCAGGACCGCGACATCTGGATCGTCGGCGGCGGTGATCTCGCCGGACAGTTCGTCGACGCGGGACTGCTCGACGAGATCGTGGTGACCTTCGCCCCGGCCACCCTGCGCGCGGGCAAGCCGCTGCTGCCTCGGGATCTCGACCACTCCCGGCTCGAGCTGGTCTCGGTGCGCCAGGCGGGCCCCTTCGCCGAGCTCACCTATCGGCTGCGTCGGCCGTCGGACGCTCTCGCGTAGCAGTCCCGCACGGCGCGGCCGGGCATGGCGAAGCGTCTACGCTGATCACGTGCCCGACGCCCTCCTCACCGCCGAGCGCCTCGTGCGCCGATTCGCCCGCGAGACCAACCTCCTGCTCGCCGGGCGGACGGTGTCGGTCGTCGGCACCGACCTGATCGCCGCAGAGGTCCGTGCAATGCTGCAGCGACTGGGCGCCCATCTCGGCAACGGAGAAGTCGAGTTCGCCCCCGGCGCCGAACCCGAGATCACGCTGCAGGGCGCTCCCCTCCCGCTGCGGCGATCTGCCGACGAGCGGATCGACTTCGCCGGGGCGCACATGCCGGTCTCGGCCGGGGTCGCCGCCGAGCTGCGCGCGGCGCACCTCGTGGAGGGCGTTCGGATCGGGATCGCGATGGTGCTCGAACCGAAGACCGCGCAGCTCGCGCTGATGCTCCGCGACGCCGGAGCCACCGTGTCCGTCTATGCGCACCCCGACGAGATCGACGTCGAGGTCGCCCGGGCGCTGCGAGCCCGTGGGATCCCGGTCGACGGCGACCCGGCGCTGAGCGGCGCGGCCGAACGCGCGGCCGCAGTCGCCTTCCTGCGGCGCGGCCTCGACCTGTTGCTCGACGACGGATCCCATCTGATCCGGCTCGCCCATGAGCAGGGGCTCACCGACGCCCTCCGTGGCGCCGCCGAGGAGACCACGAGCGGGCTCACCCCGCTGCGCCTGATGGAGGCGCAGGGTCTTCTGCGGATCCCGGTCGTCGCGGTCAACGACGCGCCGATGAAGACGGCCTTCGACAACCGCTACGGCACCGGCCAGTCCTGCGTGTTCGCGATCGGCGACGTGCTCGAGGGCGCCGGGATCGGCCTGCGCGATCAGCCCGCGGTGGTCGTGGGGTACGGTCCCGTCGGCGAGGGGGTGGCCGCCCACCTCCGAGCCCTCGGCGTCGCCGTCGCCGTGACCGAGACGGATCCGGTGCGTGCGCTCCGTGCGGCGCACGACGGGTACGCGACCGGAGTCCTGAGCGATTTCGCGCCCGGTTCGCTGGTGATCTCGGCGACCGGCGCGCCGCACACGATCGACGCCGCGATCCTGGCCGTCGCGCACGTCGTCGCGGTCGCCGGAGGCGTGCCGGATGAAGTCGACGTGGATCCCGCCGTGCTGCGGCCTCACGTCCTCGACGGGGTCACGGTGCCGCACCTCGACCGGGTCGCGCACGGCGCGCTGCTCGTCGCCCGAGGCGGCTGCGTGAACCTCGCCGCTGCCGAGGGCAACCCGATCGAGATCATGGACCTGTCCTTCGCCGTGCAGCTCTCCGCGGTCGCGCAGCTGCTTCGCACGTCCCTCCCCGCGGGAGTGCACGCGTTCCCGTCCGAGGCCGACGATGCTGTCGCCCTCGCCGCCCTCCGCGCGCGTGGTGAGCACCTCGGAACCCCGAGCGCCGCGCAGCAGCAGGCGCAACGCGACTGGCGTTCGCCGCGCTACCGGGAGGTCTGGGCATGAGCCGGGTGACGCTGTACTCGGCGGGACTGGTGATCCCGGTCACCGCGCCGCCCATCGCCGACGGGGCCGTGGCTGTCCGCGACGGCAGGATCCTGCATGTCGGCGAACGCTCCTGGGTGCGGCGTTCCCTGCAGGACCGCGGCATCGACCCGGTCGAGGTGCACTGGCCCGGCGTCCTCACCCCGGGGCTGGTCAACGCGCACACCCACCTGCAGTACACGGGCATGGCCGAGGTCGGGCGGGGACGCTACCAGGGCTTCGAGGACTGGGCCCGGGCGTTTGATCCGGTCTACGAACGGGGCAGGGACTGGGCGGCGGACGCAGCCGACGGGGCGTCTCGCTTGATCGGATCCGGCACCACCGCCGCCGCCGATGTCGTGACGGATGTGAGCGCCTCCTCCGCGCTGCACGACGCGCGTCTGCACGGCATCACCTACTGGGAGGTGATGAGCTGGACCAACGCCGACTGGGCGCGCACCGGACGCCGTCAGGTCGAGCAGGCGCTGGATTCGCTGCCCACACCCCCGGGCACCGGGCTCTCCCCGCACGCCCCGTACTCGCTCGACATCGAGCCGCTGCTGGAGATCCCGGACATCGTCCGTGAGCGCGGCGGACGGATCCACATCCACCTCGGTGAGGCGGCGTTCGAGAGCGAGTTCGCACACGACCACGCGCGCGACTGGCACACCGCGGGGCTGGGCAGCTTCCAGGAGCTGCGCGACGCCGGATTCGGCACGAGCGCCACCGAGTTCGTGGACCAGCTCGGCGTGCTCGGCCCGGACTGCCACATCGCGCACGGCGTCTACATGAGCGCGCGGGATCGCGCGATCCTGCGCGAACGACGCACCACCGTCGCCCTGTGCCCGCGCTCGAACGCGGTGATCGGCCTCGAAGACCCGCCGATCGCCGCCTATCTCCGCGAGGGCAGCCCGATCGCCGTCGGCACCGACTCGCTGTCGTCCAGCCCGTCCCTCGACCTGCTCTCCGATGTCGCCGAACTCGCCAGGATCGCCCGCTCCCAGGGCTACACGGACCGCGATTTGCACGCGCGCCTGCTGGGGGCCGCGACCCTGGGCGGAGCCCATGCGATGGGGATCGATGTCGGCCCCGATCGCACCGGCTACCTCGCCGTCGGCGCGCTCGCCGACCTGGCCTTCTTCGACGTCGCGGCCGGCCCGGACGCGCTCGTCGAGCTCGTGGAGGCGGGGGCGGGACGCGCGGCGGCAACGATCATCTCGGGCGAGCTCCGGTACGCCGTGCCCGCTTTCGACGCACCCGACGCCCCGACCGAATCCGGAGATCCCGCATGACCGAACCCGCTCCCGCAACTGCTCTCCGTCTCGGCCTGGAACCTCATCCGGAGGGCGGGTGGTTCCGACGCACCTGGACCAGCTCCCACCCGATCGAGACGGCGGGCGGTACCCGCCCTGCCGCCACGTGCATCCACTATCTGCTGACTCCCGGCGAAACGAGCGCCTGGCACGTCGTCACGAGCGACGAGCTCTGGCTGTGGCATGGGCCGGGCCGACTCGAACTCCGACTCGGCGGCTCCGCCGACGCCGCCGCTCCCGGCGACGCGGATGTCGTGGTGCTCGGAGCGGGTGAGCAGGCGCAGGCGCTGGTGCCCGCCGGAGTCTGGCAGGCGGCTCGTCCGCTGGACGACCAAGAGGTCCTGGTGTCGTGCTTCGTGTCCCCCGGTTTCGACTTCGCGGATTGGCGGCTCGCGGAGTCCTCTACGGTATGAAGCAGTCCCCTACCCTTGTAGGAATACCCTTTCGCAGCTCTCCAGGAGTCCCCGTGCCCTTCGCTCCCGCCCTCCGGCGTGCCGTGGTCGTCGCCACCGTCGTCGCCGCAGCCCTCTCTCTCGCCGCGTGCAGCGGCTCGTCCTCGACGCCTTCGAGCGATCCCGCCTCCACCGGCGCCGCCCTGCAGACCGTGACCGCGGGCAAGCTCACGATCGCCACGGGGGACCCGGACTACGAGCCCTGGTTCATCAGCAACGACCCGTCCAACGGGAAGGGCTTCGAGTCCGCCGTCGCGCACGCGGTCGCCGCGAAGCTCGGCTACGCGGACAAGCAGATCGTCTGGACCAGGACCGGGTTCGACGCCGCGATCGCGCCGGGGCCGAAAGACTGGGATCTGAACATCCAGCAGTTCTCGATCTCGGACGACCGCAAGAAGGCCGTCGACTTCTCCTCGTCGTACTACACGACCACGCAGGCGGTCGTCGCCGCGAAGGGCACGCCCGCGGCCTCGGCGAAGAGCATCGCGGATCTGAAGAAGGCGAAGATCGGCGTCGCGACCGGCACCACCAGCTACACGGTCGCCAAGGCGCAGATCGGCACCGGCGACCTGGCCGTCTTCAACTCGGTCGACGACGTCGTGCAGGCGCTCAAGGGCGGCCAGATCGACGCGATGATCACGGATCTGCCCGGCGCGTTCTACGTGACCGGCGCGCAGTTCGACAACGGCACGGTCATCGGGCAGTTCGCGGATGACAAGGGCGGCGACCAGTTCGCGTTCGTGCTGCCGAAGGGATCGTCGCTGACCCCCGCCGTCACGAAGGCCGTCGATGCGCTGCGCGCCGACGGCACGCTCGACGGTCTGCAGAAGAAGTGGCTGAGCGAGGCCGTCAACGTGCCTGTCCTGAAGTGACCGGAGTCCCCCTCGAGGCGACGTGGCAGCCGAGCGCGCTCGAGCTGTCCCGTCGCGCACTCCGCCGCAGAGCGACCACCCGGTCGGTGCTCGTCGCGCTCGGGAGCAGCGTCGTGCTCGCGGCGGTGCTGATCCTCTCGGTCGTGAACACCCCCGGGTGGAAGGTCGTGCGCGAGACCTTCTTCGACCCGAAGGTCGCGCTCGCCAGCGTCGGGCCGATCTTCCAGGGCCTGCTGCTGAACCTGCTGGTCCTGGTGATCTCCGCGATCTGCGTCGCGCTGCTCGGCACACTGCTCGCGACGCTGCGTTCGCTGCGCGGGCCCGTGTTCTTCCCGCTGCGGCTCCTCGCCGCCGCCTACACCGACTTCTTCCGCGGCGTCCCGCTGCTGATCGTGCTGTACCTGGTCGGCTTCGGGATCCCGGCGCTCATGATCTTCCCGCGCATGCCCGCGATGTTCTGGGGCACGATCGCCCTCGTCATCAGCTACTCGGCCTATGTCGCGGAGGTGCTCCGCGCCGGCATGGACGCCGTGCACCCGTCGCAGCGGGTCGCCGCACGGTCGCTGGGCCTCACGCACGGCCAAACGCTGCGCATCGTCGTGATCCCGCAGGGCGTGCGCAAGGTCGTCCCCGCGCTGATGAACGACTTCGTGTCGATGCAGAAGGACGTCGGGCTGATCTCGGTGCTCGGCGCGGTCGATGCGGTGCGCGCCGCGCAGCTGCAGGTCGCCGAGACCTTCAACTTCACGCCCTACCTCGTCGCGGGGCTGTTCTTCGTGATCCTCAGCTGGCCGATGATCCGGTTCACGGATGTGGTGACGGCGAGGCTCAACAAGCGCGAGCAGTCCGGAGGCATCGTATGACCGTCCCCGTGATCGAGGCCGTCGGCGTCCGCAAGCGGTTCGGCGACCACGACGTGCTGCGGGGCATCGACCTCGCCGTCGCCCCGCACGAGGTGGTGGTGCTGATCGGCGCGTCCGGCTCGGGCAAGTCGACGCTGCTGCGCACCATGAACCTCATCGAGCGCGTCGACGACGGGCAGATCTTCCTGTCCGGCACCGACATCACCGACCCGCGCGCGGACGCGGACGCGATCCGCGCGCGGATCGGGGTCGTGTTCCAGCACTTCAACCTGTTCCCGCACCTGACCGTGCTGGACAACGTCACGCTCGCCGCACGCTGGGTGCACCGCACCGCGAAGGCCGAGGCCGCAGCCCGCGGGCGCGAACTGCTGACTGCTCTCGGGCTCGGCGACAAGGCCGGCGCCTACCCGGATCGCCTGTCCGGAGGACAGCAGCAGCGCGTGGCGATCGTGCGGGCGATCCTCACAGAACCGGAGCTGCTGCTCCTGGATGAGATCACCAGTGCGCTGGATCCTCAGCTCGTCGGCGAGGTGCTCGATCTGGTGCGCGAACTCAAGAACCGCGGCACGACGATCCTGATGGCGACGCATGAGATGTCGTTCGCGCGCGAGGTCGCCGATCGGGTCGTGTTCCTCAAGGACGGCGTGCTGGTGGAACAGGGGCCGCCGGAGCAGCTCTTCGAGGCGCCGCAGCATCCGGCGACCATCGAATTCCTCTCCCGCGTGCACCGCTGACCCGGGGGCGGGCTCTCCGCCTCAGTCGCCGGCGGAGTCGCGCGGAGCGATCTCGGTCCACTCCCCGAACTTGGGCCGGCGGCCGTCGCCCGAGGACCGGCCGGTGACCCGGCGCCTGATCCACGGTCCCACGTGCCGACGGTAGTACTCGGCCGTTCCCAGCCGCTCGTCCTCCGGCAGCGTCGCCGCGTTCCACCATTCGGCGGGCGCGCCCGCGCCGACCGCGTCCAGCACCCGCGCGGCGACCCGGTGGTGGCCGTTCGCGTTCATGTGCAGACGGTCCTCGGCCCAGTACACGGGCTTGCTGAGCTCCCGATCCGGCCAGTTCAGCGCCTGGATCACATCCGGGCGGTCCTGGATCCGTCGCAGCACGGCGGCGGAGAGCTCGTCCCCGCGCCGCTGGATCAGGGACGCGAGCGGCAGCCCTGCCGAGGGATTGGCGCCGGAGAGCACGATGAGGGTCGCGCCGGCTTCATCGCAGCGCCGCAGCACGCGCGAGAACGCGTCGGCGATGTGCTCGATGTCGGCGCGCGGACGCAGCATGTCGTTGCCGCCCGCGTTGAACGACAAGTGCGTCGGCCTGAGCGCCAGCGCCGGCTCGAGCTGCTGCTCGACGACGGGCCAGGCCAGACGCCCGCGGATCGCGAGGTTCGCGTACGCGATCGACTCGCCGCGCGCGTCCGCCCAGCCCTGCGCGGCGATGTCCGCCCACCCGCGCACCGATCCGTCGGGCAGCTCGTCCCCGACCCCCTCGCTGAACGAGTCTCCGATAGCGACGAAGCGAACCGCGGTCATCCCTTCAGCCTACGATGCCGCAGGCCGCGGGGCCGCCGCCCGCACCCGGACGTCAGTCGTCCGCGAGCAGCCTCCGCACGCGCGGGATGACCTCGGTGCCGTATAGCTCGATGCTGCGCATCAGCGCCTCGTGCGGCATCGACCCGGTGGCGTATTTGAGGTCGAAGCGCCCCACGCCCAGCGTCCGGACCGTGTCGGCGATCTTCGCGGCGACCCGCTCGGGCGACCCGGCGTACACGGCGCCCGCCGGGCCGACCTCGTTCTGGAACTGGGCCCGGCTGTAACCGGTACCCCAGCCGCGCTCGGCGCCGATGGTGTTGCGCATCGTCTCGAAGCCCGGGTAGGCCGTGGACCACGCCTCCTCGTCCGTGTCGGCGATGTGCCCCGGCGAATGCACGGCGATTGGCAGCGCCGGGTTCCCGAACGCGGTGACGGAGCGGTGGTACAGATCGACGAACGGGCGGAATCGCGCGGCCGAGCCTCCGATGATCGCGAGCATGAGGCCGAGACCGTGCCGCGCGACGCGCACGACCGATTCCGGCGATCCTCCGACGCCCACCCAGGCCCGCATCCCGTTCTCGGTCTTCGGGAAGACGTCCACGTTCTCCAGAGGAGAGCGGAGGGTGCCCTGCCAGGTCACCGGCTCCTCCTTGAGCAGCTCGACAAGGAGCTCGAGCTTCTCCTCGAAGAGGCGGTCGTAGTCGCGCAGGTCGTATCCGAACAGCGGGAAGGATTCGGTGAAGGATCCGCGCCCCAGGACGACCTCGGCGCGACCGCCGGAGAGCGCGTCGAGCGTGGCAAAGCGTTCGTAGACGCGCACGGGGTCATCGGAGCTCAGCACCGTCACGGCCGTGCCGAGGCGCAGGCGCTCCGTGCGCGACGCGATCGCGGCGAGCACCATCTCCGGGCTCGACACCGCGAAGTCGCGGCGGTGGTGCTCCCCCACCCCGATGAAGTCGACACCGACCCAGTCGGCGAGTGCCGCCTGCTCGACGATGTTGCGGATCGTCTGCGCGCCGCTGAGCGGCTTCCCGTCCTCGCCGACGGTGATGTCCCCGAATGTGTCCAGTCCGAACTCGATGTTCATCCCGACCCCTTTTCTATTCACCTGAATGAACTGAGGAGGGGCCGCGGACATTCCCACGACCCCTCCTGCGACCTCCGCGGGCGCTCAGCCGACCTGGAAGACGGAGCGCAGGGTGTCCAGTCCCACGCCGCCCAGGTCGAGGGCGCGCTTGTGGAACACCTTGATGTCGAAGCCGTCGCCTTCGCGAGCCTTGACGGCGTCGCGCACCTGCTCCCAGATCCGCTGACCGACCTTGTAGGACGGCGCCTGGCCCGGCCAGCCGAGGTAGCGGTTCACCTCGAACTGGCGGAACTCGTCGGACATGTTCACGTTGCGACGCATCATGTCGAGGGCGTAGTCGTGGTCCCAGACGCCTTCGCCGTCGAGCCGCGGCTTGCCCAGGTGCACGCCGATGTCGAGCACGACGCGCAGCGCGCGCATGCGCTGCCCGTCGAGCATGCCCAGCCGGTCGGCCGGGTCGTCGAGGTAGCCGAGCTGCGCCATCAGCCGTTCGGCGTACAGCGCCCAGCCCTCGGCGTGCCCCGACGTGCCCGCGAGCACTCGGCGCCAGGTGTTCAGCTCTGCGCGGTTGTACGTCGCCTGCGCGATCTGCAGATGATGTCCCGGCACGCCCTCGTGGTAGACGGTCGTGAGCTCACGCCACGTGTCGAACTCGGTGACGCCTTCGGGCACCGACCACCACATCCGGCCTGGGCGCGAGAAGTCGTCGGTCGGACCGGTGTAGTAGATCCCGCCCTCCTGCGTCGGCGCGATCATGCACTCGAGCTCGCGGATCTGCTCCGGGATGTCGAAGTGCGAGGCCCCGAGTTCGGCGATCGCGCGGTCGCTGGTCTCCTGCATCCAGCGCTGCAGCGCCTCGGTCCCGACGAGCTTGCGGGACGGATCCGCCTCCAGATGCGCGACGGCCTCCTCGACGGTGGATCCGGGCAGGATCTCGTTCGCGATCGCGGTCTGCTCGGCGACCATCCGCGCCAGTTCCTCGCGACCCCACTCATAGGTCTCGTCGAGGTCGATCGTCGCGCCGAGGAAACGCCGCGAGGCGAGCGCGTAGAGATCGCGCCCCACCGCGTCCTGCTCTCCGGCCACCGGCGCCAGCTCGGCGCTCAGGAAGGTGCGCAGGCCGTCGTAGGCCACGCGGGCCGCCGCGGAGCGATCCGCGAGATCACGCGCGAGGCTGGCGGGCAGCTGACCCTCGTCCGGATCCGCCTCCGCGACGAAGGAGGCGAAGAAGCCGTCGTCGGCGGTGTACCGCGCGATCTGCGTGGCGACCTCGACGACCTGGCGACGGGCCGGCACCACGCCCTGGGCGATGCCCTCGCGGAGCGTCGCGACGTAGCCCTCGATCGCGGCGGGGACCGCGCCGAGCCGCTCGGCGATCACGCTCCAGTCGTCGGCCGTCGCGGTGGGCATGAGATCGAACGCCTGGCGCACGTCCTGCGCGGCCGAGGCGATGACGTTCAGGTCGCGCAGATGCCACCGGGCGTCGTGCTGCTCGAGCGAGAGCCGCAGCTCGGCGGACAGGTCGGTCTGGGTCACCCGGTCGATCTCGTCGACCGGGTCCTGCGCGTCGAGCTCGGCGAGCACCCGGCGGGTCTCCGCGATCGCGCGCTCATGGCCGTCGGGGCTGAAGTCGTCGAGGCGCGCGTTGACCTCGTTGCGGCCGATGTAGGTGCCGAGGATCGGTGAGATCTCGGTGAGGGTGTCGACCCAGCCTTCGGCGATCTGGTCGATGGCGGAGGGCGTGCGCGTCGTGGGCTGCTCTGCGGTCATCCCCCGAGCCTAACCACAGGACCGCCCCGCGTCAGTGCGCCGCCTCGTTCCAGTCGGCGCCGCGGCCCACCTGCACATCGAGCGGCACCGAGAGATCAGCGGCTCCAGCCATGCGGTCGCGGACGATGCGCTCCGTGGCGTCCCACTCCCCCGGGGCGACCTCCACGACGAGCTCATCGTGGATCTGCAGCAGCACGCGGGACGAGAGCCCCTGCGCGAGCAGGTCGGCGTGGATCCGGAACAGCGCGATCTTCATGATGTCGGCGGCGCTGCCCTGGATGGGCGCGTTCAGGGCAGCCCGCTCGGCGTTCTCGCGGAGCACGCGGTTCGGGCTCGCGAGGTCGGGGAAGGGTCGGCGACGCCCGAAGATCGTCTCGGTGTAGCCGACCTCCTTGGCCGCGATCACGGAGGCGCGCAGGTAGTCGCGCACCGCGCCGAACCGCGCGAAGTACTCCATCATCAGCTGCTTCGCCTCGGACTGCTCGATGCGCAGCTGCTTCGACAGGCCGAACGCGCTGAGCCCGTAGACCAGGCCGTACGACATCGCCTTCACCTTGGTGCGCATCGCGGAGCTGACCTCCTCCGGCTCCACGCCGAACACCCGCGCACCCACGAAGCGGTGCAGATCCTCACCCGAGTTGAACGCCTCGATCAGACCCGCGTCACGGCTGAGATGCGCCATGATCCGCATCTCGATCTGCGAGTAGTCCGCGGTGAGCAGGGTCTCGTAGCCCTCGCCGACCTGGAAGGCGCTGCGGATCCGCCGCGACTCCTCCGTGCGCACCGGGATGTTCTGCAGGTTCGGGTCGGTGCTGGAGAGCCGGCCGGTCTGGCTGCCGGTCTGCACGTAGGTGGTGTGCACGCGGTGATCCGCACGGATCGCCACGTCGAGCGACTCGATGATCTGGCGGAGCTTGGTGGCCTCGCGGTGCTGCAGCAGCAGGTCGAGGAACGGGTGCGGGTTGCTCTCCTGCAGATCGACCAGCACCGCGGCGTCGGTGGAGTATCCGGTCTTCGTCTTGCGCGTCTTGGGCAGTTCGAGGTCTTCGAACAGCACCTCCTGCAGCTGCTTCGGCGAGCCGAGGTTGACCTCGCGCCCGATGATCTCGAACGACTCCGCCGCGATCGAAGACGCGCGCTCGCCCAGCTCCTGCGAGAAGCCGGACAGGATCTCATGCGAAACGGCGACCCCGGCCAGCTCCATGTCGGCGAGCGCCATCAGCGTCGGCAGCTCGATCTCGCGGAGCACCCGGTCCACATCCTCGGGCACGTCGGCGCGCAGGGCTGCCGCCACGCGCGCCGCGAACCAGGCCAGCTGGGCCGGCGATGCTCCCTCGGTCTCCGGAACCAGCTGGGTCGGATCCGCCTCGGGCAGCTTCTCCCCCAGATAGCGGTCGACGAGGTCGGCGAGGCTCTTGTCCGGGTAGCTGGGGCGCAGCAGCCAGCCCGCCAGGTTCGTGTCGTAGGCGAGCCCGCCGAGGCGCACACCCGCCGTCCGCAGCGCCTTCACCTGCGGCTTGGCATCGTGCAGAACCTTCGGCGCGTCCGACGCGAGCCAGTCGCTCAGCGCGGCCTGCACCCCCGGCGCCCACGAGAGTTCGACCAGGTCGTCGCCGTGGGCGAGCCCGACGCGCTGGGGCAGACCGCCGGAGACGGTGACCTCGACCGCGACCTCGCCGGTCGCGGCCTCCAGCCACGCGGCCACGCCGTCGGCGGCGAGCTCGCCCGCGGCAGGGAGCGCGACCGTGGCGGAGCCGTCTTCCTCCGGCGCGTCCTCCCCCACAGCCTCGAACACGCGGGGCAGGAGCGTGCGGAACTCCAGACGGGCGAAGATGTCGCGCACCGCCTGCGCGTCCATCGGGGTCACGGCGAGATCGGCGGGACCCACGGGAAGCTCGACGTCCTGCAGGAGCCGGTTCAGTCTGCGGTTGCGACGGACGTCGTCGATGTGGTCGCGGAGGTTGCCGCCCACCACGCCCTTGATCTCGCCGGACCGTTCCAGCAGCTCGTCGAGCGTGCCGAACTGGGTGAGCCACTTGACCGCGGTCTTCTCGCCCACCTTCGGCACCCCGGGCAGGTTGTCGCTGGTCTCGCCCACGAGGGCGGCGATGTCGGGGTACTGCTCGGGCCGCACGCCGTAGCGCTCCTGCACCGTCACAGGGTCGTAGCGCTTCAGCTGGGACACGCCCTGCACGTTCGGGTAGAGCAGGGTGACCTCGTCGTTCACGAGCTGGATGGTGTCGCGGTCGCCGGAGACGACGAGCACGTCGAAGCCCTGCGCGGATCCCTGCGCGGCGAGCGTGGCGAGGATGTCGTCGGCCTCGATCCCCTCCTTCATCAGCACCGGGATCGACATCGCGGCCAGGCAGTCCTGCAGCAGCGGGATCTGGCCGCGGAACTCCGACGGGGTCTCGGAGCGGGTCGCCTTGTACTCCGGGTACACATCCGTGCGGAACGAGTGACGCGAGGTGTCGAAAGCGATCGCCAGATGAGTAGGCCGCTCGGCCTTGATCAGGTTCACCAGCATCGACAGGAAGCCGTAGATGGCGTTCGTGTGCTGGTTGTCCTTGGTCGTGAAGTTCTCGACCGGGAGGGCGAAGAACGCCCGGTAGGCGAGCGAATGGCCGTCGACGACCATGAGGGTAGGCTTTACGGAGTCCGTCACACTGCCAGCCTAACGATCACCGCGGACATCGAAACGAGGAGGTCCGGGTGAGCGAACCGGCGGATGCGCACACCGCGCGGACGAGCCCTGGATTGGACTGGGCGACCGAGCGCGGAATGGGCGCGCTGGCGGAGAAGATGGGCCTGCGCTTCACCGAGTTCTCCGTGCAGCGCTGCGTCGGAACGATGCCCGTCGAGGGCAACACCCAGCCCGTCGGCCTGATGCACGGCGGCGCCTACGTGGTGCTCGGCGAATCGCTCGGCTCCATGGCCGCGAACCTGCACGCCGGCCCCGGCCGTCTCGCCGTGGGGGTCGACATCAACGCCACGCACACGCGCTCCGCGACCAGCGGGATCGTCACCGGCGTCTGCACCCCGGTCCATCTCGGCCGCAGCATCACGGTGCACGAGATCGCGATCAGCGACGAGAAGGGCCGGCGCTGCTCGACGATCCGGATCACGAACATGATCAAGGACCTGCCCGCCGGACGCTGACCGCCGGTCAGAGGGTCTCGTCGACCGGATCCTCCAGGATCCGCTGGAACAGCAGATGGTCCTGCCACTGGCCTGCGATCCGCAGATAGCGGGGCGCCTGGCCGATCTCGGCGAATCCGGTGGTTGCGAGCACACGCTGCGAGGCGATGTTGTGCACGAGCGTCGCCGCCTGCAGGCGGTGCAGCCCGAGATCGTCGCGGGCCTGGACGCTCACCGCGGCGACCGCCCGGCGCATGATGCCGCGCCCCGCGATCGCGCCGTCGATCCAGTAGCCCAGATGCGCGCTCCAGAACGCGCCGCGCACGATGTCGCTGAGGTTCACCCGCCCGACGAGGCGCCCGCGATCGTCCGTGAGCACGTAGGCCGCGGTGCGGCCGTCCGCGGCATCCTGCAGCGTGCGGGTGACGAGCTCGTCCTGGCGCTGGGTCGTGTAGTAGTCCTCACGTCGCGTGGGCTCCCATGGCGCGAGATGCGCGCGGTTGCGCGTGTACGCCGCGGCGAGCTCTGCGCCGTCACCGGCCAGGAGCGGGCGGAGCAGGATCCCGTCGCCGAGATCCATGCCCTTACTTCTTGGGCGCGAGCTGCTCGATGATCGCCTTCGCCACGTCCTGCATGGTGAGACGGCGATCCATCGACGCCTTCTGGATCCAGCGGAACGCCTCGGGCTCGCTCAGGCCCATCTTCTCGTTGAGCAGGCCCTTGGCCCGGTCGACGAGCTTGCGGGTCTCGAAGCGCTCGACCATGTCGGCGACCTCGGCCTCGAGCGTGATGATCTGCTCGTGCCGGGCGAGGGCGATCTCGATCGCCGGGAGCAGATCGTTCGGGGTGAACGGCTTCACGACGTACGCGAGGGCGCCGGCCTCGCTGGCGCGCTCGACGAGTTCCTTCTGGCTGAAGGCCGTCAGGAGCACGACGGGGGCGATGTTGCCCTTGTGCAGCTTCTCGGCGGCGCTGATGCCGTCCAGCTGCGGCATCTTCACGTCCATGATCACGAGGTCGGGACGCAGCTCGGTGGCCAGCTGCACCGCCGTCTCGCCGTCACCGGCCTCTCCGACGACGTCGAAGCCGTTGTCGCGGAGGATCTCGACGATGTCGAGGCGGATCAGCGACTCGTCCTCGGCGACGACCACGCGTCGCGGAGCGGACGAGGCGGGCTGCTCAGGCTGCTGCTCTTCAGTCACGGATCCATCCTAACGGAACGCGTTCATGGATCAGTCGACCCGCTGGTGCCGGCGGTGGGACTCGAACCCACACGTCCTTTCGGACAAAGCATTTTGAGTGCTCCGCGTCTGCCATTCCGCCACGCCGGCCCGGAACGACTGTACCGTACGACCGCTCAGGGCTCCGCGGACACGACGAAGGGGCCGATCCCCGCAGGAACCGGCCCCTTCGTTCGCGTTATTGCTTCGCCTGGTACGCGGGAGCGGCGCCGCTGGCGGCGTCTCCCACCCGGTGGATGCGAAGGTCGTTCGTGGAGCCGATGATCCCGGGAGGGGATCCGGAGATCACCACGACCTTGTCGCCTTCCTTCGCCAGGCCCGAGCCGAGCAGATGCTCGTCGACCTGGTGATACATCATATCGGTGTGCGTCACCATGTCGACGAGGGTCGTGCGGATGCCCCAGCTGACGGCCAGACGGCGGCGGATGCCGGGATCCGGCGTGTACGCCAGCATCGGGATGCGCGAGCGCAGCCGGCTCAGGCGCCGGGCCGAGTCGCCGGACTGGGTGAACACGCAGAGGAACTTCGCCTCCACGAACTCGGCGACCTCGAGCGCGGCCAGCGTGATCGCGCCGCCCTGCGTGCGCGGCTTGGTGGTGAGCGGGTGGATCCGCTCCAGGCCGTGATCCTCGGTCGACTCGATGATGCGCGCCATCGTCTCCACGACGATGACCGGGTACTCCCCCACGCTGGTCTCGCCCGAGAGCATGACCGCGTCGGCGCCGTCGAGGACGGCGTTGGCCACGTCGGAGGTCTCCGCGCGGGTCGGCACCGGGCTGGAGATCATCGACTCGAGCATCTGCGTCGCGACGATGACGGGCTTCGCCATGCGGCGGGCGAGCTCGACCGCTTGCTTCTGCACGATCGGCACAGCCTCGAGTGGCAGTTCGACGCCGAGGTCGCCGCGGGCGACCATGATGCCGTCGAACGCGTCGACGATCTCCTCGAGCGCATCGACGGCCTGCGGCTTCTCGATCTTGGCGATGACGGGGACGCGCACGCCCTCCTCCGCCATGATCTCGTGCACGCGGTCGACGTCCTCGGCGTTGCGCACGAAGGAGAGCGCGATCAGGTCGGCCCCGATCCGCAGGCCCCAGCGCAGGTCGTCCTCGTCCTTCTTGCTCAGCGCGGGAACGCTGACGGCGACACCGGGAAGGTTGATGCCCTTGTTGTTCGAGACGGTGCCGGCCACGACCACGCGCGTCGTGACGACGGTGCCGTCGGTCTCGACGACCTCGACGCGGACCTTGCCGTCGTCGATGAGGAGGAAGTCACCCGCCTTGACGTCCTGCGGGAGGCCCTTGAACGTCGTGCCGCAGATGTCCTTGGTGCCGAGGATGTCGTCGGTGGTGATCTTGAAGATGTCGCCCACGGCGAGGTCGTGCGGTCCGTCGGCGAACTTGCCCAGGCGGATCTTCGGGCCCTGCAGGTCGACCAGGATCGCGACGGCGCGGCCGGAGTCCTCTGCGGCGCGGCGCACGTTCGCGTAGTTGTTCTCGTGCACGGAGTAGTCCCCGTGGCTCAGGTTCAGTCGGGCGACGTCGACGCCCGCGTCGATAAGAGCCCGCACCGTCTCATACGTCGAGGTGGCGGGGCCAAGAGTAGCCACGATTTTGGCACGTCTCAATGCGTTCTCCGAGTGTCTCAGGGGGTGGGTGATCGGCCACGTTGCCGGGTTCAGCCTACGCGGGCTGAACTCCGATCGCGACATCTGACGGGCGGACGGGCGCGGGCAGGACGGTCTCGCCCATCAGGTGGCGATCGACCGCGGCGGCCGCGGCGCGGCCCTCGGCGATGGCCCACACGATGAGCGACTGACCCCGGCCGGCATCGCCCGCCACGAACACGCCCGGCACGGTCGAGGCGTAGTCCTCGTCACGGCGGAAGCCCCCGCGCTCGCTGCGCTGCGGACCGTCGTCGCCGTAGGCCTCGTACTCCGGGCCTGTGAAGCCCATCGCGATGAGGACCAGATCGGCGGGGATCTCCCGCTCGGTGCCGCTGCGCGGCACGCGCCGCCCGTCGACGAATTCGGTCTCGGCGATGCGCAGCGCGCGCACCTCGCCTGCCGCGTTGCCGAGGAACTCGACGGTGGAGGCGAGGTACATGCGCTCCCCGCCCTCCTCGTGCGCGGACTGCACCTCGAACACGGTCGGCATCATGGGCCACGGCTGGTGCTCGGGGCGACCGGACGACGGCTGCCGGCCGATCGCGAGGTTCGTCACGCTGAGCGCGCCCTGACGGTGCGCCGTGCCGATGCAGTCGGCGCCGGTGTCGCCGCCGCCGATGACGATGACGTGCTTGCCCTCCGCCGAGATCTGGTTCGCGATCGGGTCCCCCGCGACGGCCTTGTTCGACTCGACGAGGTACTCCATGGCGAAGTGCACGCCGTCCAGGTCGCGGCCGGGGATCGCGAGATCGCGAGGCAGCGTGGATCCGGTCGCGATCACGACGGCGTCGTAGCGGGCGCGCAGATCGGCCCAGGAGATGTCGGTGCCGATGCTCACACCGGCGCGGAAGCGGGTGCCCTCCTCGGACATCTGCCGCAGCCGCGCGTCCAGGTGCGACTTCTCCATCTTGAAGTCCGGGATGCCGTAGCGCAGCAGACCGCCGATGCGGTCGTCGCGCTCGAACACGGCGACGGTGTGCCCGGCGCGCGTGAGCTGCTGTGCGGCGGCGAGCCCGGCAGGACCGGATCCGACGACGGCCACGGTCTTGCCGGTGAGGCGCGCGGGGGGCTGCGCCTCGACCCAGCCCGACGCGAACGCCTCATCGATGACCGAGACCTCGATCTGCTTGATCGTGACGGCCGGCTGGTTGATGCCGAGCACGCACGCGCTCTCGCAGGGCGCCGGGCACAGCCGCCCGGTGAACTCCGGGAAGTTGTTCGTGGCGTGCAGCCGATCGATCGCGGCGCGGGATTCGCCGCGCCAGGTCAGGTCGTTCCACTCCGGGATGAGGTTGCCGAGCGGGCAGCCCTGGTGGCAGAACGGCACTCCGCAGTCCATGCAGCGGCCCGCCTGACGGCGCAGCACCGCGGCGTCGCCCGGCTCGTACACCTCTTTCCAGTCCATGATGCGGACCGGGATCGGCCGTCGTGCGGGGAGCTCGCGCTCCGTGACGGTCAGAAAGCCCTTGGGATCAGCCACCGGTCACCTCCAGGATGCGGGTCCAGACAATGGAGCCGTCGGGGTCGATCCCCTCGGCCTCGGCCTCCGCGCGGGCGCGCAGCACGGCTGCGTAGTCCCGCGGGAGGATCTTCGTGAAGGAGGCGGCGAACGCGTCGTCGGCGAGGATCTCGGCCGCGAGGGCGGATCCGGTGCGCTCGACGTGCTGCGAGAGCAGCTCGCGCAGCTCCTGCGTGTCCACCTCGTCGAGCGGGAGGAGCTCGAGCTCCCCCGTCTCGAGGGCGAGCGGGTTGACCCGTTCGGTGCGCAGCCCTCGCACGTAGGCGATCCCGCCGGACATCCCGGCGCCGAGGTTGCGCCCGGTGTCGCCGAGGATGACCGCGACGCCTCCGGTCATGTACTCCAGCGCGTGGTCTCCGACACCTTCGGCGACCGCGGTCGCGCCGGAATTGCGCACCAGGAACCGCTCGCCGACGACGCCGGCGATGTGGATGGTGCCGCTGGTGGCGCCATAGCCGATGACGTTGCCCGCGATCACGTTGAGGTGCGACACGAACGTCGCGTCGCGGTGCGGACGGATCGAGACCTCACCGCCGGAGAGTCCCTTGCCGACGTAGTCGTTGGCGTCGCCTTCGAGCCGCAGCGAGATGCCGCGCGGAAGGAAGGCGCCGAGCGACTGACCCGCCGTGCCGTGCAGCGCGATGTCGATCGTGCCGTCCGGCAGACCGTCGGCGCCGTGCCGTGTCGTCACCGCGTGGCCGAGCATCGTGCCGACGGCGCGCTCCGTGTTGCGGATCGGCAGGTCGAACGAGATCGGCATGCCGAGCTCGATCGCCTCGCGAGCAGCCTCCAGCAGCGGTGCGTCGAAGTGCTTGCCCAGCTCGTGGTCCTGCGGGCGGCCGCTGCGACGCGGCTCATCCGCGGGGAACGCCGGGCCCTGGAGCATCGGGGTGAGATCGAGCCCGTCCGCCTTCCAGTGCCGGATCGCCGCGTCGGTGCGCAGCAGATCCGCGCGTCCCACGATCTCCTCGAGGCGGCGGAACCCGAGCGCGGCAAGGTGCTCGCGCACCTCTTCGGCGATGAACTCCATGAAGTTCACCACGAACTCGGGCTTGCCGGTGAAGCGCTCGCGCAGCACCGGGTTCTGCGTGGCGACGCCCACCGGGCAGGTGTCCAGGTGGCACACCCGCATCATGATGCAGCCGCTCACCACGAGGGGGGCCGTGGCGAAGCCGAACTCCTCGGCGCCGAGAAGCGCGCCGATGATGACGTCGCGACCGGTCTTCAGCTGTCCGTCGACCTGCACCACGACGCGGTCGCGCATGCCGTTCAGCATGAGCGTCTGCTGCGTCTCGGCGAGGCCCAGCTCCCACGGCGTGCCGGCGTGCTTGAGCGAGTTCAGCGGGCTCGCCCCGGTGCCGCCGTCGTGTCCGGAGACAAGGATGACGTCGCTGAGCGCCTTCGCCACACCGGCCGCGACCGCGCCGATGCCGGACTGGCTCACCAGCTTGGTGTGGATCCGGGCGTTCGGGTTGGCGCGCTTGAGGTCGAAGATGAGCTGCTTGAGGTCTTCGATCGAGTAGATGTCGTGATGCGGTGGCGGGGAGATGAGGCCGACGCCGGGCGTCGCGTGCCGGGTGCGCGCGATCCACGGGTACACCTTCTGCGGCGGCAGCTGGCCGCCCTCGCCGGGCTTGGCGCCCTGGGCGAGCTTGATCTGGAGGTCGTCGGCCTGCGTGAGGTACTGGCTGGTGACGCCGAACCGCCCTGACGCGACCTGCTTGATCGCGCTGCGCCGCTCGGGATCGACCAGGCGCTCCGGATCCTCGCCGCCCTCACCGGTGTTCGACTTCGCGCCGAGGCTGTTCATCGCGATCGCGAGAGTCTCGTGCGCCTCGCGGGAGATCGAACCGTAGCTCATCGCACCGGTCGAGAAGCGCTTCACGATCGACGCCACCGACTCGACCTCGTCGATCGGCACGGGGGGACGCTCTCCCGTGCGCAGCTCGAACAGGCCGCGCAGGGTTTTCAGCTCCTTGGCCTGATCGTCGACGAGCTGCGTGTATTCGCGGAACACGTCGTACCGGCGCGTGCGCGTCGAATGCTGCAGCCGGAACACCGTCTCCGGGTTGAACAGGTGCGGGGATCCGTCACGCCGCCACTGGTACTCGCCGCCGGTCCAGAGCCGCTCGTGCGCGCGCGCCGCGGCGTCCTCCGGATAGGCGAAGTCGTGGCGTGCCTGGTTCTCGGCGAACACGTCCTCGATGCCGATGCCGCCGAGCTTGGTCTCGGTGCCGGTGAAGTAGGCGTCGATGAACTCGTGGCTGAGCCCCACGGCCTCGAACACCTGCGCGCCGGCGTAGGAGCCGACCGTCGAGATGCCCATCTTCGACATGATCTTCAGCACGCCCTTGCCGAGCGCGTAGATGAGGTTGCGGACCGCCTTCTCCGGCTCGATCCCCGTGATGTAGCCGGTGCGCACCAGGTGCTCGACCGTCTCCATGGCCAGATACGGGTTCACGGCGGAGGCGCCGAAGCCGATGAGGGTCGCGACGTGGTGCACCTCGCGGACGTCGCCCGCCTCCACGATCAGCCCGACCTTCATCCGGTCCTCGCGGCGGATGAGGTGGTGGTGCACCGCCGAGAGCATCAGCAGCGAGGGGATCGGGACGAGGTCCTTGTTCGAGTCGCGGTCGCTGAGGATGATCAGCTCCGCGCCCGCCTCGATGGCCGCGTCGACCTCCGCGCACATCTCGTCGAGGCGCTCGGCCAGCGAGTGCGGGCCGGCGTCGAAGTGGTAGAGACCGCGGATCGTCGCGCTGGAGCGCTCCGGCAGCACCCGGTCGATGTGCCGGAGCTTCGCGAGCTCGTCGTTGTCGATCACGGGGAAGTCGAGCATGATCGTGCGCGCGTGATCCGGGCCCCAGCTCAGCAGGTTGCGCTCGGGACCGACGCTCAGCGCGAGATTGGTGACGACCTCCTCGCGGATCGCGTCGAGAGGCGGGTTCGTGACCTGGGCGAACTGCTGCACGAAATAGTCGAAGAGCAGGCGCGGACGCTCGGAGAGCACCGCGATCGGGGTGTCGCTGCCCATGGCGCCGAGCGGCTCGGCGCCGTTCTGCCCCATCGGGGTGAGCAGGATCCGCACCTCCTCCTCGGTGTATCCGAAGGTGCGCTGACGGCGGGTGATCGAGGCGACCGGGTGCACGATGTGCTCGCGCTCGGGAAGGTCGGCGAGGCGCACGCGCCCCTCGTCCAGCCACTCCTGCCACGGGTGCAGGGCGGCGAGGTCGCGCTTGACCTCCTCGTCCTCGACGATGCGGCGCTGCGCCGTGTCGACGACGAACATCGTGCCGGGCTGCAGCCGTCCGCGGCGCTTGATCCGCTCCGGGGCGAACTCCAGCACGCCGGTCTCGCTGCCGATCACGATGAGGCCGTCGGTCGTCTCGGTCCAGCGGCCCGGGCGCAGGCCGTTGCGGTCGAGCGTGGCGCCGACGACGGTGCCGTCGGTGAAGATCAGGGCGGCCGGACCGTCCCACGGCTCCATCTGGTTGGCGTGGTACTCGTAGAACGAGCGCAGCCCGGGATCCAGATCCAGCTGGCGCTCCCACGCGGCGGGCACCATCATCATCACGGCGTGCGGCAGGCTGCGGCCGGTGAGGGTGAGCAGCTCGAGGACCTCGTCGAACGAGGCCGAGTCGCTGGCCCCGGTGGTGCAGATCGGCAGCAGCGGCCGGATGTCGCCGAGCAGCTCGGACTCCAGCTGGGACTGGCGGGCCCGCATCCAGTTGCGGTTGCCGCCGACGGTGTTGATCTCGCCGTTGTGCGCGAGCATGCGCAGCGGCTGCGCGAGCGGCCAGGACGGGAAGGTGTTGGTGGAGTAGCGCGAGTGCACGACGGCGAGCTCGGAGGCGAACCGCTCGTCCTGCAGATCCGGGTAAAACGGCTCGAGCTGCAGGGTCGTCACCATGCCCTTGTACCCGAGCGTGCGGGCCGACAGCGAGACGAAGTAGGCGTCGAGTTCATGTCCCGCGCGCTTGCGCAGCCGGTACGCGACGCGGTCCAGGGCGATGCCGGACAGCGCCGGGGCGGATGCGGCCGCGGGACGGGAGACGAACAGCTGCTCGAACGCCGGGCGTGCCTCGTCGGCGAGCTTGCCGAGGTGCTGGTTCGCGGTGGGCACCTCGCGCCAGCCCAGGACCGTGAGGCCCTCCTGCGCCGCGATCTTCTCGATCCCGGCCTTCTGCATGCGCCGCGCCCGCGAGTCCAGGGGCAGGAACGCGAGTCCGGCGGCGTACTCGCCGACCGGCGGCAGGTCGAAGGCGACCACCGCGCGCAGGAAGGCGTCCGGCATCTGGGTCAGGATGCCCGCCCCGTCGCCGGTTCCCGCGTCGGAGCCGATCGCACCGCGGTGCTCCAGGTTGCGCAGCGCCTCGAGGGCCAGCGCGATGATGTCATGGCCCGGCTCGCCGCGGAGCGTGGCGACCATCGCCAGACCGCAGGCGTCCTTTTCGAACGCGGGGTTGTACATGCCCTGGCGCTCCGGGAAGCCCTGACCGGGAACGGTGCGGGCGGGGTCGCTGAACGAATGGCTCGATGCCATGGCTACCGTCCTCAAGAGAACTGTTGCTCCAAGGGACTTCGTCGGCCCGCGCAGCGTGGGAGGGGGATGGTCGCGGGAACCCCGGTCGCGCCCTTGGAGGGCGAGACCTCAGCCCGCGGCGGCTGTGCTTGTGGCAGCTGCCTCGGAGTCCGCGCCCCCGGCCTCAGGCGCGCTGAGGTCGACGTACTCGGACTGATCGTCCTGCGATTCTACATCAGCCTTCTTCGGCTGCCGCCCCGGCTGGTAAGCGGACGACTCGAAGCCGGTGTGGCGGCGCGTCTGCACGAACAGGATCACGATCCCCAGCACCACGGCGGCCAGCGCCGCCCACACGTTCGTGCGCAGCCCGAAGTAGATCTCGCTCGGATCGATCCGGATCGACTCCCAGACCGCGCGGCCGGCGCCGTACCAGATCAGGTAGACCGCGAACAGCTTGCCCCACTGCAGGCGCAGCCGGCGGCCGAGCCAGAGCAGGAAGAGGCACCCGAGCGTGTTCCAGATGACCTCATACAGGAACGTGGGGTGGAACAGGGTTCCCGGGGCCAGGCCGGCCGGGAACGCCGCGTTGGTCGACTCGATCTCGAGGCCCCACGGCAGGTTGGTCGGCAACCCGAACAGCTCGTGGTTGAAGTAGTTGCCGAACCGGCCGAACGCCTGCGCGAGGATCAGTCCGGGGGCCAGCGCATCCGCGAAGGTGGAGAAGCGGACGCCCGTCCAGCGGCAGCCCAGCCAGGCGCCGATGCCGCCGCCGATGAGGGCGCCGAAGATGGCGATGCCGCCCTCCCAGATCGCCCACACGGAACCGGGCTGGAACGGGTTCCAGGTGTTCGCGCCGGGGCCGAAGTAGAAGCCCGGGTGGGTGAGCACGTGGAAGATGCGCGCCGCGATGATCGCGAGCGGCACGGCGATGATGCAGATGTCCACGACGACCCAGCGCTCCGCACCGCGCTTGGTGAGGCGGTTGTTCGTCATGAACGTCGCCACGATGATCCCCGCGATGATGCACAGCGCGTAGTAGTGGATCGTGAACGGACCGACCTGAAACGAGCTGATCGGCGGGCTCGGAATGCTGGCGTGCACGCCGAGACCGGCCGCGCTGGAAAGGGCACTGTGGAGCGCGAAAGACATGCTCACGAGTCTACGTCGTCAGTGCGTGCTCACCGTGCGCGCACGGTGCCGGTGGCGAGCTCGCGGGTCACCTCGGCGAGGCGCTCCACTCCTCCGTCCCGCAGGGCGCGCACCAGGGCGGTGCCGACGATCGCGCCGTCCGCGTACTCGAGCACCCCCGCGATCTGCGCGGCGGTGGAGATCCCGATCCCGACGCAGGCGCGCCCGGCGCCGTGCTCCCGCAGGCGCCCGACGAGCGTGCGCGCCGCCTTGTCGAGCTCGGCGCGCTCCCCGGTGATGCCCATCGTCGAGACCGTGTACACGAAACCGGTCGATGACGAGCTCACCAGGTCCAGGCGGGCATCGGTCGACGTGGGCGCGGCGAGGAAGATCCGGTCCAGGCCCGTGCGCTTGCTCGCGGCGATCCACTCCGGGGCGGCCTCCGGCGTGATGTCGGGGGTGATCAGCCCTGCTCCGCCCGCGGCGAGCAGGTCGTCCGCGTACCGGTCCACCCCGTGCTGCAGCACCGGGTTCCAGTAGGTCATGACCACGACGGGCGCGTCGACGGCCTCGGTGATGGCCTTGACCGCGCTGAACAGATCGCGCATCCGGAATCCGCCGGCGAGGGCCGCCTGCGTGGCCTCCTGGATGATCGCGCCGTCCATCACCGGGTCGCTGTAGGGCGGACCCAGCTCGATGACGTCGACGCCGTTGCGTGCCAGGGCGATGGCCGCGTCGATGCTGGTCTGCAGATCCGGGTAGCCGACCGGCAGGTAGCCGATGAACGCGCCCCTGCCCGCATCGTGCGCGCGCTGGATGGCCTCTTCTACGCGGCTCATGCTCCTGCGGCTCCCTCGTCGTACAACCCGAAGTAGCGGGCTGCGGTGTCCATGTCCTTGTCGCCGCGGCCGGAGAGGCAGACGGCGAGGATGGCGTCGGGACCGAGCTCCTGGCCGATCCGGATCGCCCCGGCGAGGGCGTGCGCGGACTCGATGGCCGGGATGATGCCCTCCGTGCGGGTCAGCAGGCGCAGCGCCTGCATGGCCTCGTCGTCGGTGGCGGGGATGTAGTCGGCTCGGCCGATCGCCGACAGCCAGGAGTGCTCGGGGCCGACGCCCGGGTAGTCCAGCCCCGCGGAGATCGAGTGCGACTCGATCGTCTGCCCGTCCTCGTCCTGCAGCACGTAGGTGCGCGCGCCGTGCAGCACGCCGGGACGACCGCGTTCGATCGACGCCGCATGCTTCTCGGTGTCGACGCCGTCTCCGGCCGCCTCCACCCCGTACAGGCGCACGCCCTCATCGTCGAGGAACGCGTCGAACATGCCGATGGCGTTGGATCCGCCGCCGACGCAGGCGATGACGGCGTCGGGCAGGCATCCGGCCTCGTCGAGGAGCTGCCGGCGCGCCTCCTCGCCGATGATCTTCTGGAAGTCGCGCACCATGGCGGGGAACGGGTGCGGGCCCGCCGCCGTGCCGAAGATGTAGTTCGTGGTCTCGACGCTCGCGACCCAGTCGCGGTACGCGTCGTTGATCGCATCCTTCAGCGTCCGCGATCCGGTGGTGACCGGGACGACCTCGGCGCCGAGCAGACGCATGCGTGCGACGTTCAGCGCCTGTCGCTCGGTGTCGACCTCACCCATGTAGATGGTGCAGTCCAGGCCGAACAGGGCGGCGGCGGTCGCGGTGGCGACACCGTGCTGCCCCGCCCCGGTCTCGGCGATCACGCGCGTCTTGCCGAGCCGCTTCGTGAGCAGCGCCTGGCCGAGCACGTTGTTGATCTTGTGCGATCCGGTGTGGTTGAGGTCTTCCCGCTTGAGGAAGATCCGCGCTCCCCCGGCGTGCTCGGCGAACCGCGGCACCTCGGTGATCGGCGACGGGCGCCCCGCGTAGGAGTGCAGCAGGTGCGCGAGCTCGGACTGGAACGCGGGATCCGCGATGGCCGCGTGGTAGGCGTCGGTGAGCTCATCGATCGCGGCGATGAGGGACTCGGGCATGAACCGCCCGCCGAAGTCGCCGAAGAACGGGCCCGGCTGGTCCCGCAGGCTCTGAGTCATGATCCGGCCTCCAGGAAGGAATGCAGAGTGGCGACGGGATCGCCGGTGACGAGCGCCTCGCCGATCAGCACCGCATCGGCACCCGCGGCGCGGTAGTGCGCGACGTCGGCGGGTGTCAGCACGGCCGACTCGGCGATCTTGACGGCCGACGACGGGATCCGGTCGACGAGCCGGCCGAACAGGTCGCGATCGAGCTCGAGGGTCTTCAGATCGCGCGCGTTGACGCCGATCAGGGAGGCGCCCAGGTCGATGGCGACCTCGAGCTCCTCGGCGGAGTGGGTCTCGACGAGCGGGGTCATGCCGAGTTCGAGGATGAGCGCATAGAGTCGCTCGAGGTTCGCCCGCTCCAGTCCCGCCACGATGAGCAGCGCGAGCGAGGCGCCGGCGGTGCGGGCCTCGAACACCTGGTACGGCGTCGCGATGAAGTCCTTGCGCAGCACGGGGACCGAGACCGCGGCCGTGACGGCCTCGAGGTCGGCCAGGCTGCCGCCGAACCGGCGCTCCTCGGTCAGCACGCTGATCGCGGACGCACCGCCCTGCTGGTACAGAGACGCCTGCAGGGCCGGATCCGGGATCTCGGCGAGGGCACCGCGGGACGGACTCGCGCGCTTCACCTCGGCGATGATCTTCACCCGGTCGGCAGGAGCCAGCGCGGCGCGCGCATCGAGGGCCGGTGCGCGATCCCGTGCGGCGCGCTCGAGGACCGCGAGAGGACGTGCCTGCTCGCGACGAGCCGCGTCCTCGACTGCGCCGGCCGTGAGGTCGGCGAGCACCATCAGTGCGCCTTCGGCTGGTACTTCGGGCCCTTCGCACCGTAGCCGGCCTTGGCCAGCACCACGCCTGCGATCGCGCCGATGACGGTGATCGCGACGCCCACCCAGACCACGACGGGCACATCGAGGAAGAACGCGGTGGTGCCGACCGCGAGTCCGAGCAGCATGATCACCACGGCGGTCCAGGCGGCAGGCGAGTGTCCGTGGCCGGGGTCGGCGATGGGGTTGGTCATGTTCTCCTCCGAGCTGCAGTGGTTCACGTCGAGTCTAATGGATCGCCCCGATTCGCCGTGGTCGACGGGCGGGGCCGGGTCAGCGGGTCGGGTCCGTGCCGCGGCTGAGATCGTCCCAGCTCTCCACGGCGTCGACGGGGCCGTCCACGGGCGCGGTCGCCGTCGTCCGGTACCGGCGCCCGCCCGACTTCCAGCGTCCGGCGGTGACCAGCGCGAGCGCACCCCCCAGCACCAGCAGGATCCACGCCGCGAGGGCGATCCATCCCCAGGCGCCGACAGCGATCGCACGCACCACCGCGCCGAGGGCCGTGTCGCCGGCGAGACCCGTCGCCTTGGTGAGCGACGGCGCCACGGCGTCGAGGGGGTGCTGCACCAGGATCCGGATCGTCATCACGCCCAGGAGCACACCGACGGCCAGTGCGATCGTCGCGAACACCCGCCGCATCACCGGGCCGACCAGCGCGAGGGCGGCCGCGAGGGCGAGCGCGGTGAGGCTGAGCGGCGCGAGCACCGGCAGGGCTGCATTGCCGGCGACATCGAGCGGTTCGCCGCCGTCGGTGCGCGTCACGGTGAGCCAGGTCTGCGTCGAGGACAGGATCCCGATGGCGCCCGCCAGCAGGATCAGCAGCAGGCTGTTCGACTTGGCCCGGCGGGTGAGCATCAGCCCTGCGCCTGCTCGGACGAGGCCGTCTGCGCCTCGTCCCCCGGCAGGATCGGATCGAGATCCACCCCGTCGAAGCACGTGCGGGTGCCGGTGTGGCAGGCCGCGCCGATCTGGTCGACGAAGAGCAGCACCGTGTCGCCGTCGCAGTCCAGCCGGGCGCCGCGCACATGCTGCACGTGACCCGAGGTGTCGCCCTTGCGCCAGTACTGCTGCCGGGAGCGCGACCAGTACGTCGCCCGCCCTGTGGTGAGGCTGCGGCGCAGCGCCTCCTTGTCGGCCCACGCCATCATGAGGACCTCGAGGGTGTCCCACTGCTGCACGATGACGGGCACGAGGCCCGCCTCGTTCCAGGTGACGAGGCGCAGTTCGGCCTCGATGCGGTCGTCAGTCACGTCGTCTCGCTCTGCTCTCATCGCACCAGCACCCCTGCCTCGCGCATCGCGGTCTTCACGTCGCCGACGGTGAGCTGTCCCGAGTGGAACACGCTCGCGGCGAGCACGGCGTCGGCGCCCGCGGCGATGGCCGGGGCGAAGTCCTCCGCCTTGCCCGCTCCCCCGGACGCGATCACCGGAACGCTGGAGACCTCGCGCATCAGACGCACGAGCTCCAGATCGAAGCCGTCCTTCGTGCCGTCGGCGTCGATCGAGTTGACCAGCAGCTCGCCGGCACCGCGCTCGATCGCCTCGCGGGCCCAGAGGAGGGCGTCGAGGTCGGTCTCGGTGCGGCCTCCGTGCGTCGTGACGACGAAGCCGCTCGCGGTGCGCGTGGTGCGCCTGATGTCGAGGGACAGCACCAGCACCTGAGCGCCGAAGCGGTCGGCGATCTCGCCGATGAGGTCGGGCCGGGCGATCGCGGCGGAGTTCACGCCGACCTTGTCGGCGCCGACCGACTGCAGCCTGGCGACGTCGTCGACCGAGCGCACACCGCCGCCGACGGTGAGCGGCACGAACACCTCTTCGGCGGTGCGGCGCACCACGTCGTAGGTGGTGGCGCGCTCGTCCACGGTGGCGGTCACGTCGAGGAACGTGATCTCGTCCGCGCCCTGCGCGGCGTAGTGCCGAGCGAGTTCGACGGGATCGCCCATGTCACGCAGGTTCTCGAACTTCACGCCCTTCACGACGCGGCCCGCGGCCACGTCGAGACACGGGATGACGCGCGCGGTGAGCGTCATCAGAGCCTCGCGGCGTGGATCGCGGTGACCAGGATCGCCCGGGCGCCGAGCGCGTACAGCTGGTCCATCACCTGGTTCATGCCGCGGCGAGGGATCATCACGCGCACGGCGACCCAGGCCGGATCCCGCAGCGGCGAGACCGTCGGGGACTCCCGTCCCGGCGCGATCGCCGCCGCCTGCTCGACGAGGTCGGCAGGGAGGTCGTAGTCGAGCAGCACGAAGCGGTGCGCGACCATCACGCCGCGCAGGCGCCGCAGCAGCCGCTCGGTGCCGTCCGCACCGTCGGGCCGGGAGATCAGCACGGCCTCCGACTCCAGGATCACCGGTCCGAAGATCTCCAGCCCGGCCTGGCGCAGCGTCGTCCCGGTCGAGACGACGTCGGCGACCGCATCTGCGACGCCGAGCTGCACGGCCGACTCCACCGCGCCGTCGAGCTGCACGAGCTCGGCGGTGATGCCGTGCTCCTGCAGGAAGGCCCCGACCAGGCCCGGGTAGGCGCTGGCTACCCGCACGCCGTTCAGATCCTCGACGGTGAAGAACCGCCCGGGGCGCCCGGCGAAGCGGAACGTCGAGGCGCCGAAGCCGAGTCGCTCGATCTCCTGCGCGGGCTGGCGCACGTCCAGCAGCAGGTCACGACCCGTGATGCCGACGTCGAGCGCGCCGGACGCGACGTAGGTCGCGATGTCGCGGGGACGCAGATAGAAGAACTCGACGTCGTTCTCGGCGTCGATCACATGCAGGGTCTTCGGGTCACGGCGACCGGCGTAACCGGCCTCCTGGAGCATCTCGATGGCGGTCTCGGACAGCGATCCCTTGTTCGGGACGGCGATGCGCAGCATGAAAGGTCTTTCGTCGGAAGCGGGAAGGGGGCGCGCTTCACAGATGTCGGTAGACGTTCTCCAGCGACAGTCCCTTGGCCAGCATGAGCACCTGCAGGTGGTAGAGCAGCTGGGAGATCTCCTCGGCAGCCTCTTCGTCGCTCTCGTACTCGGCGGCCATCCAGACCTCGGCCGCCTCCTCCACGATCTTCTTGCCGATCGTGTGCACGCCCGCGTCGAGTTCGCGTACCGTCCCGGATCCCTCCGGGCGCTCGGCCGCCTTGCGGCTCAGCTCGGCGAACAGTTCGTCGAAGGTCTTCACCCTCCCAGGTTACCGGCTCGCGCGAGGCCCCGGAGCCGCGTGACCGCAGCCGCGATGTCGTCGGCGCCGTAGACCGCGGATCCCGCGACGAAGGTGTCGGCGCCGGCCCAGGCCGCCTGCTCGATCGTCGCATCGGAGATCCCGCCGTCGACCTGCAGCCAGACGTCGGATCCGCGGCGCTTCGCCTCGTCGGCCAGCGCGCGCAGCTTCGGCATCGTCTCGGGCATGAAGCCCTGACCGCCGAATCCGGGCTCGACCGTCATGACCAGGATCTGGTCGAACTCGTCGAGGATGTCGTAGAGTGGCTCTCCCGCCGTGCCCGGCTTGATGGCGACCCCGGCCCGGGATCCGATGCTGCGCAGCCTCCGCGCCAGCGCGACCGGATCCGCCGCCGCCTCGAGGTGAAACGTGACGCTCGCTGCGCCCAGTTCGGCGTAGCCCGGCGCCCACCGGTCGGGGTCCGTGATCATCAGATGCACGTCGAGCGGGATCGGGCTGGTCGCCTGGATGCGCTCGACCATCTGCGGGCCGAAGGTGAGGTTGGGCACGAAGTGGTTGTCCATCACGTCCACGTGCGCGAAGTCGGCCGTGGCGATGCGGGCGAGATCCGCCTGCAGGTTCACGAAGTCGGCGGCGAGGATCGACGGATTGATCCGGGGAGCTGCGGGGAGTTCGACGGAGGATGCGGCCATGCGCCCATTATCGCGGTGCCGCGCGAGTGGCGATGTCAGGGCGCGCTTAGGCGCGGCGGATAGCGTCGTGGCGGATCTCTGCGCCGCGCCGGATCCGCACATCCCGTGCCTGTGAGGAGCCAGATGAGAAGTCCGAGCGACGTCGACCGGCAGAGCGGGCCCGTGCGGGTTCCGGATCCCACGGTCGGCTTCTGGGTCGCCAAGGCCGCGTCGACCGCGTTCGGCGAGGCGGCGTCCGACTTCTCGATCCACGTGATGCCGCCGGTCGCCGCCGTCCTGCTGGGCTTCGTGCTGTTCCTGATCGCCCTGGGCTGGCAGCTCACGCGTCGCCGCTACACGCCCGTCGTGTACTGGTTCACGGTGGCGATGGTGGGCGTGTTCGGGACGATGGCCGCCGACGTCGTGCACGTGGTGCTCGGCCTCCCCTATGCGGTCACCACGGTCGGCTACGCCGCCGCGCTCGCGGCGGTGTTCCTGCTCTGGTGGCGCACCGAGCGCACGCTCGACGTGCACGAGGTGCGCACCACCCGCCGCGAGCTGTTCTACTGGGCGGCCGTCGTCGCCACCTTCGCCCTCGGCACGGCTGCCGGCGACCTCGCCGCGATCGGCCTGCACCTGGGCTACGTGCCGTCGATCCTGCTCTTCGGGGTGCTGATCCTGGTTCCCGCGCTCGGCTACCGGTTCCTGCGCTGGAACGGGATCCTCGCGTTCTGGACCGCGTATGTGCTCACCCGGCCGCTCGGCGCCTCGGTCGCGGACTGGCTCGGCAAACCGGTGACCGAGGGCGGGGTGGGTGTGGGATCGGGGTGGATCGCCCTCGTGTTCGCGATCGCGATGGTCGTCGTCGTCGCGGTGACGGCGCGTGCGCGCCGGGTGCTCGCACGGGAATCCGCGGTCGGATAGGGCCCGCTCAGCCGATCTTGCGGATCAGCGACAGGAACATGGCGTCGGTGCCGTGCCGGTGCGGCCAGAGTTGGGCATGGCCGGATCCGCTGGCCGGGGCCGGCAGGTCGATCGGGCTCTGTGAGACCGCACGCAGGACCTCTCGCGCATCGAGCTCCTCGAGGTCCGCCCGGTCCCGGAGCACCGTCGACACGACCGCTGCGGTCTCGGCCAGGTGCGGAGAGCAGGTGACGTAGGCGAGCAGTCCCCCGGGTGCGAGCGCGTCCACCGCGGCGCCCAGCAGCTGCTCCTGGAGGGCGGCGAGCTCCGGCACGTCGCCGGCAGTCTTGCGCCAGCGCGCCTCGGGGCGGCGACGCAGGGCCCCCAGCCCGGTGCACGGGGCGTCCACGAGGATCCGGTCGTAGCGTCCTGGGCGTTCGGCGGCGAGCTCGCGGCCGTCCTGCTCGAGCACCTCGACGTCGGCGGGGACGGCGGCGACCGCCCGGCGCACGAGCCCGGCCCGTGCCGGGATGACCTCGTTCGCGTCCACGCTCGCGCCGGCGCGCAGCGCCTCGGCGGCGAGGAGCGCGGTCTTGCCGCCCGGGCCGGCGCACAGGTCGAGCCAGCGCTCCCCCGGTCGGACCGGCTGCGCACCGACCAGCGCGAGCGCGACGAGCTGGGAGCCCTCGTCCTGCACGCGCACCCGGCCCCGGTGCTCGGCGACGATCGCTCCGGGGTCGCCGCCGGGCGATCCGAACGCGGTGACGGCATACGGGCGCCGCGGATCCTGCGGTTCGGCGAGCCCGGGAAGTGCGACCAGCGTCACCTCGGGCGCCGCGTTGTCGGCGTCGAGAAGAGCTTCGAGCTCGTCCTCCCTGCCCTCCGCGGCGAGGGCGCGGCGGAACGCGCGGATGATCCACACGGGGTGCGCGTGACGCAGACCCAGGCGCTCGTCGTCCGAGCGGGCCGCGGCCGTGATGGCGTCGAGCCACTCCTCCGCCGTGCGCCCGGCGACCGCGCGCAGCACCGCGTTCGCGAATCCGGAGGCTCCGCGCCCCGCGGCGAGAGCCACGAGATTGACGGTCTCATTCACGGCCGCGTGCGTTGCGACCCGGGTGGCGAGGAGCTGGTGCACACCCAGGCGGAGCGCGTCGAGCACGGGCGGATCGATGTGCGCGACCTCGCGACCCGCCGCCAGCGCGATGATCGCGTCGTAGCTGCCGGCCTGACGCAGCGTCCCGTAGGCAAGTTCCGTCGCGAGAGCTGCATCGGGGCCCGCGAGGCCGGCGTCGCGGATCGCGCCGGGCAGCAGCAGGTTGGCGTACGCGTCGGAGGAGCTGACGGCGCGGATGACGTCGAAGGCCACGCGGCGGGCGGGCTGCACGTCCCGCGGGCGAGGCGGCCGGGATGCCTGGGAGCCACGGCCGGCGGAGTTCGCACGTCCGTTTCCGGAGGGACGCCGTCCGGGCGCGCTCATGCGCCGAACCTCACGGTCTCGTCCGCGGCGACGTGCAGTCCGCGGAACCAGTCCGCGGCGGCCATCGCGGGCTTGCCGGCGGGCTGGACCCGCACGAGCAGCAGCGGCTCGGTCGCGGTGCCGACGAGCACGCCCTCCTTGACGCCGCGCAGTTCGCCGGGCGGCAATGTCTCCGCCTCCGCGGCGCGCGCGATCTCGCGGACCTTCATCGGGGCGCCCTCGAAGCTCGTGTGCGCGCCGGGTTCGGAGGTCACCCCTCGGTAGCGCGCGAACACGACCTCCGCGGGCTCGGTCCAGTCCAGCAGTCCGTCGGCCAGGGACAGCTTGGCCGCGTGCGTGGCCTCGCCGTGCTGCGGCACCGGCCGCGCCGAGCCGTCGGCGATCGCGGCGACCGCCTCGGAGGTGAGCGCAGCCCCGTCCTCGGCGAGCGAGGCGAGGGCGAGATCGGCGGTGGCGTCGTCGGGGACGGGGAACGTCTGCGCGAGGTGCACGTCGCCGGCGTCGAGCGCGGGGACGAGCTGGAACACCGTCACGCCCAGCTGCGCATCGCCGGCGATCAGCGCACGCTGCACGGGAGCGGCCCCGCGCCAGGCGGGCAGCAGGGAGAAGTGCAGGTTGATCCAGCCGTGCGCCGGCGTGCTGAGCAGCGGCTCGCGCACGAGACCGCCGTAGGCGACGATGACCCCGAGCTCGGGGCGCAGCGCCGCGATGCGACCGGTGGCGTCCTCGTCCAGCCGTGCCGCCTTGATCACGTGGATCCCGAGCGCCTCCGCTTCCTGCGCCACCGGCGATGCGGTCAGGATGCGCTTGCGGCCGAGCTGCGCGTCCGGCCGGGTCACGACCGCGACGATCTCGTGCTCGGTGGCGAGCCTGCGGAGCGTGGGAACGGCGGCCGCCGGGGTGCCGGCGAAGACGAGGCGCATGAAAGGTCCTTCGGAAGGTGTTCCGCCCGCTCGAGGCGGACAGTCGATTCAGAGGTCGGGTTCGGTCACGTCCAGCCTCACTGAAAGCGTAGTCCGTGCGGTGCGGCCCTTGCCGCGGCGCCGGCCCATCGCCTCGGCGACCACGGACGCGCGCAGCGACTCCGCGACGCGTGTGCCCTCTGCGTATGGGAAGCGCACGAGCGCGCGCTCCCGGCTGTTCTCGTCGCCCTCGATCAGAACCGGTCCGAGCACGGCATCCGCGGGCAGCGCCAGCACGGCGAGATCGTCCAAGGCGCGCCGCACGCCGGCAGCGGAGCCCTCGAGCTGGGCGACGCGCACCGCCGGCGGCATGCGCAGCGGCGCCCGTTCCGCGAGCTCGGAGCGGGCATACGCCGGCTGCGACCAGGTGGCGAAGGCTCGTGCGACCGCCCCGTCCACGCCCACGAGGTGGATCGGCGCTCCCGGAGCGGCGAGGGCTGCCGCGTTCGACCACCAGCGCAGGCAGGACTCGCCGATCCGCAGATCCGGCGCCTGCAGCATGCGCGATCCGTCCAGCAGCACCACCGCGCGGTAGCCGCCGTCCGCCTGGGGCTCCGCGCCGCGCGTGGCGACGACGAGAGCGGGACGCGCATCCACACGTTCCACCGGATGCGCGCCGTCCGCCACGATCACCCGGATCCCGGGGAACGCGCGGCCGAGTTCCTCCGCGGTGCGCTCGCTCCCGGACACGGCGAGGCGCACGGTCTCACCCCCGCACGACCCGCACGCCCAGGATCGCGCTCCGCGTCCGCACCACGCGCACACGGGAACCGCTCCTCGATGCGCGGCGCCGAGCGGCCCCCCGCAGGCGGGGCAGCGCGCGGGGGTGCGGCAGGACGCGCAGAGCAGCGTCGGCGAGAAGCCCGGTCGGGCGACCTGCAGCAGCACCGGCCCGGTCGCCGCCGCCTCGCGGGCCGTGAGGAAGGCGCGGGACGGCAGCCGCTGCCCGCGGCGGTCGAGATCCTCCGGAGAGTCCAGCGCGACGCGCGGCAGCACACGGCGCTCCGCGGTGATCGCGCGGATCCAGCCGCCCTCGACCAGCCGTTCCACATCGGTCGTCCTGGAGTGCCCGGCGAACAGCAGCGCCGATCCCTCCTGCTCCTGCCGGAGCAGGGCGACGTCGCGCACGTGCGCCCCGGGCGACAGCGGTTCGGCGAGGAGCCCGTCGCCGTCGTCCCACACCGCGATCAGCCCCGCCCGCACGGGCGCATAGCAGGCGGAGCGGTTGCCCACGACGATCCACGGCGCGTCCTCGAGGGTGCGCAGGTAGGCGCGGTAGCGATCCGGCCCGGTCTGGCGCGAATCCAGCCGCGCGATCGGAGCGCCGGGGGCGAAGGCCTCCAGCGTCGTGAGGAGCACGTCGAGATCGCGGTAGTCGGGCACGACGAGGATCGCGGATGCACCGCCCGCCAGCGTCGTCGCGGCCGCGGCGGCCAGCAGCCGTGACCACTCGGGATGCCCGTCCTGCCCGGGACGCGGGATCGCCTCCACCGCTGCCCGTTCGCGGTCCTCGAGCGTCTCCCGCAGGCCCGCATAGAGCGCGACCGTCGCGGCGACCTCTGCCGCGGGAACGAACGCCGGCACAGACGGCTGCTCCGCACCCGCGGCGAGCCAGGCCTTCTCAACCCGCACCTGCCGCTTCGGCACGATGAGGCGCAGCACGTCGGACGCGCTGCCCGCGGCACGGTCGGCGACGCGGCGGGCCAGCGCGTACAGGCGCTCCGGCAGCACCCGGGCGGCAGAGACGACGGTCTCGATCTCGGCGAGGGTCCTCGCGTCGTCGTCCTCGGTTGCGCGCTCGATCACATAGGCGTCGATCAGGCGCCCCGCGGAGCGCAGCGGCACCCGCACGCGGACTCCGGGAACCGCCGCATCCTCGAACGGCGCCGGGACGGCGTAGTCGAACAGCCGGTCGAGCTGCGGGACCGGCGAGTCCAGCAGGACGCGGGCGATCGGCCGTGTCACGACGAAGGCCGCTCTCAGAGTCCGGCGGCGCGGCGCAGGTCCGAGGCTCGGGTGGTCTGCTCCCAGGTGAACTCCGGCAGTTCGCGGCCGAAGTGGCCGTAGGCCGCGGTCTGCGCGTAGATCGGGCGCAGCAGGTCGAGCTCCTCGATGATCGCCTGCGGACGCAGGTCGAACACCTCCCGGATCGCGCGCGTGATCGTGTCGTCGTCGACGGCGCCGGTGCCGAAGGTCTCCACGTACAGCCCGACAGGCTGCGCGACACCGATCGCGTAGGCCACCTGCACCTCGAGCCGGGAGGCGAGGCCGGCGGCGACGGCGTTCTTCGCCACCCAGCGCATCGCGTAGGCGCCGGAACGGTCGACCTTGGACGGATCCTTGCCGCTGAAGGCGCCGCCGCCGTGCCGCGCGGCGCCGCCGTAGGTGTCGATGATGATCTTGCGGCCGGTGAGGCCGGCGTCGCCCTTCGGTCCGCCGATCACGAACGGGCCGGCCGGGTTGATGTAGTGGGTGACCCCGTCGAGGTCGAGCCCCGTGGTCGCGAGCACGGGATCGATCACGTGCTCGCGGATCAGGGCCTTCAGCTCGTCCTGCGAGATGTCGGGGTGGTGCTGGGTGGAGAGCACCACCGCGTCGACCGTCTTGGGCGTGTAGCCCTCGTAGCCCAGCGTGACCTGGGTCTTGCCGTCCGGGCGCAGGAACGGCAGGGTGCCGTCGCGGCGCACCTGGGTGAGCCGCTCGGCGAGCCGGTGCGCCGTCCAGGCGGCCATCGGCATCAGCTGCGGCGTCTCGGTCGTGGCGAAGCCGAACATGATGCCCTGATCGCCCGCGCCGAGCAGATCGCGCGGATCGGAGGATCCGTCCTCACGGTGCTCCCTCGCCTGGTCGACGCCGCTCGCGATGTCGGAGGACTGCTCCCCCACCGAGACGCTCACGCCGCAGGAGGATCCGTCGAAGCCCGTGTCGCTGGACGTGTAGCCGATGCCGTTCACGACGTCGCGGACGATCGTGGGGATGTCGACATAGCCGGAGGTGCGGATCTCGCCGGCGACATGCACGAGGCCGGTGGTCACCAGGGTCTCCACCGCGACGCGGGCGCCGGTGTCCACCGAGAGCAGTCCGTCCAGGATCGAATCGGAGATCTGGTCGCAGATCTTGTCCGGATGTCCCTCGGTGACGGACTCGGAGGTGAACAGACGCAGCGCGCTCATCGGTGCTCCCTGGTTGGCGTGGCAGACGGAGTCCGGCCGGCCGGACTCGGGCCCAGTATGGGCGGAGCCGCCGACATCCGGACGGATGACGGCGGCTCCGAGAGGTCAGCTCACTCCGCGTGGCGGATGCGGAGCTTGTCCTCGTTGATCTCGTGCAGCGCGATCGTGAGCGGCTTGTCCTCGACCGACGAGTCCACGAGCGGGCCCACGTTGTCGAAGAGGTTCCCCTCGTGCAGGTCGGAGTAGTAGTCGTTGATCTGGCGCGCGCGCTTGGACGCGTAGATCACGAGTTCGTACTTGGACTCGACGCGGTCGAGCAGGTTGTCGATGGGCGGGTCGATGATGCCCTGGTTGCTTCCGGCCATGGTGGACCTCCTGGATCAGGCGACGCGGAGTCGCGGAGAAATGCAGGCGCGCCGCCCTTCGAGCGGTTGCTGTGCTTGTCGAGCGGTTGCTGAGCTTGTCGAAGCACAGGAAGCGGGTCAGCGCGCAGAGTCTGACGTCAAGTCTACGACCTCGCGGGCCGCCGCGGCGACGTCCGCGTTCACGACCCGGTGATCGAACTCGCTCTGCGAGGCCAGTTCGACCTTCGCGGTGCGCAGCCGACGGGCCCGCTCCTCGGAATCCTCGGTGCCGCGGCCGACCAGTCGCTGCACGAGTTCATCCCACGACGGCGGGAGCAGGAACACGAGCGACGCGGACGGATCCGCTGCGCGCACCTGGCGGGCGCCCTGCAGATCGATCTCGAGCAGCACCGTCCTGCCCTCGGCCAGCGCGCGCTCAATAGGTCTGCGCGGAGTGCCATAGCGGTACTTGTTGTGCACCGTGGCGTGCTCGAGCAGCTCGTCCGCCGCGATCATGCGGTCGAACTCGGCGTCATCGACGAAGAAGTAGTGCACGCCGTCCTGCTCGCCGGGACGGGGCGCGCGGGTGGTCGCCGAGACGGAGAGGTGGATCTCGGGGTGATGGCTGCGGATGTGCGCCGCGACCGTGCCCTTGCCGACCGCCGTGGGACCTGCGAGCACGAGCAGACGGCTGCGGCCCTCGCGCGGGGCCGTCAACGGGAACCGGGCGTCCAGCCACGTGCGCAGGGCCTGGTGCTGGCGGCTGCCGAGCCCGCCGAGCCGCTTCACCGGGGAGATGTGCAGCTCGGCGAGGATCCGGTCGCGCTTGCCGATACCGATCGCGGGGAGCGAGGTGAGGAAGTCGGGCACGCGCAGCGAACCGGCGGTCGACTCGGCATCCGCGAGGGCGGCGTCCAGCACGTCCTGCGGCGCCACCACCCGCATGCTCAGGTCGCGCTTGAGCGAGGCCCGCGCACGGCGGCGCTCGACCGCGCGGCGCGCCGCCGCAGCACGATCGACCTCGGGGACCGCACGCTTCGCCGGTTCAACCACCCATGACCTCCTGGTAGCGCGCCGCGCGCTCATCGATCGTCGCTGCGATCCGATCCGGACCGGCGGACAGAATGCTCCGGCTCTCGCAAGCCAGGACGTTTCCTGCCAGCGTACCGAATCCGGCGCGCAGATCCTCCGGTGCCGCACCCTGCGCGCCGAACCCGGGCGCCAGCAGGGGAACCGTCCGCAGCGTCGCATCGTCGAGCGAGAAGTCCGCGCGATCGATCGTCGCGCCGATCACGAGCCCGACGGAGCCGAGGTCGCCGTGGGGCGCATCGAGCGCGATGACGTCGCGCGCCACGCGCAGCGCCACGCTCTCCCCCACGACATCGGTGCGCCCGCGCTGCACCGCCGCCCCTTCCGGGTTGCTCGTCGCGGCGAGCACGAACACGCCCTTGCCCGCGGGCAGGGCGACCGTGATGGCCTCCGCCAGCGCGCCGCCGCCCAGGTACGGGCTGACCGTGAGCGCGTCCGCCTCGAGCGGCGCCCCGGGTGCGAGCCACGCCTGCGCGTAACCGGCCATCGTGGTCCCGATATCGCCGCGTTTCGCGTCCGCGACCACGAGGAGCCCTGCCGCGCGCGCGGCCGACATGACGTCCTCGAGCGCGGCGAATCCGCGGGATCCGAACCGCTCGAAGAACGACACCTGCGGCTTCACCGCGCCGACCCGGCCGGCCGCCGCGTCGACGACCCGGAGGCCGAACTCACGGACGCCGACCGGGTCCTGCGGCAGGCCCCAGGCGTCCAGGAGCGCCGCGTGCGGGTCGATGCCCACGCAGAGCGGCCCGCGCGCACGCAGCGCCGCGCGGAGCCGCTCCCCGAACGAGGCGCTCATCCCCGGGCCGCCCTGTCCTGGGCGTACTCCTGGAGGCTGCGCACCTCGAAGCCCTTGTCCGCCGCGTCCATGCCGCTCACAGCCGCACCCAGCGTCGCGATCGTGGTGAACAGCGCCTTGTCCGCGGCGACCGCGGCGGCGCGGATCTCGTAGCCGTCGGCCCGTGCCGCGCCGCCCGAGGGCGTGTTCACGATGATGTCGATGGAGCCTTCATCGATGAGGTCGACGATGTTCTTCTCGCCCGTGTCCTGCGTCTCGCTGTATTTCTCGACGACCGTCACGGGGATGCCGTTGCGGGACAGGATCTCCGCCGTGCCGGACGTCGCGACGATCGTGAAGCCCAGCTGATGCAGGCGGTGCGCGGGCAGGATCACGGCGCGCTTGTCTGCGTCGGCGACCGAGATGAACACCGTGCCAGACGTGGGCGTCCCGCCGTAGGCCGCGGCCTGGCTCTTCGCGAACGCGGTCGGGAAGTCGCGGTCGATGCCCATGACCTCGCCGGTCGAGCGCATCTCGGGGCCGAGGATGGAGTCGACGATCCGGCCGTCGGCGGTGCGGAACCGCTTGAACGGCAGCACCGCCTCCTTGACCGCGACCGGCGCGCCGAGCGGCACGCGCGATCCGTCCACCACAGGCAGCATGCCCTCGGTCTTGAGCTGGGCGATCGTGGATCCGGACAGGATCCGGCTCGCAGCCTTCGCCAGCGGGATGCCCAGCGCCTTCGACACGAACGGCACGGTGCGGCTCGCGCGCGGGTTCGCCTCGATGACGTAGAGCACGCCGGCGCTGATCGCGAACTGCACGTTCAGCAGGCCGCGCACGCCCACGCCCTCGGCGATGGCCAGGGTCGCCTCGCGCACCCGGTCGATGTCGGTGCGGCCGAGCGAGACCGGCGGCAGCGTGCAGCTCGAGTCGCCGGAGTGGATCCCGGCCTCCTCGAGGTGCTCCATGACCCCGCCGACGTAGAGCTCGACCCCGTCGTACAGCGCGTCGACGTCGATCTCGATCGCGTCGTCGAGGAACCGGTCCACGAGCAGCGGCTTGCCCTCCTCGATGATGACCTCGCCGGCCGTGCGCACGAAGTAGTCGTGCAGCGCCGGGGTGTCGTAGACGATCTCCATGCCGCGGCCGCCGAGCACGAAGCTCGGACGCACCAGCACGGGGTAGCCGATCTCCTCGGCGATCGCGACGGCGCCGTCCGCGTCGATGGCGGTGCCGTTGCGCGGCGCCACCAGTCCCGCCTCATCCAGCAGGCGCGAGAACAGCTCCCGCTCCTCGGCGAGGTCGATCGCCTCCGGGCTGGTGCCGAGCACGGTGTATCCGGCGGCCTCGATGCCCTTCGCGAGACCCAGCGGCGTCTGTCCGCCCAGCTGGCAGACGACGCCGAGGATGGTGCCGCTCTGCGCCTCGGCGTGCAGCACCTCCAGCACGTCCTCGAGGGTGAGCGGCTCGAAGTACAGCCGGTCGCTGGTGTCGTAGTCGGTCGACACCGTCTCCGGGTTGCAGTTCACCATGACAGTCTCGAAGCCCGCGTCCGACAGCGCGAACGCCGCGTGCACGCAGGAGTAGTCGAACTCGACACCCTGGCCGATGCGGTTCGGACCGGATCCGATGATGACGACCTTCGTGCGGTCGGAGGGGGTGACCTCGGTCTCGCTGTCGTAGCTCGAGTAGTGGTACGGCGTGAGCGCGGGGAACTCGCCCGCGCAGGTGTCCACCGTCTTGTACACCGGGCGGATCCCGAGCCCGTGCCGCACGCCGCGCACCTCATCCTCGGTGAGGCCGCGAAGCTGTGCGAACTGCGCGTCCGAGAAGCCGTGGTCCTTGCCCAGGCGGATCGTGGCGGCGTCGAGCTCGGGCGCGGTGCGGATCTGCTCGGCGACCTCGTTGATCAGCACCATCTGGTCGATGAACCAGGGGTCGATCGCGGTGGCCCCGAACGCCTGCTCGATCGTGGCGCCCTTGCGCAGCGCCTGCTGGAGCGTGACGATCCGGCCGTCAGTCGGGGTCTTCGAGATCTCCAGCAGCTCCTCGACCGAGCGCGGCTCCTCGCCCCAGTGGAACGAGGATCCGCGCTTCTCGAGGGACCGCAGCGCCTTCTGCAGCGCGGTCGTGTAGTTGCGCCCGATGGCCATCGCCTCGCCGACCGACTTCATGGTCGTGGTGAGGGTGGCGTCGGCGGCGGGGAACTTCTCGAAGGCGAACCGCGGCGCCTTCACGACGACGTAGTCGAGCGTGGGCTCGAAGCTCGCCGGAGTGACGCCGGTGATGTCGTTCGGGATCTCGTCGAGGCGGTAGCCGAGCGCGAGCTTGGCGGCGAGCTTGGCGATCGGGAAGCCCGTGGCTTTCGACGCGAGCGCCGAGGAGCGCGACACCCGGGGGTTCATCTCGATGACGATGACGCGGCCGTTTTCCGGATTCACCGCGAACTGGATGTTGCAGCCGCCCGTGTCCACGCCGACCGCGCGGATGATGTCAATGCCGATGTCGCGGAGGTTCTGGTACTCGCGGTCGGTGAGCGTGAGCGCCGGGGCCACGGTGATCGAGTCGCCCGTGTGCACGCCGACCGGGTCGACGTTCTCGATCGAGCAGACGACGACCGTGTTGTCGGCGGTGTCGCGCATGAGCTCGAGCTCGTACTCCTTCCAGCCGAGGATCGACTCCTCCAGGAGCACCTCGCTGGTGGGCGAGTCGTGCAGGCCCGCGCCGGCGATGCGGCGCAGGTCGGTCTCGTCATACGCGAAGCCGGAGCCGAGGCCGCCCATGGTGAAGCTGGGGCGCACCACCAGCGGGTAGCCGAGCTCCGCGGCGGCGGCGAGGCACTCGTCCATGGTGTGCGCGATGCGGCTGTCCGCGACATCCGCGCCCGCGTCCAGGACGAGCTGCTTGAAGATCTGCCGATCCTCGCCCTTCCGGATCGCCTCGACCTTCGCGCCGATGAGCTCGACGCCGTACTTCTCCAGGATCCCGCGCTCGTGCAGCGCCATGGCCGCGTTCAGCGCGGTCTGGCCGCCCAGGGTCGGCAGGATCGCGTCGGGCTTCTCCTTCGCGATGATCGTCTCGATGACCTCGGGGGTGATCGGCTCGATGTAGGTCGCGTCGGCGAAGTCGGGGTCGGTCATGATCGTGGCCGGATTCGAGTTGACCAGGATGACGCGGATGCCGTCCTCGCGGAGGACACGGCAGGCCTGGGTGCCGGAGTAGTCGAATTCGCAGGCCTGACCGATCACGATCGGGCCGGATCCGATGACGAGGACGGAGTGGATGTCGTCGCGCTGGGGCATTACTTGCTGTCCTTCGTGGAGAGATGGGCGACGACGACGTCGCGGAAGCGATCGAAGAGGTAGTTGGCGTCGTGCGGGCCGGCGGCGGCCTCGGGGTGGTACTGCACCGAGAAGGCGGGGATGTCGAGCGCGCGCAGGCCCTCGACGACCTGGTCGTTGAGGCCGATGTGGCTGACCTCGACCCTGCCGTAGCCGTTGGGGCTGTCGAAGGCGCCGTCGATCGGCGCCTGAACGGCGAACCCGTGGTTGTGCGCCGTGATCTCGACGCGTCCTGTCGCCCTGTCCAGCACCGGCTGGTTGATGCCGCGGTGACCGAACGTGAGCTTGTAGGTGCCGAGGCCGAGTGCCCGGCCGAACAGCTGGTTGCCGAAGCAGATCCCGAAGTACGGCAGGCCGGCGTCGAGCACCTCGCGGAGCACCGCGACCTGCGCGTCGGAGGCGGAGGGATCCCCCGGTCCGTTCGAGTAGAACACCGCGACCGGCTCGATGGCGGCGATGTCGGCGAAGGTCGACGCCTGCGGCAGCACGTGCACGTCGAAGCCGCGGGCCGCGAGGTTGTCCAGCGTGGACTGCTTGACGCCGAGGTCGAGCACGGCGAGGTTGCCGATCCGCGGCACGGTGTCGCTGACGACGGCCGGGGTCACCTGGACGGTGTCCACGGAGACGGCGGCGGACAGGTTCTGCCCGGCCATCTCGGGCGCCTCGGTGACCTGGCGCAGCTGCTCCTGCGCGTCCAGGGCCGCGTCGGCGCCGGAGAAGATGCCGCCGCGCATGGACCCCGCCGAGCGGATGTGCCGGGTGATCGCGCGGGTGTCGATCCCGCTGATCCCGACGATGCCGTCGCGGACGAGCGTGTCATCGAGCGAGCCGGTCGCCCGCCAGTTCGAGACCACGCGCGAGGGGTCGCGCACGATGTAGCCGGCCACCCAGATGCGACGGGATTCGGGGTCTTCGTCGTTCATGCCGGTGTTGCCGATGTGCGGGGCGGTCTGCAGCACGATCTGGCCGGCGTAGGAGGGATCCGTGAGGGTCTCCTGATAGCCGGACATGCCGGTGGCGAAGACGACCTCGCCCAGCGTGGTCCCGGTCGCGCCGTAGGCATGCCCGACGTGCCGGGTGCCGTCCTCCAGCACCAGCACGGCGGCGCCGGTCCCTGAGCCTGTCGAAAGGCCTGTCGAAGTGGTCATGCGGGTTCTCCCGTCTCGGAGGCAGCGCACAGGCGCTGAAGGTCGGTGAGCGCGGCGCCGGCGGCATCGGTGTTTCCGAGGTCGCCGGTGATGCGGAGATAGCTGTCGACGACGGTGCCGTCGACGGTGCGCCAGACGACGCGGATGAGGCCGCCCGGCTCGACCACGCGGTCGATCGTGACGGTGGCCCGGTCGGCGCCGATCAGGCGCTCCGAGGCCAGGAACACGGTGGGTGCGCCGTCCAGGCTCAGGGCGGCGCCGCGGTCGGTGATGGTGAGCTCGCCGCGGGCCCGGTACACGAGCGGCCGGATCGCGAGGCGCTCGAGCGACTGGTCGTGCTTCGTCGTCGCGACGTACAGCGTCTCGTAGCGTTGGCGGACCTCGGCGTGTTCCGGCACGCCCAGCGGTGCGGTGAGGCCGGAGTCGCGGCGCAGCCGTGCCCGCCAGGCGAGGACGCCGGCGAGGATCAGCAGCACGGCGACGACGAGGACGACGGCCCCGGCGATCTGCTGGTTCACTCGCCCAGCTCCCGGAGAACGCCGTCCTCGAGCGTGACGTAGCCGCGGTGCACGGTCCAGAGGACCTTGCCGGGCAGGTCGCGGCCGAGGTAGGGCGAGTTGGTGCTCTGCCCGTGCAGATCCGCCTCGGCGAAGACGCCCTGCGCATCCGCGTCGTAGAGCGTGAACTCCGCCGGCTGACCCGCGGCGATCGGGGTGCCGTGACCGGCGAGCGATCCGATCCGGGCGGGGTTGGCGCTCATCACCCGCGCCACATCCGCCCAGTCCAGCAACCCGGTCTGCACCATCGCCTGGTGCACGACCCGCAGCGCGGACTCGAGGCCGACCATGCCGTTCGCGGCGGCCTGCCACTCGCACGCCTTCGCCTCGCTGGGGTGCGGGGCGTGATCGGTGGCGACGATGTCGATCGTGCCGTCGGCGAGCCCCTCGCGCACGGCGAGCACGTCCTCCTGGGTGCGCAGCGGCGGGTTCACCTTGAACCGCGCGTCGTAGCCGCGCGCCAGCTCGTCGGTCAGCAGCAGGTGGTGCGGGGTGACCTCAGCGGTCACCGCGACGCCGCGCTTCTTCGCCCAGCGGATCAGTTCGACGGAGCCGGCGGTGGACAGGTGGCAGACGTGCAGCCGGGATCCGACGTGCTCGGCGAGCAGGATGTCGCGCGCGATGATCGACTCCTCGGCGACCGCGGGCCAGCCGGCGAGTCCGAGTTCGGCCGACACGGAGCCCTCGTTGAGCTGCGCGCCCTCGGTCAGGCGCGGATCCTGTGCATGCTGGGCGATCACCCCGCCGAACGCCTTCACGTACTCGAGCGCGCGGCGCATGATGAGCGGATCCCAGACGCAGAACCCGTCGTCGCTGAAGACGCGCACGTTCGCACGCGAGGTGGCCATCGCGCCGAGCTCGGCGAGACGTTCGCCCTTCTGGCCGACCGTGACCGCGCCGATCGGCTGCACCGTGGCGTAGCCGGCGGCCTCGCCGAGGGCGAGCTCCTGCTCGACCACGCCCGCGGAGTCGGCGACCGGGGAGGTGTTCGGCATCGCGAACACGGCCGTGAAGCCTCCGGCCGCGGCGGCCCGCGTGCCGGACAGCACCGTCTCGCTGGCCTCGTAGCCGGGCTCGCGAAGATGCGTGTGCAGGTCGACGAGGCCGGGCAGGGCGACCAGGCCGTCGGCGTCGATCACGCGCGCGCCGGTCGCGCTGAGGCCGGATCCGACCTCGGCGATGAGTCCGTCACGGACGAGGATGTCGGCGGATTCGGCACCGACGATCCTCGCGCCTCGGACGAGCAGGCTCTCGGTCATCGGTCTCCTCGATTCAGTTCGTCGTCGGTCTGCTCCCCGGCGAGCAGCATGTACAGCGTCGCCATCCGCACGGAGACGCCGTTCGCGACCTGCTCCAGCACGGTGGAGCGGGCGGAGTCCGCGGCCTCGGACGAGATCTCCAGACCGCGGTTCATGGGTCCGGGGTGCATCACGATCGTATCCGCGGGGAGCCGCTTCATCCGCACCGCGTCGAGTCCCCAGCGCCGGGTGTACTCGCGTTCGGAGGGGAAGAACGCCGCGTGCATGCGCTCCAGCTGGATGCGCAGCATCATGACGGCGTCCGGCTCCTCGGCCAGTGCCTCGTCCAGGTCGTACCGCACGCGCACGGGCCACGCGGAGACGTCCTGCGGGATGAGGGTGGGCGGGGTGACCAGCGTCACCTCGGCGCCGAGCGTGTCCAGCAGCCAGACGTTCGAGCGCGCCACGCGCGAGTGCAGCACGTCGCCCACGATCACGACCCGGACGCCCGCGAGATCCCGGCCACGGCTGTCCGCGCCGAACCGGCGCTTGCGGATCGTGTACGCGTCCAGGAGCGCCTGAGTGGGGTGCTCATGCGTGCCGTCCCCGGCGTTGACCACGCCGGCGGAGATCCAGCCGCTGGTGGCGAGGGTGCGCGGTGCGCCGGAGCCGGGGTGGCGCACGACGACGGCGTCCGCGCCGATCGCCTCAAGGGTCTGCGCCGTGTCCTTCAGGCTCTCGCCCTTGGAGACGCTGGATCCCTTCGCCGCGAAGTTGATCACGTCGGCGGACAGGCGCTTCGCGGCCGCCTCGAACGAGATGCGGGTGCGGGTGGAGTCCTCGAAGAACAGGTTGACGACGGTCTTGCCGAGCAGGGTGGGAAGCTTGCGGACCTTCCGGGACTGCGCGTCCGCCATGTCCTCGGCGATGTCGAGGATCTGCAGCGCGTCCTGGCGCGCGAGGGTGCGGGTGTCGAGCAGATGCCTCATTCGTCGCCCCCCTCGATCGAGACGAACTCCTCGCCGTCGTCGCCGCGCAGCCGCACGAAGACGCGCTCAGAGCGCGCGGAGGGGATGTTCTTGCCCACGAAGTCAGGGCGGATCGGCAGCTCCCGGTGTCCGCGGTCGACGAGGATCGCGAGCCTGACGACCGATGGCCGGCCGATCGACTGCAGGGCGTCGAGGGCCGCGCGGATGCTGCGGCCGGAGAAGAGCACGTCATCGACGATGACGACCGTCTTGCCGTCGACACCACCGGCCGGGATCTCGGTGCGGTGCGGGGTGCGCGTGGGATGCTTCGACAGATCGTCGCGGAAAAGCGTCACGTCGAGGGCTCCCACCGCTACGGCGGTCTGCGCGATCTCGCTGATCAGCACACCGAGTCGCTGCGCAAGCGGAACGCCGCGGGTGGGGATGCCCAGGAGAACCAGATTCTCGGCGCCGCGATTGGACTCGAGGATCTCGTGGGCGATACGCGTGAGTGCGCGCCTGATGTCGGCTTCGTGCAGCACGATGCGTGCGCTCATGGACCGGCTCCCTTCTCCGCCTCTCTGGACGGTGTTAAAGGTTGCTACTGAGGTGTGGCTCCAGTCTAGCCGGTGCGGCTACGTCCCCTGGACGGCGATCCCGCGCTCGCGGGCGGCATCGGCGAGTCGCCGGTCGAACGTCGCAAGAGTGGCGTCGAGCGCGATCGCGGTGGCCAGCACGTACGTATCGGGCAGTTTCAGGCCCGTCAGCGCACGCAGGCGAGCAGTGCGCAGCGACTCATCGGCAAGGGGCGAATACCGTTCGACGCCCAGACGCAGAAAAGCCTGCAACGCGTCCTCCTCGCGTCCTGCGCGGACAGGCCCGACGAGCGTCTCCGCCAGCGTCACCGGGTGGATCGTCAGCTCCTCCTCCGTGTCGAGCAGTTCGTAGCTCGCCTCGGTATGCGCATCCGGTCGGCCCCAATAGGAGATGAGCACGTTCGCGTCGAGGACGATCATTCAGGCCAGTCCCTGCGCAACTCATCGAGATATCCCGGCGGATAGACGTCGGCGAACATTCCGCGGGTCTCTTCGAGCACCTTCCGACGCTCCGCCCTACGCGCCGCCCGCTTCGCGGCGATCGTCTCGGTGCCGGCCTCCGCCAGGCGCGCGACGAGCTCGGACCGGGACGCGCCAGGCCACTCCTTCGCCGCCAGTTCGAGCCCCGCGGCGAGCTCAGGCGTCTGCGTCACCTGGATCCGCGGCAGTGTGGTTGCCATGCACCCAGAGTACCACCCACCCACTCAGTGGTACAGATGAGTCTGCGAACGCTCAGGCTCCAAGGCGCAGCGCCTCCGCGGTGACCGGGTCGATCTGCTGCGCGCGGATGGGGTGTCCGCTCGTGGACAAGCAGCGTCCGGTGTTCAGATCCCACTTCCAGTCGTGCATGCTGCAGGTGAGCACGCCGTCCTCGTCGACCTTGCCGGTCCTGGTGAGGTCCGCACGCAGGTGCGGGCAGCGGCGCTGCACGACCCAGCCGCCGACCTCGGCGTCCTCGGTCTGATCGGTCTGCTCCTGGTACCAGTTCTCGACGTACTCGATCCGGTCGTTCGACAGGCACTTCAGGAACGTCGTGAGGAACTCGTTGAACTTTCCGCTGCGGCCCACGCTGAACTGCATGGACAGGAAGATCGAGTTGGACCAGTCGATCTCGTGGTCGCGGATGTTGGTCGAGACGAGGTCGGCGGGGATCGTGTACCAGTAGATGCACTCCTCCCCCGCGTACTCGCGCACCTTCGCCCGCGGGAAGTCCACGACCATGTCGAGGTCGCCGATCCGGAAGCGCACATTGCCGCCGACGCCGAGCCGGATCGTGCGGGACTTCTTCAGCAGCGGCTCCCACCACTCCTTGATCGCCTGCAGGATCTCGGCGGCTGGCAGAGCGGGGGCACGAGACGCCTCCTCGTCGCGGAGCTCCTGCTGGCGCGAGGCCCGCTGCTCCTCCAGGTAGTCCCACTTCTCGTCGAAGATGTGCGCGAGCTCGGCGTCCGTGTAGAGCGTCTGCTCGCTGGTGACCTGTCCGCCGTCGACCGTCACCACGGTGCCGGGCACGAACAGGCGGCCGTCGTACTGCGGCGCCTGCTCCTGCATGTGCGCCAGGAACTGCTTCTGATCGGTGAAGATCGAATCGCCCTCCCGGCCGACGCCGTTGTAGCGGAACAGCTCGTCGCGCAGGAACATCGGCGGGCCGGCCATCGGGAAGACGTGCGGAGCGTCGACCTTCTCGATGTAATACATCGCCCGCTTGTTCTGCGCCTCCCGCTTGAGCTTCGCGAAGTTCTGCTTGGCGTCCTGCGGCAGGTCGTAGACCATGGGCCACCAGATCGCCCCGGAGACCTGCGTGAAGTACGCGTCCGGCGTGCCGAAGTGCAGGAGCGTGTCGAGGTCGAGCGGGTGCGAGTCGTTCTGGTTCAGCACGGATCCGGTGCCGTCATCGACGCTCAGCGAGGAGTCTCCGATCGGGCCGTCGCTGGGTGCGCGCAGCGGGGTGATCATGATCTTCAGCGCCCCGCGCTGGATGATCTCGCCTGCGGGTGCGTAGGTGATGTTCGTGTAGCCGAGCGCGCGCAGATCCTGCTCGAGGTCGTCGGTCGGGTACTCCGGCAGCAGCACCTCGATGTCCTTGCGGATGTAGCGCTCGAGCAGTCGCGGGTCGAAGTGGTCGCGGTGCCGGTGCGAGACGTACAGGAAGTCCGCCTCGCGTCCGAAGCGCTCCCAGTCGAGGCCGCGGTTGTCGGGGAACGGGAACCAGGATCCGAAGAATGAGGGACCGAGGACGGGGTCGCAGATGATCGAGCCGCCCTTCGTCTCGATGAACATCCCGGCGTGGCCGAGTCCCGTGATCCGCATGCGTGTTCCTCCCGTGTGGACCCGTCGATTCTACCGGGGCCGCCGGGAACGGCTCCGGACGACGCGGGGCTCAGGCCAGCAGTTCGCGGATGTCCTGGGCGGTGAGCGTCTGTGCGAACAGGTCCTCGTCGTCGAGCACGGCCGACGCGAGACGCGCCTTGCGCTCCTGCAGCGCGAGCACCTTCTCCTCGATCGTGCCCTCGGCGATCATCCGGTACACGAAGACGCGGTTCCGCTGCCCGATCCGGTGCGCACGATCCGCGGCCTGCGCCTCCGCCGCGGGGTTCCACCACGGATCGAGCAGGAACACGTAATCGGCCTCGGTGAGCGTCAGACCCGTTCCGCCCGCCTTCAAGCTGAGCAGGAAAGCGTCCTGCTCCCCCTCACGGAACTCCTGCACGACCCGATCCCGGTGACGCGTCGATCCGTCCAGGTAGGACACCCGCAGCCCCGCACGGCGGAGGCGCTCGGCGGCGAGGGTCAGGAACGAGGTGAACTGGCTGAACACGAGCGCACGGTGCCCCTCCGCCCGCAGTTCCAGGAGTCGCTCGACGAGCTCCTCCACCTTCCGCGAGGCGATGCCGGCGTCCTCCGGGTCGATGAGCCCCGGCGCGAGACTCAGCATGCGCAGCATGGTGAGCGAGCGGAACACGATGAAGCGGTGGCGATCGAGATCGGGCAGCAGCCCCAGGATCTTCTGCCGTTCGCGCTGCAGCACGGTGTCGTAGCGCAGCCGGTGCGCGGGACCCAGCTCGATCCGGAGCACCTGCTCCTGACGCTCGGGCAGCTCCGGTGCCACGAGCTCCTTCGTGCGCCGGATCAGGAACGGGCGGATCCGCCTGCGCAGCAGGTCGATCCTGCCCTGCCGGTAGGGCGCGCCCTCGGCGTTCTCGGGGACCTTGCCCTGCTCGACCGGCTGGATGAAATCCTCCCGGAAGCGCCGCGCCGAGGGGAAGAGCCCCGGGCATGTCAGTGCCAGGATCGCCCACAGCTCGGCGAGGCCGTTCTCCAGCGGCGTGCCGGTCGCCGCGTATACCGCCGTCGCGTCCAGCGCCGCCACCGCCTGGTGCAGCCGGGTGGCGGGGTTCTTGACGTGCTGGGCCTCATCGAGGATCACCCCGGGCCAGTGCCGACCGGCGAACGCGCCGGCGTCCAGGCGCAGCACGGCGTAGGTGGTCAGCACGAGGTCGGCGCCGGCGATGTGGTCGCTCAGCTGGACGCCGTGCGCAACCCTCGTGCGATCGGCGACGGCGACACGCAGCCCGGGCGCGAACCGCGCCGCCTCACGCTGCCACACCGGCAGCACCGAGGTGGGCGCCACGACCAGCCACGGGGCGTCGCCGCCCGCTTCACGGGCGTGCGCGACGAGGGCGAGCAGCTGCAGGGTCTTGCCGAGTCCCATGTCGTCGGCGAGGATCCCGCCGAGGCGGTGCTGCCACAGTCGTGCCAGCCGGGTGAAGCCCTCGCGCTGATAGGGACGCAGTTCCGCGCTGATCCCGGCGGGCACCGGGACCGGATCCGACATCGGATCGGCAGGCAGATCCTGCACCGCGGCCCGCCAGGTGCGCGCAGGGAGCGCCTCGTCGGCGAGATCCTCGAAGTCCTCCCAGAGCGTGAGATGCGCGCGGGAGATGCGGGGACCGGTCTCCCACTCGGCGAGGTCCGCGGCCTCGTCGAGCAGCTCCTTCAGCCGGTCGAACGCGGGGTGGCGCAGCGAGAACCAGGTGTTGTCGACCATGCGCAGCTTGGTGCTGTGCAGCGCGAGGGCCTCGAACAGCGGCTTGAACGGAATGCTGCGCCCCTCGATGCGGACGATCACGCCGAGGTCGAACCAGTCCGGATCCGAGCTCTCCACCGTGTTCACGGTGATCGCCGGATCTCCGGTGAGCTCGTGATAGGCGCGGGGCGTTCCGGTGGTGTGAACGGCGATGCCTCGCTCTTCGAGCATCGGCACGAACGCGGACACGAATTCCGCCGCATCGGCATCGCGAAGCGCACCGGTCAGCGCGAACGGCAGACCGGTGATCTCGGTCCACGCGGCGACGGCGGCGGGACGCTGCTCCGCCTCCAGAGCGGGTTCGCGGATCGCCGACGCGCCGGGGTTCTCGTCCAGGGGGAACCGCCCGTATCCCGGGTAGTCCCAGCACAGGTCGTACGCGACGACATCCGCAGGGCGGAAGTCGAGCACGAGCATCGGCACGGGGCGCGGCGGATCCGGCATCGACACGCCCGCTCCCGCGCGGATCTCGGCTCCACGGCGCAGGAGCGGGTACGCCTCACGGAAGAAGGCGGCCCGGTCGACGGGCGCGACGGTCACGGCGGACGGCGCGGTGAGCAGGGCCCGCACGCTCGGGGTGAGTGCCACCGGCGCCAGCACCAGCTCGATCTCTGCGCCCTGCACCCGGTGGGCGTACACGCCGCCGTCGCCGATCGGATGCACCGATCCGCCCGTGAACGCCTCGCCCGAGATCGAGGCCTCGGCCGCCACGCCGAGTCCGCCGCCGCGCTCGGCGCGGATGTCGACGGCGATCCGGATGTCATCGGACCAGCGCAGGCGAGTGTCCCGCTCCGTCGGCACGAGGTCGATCCCGCGGGACGCCGCCCCCTGGAGGTGCGGCCAGAGCAGCGGCGATGCCACCGGATCCAGCAGCAGCCAGTCACCCGCGGTCCCGGACAGCAGCGAGTCCCGCGAGATGCTCAGCAGGTCGGCGAACCAGCGGGACTGATCCGGCAGATAGCGCGGGCCGGGGCGGCGCACCGCGTCCCAGCCCGCATCGCCCTGGATCCACGAGTCGCCGGCATCGTTGCGCCGGAGCGGGCGCACCGCGAGGAACAGCTCCCCCGGGTCTTTCACGAGATCGCGGGCCGTCGCCGTGCGCAGTGGCCGATTGCCCCAGTGCCGGGCGTCGGCCCGGTCTCTGCGGCGCAGCTCCACACCGAGTGCGAGCGGAACGCCGCCGACGCTGCGCGCCGGCAGCAGCACGCGCCAGTCGTCGGGTTCAGCGGGGGTCATGATGATCCATCCTCCCCCAGACCCCCGACACGACCAGTGCAATCACGCACGAGAGCGCAGGGTCCGGGAGGTCGGGCGCGCAGGCTCGGGACTGGCGGGGCTCGCGCAGCGAGCCGGGACCGCGCGCCCGACCTCCCGGACCCGGAGCGTTCCTACGACAGGTTCAGGCGGTACGGGCGACGCGCGCCAGCACGCCGTGCACGAACGCACCGGAGTCGTCGGTGGAGAACTCCTTGGCGAGCTCCACGGCCTCATCGATCGCGACGGCCGTGGGCACCTCGTCGTTGTGCAGGATCTCCCACACGCCGATGCGGAGCAGAGCGCGGTCCACGGCCGGCATGCGGTCGAGCTTCCAGTCGCGGCTGTGCGTCGTGATCTGCTCGTCGATGTCGTCGTGATGATCGATGATGCCGTCGACGATCTCACGGGCGTACAGCCAGGATCCTTCGCGTGCGGGTTCGGAGACCGCGCGTCTGGCCTCGGCCGCGAGCGTCACGGCGAGGTCGTCTCCGCGCACGTCCGCGGAGAACAGGATGTCGAGGGCGCGCTTGCGCGCCTTTGTCCGGGCTCCCACGCGTCAGTCGTTGATGCGGCCGAGGTAGCCGCCCGTGCGGGTGTCGACCTTGACCTTGGTGCCGGTCTCGAGGAACAGCGGCACCTGGATCTCGTAGCCGGTCTCGAGCGTGGCGGGCTTGGTGCCCGCGGAGGAGCGGTCGCCCTGCAGGCCGGGCTCGGTGTAGGTGACCTCGAGCACGACGGAGGCCGGGAGTTCGATGTAGAGGGGGTTGCTGTTGTTCAGCGCGATCTGCACCTGCTGGTTCTCCAGCATGAAGTTCTTCGCGTCGCCGACGGTCGCCGCGCTCACCGTGATCTGGTCGTAGTCCTCGACGTCCATGAAGACGAAGCCGTCGCCGTCGGTGTACAGGTAGGTGAAGTCACGGCGGTCGACGTTCTCGATCTCGATCTTCGCGCCGGCGTTGTAGGTGCGGTCCACGACCTTGCCGCTGACGACGTTCTTCAGCTTCGTGCGGACGAACGCGCCGCCCTTGCCGGGCTTGACGTGCTGGAACTCGATGACGTTCCAGAGCTGCCCGTCGATCGAGAGGACGACGCCGTTCTTGATGTCTGCGGTGGATGCCATGGGTCTGAGAAGTCCGTTCCTGAGGGTCGTGGCCGAGTGGCCGACGTCCAATCTTACGGGATGCCCTCTGAGTGGGCCTGCGAAGACCTCCCGAGGGCGGCCGTCGTGCAGCGGCGGGCTCAGCCGTCCGCCTGGCCTTCGAGCAGGGCGATCAGGCGGCGCACGGCCGTGGCGTAGCCGTCCACGCCCTCCCCCACGACGTGCACGGCGGCGACGTCGGTGAGGTAGGAGAAGTGCCGGAACTCCTCGCGGGCGTACACATCGGAGATGTGCACCTCGGCGAACGGCAGCGCCACGCCGGTGAGCGCGTCGCGCAGCGCCACGGACGTGTGGGTGTAGGCGCCGGCGTTGACGACGATCCCCCCGCAGTCCTCGCGCGCGTCGTGGATCGCATCGAGCAGCACGCCCTCGTGGTTGCTCTGCACGGCGCGGGTCTCGTAGCCGTACGCGGCTGCGGCGTCGGCGGCGATCCGTTCCACATCGGCGAGCGTGGCGGATCCGTAGATCCCGGGCTCGCGGACGCCCAGCAGGTTGAGGTTCGGACCGTTCAGGAGCAGGAGGCGGCGCGGCGTGGTCACGCCCTCACGGTATCAGCGCGCGGCGGGGATGAGCGGGCGCGCCATCACGTACTCGCGCCCGTTCTCCTGCTCGGTGATCTGACCGGTGCGGACGAAGCCACAGCGTTCGTAGGCGGCCTGAGCCCGGGCGTTGTCCACATGCACCTCGAGGACCAGCTCGGTGAAGCCGCGTTCGGCGGACCACGTCGCGCACTCATCGAAGAGGGCCTCGATCGCACCCTCCCCGCGGTGCTGCTCGGCCACGAACACGCCCACCACGAGCGCGGAATCGGTCGCGTCGCGATGCCCGAGCACTGTCGCCGTGCCGCACCACTCGTCGTCCTCCGCGACCGCGACGAACTGGGCCGCCGTGTCCCCGTCAGCGGCGTTCGCGGCGCGCGCCTGCCAGAACTCGTCGGGCTGTGCCGAGGCGTTCTCAAAGGTGTCCAGGAACGCGATCGCGGCCACCGGATCCTGCAACGCGTGCAGGCGCAGGTCGCGGACGCGGATCCACTCGTCCGCGCGGATCCGGCGCACCTGGGCGATCACTCACCGACCTCCTGGTAAGCGGCGAACAGCAGAGACTCGTCCGGCGCCTGCAGCACGGTGGGCTTGGCGATCGCATCCAGGACGATGAAGCGCAGCATGCCGCCGCGGCTCTTCTTGTCGCGCTGCATCGTGGCGAGCAGCGTCGGCCAGGCGCCCACGCGATAGGACGTCGGCAGCCCCAGCGACTCCAGGATCGTGCGGTGCCGGTTGGCGTCGGCGTCGGACAGGCGCCCCGCCAGACGCGACAGCTCGGCGGCGAACAGCATCCCGACGGAGACCGCGGCGCCGTGCCGCCAGCGGTAGCGCTCGGCGTGCTCGATCGCGTGACCGAGGGTGTGACCGTAATTGAGGATCTCGCGCTGCCCGGCCTCGCGGAAGTCCTCTGAGACGACCTGCGCCTTCATCCCGATCGCGAGTTCCACGGTGCGGCGGAACTCCGGCGTGAGCGGATCGACCGCACGCGCGGGATCGGCCTCGACGATGTCGAGGATCTCCGGCGCCCAGATGAACCCGGCCTTGACGACCTCCGCGAAGCCGGCGGTTGCCTCGTTGCTGCTCAGACTGGACAGTTCGTCCAGGTCGCCGATCACCGCGCGCGGAGCCCAGAAGGCGCCGACCAGGTTCTTGCCCTCGTTCGTGTTGATGCCGGTCTTGCCGCCGACCGCCGCATCGACCAGGCCCAGGACCGTGGTCGGGACCTGGATCACCTGCACACCGCGCAGCCAGGTCGCCGCGACGAAGCCCGCGAGGTCGGTGACGGCACCTCCGCCGTAGCCGACCACGGCGTCGGTGCGGGTGAAGTCCGCCTGCCCCATGACCTGCCAGCAGAACGCGGCGACCTCCATGCGCTTGCCCTGCTCGGCATCCGGGATCTCGGCGAGCAGGACCTCCCGCGGCCCGTCCGCCGTGTCGGCCAGGATCCGCTCCCGCAGCTGCGCGGCACGGTCGCCCAGCGTGGGCGGGTGCACGACGAGCACCTTGCGCACGGACGGCGCAAGCGCCGCGGAGACCCGGTCCAGGATGTCGCGCCCGACGGTGATGTCGTACGGCGTGCTCCCCGTCACCGGGATCGTGGTCACCGCGTCGTTCTGTTGCGTGCTCATGCTCGTCCTCTCAGCCATTCCGCGATCTGCTGCGCCACGCGGCTCATCGGCACCCGGGAGGTGTCGAAGGTCGCATCGGCGATCTCCTCGTACAGGGGGCGGCGCTCCGCGAAGATCCTCGTCCAGCGGACGAGCGGATCCTCCTCGCCGGAGAGCAGCGGTCGGGCCGTGCCGGTGATCCGTGACGCGACCGCTTCGGGGGTCACGGTCAGCAGCACCACGGGGACGGTCCGCAGCAGCTCCCTGGTGTCCGCGGCGAGCACGGCTCCCCCGCCGAGCGAGATCACACCTCCCCCGTCGAGCGCCTCGACGACCGCCTCGCCCTCCCAGATGCGGAACTGCTCCTCGCCGTGCTCCGCGAAGATCGCGGGGATCGGGCCGTGCGCGTGCACGATCGTCTTGTCGGTGTCGACGAAGCGCAGTCCGGTGGATCTGGCCACCCGCCGCCCGATGCTGGTCTTGCCCGCCCCCATGGGACCGGCGAGCACCAGCGTCCGCGCGTGCGCCGGGTCAGCCGAGTTCATCGTGCAGGATCAGCGCGGCCTCGGAGGCCGGCGTGGTGCGCAGCTCTTCCGGGATCGCGGCGAGGTACGCCTCGAGGTTGCGGCGGGTCTCGGCGACGTTGTCTCCGCCGAACTTCTCCAGCACCGAGTTCGCCAGCTCGATCGCGACCATCGCCTCGGCGACGACGCCCGCCGCGGGCACCGCGCACACGTCCGAGCGCTGGTGGTGCGCGGTGGCCTGCTCGCCCGAGGCGACATCGACCGTGCGCAGCGCGTGCGGAATGGTGGCGATCGGCTTCATGCCGGCGCGCACGCGCAGCACCGTGCCGGTGGACATGCCGCCCTCGGTCCCGCCGGCGCGGTCCGAGCCGCGGGCGATCCCGTCGCCGGTCGCGAACAGCTCGTCGTGGGCCGCGGATCCGCGCCGCCTTGTCGTCTCGAAGCCGTCGCCGACCTCGACGCCTTTGATCGCCTGGATCCCCATCAGAGCGTAGGCGAGGCGGGCATCGAGCCGTCGATCCCCGTGCACGTGCGAGCCCAGCCCCGGCGGCAGCCCGTAGGCAAGCACCTCGACGATGCCGCCCAGGGTGTCGCCGTCCTTGCGGGCGTCGTCGACCTCGGCGACCATCCGCTCACTCGTGGCGGGGTCGAAGCAGCGCAGCGGATCCGCGTCCAGGACATCGACGTCGTCGGGCGTCGGCAGCGCGGATCCCTCCGGCACCCGGACGGGACCGATCGAGAGGGTGTGGCTCACGAGCCGGATGCCGAGCTCGCCGAGGAACGCCCGGGCGACCGCGCCGAGGGCGACGCGGGCTGCGGTCTCGCGGGCGCTCGCGCGCTCCAGGATCGGGCGGGCCTCGTCGAAGCCGTACTTCTGCATGCCGACGAGGTCGGCGTGGCCGGGGCGCGGGCGGGTCAGCGCGGCGCTGCGGCCGCGGGACTTCTCCGTCAGCTCGACGGGCTCGGCGCTCATGACCTCGATCCACTTCGGCCACTCGGTGTTGCCGATGCGCATCGCGATCGGGCTGCCCAGGGAGAAGCCGTGCCGGACGCCGCCGGAGATCGTGAGCTCGTCCTGCTCGAACTTCATCCGCGAGCCGCGGCCGTAGCCGAGCTTCCGGCGCTGCAGATCGGACTGGATCGCCTCGCGGGAGAGCGGGACGCCCGCAGGCAGACCCTCCATGACGGCAATGAGTTCGGGGCCGTGCGATTCGCCGGCCGTGAGCACGCGGAGCATGCCTCTAGTCTCCCATGCGCTCGGCCAGGGCCGTGCGCATGACCGCGAGGATCCCGGGCTCGTCCGGAAGCTCACGATCCGGGGAGCCGTCGCGGAAGATCCGGATCTGCCGCACGGCCTGATGCAGCAGCATCTCGAGTCCGCTGATCACCGGCGCGTCCGACTGCGCCGTCCAGGTCTGCACGAGCGCGGTCGGCCAGGGCGCGTAGGCGGCGGAGAACAGCGCGCCGCCCTGACGTGCCAGGGCTACCGCGACGGCGTCCGCCAGCGCGACCGTTCCCGGCAGCGTCGACACCGTGAGGTCGACGGGCGCGGGCCGGAGCGCGCCGTCCAGGATCGCGGGGGTCGCGCGCAGACCGATCCGCTCCGCGAACCCGACGAGATGGTCGGCCTGTGCGGCCCTCCGCGTCACGATCTCGACGTCGGCGACGCCGAGCCGGAGCAGGGACACCAGCGCGGAGCGCGCCGTCGCGCCGCCGCCGAGGATCCGCGCCCTGCGCGATGAGCCCAGTCCCGCCTCGAGGAGGGCCGACGCGAGACCGCCGACATCGGTGTTGAACCCGCGCGTCTGCGCTCCGAGCAGCAGCGTGTTCACGGCGCCCGTGAGGCGGGCGTCGTCATCGAGGATCTCGGCGCGGTCGAACGCACGCTCCTTCAGCGGCATCGTGAGCGAGAGCCCGCGCCAGGTGGGATCCAAGCCCGCCACGGCGTCGTCGAACTCTGCCGCGTCGACCTGGCGTCGGTCGTACTCCCAGTCCAGCCCGAGCACGCGATAGGCGGCGCGGTGCAGTGCGGGAGAGCGGCTGTGTCCGATCGGGTCTCCCCACACCGCCAGCCGGAACGGCTCCGCCGCCGCGTCGATGGCCACGGCCGTCAGCACCCGGAGTCGGGGTGCGCCTTGCACCAGGTCTGCCACTGGGCCACGGCCGCCTCGTGCTCGGCGTACGTGGTGGAGAACACGGTCTCGCCGGTGTCGAGGTTCACGGTCACGAAGTACAGCCACGGCCCTGCGGCGGGGTGCATCGCGGCGTCGATCGCCTTGTCGCCCGGATTGGCGATGGGCGTCTTCGGCAGTCCGTCGATCACGTACGTGTTCCACGGGTTGTCGTCGTTCTGGGCCTGGTCGGACGTGCTGACGCTGCCGCTGTGCAGCTCGCCGTATCCGTACTGCGCGGTGGAGTCCATCTGCAGCTTCATGCCCTGGTCGAGCCGGTTCGCGATCACCCGTGACACCTTGTAGAAGTCGGCCTCCGCCCGCGCCTCGCGCTGCACGATCGACGCGATCGTGAGGATCCGCTCCTCGTCGGCCGCGGGGACCCCGGCCGCCGCCAGCGAGTCCCTGGTGCGCTTGACCAGGGTCGAGACGATGTCCTTCGCCGTCGCGCCGGGCGGGAACTCGTACAGCGCCGGGAACAGCCAGCCTTCCAGCGACGGCGCGGTCACGCCGTAGTCCGCCGGGTTCTGCACGGCGGCCTGCAGGTCGGCGAGTGGCACATCGACGCTCTTCGCGATCTTCGCGATCGTGTCGGTGACCGTGTAGCCCTCCGGGATCAGCGCCGAGTTCTCCATCTTGTTCTTGGGATCGTTCAGCGCCCTGAGCGCCGCGGCGGCCGTCATCTTGGTCTGCAGCCGGTACACCCCGGGATAGAAAGTGCTGGCGGTGCCGTCTTTGACCAGCATCGTGTAGAACACGTCCTGGGTCTTGGTCACACCGGCTTGGTAGAGCGCGTCGGAGACCTGCTTGCCGGTGTCGCCCTTGTTGATGGTGACGAGCGCCTGGCCGGTCGCCTGGCCGGCCTCGAAGTCCTTCGACGGCCCCCATCCCATGGTCTCGCTGATCTGCGCGCCGTAGGTGTTCCACACCCAGAGTCCCCCGGCGGCGATGCCTCCGATCAGCACGAAGACGATGATCAGCGCAGTCAGGCAGCCCCGCCGGCGACGTCCGGGCTTCGCCGGCACGGAATGATCGCGCTCGTGGTGGAACAGCGCGGCCAGAGTGGAGTGCACGTCGTCATGGTGCTCGGGGCCGGCGCCCGCGGCCCCCTTCGTCGGCAGCTCGCGCGTCGCCGTCTCGGCAGGGGCCGCAGGTGCGGTCGTCTCGGCCTGCTGCCCGGCTTCACGCGCCGCGCGACGGGATCCGGGCACCGGCGCCGGCTGCGTCGGGCGCGGTACCTGCACCTGAGGGTCCGGCAGCGCCCCGAACAGGTCGGGTGTGTTCTCGGGCGTGGCGGCCGATCCTTCTCGGTCGGACATGTCAGAGGCTCTCCTCGTCGAGGATCAGGGCGGATCCCGCCGGGGCGCCGGTGTTCTTCTCGGTGTCGATGGCGTGCTGCAGCAGCACGACGGCCGCGGCCTGGTCGACGACCCCGCGGGAATCGCGCTGGCTGCGCCCGGAGGCGCGTAACGCCTGGTGCGCGGTGACGGTGCTGAGGCGTTCGTCGATCATCCGGATCGGCACGGACGACGCGGCGCCGAGGGCGCGCGCGAAGTCGCGGGCATCCACGGTCGATGGCGTGTCCTCGCCTCGCATGTTGATCGGCAGGCCGACCAGGATCTCCAGCGGCTCGTATTCGCCGATGAGCTGGGCGATCCTCGCCACGGAGCCGTCATCGCGTGCGACCGTCTCCACCGGTACGGCGAGCATCCCGTCCGGGTCGCTGCGCGCCACCCCGATCCGCGCTCGGCCGACATCGATCCCGAGCCGTACACCTCGCCGGAAGCCGGTCACGCGCGGAGCAGCTCCTGCTCGATCGCCGCGAACGCCGCCGGCAGCGCCGAGGCGTCCGATCCGCCGCCCTGAGCCACGTCATCACGGCCGCCGCCGCCGCCGCCGAGCACGCCGGCCGCGATCTTCGCCAGCGCGCCGGCCTTGGCGCCGGCCGCGCGCGCCGTGTCGTTCGTCGCGATGACGACCATCGGACGCCCGTTCGCCACCCCGGAGACCGCGGCGACGACGGGCGTGCCGCCGAACGTGTCGCGCACGCCGGTGGCGATCTCACGGACCTCGTCCGCGCTGCCGACCGCGCCCAGGTCGTGGCCGACGAACTGCAGCGCGCCGAGCGTCGTGGCGGTCTGGGCGATGGCCGGCACCCGGCCCGCGCGCGCCGCCGCCTCGAACTGGGCGATCCGCTTCTCCGCGGCCTTGAGCTGCGCGGCGAGATCGGCGACGCGCTCGGTGAGCTGGTCCCGCGGTGTCTTCAACGCGGAGGTGAGCTGCGAGACGAGGGCGCGCTCGGCGGCGAACTCGCGGAAGGCGTCCTGCCCGACCAGCGCCTCGACACGGCGGTTCGACGCTCCCACGGACGATTCGCCGACCAGGTTGATCAGGCCGACCTCGGCGCTCGTGGAGACATGGGTGCCCGCGCACAGCTCGCGCGACCACGGGCCGCCGATGTCCACCATGCGCACGGTCGCGCCGTACTTCTCGCCGAACAGCGCCATCGCGCCCGCGGCCTTCGCGTCGTCGAGCGACATGATCTTCGTGGTGACCTCGAGACCGTCCTGCACGGCGCGGTTCGCGATCTCCTCGATCTCGGTCCGCGTCTCTGCCGACAGCGCCTGCCCCCAGGAGAAGTCGAAGCGCAGGTATCCCGCGCGGTTCAGGGATCCGGCCTGGGTCGCGGTCTTGCCCAGCGTGTCGCGGAGCGCCGCGTGCACGAGGTGGGTGGCGGAGTGCGCCTGCCGGGCGGCGCGGCGGTTGGCCGCGTCCACGCTGGTCGTCGCCGGGGCGTCGACGGACACCACGCCGGTGGTGACCTCGACGGTGTGGCTGATGAGACCCGGGACCGGGCGCTGCACATCCAGGACCTCGAGCGAGTAGCCGGGCCCGGTGATCACGCCCTTGTCGGCGACCTGGCCGCCGGATTCCGCATACAGGGTGGTCTCGGCGAGCACGACCTCGGCCACCTGTCCCTCGACGGCGCTGGCGGCGGGGCGGCCGTCGATCAGGATGCCGAGCACCGTGGACGACGCCTCCAGCTCGTCATAGCCGAGGAAGGCGGTCTCGCCGAGCGCACGCAGGTCACGGTAGACGGACACGTCGGCGAGCTGGCGCTTGCGGCTGCGGGCATCGGCCTTCGCGCGGGTGCGCTGCTCGAGCATGAGGCTGTCGAACGCCGCGCGGTCGACGTTGAGGCCGGCCTCCTCCGCGATCTCCAGGGTGAGGTCGATCGGGAAGCCGTACGTGTCGTGCAGCAGGAACGCCTCCGAGCCCTTCAGCGTCTCGGATCCCGCCTTCTTCGTCTCGTCGAGTGCGAGATCGAGGATCGTGGATCCCGCGACCAGCGTGCGACGGAAGGTCTCTTCCTCGGCGTAGGCCGCGGAGGACAGCTGCGCCCAGTCCTGCTCCAGCACTGGATACGCCATCTTCATCGCGTCCTTGGACGCGGCGAACAGTTCGGGGAAGACCGGCTCGTCCACGCCGAGCAGCCGCATGGAACGGACGCTGCGGCGCATCAGGCGGCGCAGGATGTAGCCGCGGCCCTCGTTGGAGGGACGCACGCCGTCGGACAGGAGCATCAGCGAGGAGCGCACGTGGTCGGCCACCACGCGGAAGCGCACGTCGTCCTCATGCACGGCGCCGTAGCGACGGCCGGAGAGCTCGACCGCACGATCGAGCACCGGCCGCACCTGGTCGGTCTCATACATGTTCTCGACGCCCTGCTTGAGGAAGGCCACGCGTTCCAGGCCCATCCCGGTGTCGATGTTCTTCATCGGCAGCTCGCCCACGATGTCGAACTCGGTCTTGCCGCGCACGTTCTCGATGAAGTCCTGCATGAACACGAGGTTCCAGATCTCCAGGAACCGGGTGTCATCGACGGCGGGTCCGCCATCCTTGCCGTAGGAGGGGCCGCGGTCGAAGAAGATCTCCGAGTCGGGGCCGCCGGGGCCCGGCTGACCGGTGTTCCAGTAGTTGTCCGCACGACCGAGACGCTGGATGCGCTCCGGCTTCAGCCCGATCACGTCGCGCCAGATCGACTCGGCCTCGTCGTCGGTCTCGAAGACCGTGACCCAGAGGTCCTTCTCATCGAAGCCGAGGCCGCCGTCGCTCTCGGCGCTGGTGAGCAGCTCCCAGGCGTAGCGGATCGCGCCCTCTTTGAAGTAGTCGCCGAAGGACCAGTTGCCCATCATCTGGAAGAAGGTGCCGTGCCGCGCCGTCTTGCCGACCTCTTCGATGTCGTTGGTGCGGATGCACTTCTGCACGTCCGCGATGCGCGGGTGCGGGGCGGGGACCACGCCGGTGAGGTACGGGATGAACGGCACCATGCCGGCCACGGTGAACAGCAGCGTGGGGTCGTCGCTGACCAGCGATGCCGAGGGGACGATCACGTGATCGTTCTTCTCGAAGAAGCTCAGGTAGCGCTGCGCGATCTCCGCGGTCTTCATGCTCGCTCGGGGGTCCTTGCTGTACGGCGCGCCGCAGCGCGAGGGGTCGGTTCGGAGAGAGGTCCGCGTCAGTCCGCGGTGATGTCGTGGGTCAGGCGGGCCTCCTGCGCGCGGAACGCGTCGCCGAGGATGCCGGTGAACTCGTTGATGCGGTTGTCGACCTCGGCGAGGAGGTCATGGCCGCGGGGGTCCTTGTTCATGAAGTGCGCGGCCACGAAACCGCCGATCACACCGATCAGGAACCATGCCAGGCTCTTCATGCCACCACCTCCGCATCAGGGCCGCACGACGCGACGTGTCCCATCGTATGCGCAAACACGAAGGAGGCGCCGGGGATAACCCCGACGCCTCCTCGGTGTGTTCGCTCAGTGAGCTGAACGCGATCCGCTGGACTCAGCGAGCCGCGTAGTACTCGACGACCAGCTGCACGTCGCAGGTCACGGGGACCTCGACGCGCTTCGGACGACGCACCAGACGTGCCTGCAGCTTGTCGAGCTCGACCTCGAGGTAAGCCGGAACGTTGGGGAGCACCTCGGCGTGACCGCCGGCTGCCGCCACCTGGAAGGGCTCGAGGCCCTCGCTCTTGGGCTTGACGTGGATGAGCTGACCCGGCTTCACGCGGAAGGACGGGCGGTCGACGAGCTGACCGTCGACGAGGATGTGACGGTGCACGACGAGCTGACGGGCCTGCGCGGTGGTACGCGCGAAGCCCGAGCGCACCACGAGCGCGTCCAGACGCATCTCAAGCTGCTCGACGAGGTTCTCACCCGTCATGCCGTCCTTGCGACGGGCCTCGTTGAACTGGATGACCAGCTGCTTCTCGCGGATGCCGTACTGCTCGCGCAGGCGCTGCTTCTCACGCAGACGGACGGCGTAGTCGCTGTCCTGCTTGCGCTTGGTGCGGCCGTGCTCGCCGGGAGCGTACGGGCGCTTCTCGAGGTACTTGGCCGCCTTCGGGGTGAGGGCGATGCCGAGTGCGCGGGACAGGCGGACCTTGCGGCGGTCCTGGGACTTCGTGACCACGAAGTGTTCCTTCCATGACGCGGCCGTGTCGGTCACGGCTCGCGGACGTATCGTCTCGATTCCGCCCCTCACGAACGCACGCCGGGGCGGACGGAAGGGTGTTGCAGGAGTGGAGAGATGCTCGAAAACTCTGTTTCGAGCCGGTCCATGCTATCAGACCGGCCCTGAGCGTCCGTCCCGGACTCCGCGGGCGTGCGAGCCCGGCGATCAGTCCCCCAGGATCCGCCGGATCCGCTCCAGCCGTGCCTGCACGTCGCGCTCTGCGCCGAGCGCCTTGGGCTGGTAGTAATGACGCCCGCGCAGCTCATCGGGGAGGTACTGCTGCGGCACGATCCCGGCGTCGCTGTCGTGCGGATACCGGTAGCCCTTCCCGTGGCCGAGCCGCTTCGCGCCGGGATAGTGGGCGTCACGCAGATGCACCGGCACCCGGCCGAACCCGCCCGCGCGCACGTCGGCGATCGCCGCGTCGATCGCCATATAGGCCGCGTTCGACTTGGCCGTCGTGGCGAGATATACCGTGGCCTCGGCGAGCGGGATGCGTCCCTCCGGCATGCCGATGAAGGCGACCGCGTCGGCGGCGGCGACGGCGATCACGAGGGCGTGCGGGTCGGCGAGGCCGATGTCCTCCGCGGCGGAGATCACGAGCCGGCGCGCGATGAAACGCGGATCCTCCCCCGCCTCGATCATCCGCGCGAGGTAGTGCACGGCGGCGTCGACGTCGGATCCGCGGATCGATTTGATGAAGGCGCTGATCACGTCGTAGTGCTCGTCGCCCTGCCGGTCGTAGCGCAGCAGCGCGCGGTCCACGGCCTGGGCCACGTCGTCGTCGGTGATCACGGGGGACGACGCGTCGTCCGCGACGCGATCCGGCGACGCGGCGACGGTGGCCGCCGCCTCGAGCCCGGTGAGGGCGCGGCGTGCGTCGCCGGAGGCAAGACGGATCAGCGCAGCCCTCGCGCTGTCCGCCACCGTGACGGCGCCGTTCAGCCCTCGCGCGTCGCCCACGGCCCGGTCGATGAGCAGCCCGATGTCGTCGTCCGTGAGCGCCTGCAGAGTGAGCAGGAGCGAGCGGGACAGCAGCGGCGAGATCACGGAGAAGGAGGGGTTCTCCGTGGTCGCCGCGATCAGGATCACCCAGCCGTTCTCCACGCCGGGCAGCAGCGCATCCTGCTGCGCCTTCGTGAAGCGGTGGATCTCGTCGAGGAACAGAATCGTGGTCTGGCCGTAAAGATCGCGCTGCGTGAGCGCCTCCTGCATCACCTCCCTGACGTCCTTCACCCCGGCCGTGACGGCGGAGAGCTCCACGAAGCGCCGGCCGGAGGAACGCGCGATCGCCTGCGCCAGGGTCGTCTTGCCCGTGCCGGGCGGACCCCAGAGGATCATGGACACGCTCGCGGCGGTCTTCGCCTCCGGATCCGCAAGGGTCACGATGGGAGATCCGGGGCGGAGCAGATGCTGCTGCCCGGCGACCTCGCCGAGCGAGATCGGTCGCATCCGCACCGCCAGCGGCGTCTGGCCGGACATCAGCGGGGACGCGGGACTCATGCGCACCAGGCTAGCCGCGTGCGCCGACATCCCGGCGCACAGCGGCCACGGCCCCGCAGGGTAGGCTCGGTGCCCGACATCCAGGAGGATCCATGGCCGGTCGCCGTCCGACGAACGCCCGCGAGCAGCGTGCTCGACTCGAACAGGAGCGCGCCCGCCTGCACGGCGCGCGGCGGGCTTGGCATGACGGCATCGTGCGGCGCCGGATCCGGGACAACACCGTCGCGATCATCACGGGCTCGGTCATCGTCGTCGCCGCCATCGTCAGCCAGGTGCTGCATGCCGAGGCGACCGCGCCCGCACCCAAGCCCTCGCCGACCGTCACGCCGACCCCGGCGGTCACGCCGACGCCCACGGCCACGTCGACCCCGGCGGGCTGAGGACACCGGGTCCTGCTCGCTCCCGCGCCCGGCGTACTAGGCTGAGGCTGTCCTTTCCGCCTCCCGCGGCCCGCCCGCGCAAGGAGTTCACCGTGTCTGCCCCAGAGCCGAACAACACCGAGTCCACGACCGCCCCCGAGCCCACGCCCATCCCCGATCCCACGAACAGCGCGGAGGCCGCGACCGGCTCCGAGCCGGTCGCGAACACGGAGGCTGCCGTCGTCGCTCCGGAATCCGCCGGGACCACGGAGACCACCGCGGAAGCGACGGAGGCCCCGGAGGCCGCCCCGGCCCCGGAGGACGCCCCGGCCCCGGAGGCCGCCCCGGTTCCGGCGCCCGCCCCGCGACCGTCGGCGATGCCGCGGCCGCCCGCGATGCCGCGTCCGCCGGCCACGCCGATCCGCCCCGCCGCCCCGGCCGCGCCGATCATCGCCGCACCGGCGGCATCCTCGGATGCCGCAGAGTGGGGCCGGGTCGAGGTCGACGGCACCGTCTCCGTCCGCGAGGGTGAGACCTGGCGCGTCGTCGGCGAGTACCCGGACGGCACCCCGGCCGAGGCGCTCGCGTACTTCGCGCGCAAGTACGACGACCTCGCGTTCAAGGTGAACACGCTCGAGCAGCGCGTGCAGTCCGGGGGTGCGGCCGCGGGCGATCTCGCCAAGCAGGCCGGGCACCTCGTCGCCGAAGTGACCGACGCGACCGCCGTGGGAGACCTCGCCGGCCTGCGCGGCCGGCTCGACGCGCTGACGGCGTCCCTCGCCGGCGCTGCCGCGGCAGAAGCCGTGGAGGCGAAGGCGGCCGTCGACGCCGCGATCGCCGAGCGCACCGCCCTGGTGGAGCGTTCCGAGGCGATCGCCGCTCAGGATCTCTCCGCGGTGCAGTGGAAGAAGGTCACCGAAGAGATGGCGGCCCTGTTCGACGCGTGGCAGAGTCACCAGCAGAACGGCGCCCGGCTGCCGAAGGGCGCGGCGAACCAGCTCTGGAAGCGATTCCGCGACGCCCGCGCCACCGTCGATCGTCAGCGCCGCGCGTTCTACGCCGAGCTCGACGAGACGCACAAGGCGGCACGCGACATCAAGGCCCGTCTGGTGGAGCGCGCCGAGGCCCTCGCGCCGAAGGGCGTGGACGGCATCCCCGCCTATCGCGGGCTGCTGGACGAGTGGAAGGCAGCCGGCCGCGCCGGCCGCAAGGCCGATGACGCACTGTGGGCGAAGTTCAAGGCCGCGGGCGACGCGCTGTATTCGGCCCGCGCCGAGCATGCCGCCGCCACCGAAGCCGAGTCCGCCCCGCGGATCGAGGCGCGCACGGCGCTGCTCGCCGAGGCCAAGGCCGTCGCCGACGAGCCGAACCTCGGCAAGGCCCGTGCTCTGCTCACCCGGATCCAGCGCCAGTGGGACGACGTCGGACGCATCTTCCCGCGCGAGCGGGAGCGCGCGCTCGATGACCGCCTGCGCGCGATCGAGCAGGAGTTGAAGGCGCGCGAGGACGTCGACTGGAAGCGCAACAATCCTGAGACGAAGGCCCGCGCCGGCGCGATGAGCGAGCAGCTGCTGCAGGCCATCGAGAAGCTCGAGGCCGAGCGCGATGCGGCGGAGAAGGCCGGCGATGCGAAGGCGCTGAAGCAGGCGAACGAGGCCCTGGAGGCCCGTCGCGCCTGGCTCAACGCGCTCGACGGCTGAGTCCGCTGCAGCGGAGTTGTCCACAGGGCGGGGGTCTTCGGATCCCCGCCCTGTGCCGTCTCGCCCAGACTGGACCGATGCACAACATGTTCCTGCATGTCCCGGGTGAGCGGCTCTCCGGCGCCGAGCTCAGCGCGGCGCGCCTCGACGGCGATGTCGTGGAGCTCGGTGAGGCGTACGCGCCGGCCGACCTCGTCGAGACCGCCGCACTGCGCATCGCATCGCTCGCCCCGCTCGTCCGAGGCATGCCCGGGGCAGCCTTCGCCGGCATGAGCGCGGCCTGGATCCACGGCGCCGGAGACGCTCCCCCGGCGGTGCACGAGCTGCAGAGCGCGACCCAACGGCGGCTGCGCGGTTCGAGCACCTGGAGGGTGCTCGTGCATGACCCGGCGCTCGAACCCGAGGACGTGCAGCGCTTCGGCACTCTGGCCGTCGCCACAGCCGAGCGCACGCTCATCGACCTGCTGCGCTGGCCTTCGACCGTGGCCGACCGTCGACCCTGGGCGCTGGCGCTGGCGCGCGCCGACCCCGGGTTGGCCGCACGCGCGGCGATCCGCCTGTCGCAGATCGCCCGCGGCCCCGGCCGCCACCGTGCCGAGCGGTTCCTCGCCGAGCTGATCGAGCGTCAGGGCTGATCGAGGGTCGGGGCTTACGGCGGATCAGGAGGATGTCACGCGGTACACGTCGTACACCGCGTCGATGCGCCGCACGGCGTTCAGCACTCGGTCCAGGTGCACCGTGTCGCCCATCTCGAACACGAAACGACTCAGCGCCAGCCGGTCGGACGTGGTCTGCACGGTCGCCGACAGGATGTTCACGTGGTGCTCGCTGAGCACCCGGGTGACGTCGGAGAGCAGGCCGGCGCGATCGAGCGCCTCGACCTGGATCTGCACGAGGAACACGCTGCGCGAGGTCGGCGCCCAGGTCACCTCGACCATGCGATCCTTCTCGGCGGACAGCGCCTTCACGTTCACGCAGTCGGACCGATGCACGGACACGCCGCTGCCTCGCGTCACGAAGCCGACGATCTCGTCTCCCGGGACCGGTGTGCAGCACTTGGCGAGCTTGACGAGGATGTCCGAGGCACCCCGCACGAGCACGCCCGAATCGCCCTCTCGCGGAATCCGGCTGCGGCCCTGCGCGGGGACGTCGATGACGCCGGTCGTGGTGTCCTCGGCCGTCGAGATCAGCGCGGTGACCTTCTCCAGGACCGACTGCGTCGACACGTGGCCCTCGCCGACGGCGGCATAGAGCGCGGAGACGTCCTCGTAGCGCAGCTGATGTGCGACCTCCGTGAACGACTCCTGGCTCATCAGTCGCTGCAGCGGCAGGTTCTGCCGGCGCATGGCACGGGCGATCGCCTCCTTGCCCTGCTCGATCGCCTCCTCGCGCCGCTCCTTGGTGAACCAGCCGCGGATCTTGTTGCGCGCGCGCGTGCTCTTGACGAATGTCAGCCAGTCCTGGCTGGGTCCGGCGTCGGGGTTCTTCGAGGTGAACACCTCGACGACGTCGCCGCTGCTCAGCGTCGTCTCCAGCGGCACCAGGCGTCCGTTCACCTTGGCGCCCATCGTGCGGTGGCCGATCTCCGTGTGCACCGCGTACGCGAAGTCCACCGGCGTGGCCCCCGCGGGCAACCCGATCACGCGTCCCTTCGGCGTGAAGACGTAGACCTCCTTCGCGCCGATCTCGAATCGCAGCGAATCGAGGAACTCGCTCGGATCCGCGGTCTCGGCCTGCCAGTCCGAGATGTGCGCGAGCCAGGTCATGTCCGCGTCGGTCGTGGAGCTCTTGCCGCCGCCGTTCATCCGCTCCTTGTACATCCAGTGCGCGGCGACGCCGAACTCCGCCTGCTGGTGCATCTCCTGCGTGCGGATCTGGATCTCGACGGTGCGGCCGCCCGGACCGATCACGGTCGTGTGCAGCGACTGGTAGAGATTGAACTTCGGGGTGGCGATGTAGTCCTTGAAACGACCGGGCAGCGGCGTCCAGCGGGCGTGAATGGCGCCGAGCACCGCATAGCAGTCGCGCACGGTGCCGACCAGCACCCGGATCCCGATCAGATCGTAGATGTCGTCGAATTCGCGGCCGCGCACCACCATCTTCTGGTACACGGAGTAGAGCTGCTTGGGCCGCCCTGCCACCTTGCCGCGCACGCGCAGGTCGCGCAGATCGCTCTCGACGGCGTCGACGACCTCCCGGATGTACTTCTCCCGCTGCGGGGTGCGCTGCTTGATCAGGCTGTCGATCTCGGCGTAGATCTTCGGATGCAGCACCGCGAAAGACAGATCCTCGAGTTCCGTCTTGATGGCCTGGATGCCGAGACGATGAGCGAGCGGCGCGTAGATCTCGAGCGTCTCGGTGGCCTTCTTCGCCGCCTTCTCCGGGGGGACGAAGCCCCAGGTGCGGGCGTTGTGCAACCGGTCGGCGAGCTTGATGATGAGCACTCTGATGTCCTTGGACATCGCGACGATCATCTTGCGCACCGTCTCGGCCTGAGCGCTGTCGCCGTACTTGACCTTGTCGAGCTTGGTGACGCCGTCGACGAGCATCGCGACCTCGTCACCGAACGTCGCGGTGAGCTCGGTCAATGCGTACCCGGTGTCTTCGACCGTGTCGTGCAGCAGGGCCGCGGCGATGGCGCGCGGGCCGAGACCGAGGTCGGCCAGGATTTGCGCGACCGCGAGCGGGTGCGTGATGTACGGCTCGCCGCTCTGGCGCTTCTGACCCTCGTGCTTCTCGGCCGCGACGGCGTAGGCGCGCTCGATGATCGCGAGATCGCCGCGCGGATGGTTCTGCCGGACGGTGCGGATCAGGTTGTCGAGGTCGTTGATCCGGGGCGCGCGCGAGAAGATGCGCGGCACGAGCCTGCGCAGACTCGAGCCCTGCCCCTGATTCTGACCCGGGGTCTGATTCGCCCCCTGACCCTGATTCGAGCCCCGAGCCGTTCCGACCTCGCTCATCCGACCTCCAGGCAGATCATCCTACGCGCGGAGCGGATGGCGGGGCGCATCGAGAGGTCAGACCTCCACCGCGGTCGCCGTGGCGCGGGAGCGTGCCTCGGTGACGCGGCTGTCGTGATCCTTGATCGTCTTCTCGTTCTCACGGAACAGCGAGTACAGCGGCGCCGCGACGAAGAGGGTCGAATACGTGGCCACGATGATGCCGACGAAGATCGACAGCGAGATGTCGGTCAGGGTCTGCGCCCCCAGCCAGAAGGCGCCGATGAAGAGGATCGCACCGACCGGCAGCGCCGCGATGATGGCGGTGTTGATCGAGCGCACCAGGGTCTGGTTCACGGCCAGGTTCACCGCTTCGCCGAACGTCCGGGAGGACTTCGCCCCCTCCTCCGTGGTGTTCTCCCTGACCTTGTCGAACACGACCGTGGTGTCGTAGAGGGAGTACGCGAGGATCGTGAGGAAGCCGATCACCGCCGCCGGGGAGATCTCGAACCCGGCCAGCGCGTAGACGCCGATCGTGATGACGAGGACGTCGAGCAGACCGAGGATCGAGGCCGCCGACATCTTCCAGGTGCGGAAGTAGATCGCGAGGATCAGGAAGGTCAGCGCGAGGAAGATCGCCAGGCCCCAGAGCGACTGGCGGGTGACGCCCTCGCCCCAGCTCGGCCCGATGAACGACGTGTTCACCTTGTCCGTCGGCACGTCGTAGGCCTTCGCCAGCGCGGCGGCGACCTGCGTCGTCTGGTCCGAGGACATCTGGCCCGTCTGCACGCGGATGTCGCGGTTGCTGACCGTCGTGGTCTTGGTGGTGATCGCCGGGGTGACCGAGTGCACAGCCGCGGTCGCCAGACTCTGGTCGCGGTTCGCCGGCGCTTCCACAGTGAACTGCGAGCCGCCGGTGAACTCGATCGAGAACTGGACGGGGCGGAACACCGGCACCAGGGCCGAACCGATCACGAGCAGGATCGCGATCACGAACCAGACGCGCCGCCTCCCGACGAACGGGAAGGAGGTCTTGCCGGAGTAGAGGTCGTTGCCGAACTCGTTCATGGAGCGCATCAGTCGTTCTCCTCGTTCCCGGAACGGGCCGAGCCCGATTCGGCCGCGGCAAGGGCCTCGGCCCGCTTGCGCTCGGCGATGGTCTGGCGGCGCTCCGCCTCACCGCGGGAGCGTCCGGCACGTGCCGCCTTGCCCTGCGATGCTGTGGCGACCTCGCGGTACTCGGTGCGCGTCCGGTAGACGGCGCCGAGCGCCTCCGGATCCATGCCCGACAGCGGGTGCCCGTTGCCGAAGAACCGCGTGCGGGCTAGCAGCTGCATCACCGGGTGCGTGAAGATCACGAAGATGGCGACGTCGATGAGCGTGGTGAGGCCGAGCGTGAACGCGAAGCCCTTGACCGTCGCATCCGCGAGGATGTACAGCACGACCGCGGCGAGCACGTTGATCGACTTCGAGATGTAGATCGTGCGCTTGGCGCGTGCCCAGCCGTCCTCGACGGCACCGGTGATGGACTTGCCGTCGCGCAGCTCGTCTCTGATGCGCTCGAAGTACACGATGAACGAGTCGGCCGTGAATCCGATCGACACGATCAGGCCGGCGACGCCGGCCAGCGAGAGCCGGAAGCCCATCCGCCAGCCGAGGATGCAGATGATCACGTAGGTGAGCACCGCCATCACCGCGATCGACGCGACGATCACGAACCCGAGCGCCCGGTAGCTGAGCAGCGAGTAGAGCGCGACCAGGCCGAGGCCGATGAGGCCGGCGATCAGGCCGATCTGCAGCTGCTGGGAGCCGAGCGTCGCAGAGATCGTGTCGGAGCTCTGCACGGTGAAACTGAGCGGCAGCGCCCCGTACTTGAGCTGGTCGGCGAGGCTCTTCGATGACTCCTGCGTGAACGATCCGCTGATCGAGGGCCGGCCGTCCAGGATGATCCCGTTCATCGACGGCGCCGAGATGACGGATCCGTCCAGGACGAACGCGAACTGGTTGCGCGGCGTGAGATTCTGCTGCGTGTAGGCGTAGAGGCGCTGGCTGACCTTGCCGAACGCGTCGGTGCCCTTCCCGTTGAAGGTCAGGTTGACCTCCCATTGGCCGTTCTGCTGGTTCATGCCGGCGACGGCATCGGTGATCGAGGTGCCGTCGAGCTCCACCGGGCCGAGCAGGTACTTCGCCTGCCCGCTGCTGTCGCACGCGATCAGCGGCTCACTCGCCGGCAGCTTCGCCGCGTCACGCTTGGTCTTGCAGTCGTAGGAGAGGAACTCGGCCTTCAGCTTCGGCGTGATCCAGGACAGGTCGCTGCCGTCCGTGGGCGACGGCGACGGCGTGGATCCGAGGTCGGGTGCGGGGGTCGGATAGGGTGTCGACTTGCCGTCGCTGCCGACGAACGACGTCGCAGGACTGGTCGCCGCGAGCACGGCGCGCAGCTCCATCTTGGCGCTCGCCTGGATGCGATTGCGGGTGGCCTGGTCGGCCTTGCCCGCGATCTGCACCACGATGTTGCGACCGCCCTCTGTGGTGATGTCGCTCTCGCCGACACCCGAGGCGTCCACGCGCTGACGGATGATCTGCGCCGCCTGATCCAGCTGATCCGCACTCGGATCCTTGCCGTCGGGCGTCTGGGCGCTGAGGATGATCTGCGTGCCGCCCTGGAGGTCGAGCGCGAGCGAGGGCGCCCAGGAGCTCTTGCTGAAGATCACGCCGCCGGCGTTGATGCCGAAGAGCACCGCCACGAGGACGAGCAGGCCGAGCAGGACCCGCCAGGCGTGCTTGACGGGGGAAGAAGATGCCACGAAGGTTCTTCGCTTTCTAGGAGAACGGACTCTCTACGAGAGCGGGACGGGCGTCAGTTCTTGTCGTCCGCCTCGCGCTCCAGGCGCGCGCGGGTCTCCTCGGCGGACTCGATGCGGATGTCGCCCGCCTTCGCGGGGCGCTCGTCCAGCGGGGTCTGGTCGTCGAGGGGCGTGTGGTCGAGCGGCGCGGCCGCGTCGTCAGCGGCAGCGGCATCCACATCGTCGGTGACGACGCGCAGGATCGCCTGGGAGTGCACGTCGATGACCACGCCGGGCGCGATCTCGACGCGGGCCGGGCGATCCAGGTTCTCCGGGTCGAACTCGACGATCGTGCCGTACAGGCCGCCCTGCAGGAGCACCCGAGCGCCCGGGACCGTCTCGGTCGCCTTCTTCGCCTGCTCGTCCTTCATGCGCTTGTTGCGCCGACGGGTGCTGAACACCATGAAGACGAGCAGGATCGCGAGGACGAAGAACAGGCCGTACTGCGAGAAGAAGGTCGCGATGTTCATGCGAGGAGAAAGCCTTTCGGGCGTGCGCACCACCGATGGCGCGCGAAAAGAGGGGATGGTGGAAGTCTTCAGCGATTATAGGTCATTGAACAGCGCCGCCCCCTCGGGGTGGGTCACGCCGAGGTGCGCGTACGCTTCCGGCATCGCGATCCGGCCTCTCGGCGTGCGCCCCAGGAAGCCGATCCGCACCAGGTACGGTTCGACCACGCTCTCGATGGTGTCCGGTTCCTCGCCGACCGAGACGGCGAGCGTGCTGAGCCCGACCGGACCGCCGCGGAACCGGCGCACGATGGCGTCGAGCACCGCGCGGTCCAGCCGGTCCAGCCCGATCCTGTCGACGTCGTAGAGCTCGAGTGCCGCGCGCACGTCGTCGACGGACGCGGAGGATCCGCCGCCGTGCACGAGAGCGTAGTCGCGGACCCGGCGCAGCAGCCGGTTGGCGATGCGGGGGGTGCCGCGGGAGCGCCGCGCGATCTCGGCGCGCGCGATGGCCGGCACGCCGACGCCGAGCACGATCGCCGAGCGCTCCACGACGCGCTCCAGCTCGGCCGGCTCGTAGTACTCCAGGTGCGCGGTGAAGCCGAACCGGTCGCGCAGCGGATTGGGCAGCAGCCCCGATCGCGTGGTCGCCCCGACGAGCGTGAACGGGGCCAGCTCCAGCGGGATGCTGGTGGCACCGGCGCCCTTGCCCACCATGATGTCGATCCGGAAGTCCTCCATCGCGAGGTACAGCATCTCCTCCGCGGAGCGTGCCATGCGGTGGATCTCGTCGATGAACAGCACCTCGCCCGAGGTGAGGCTGGAAAGCAGTGCCGCGAGGTCACCGGCGTGCTGGATCGCCGGACCGCTGGACATGCGCAGCGGGCGCTTGCTCTCGTGCGCGACGATCATCGCGAGCGTCGTCTTGCCGAGACCCGGAGGGCCGCTGAGCAGGATGTGGTCGGCCGGGCGCTCTTGGATCCGAGCGGCCTCGAGCAGCAGCTTCATCTGCCCGCGGACCTTGTGCTGGCCGACGAACTCGTCGAGGCTGGTCGGACGCAGGGCGCCCTCGATCGCGAGCTCGATCTCGTCGACGGCTTCTCCGGAGTCCTGGATCTCAGCCACGGGCCGGCCCCAGGGTCGCCAGGGTGCGGCGCAGCAGCAGCGCCACGGATCCCCGTTCGGTCTCGCTCGCCTCGCTGACACTGCGCTCGGCAGCATCCACCGCGATGCGCTCTGTCCATCCCAGTCCGATCAGGGCGGCCACGAGCTGGGTGCTGATCTCGTCGGGGATCGCCGCGGAGGGTGCCGCGGCGGTCGGAGCGTGCAGCTTGCCCGCCAGTTGCACGACGATGAGCTTGGCGGTCTTCGGGCCGATTCCCGAGACGCGGCGGAACGGCGCATCGTCGTCCGCAGCGACGGCGGAGGCGATCTGATCGACAGACAGGTGCGAGAGCACGCCGAGCGCCGACTTCGGTCCGACGCCGGTCACCCCGAGCAGGTGCCCGAACACCTCGAGCTCGGTGGCGTCGGCGAATCCGTACAGCGAGAGCGCGTCTTCCCGCACGATGAGCGAGGTGTGCAACCGCAGCTCGTGGCCGACCCGCGCCGTGTGCGCGACGTCGCCCGGGACGGCGACGAAGAACCCGACTCCCCCGACTTCGATGACGACCGAATCCGTGGTCGCGGACAGCACGATGCCGCGGAGCGAAGAGATCATGGGGCGAGTCTACGCACGTGCTCGTAGATATGTTCGAGCGACACGCTCGGCATCGGCCCAGGCCTTCTGCGCGGGTGTCAGCGCCTCGGCATCCGCGCCGGCCGAAAGGCCCGGCCCTCGCCAGGCGTGGCAGAGCGCGATCGCGAGAGCGTCGGCGGCGTCCGCGGGCTGCGGCGGCGCGTCCAGGCGCAGGATCCGCGCGATCATCGCCTGCACCTGCTTCTTGTCAGCGGATCCGTAGCCGGTGACCGCCGCCTTCACCTCGCTCGGCGTGTGCGTCGCTGCGGGCAGGCCGTGTTCGGCCGCGATGAGCAGCGCGACGCCGCTCGCCTGGGCCGTGCCCATCACCGTGTGGCTGTTCTGCTGGGCGAAGACCCGCTCGACCGCGACCGCGTCCGGCGAATGCTCGGCGATGACGGCGCGGATCCCGGCGGCGACCGCCGCGAGCCGCTCCCCGATCGGCGCATCGACCGGCGTGCGGATCACCCCCACGTGCACCAGGGTGCCGCGGCGCGTGGCGTCGACGTCGACCACTCCCACGCCGCAGCGCGTGAGTCCGGGGTCGATGCCCAGGATCCGCCGTACTCCCATCATCCCCCCAGGCTAGGCCGGGTCCGCCCGTCCCCGCCCCAGGCGCGCGGCCAGCCCATCGCGGCCTGCGCCTGTCGGCGCTGTTTCACGCTGTCGATTCCTGCTTCGCGCTGTTGATTCCTGGGAATGCTGCGGATAACTGTGCAGCGTGATCAGATATTGACCGCGTGAGCATCGCGACGGGCCTCAGCGCGCCACGCCGGATCGTACGGAACGATCTACGGCGCGGCCATCGGTCGGTGCTGCCCGGGAGGGCTCAGTCGTCGTTCTCGAGCTCGGCCTGCACCTCAGCGGTGAGGTCGAAGTTCGCGTAGACGTTCTGCACGTCCTCGCTGTCCTCGAGCGCATCGATCAGCCGGAAGATCTTCCGCGCCGTGTCTGCGTCGATCTCGACCTTGAGGTTCGGCACGAACTCCACGTCGGCGGACTCGTATTCGATGCCCGCCTCCTGCAGACCGGTGCGGACCGGCACGAGGTCGGAGGCCTCGGTGATGACGGCGAAGCCCTGGCCGTGCGGCTCGATCTCCTCAGCGCCGGCCTCGAGAGCCGCCATCATGAGGTCATCCTCGGTGGTGCCCTCGGCATCGACGACGATGACGCCCTTGCGGGTGAAGTTGTAGGCGACGCTGCCCGGGTCGGCCAGCGTTCCGCCGTTGCGGGTGAGCGCCGTGCGCACCTCGGCCGCCGCACGGTTCTTGTTGTCCGTCAGGCACTCGATCATCAGGGCCACGCCGTTGGCGCCGTACCCCTCGTACGTGATCGTCAGGTATTCGACCGACTCGCCGCCGATGCCGGCGCCGCGCTTGATGGCGCGGTCGATGTTGTCCTTCGGCACCGACGTCTTCTTGGCCTTGAGCACCGCGTCGAAAAGCGTCGGGTTGCCGGCCAGATCAGCGCCGCCGAGCTTCGCGGCGACCTCGATATTCTTGATGAGCTTGGCCCACGACTTCGCACGGCGCGAGTCGATGACGGCCTTCTTGTGCTTGGTCGTGGCCCACTTGGAATGCCCGGACATATCTCTCCCGCTCGTATCCCCCGGCGGAACGTCCCGCAGGGCATCGTCCATTCTAGAAGATCCCGGCTGGGATGACCGCGATGCCGTGCCACCGACCCGAACGGCTCAGACCAGGGATGCCCCGCGACGGCGACGGACGCGCTCGAGCAGCCGCTCATGCAGCCGGGTCTCGCCGTTCATCTCCGGGTGGAAGCTCGTGCCGAGCAGATTGCCCTGCTCCACGGCGACGACGCCGCCGTCCGGCAGCGCGGCGATCGCCCGCGCCTGCGCGCCGACCCGGGTGATGAGCGGCGCCCGGATGAACGTCGCCGCCACCTCCCCCTCGATGCCGTCGATCAGGAGATCCGTCTCGAAGGACTCGACCTGGCCGCCGAACGCGTTCCGCGCCACGGTGACGTCGAGCCCGCCGAGCGTGAGCTGGCCGTCGATCGCGCCTTCGAGCTCATCTGCCAGCAGGATCAGTCCCGCGCAGGTCCCGTAGACCGGCAGCCCGTCGGCGATCAGGGCACGCAGCGGCTCCCGGATCCCGAAGATCCGGGAGAGCTTGTCGATCACGCTCGACTCCCCGCCGGGCAGCACCAGACCGTCGAGCCCGTCCAGCTGCTCGGGGCGGCGGACGAGAACCGCCTCCGCCCCGAGCGAGGTCAGGATCGCGGCATGCTCGCGCACATCGCCCTGCAGCGCGAGCACCCCGATCCGGAGGGCGGATGTCACCAGCCGCGCTCCGCGAGCCGGTGCGGGGCGGCGAGGTCGGTCACGTTGATGCCGACCATCGCCTCGCCGAGTCCCCGGGAGACCTGGGCGATCACGGCGGGATCGTCGAACGCGGCGGTCGCCTTCACGATGGCGGCGGCGCGGGCGACGGGGTCGCCGGACTTGAAGATGCCGGATCCGACGAACACGCCGTCGGCGCCGAGCTGCATCATCATCGCGGCGTCCGCGGGCGTCGCCACTCCCCCGGCGACGAACATGACGACCGGCAGCGCGCCCTTCTCGGCGACCTCTGCGACGAGCTCGTACGGCGCCTGCAGCTCCTTCGCGGCGACGTACAGCTCGTCCTTGGACAGCGAGCCGAGACGCGCGATCTCGCCGCGGATGGTGCGGATGTGCTTCATGGCCTCGGAGACGTCGCCCGTGCCGGCCTCGCCCTTGGAGCGGATCATCGCCGCACCCTCGGTGATGCGACGCAGCGCCTCGCCCAGGTTGGTCGCGCCGCAGACGAAGGGAACCGTGAAGCCCCACTTGTCGATGTGGTTGACGTAGTCGGCCGGCGAGAGCACCTCGGACTCGTCGATATAGTCGACGCCGAGCTCCTGCAGCACCTGCGCCTCGACGAAGTGCCCGATGCGCGCCTTCGCCATGACCGGGATCGACACGGCCGAGATGATGCTGTCGATCATGTCGGGGTCGCTCATGCGGGAGACGCCGCCCTGGGCGCGGATGTCGGCCGGGACGCGTTCGAGCGCCATGACGGCGACGGCGCCGGCGTCCTCGGCGATCTTCGCCTGGTCGGCGGTGACGACGTCCATGATGACGCCGCCCTTGAGCATCTCGGCGAGTCCGCGCTTGACGCGGCCCGTGCCCGTGGTCGATTCGGGTGCAAGTTCTGTCATAGGACAGATCATACGCGGTCTGGATCGTCCCGCCTGGCCCTCCGCGCACGGCGGGACGCACCGCGTCGGGATGGGAAGATCGAAGGATGAAGATCCTCTCGATCCAGTCCGCCGTCGCGTACGGCCACGTCGGCAACTCCGCCGCGGTGTTCCCGCTGCAGCGCATCGGCGTCGAGGTCCTGCCGGTCTACACGGTGAACTTCTCCAACCACACCGGCTACGGCGCCTGGCGCGGACCGCTGATCCCCCCGGACGATGTGCGCGAGGTCATCACCGGCATCGAGGAGCGCGGCGTGCTCGGCCAGGTCGACGCCGTGCTGAGCGGCTACCAGGGCGGCGAGGGCATCGGCGACGTCATCATCGACGCCGTGGCGCGGGTGAAGGCGGCGAACCCGAACGCGGTGTACGCGTGCGACCCCGTGATGGGCAACGCGAAGTCGGGCTGCTTCGTGGCGCCCGCGATCCCCGAGCTGCTGCGCGAGCGGGTCGTGCCGGTCGCCGACATCATCACGCCGAACCAGTTCGAACTCGGCTACCTCACCGGCACCTCGCCCGACACGCTCGCCTCCACTCTCGCGTCTGTGGACGCGGCGCGGGCCATGGGGCCGCGCACGGTCCTCGTGACGAGCGTCGAGCGTCCCGATCGTCCGGAGGGCACGGTCGAGATGCTCGCGGTCGACGACGCGGGCGCGTGGATCGTGCAGACGCCGCAGCTGCCGATGAAGGCGAACGGATCCGGTGACGTCACCGCCGCGTTGTTCACCGCGCACTATCTGGAATCCGGATCCGCCGCGGTCGCACTGCGCAAGACCGTCTCCAGCGTCTTCGACCTGCTCGCGCTCACCCTGGACTCGGGCGATCGCGAACTGCGGCTCGTCGAGGCGCAGGAGTTCTACGCGCACCCGCGCGAGCAGTTCGCTGTGATACAGGTCCGCTGACCCGGGGCCGCTATAACTCTCGTAGGGCCCGCCTTGGAACTCGCGGACGTGATCCCGGAAGACATCGTTGTGCAGGTCGGCCGCGCCGACGCGGGTGCGCTGGAGCGCCTCCGCAGACTTTCTTCCAGCCTTCGAACATGCGCGCCGCCTACTTCGTGAGCACGATCGGCGACGACCTCGCGTCGACCGGAAGGACGGCTCCGATCCTATTCCTGCGCGGGAGCGATGTGAGAGGAATCGCGCGCGGCCGGCCAGGCCGCGGCGACGGTGTTGCGCACGTCGCCCAGCAGCTGCGGCAGCGCCTTCGTCTTGGCGATGATCGGGAAGAAGTTCGCGTCGCTGTTCCAGCGCGGCACGACGTGCTGGTGCAGGTGCCCGTCCACACCGGCGCCGGCCACCGCGCCCTGGTTCATGCCGATGTTGAAGCCGTCGCAGCGCGACGTCGCCGTCAGCACGCGCATCGCCGTCTGCGTGAGAGCGGCGATCTCCGCCACCTCGTCATCGGTGGCCTGGTCGTACCGGGCGACGTGACGATACGGGCAGACCAGCAGATGCCCGGAGTTGTACGGGAACAGGTTCAGCAGCACGTAGGCGGTGCGCCCGCGCGCGACGATCAGCCGTTCCTCGTCCGGATGCTTCGGCGCCTCGCAGAACGGGCACTCCTCGCGCAGAGGCTCCGGGCCCGCCTGGATGTACGTCATCCGATGCGGCACCCAGAGCCGCTGGAACTCGTCGGGGACGCCGGCGAAGTGCGCAGCATCCTCGAGCTGCACATCGCCGCCGGAGCCGCCGTCGGCGCTCATGCCAGGTCGCTCGCCGTGTGGATCAGCGCGTGGTCCTCGATCGCGCGGCGGACGCGTTCGACCGCGTCGGCCAGCGGCACGCCGTTCTCCTGGGTACCGTCACGGAAACGGAATGAGACCGTCCCCGCCGCGCGGTCCTGCTCCCCCGCGATGAGGATCAGCGGGATCTTGCCCGTGGTGTGATTGCGGATCTTCTTCTGCATCCGCTCATCGGAGTGGTCGACCTCGGCGCGCACGCCGACGGCGCTCAGCGCAGCGACCGCGTCGTCGAGGTAGTCCGCGAACTCCTCGGCCACGGGCACGCCCATGACCTGGACGGGCGAGAGCCACAGCGGGAAGTCGCCCGCGTAGTGCTCCAGCAGAATCGCGAAGAACCGCTCGATCGAGCCGAACAGGGCGCGGTGGATCATGATCGGGCGCTTCTTCTGCCCATCCTTGTCCATGAACTCCAGGTCGAAACGCTCCGGCAGGTTCGGGTCGACCTGCACGGTGGACAGCTGCCACACGCGGCCGATCGCGTCGGTGGTCTTCAGGTCGATCTTCGGACCGTAGAAAGCGGCCTCGCCGGGCACCTCGGTGAGCTTCAGACCCGACGCGAGCGCCACGCGGCGCAGCGCATCCGTCGACGACTCCCAGAACTCGTCGGATCCGATCCACTTGCTCTTCTCGTCGTCCTTCATGGACAGCTCGAGCTCGAAGTCGGTCAGCCCGAAGTCCCGGAGCATGGAGAGGATGAATTCCAGGACCTTCGCGACCTCGGTCTCGAGCTGGTCCGGGGTGACGAACAGGTGCGAGTCGTCCTGGGTGAAGCCGCGCACGCGGGTGAGGCCATGCAGTGCACCGGAGAGCTCGTTGCGGTAGACGGTGCCGTTCTCGGCGAACCGCAGCGGCAGATCGCGGTAGCTGCGCGCACGCTCCTTGTAGATCAGGATGTGCATCGGGCAGTTCATCGGCTTCAGGTAGTAGTCCTGGCCCTGCTTGGTGACGTGCCCGTCCTCGTCGCGCTCCTCGTCCATCCGGATCGGCGGGAACATGCCGTCGCGGTAGGTGACGAGATGGTTCGAGGTGAGGAACAGGTCCTCCTTCGAGATGTGCGGGGTGTACACGTACGTGTACCCGGCGGCGATGTGCCGGCGTCGCGCGTGCTGCTCCATCTCGCCGCGGATGACGCCTCCGCGCGGGTGCCAGACCGACAGGCCGGATCCGATCTCGTCGGGGAACGAGAACAGGTCCAGTTCCTTCCCCAGGCGGCGGTGGTCGCGCTTGGCGGCCTCCTCGAGGCGCTGCTGGTAGGCGCGCAGCTCGTCCTTGGTGGGCCACGCCGTGCCGTAGATGCGCTGCAGCTGCGGGTTCTTCTCGGATCCGCGCCAGTAGGCCGCAGCGATCCGGGTCAGGTCCCAGCCGTTGCCGATCAGGCGGGTGCTCGGCAGGTGCGGGCCGCGGCAGAGGTCCTTCCAGACGACCTCTCCGTCCTTGGAGACGTTGTCGTAGATGGTCAGCTCGCCCTCGCCGACCTCGACGGAGGCGCCCTCGGTCTTGTCCGCGCCCGGGCCCTTGAGCCCGATGAGCTCGAGCTTGAACGGCTCGTCCGCGAGCTCGAGCCGCGCCTCCTGGTCGGAGACGACGCGGCGCACAAACCGCTGGCCCTCGCGCTGGATCCGCTGTATCTCCTTCGAGATCGCCTTGACGTCCTCGGGGGTGAACGGGGTGTCGACGCCGAAGTCGTAGTAGAAGCCGTCGGTGATCGGCGGACCGATGCCGAGGTTCGCCTGCGGCTTGATGCGCTGCACGGCCTGCGCCAGCACGTGGGCCGTGGAGTGGCGGAGGATCGCGAGCCCCTCAGAGCTGTCGATCGTGATGGGCGCGACGACGTCGTCCTCCGTGACGAGGGCGGCGAGGTCCTTCTGCTGGCCGTTGACGAGCATGGCGACCACGGCGCGGTCGGCGAACGGTCCGTTCGCGCCGTACAGGGCGAAGCCGTCGCAGGGATAGGACGGCGCCGACGAGGGGGACGCAGGGTTCTCAGACAAGGGAGTTCTCCAGATAGGCGATGGTCTCGGCTGCTCAGCTTCGGGCGCAGAAACGCCCTGCCCGCTCAGGCCCTGAGCGTTCGCGTGCCGGTGACCACGACCACGGTCGTGCGCATCTCCCGGGCGAAGTCCATAGGAGAATCCTACGACGAGGCGGCCGCCGCCTCGTCCAGGTGCCGCGGCGCGATCCGCCAGGAGGTGCTGCCCGGGACGCCGGTTGCGCGGCGGACCCTGGCCCGGTCAGCCCTTCGGAGCCTTCGGCGGGTGGGGGCGCACGAGGCCGTCCGTCGGGGCTGCCAGGACGCTGCCGTCGCGCGTCACGAGGGCCGGCATCGCCACGCCGAGCGGGCCGGGCCAGGGCTGGGGCGCGACCGGCTTCGGCGTCGGCTTCGGAGGCGCCGGCTGCGTGATCGTCGCGCCCGGCGCCGGCGGCACGGGGCGCGAGAGCGACGGGTCGATCAGGTGCGCGAGAGACGGGGCCGTGTCGACCCGGGGAACGCCCATCGCGGGCAGGCCGAGCAGGTCGATGATCGTCTTCGGGATCGACGCGTGCGAGTGCCATTCCGGATCGATCCGCTGCGAAACCATGCCTCCGAACATCAGCAGCGGGATCCGCGAGCCGCCGATCGCCTGGAAGCCGCCGGGGTGGATCGCGTCCGGGACCGTCTCGATGTCGGGCGTGGGCACCGAGTCCGCATAGCCGCCCCAGTCGTCCCACGTCAGGATGAACGTTGTCTGCTCCCAGCCGCCGCCGTCGATGACCGCCTGGATCCGATCGTGCACCAGGTTCTGGCCGTGCGTCACGTAGTCGGGGTTGCTCACCATCGGCGGATGCTCGTCGTAGCCGGAGGGGCTCCACACGTAGCAGATCTGCGGGAGTTCCCCGGCCTTCGCCATCGGGATGAAGTCTTTCGGCGGGTGCACGTTCGCCGTGCCGGGAGCCTCACTGAGCGTCTTGTAGAACTTGGTGGGATATCCGCTCTGATCCGGGAACGCGGCCCAGCTGACTCCGGCTGACTCGGCGACCGAGAAGATCGACGGGATGTCCCAGACCGGGTGCGCGCCGGTGAAGGGCGGGTTCCGCAGCGTCGGCATCTGCCCGCCGATCGCGAGCATGTGGCCGGGCGTCGAATTGGATCCGGATCCGAAGTGGTGGTCGCTGAACACGAATTGCTTCGCGAGCCAGCTGTAGTATGGGATCACGGTGTCGTTGTCGATCTGCGCGGCGAGTGCCGGATAGTCCCCCATCGCGAAGTGCACCCAGGCGTTCCGATCATGCGGCTGATCGAAGTTCGGCGGCGCGGAGAGGAGGTTGCCGTGGTTCGCGACGACGGCGCCCCACGCGGCCATCGTCGGGAAGTAGAAGTCCGTGGTCTTGTTCTCCTGGATGAACACGATCACCCGATGCCCTGCCATCGCCTGTGCCATCACGGTTCCTCCGTCCGGGACTCGCTGCCAGCACACCACGAGCGGCCACGGCACGCCAGATGCCGACGAGAATTCCCGGGGAGGAGATAGGAACGGAGACTGTCCTTCCAACGAAAAAACCCCCGGCTGACCGGGGGTTTCTGTTGTGCGCGATACTGGGATCGAACCAGTGACCTCTTCCGTGTCAGGGAAGCGCGCTACCGCTGCGCCAATCGCGCCTATTCAGGCTATTAAGTTGAGAGCGAGGTGGCGACGGGATTCGAACCCGTGTAAACGGCTTTGCAGGCCGGTGCCTAGCCGCTCGGCCACGCCACCATGTGGATTCGAACCCACATGCCGAAGCCCCCGAAGGGGCACCGGCACTGGAGCGGATGACGAGACTCGAACTCGCGACCCCAACCTTGGCAAGGTTGTGCGCTACCAACTGCGCTACATCCGCATTTCGTGTTCCCCGGTGTCCCGGGCACTTGAAATACATTAGCCGAGGTTCGGAGGTTCGCCAAACCGGGGCCCGCTCTCGGGCGTGTCCGCGCGCGAGCCCCTGGAACATGGCCGCCCGCCGTCCCGCGGGCGGGCGCGTCGCCACGCCCGGGCATCGGGGCAGTCGTCAGTGCATGCGCCAATCCGGTATGATTTCCAACTGTGCCCAGCGCACACCAAACTTCACAGGGGCGATTGGCGCAGTTGGTAGCGCGCTTCCTTCACACGGAAGAGGTCGTCGGTTCGAGTCCGGCATCGCCCACCACACCCTCTTCCGCCGTCCCAGGCGGTTCTCCCAGGCTCGACTGATACCGTGACGATATCGGCATCTTGCCGGTATCAGGGAAGACTTCTCGTCAACCGACCGGCTGTGCCTCGCCTTTCGTTCTCCGTCGCCTCCTCTGTGAGACCAGAGGAGCCCCCCTTGAACGCGCATCCGACCGTGACGTCCGCCGACCCCGCATCTGAGAGCTGGGGTGCCGGCGCATCCCTTCCCGTGGGCGCCACCGCGATCGTGTACTGCGAAGGCCAGTTCGGCGAGCAGGACGGCAAGACCGCGAACGGACTCGTGCGCCATTCCGAGAAGTACGAGATCCTCAGCATCCTCGACAGCACCCACGCCGGCGCCGACGCCGGAGTGGTGCTGGACGACCGGCCGAACGGCATCCCCGTGCTCGCGACGCTGGACGAGGCCATCGCCCACGCCGGGCGCACGCCCGACTATCTCATCTGCGGCGTCGCGCCCGCCGACGGGCTGCTCTCCCCCGCGCAGCGGCTCGTGCTGCTGGACGGGATCGCACGCGGAATGCACGTCATCAACGGGCTGCACGAGTTCCTGAGCGATGACGTGGAGTTCGTCGCGGCCGCGCTCCTCGCCGACGTGACGATCACCGACATCCGGCGCCCCCGCCCGGCGAAGGATCTGCACCTCTTCTCCGGCCGGATCTTCGACGTCACCTGCCCGCGGATCGCGATCCTCGGCACCGACGGCGCGATCGGCAAGCGCACCACCGCGACGCTCCTGGTCCAGGCGCTCCGCTCCCGCGGCGTCAACGCGGTGCTGGTCGGCACGGGACAGACGACGATCATCCAGGGCGGCCGCTACGGTGTCGCCCTCGATGCGCTGGTACCGCAGTTCTGCTCGGGTGAGGTGGAGCACCAGGTCGTCGCCGCGTTCGAGGGCGAGGATCCCGATGTCATCATCGTCGAGGGCCAGGGCGCCCTCAGCCACCCCGCCTACCTCACGTCGGCGCACATCCTGCGCGGCAGCCGCCCGGAGGCCGTGATCGTCCAGCACGCCCCGGGCCGTCGCGTGCTCGGCGACTTCCCGATGGTCGCCATGCCGACCGTCGCGAGCGAGGTCGCGCTGATCGAGGCCTTCGCGGACACCCGGGTGATCGGGGTGACCGTCAACCACGAGCACCTCACCGATGCGCAGCTGAGCAGCGCGATCGATGACATCGAACTGGAACTCGGCGTGCCCGCCACCGACCCGCTCACCCGACCCCTGGGCGAGCTGGCCGAGATGGTCCTGCAGGCATTCCCCCTGCTCACCCCGACGCTGGCCCCCGGTCGCAGCTGACGCCCCGCGGCGGCCTGCCGATCAGCGGGTCGCCTCCAGCGTCTGCCGCGCGATCTCCAGCTCCTCGTTGGTCGGAACCACCAGAACGGTGACACGGGAGGCGTCCGAGGAGATCACCCGTGTCCCGTGCTCCCGCGCTTCGTTGCGCGCCGGGTCGATCTCGACGCCGGCGAAACCCAGGGTGGCCATCGACTCGCGGCGCACCAGCGCGTTGTTCTCCCCCACGCCGGCCGTGAACGAGATGACATCCGCGCCGCCGAGCTGGGCGAGGTAGGCGCCCGCATAGGCGCGCAGCCGGTGGATGTAGACGTCCAGGGCGAGAACGGCGTCGCCGTCGCCGTCGGCGGCGCGCTGCTGCAGATCGCGCATGTCGGAGACGCCGGCGAGTCCGAGCAGACCGCTGCGCTTGTTCAGCAGATCGTCCAGCTCGGCGATCGACAAGTCGGCGCGGCGCGCCAGCTGGATCAGCACGGCCGGATCGATGTCGCCGGATCGCGTGCCCATCACCAGCCCCTCCAGCGGCGTCATGCCCATCGACGTCTCCACGGAGCGGCCCCCGTCGATGGCGGTCACCGACGCGCCGTTGCCGAGGTGGAAGACGATCTGACGCAGTTCCGCGAGCGGACGGCCGAGAAACGACGCCGCCTGTTCGGAGACGTACTTGTGCGAGGTGCCGTGGAAACCGTACCGGCGCACTCGGTGTTCGCGGGCGAGATCCTTGTCGATCGCGTACGTGTAGGCGGCCGGCGGGAGCGTCTGATGGAAGGCGGTGTCGAACACGGCCACGTGCGGGAGATCGGGGAAGGCCGCCTCGGCGGCTCGGATCCCCTGCAGGGCGCCAGGGTTGTGCAGCGGCGCGAGCACCGACAACTCATCGATCCCGTGCTCGACCTCGGGCGTGATGAGGGTCGGGGCGAAGTATCTCGCCCCGCCATGCACCACGCGGTGCCCCACCGCCAGCGGCGGATGCTCGGAGAGAGAAGGGCCGTGCTCGGCGAACGCATCGAGCATCACTTCGAAACCGGCCGTGTGGTCCCGGATCGGCATCTCGCGCCGGAACGTCTCTTCCGCACCGCCCTGCGCGGTCGCGAGCACCGTGTGCGAGGACAGGCCCTCGGACTGCCCGATCCGCTCCACGAGGCCGGTGGCCAGCGCCCGCTCGCGCTCCACGTCCAGCAGCTGGTACTTGAACGAACTCGACCCGCTGTTCACGATCAGGACGACGGTCACGCCGGCTCCTCCTCTGTGCCGGCCGGATCCGACGGCTCCTGCGCCTGGATCGCGGTGATCGCGATCGTGTTCACGATGTCCTCCACGAGTGCGCCTCGGGAGAGATCGTTGATCGGCTTGTTCAGTCCCTGCAGCACCGGTCCCATCGCGACGGCCCCGGCCGAGCGCTGCACCGCCTTGTACGTGTTGTTGCCGGTGTTCAGATCCGGGAACACGAACACCGTGGCCCGTCCTGCCACCGACGACCCCGGCAGCTTCGCCCTGGCGACCGCGGCGTCCGCGGCGGCGTCGTACTGGATCGGCCCCTCGACGAGCAGGTCCGGCGCACGTTCGCGCACGAGCTCCGTGGCCGTGCGCACCTTCTCCACCTCCGCGCCGGATCCGGAGTCGCCGGTCGAGTACGAGAGCATCGCGACGCGCGGCTCGATCCCGAACGCGGCAGCCGTCGCGGCCGACGAGATCGCGATGTCGGCGAGCTGGGTGCTGGTCGGATCCGGGATGACCGCGCAGTCGCCGTAGACGAGCACGCGATCCGCGAGTGCCATCAGGAACACGGACGACACGACCGAGACGCCGGGACGCGTCTTGATGATCTCGAACGCCGGCCGGATCGTGTGCGCGGTGGTGTGCGCGGCGCCGGAGACCATGCCGTCGGCGAGCCCCAGGTGCACCATGAGCGTGCCGAAGTACGACACGTCGGTGACGGTGTCCGCGGCCTGTGCGAGCGTGACGCCCTTGTGTGCGCGCAGCCGTGCGTACTCGGCGGCGAAGCGCCGCACGTGCTCCGGATCCGTCGGCGACACGATGCGGGCCCCGTCCAGTTCCACGCCGAGCTCCTGCGCGCGGCTGCGGATCGCGGGTTCGTCGCCGAGGAGCACGAGATCCGCGATCCCCCGCTGCAGCACGGTGCCGGCCGCGCGTAGCACCCTATCGTCGTTCCCCTCGGGCAGCACGATGGTGCGGCGCCCGGCGCGCGCCCGATCGAACAGCTCGTACTGGAACATGAGCGGCGTCACGACGTCGGAGCGCGCCACGCCCATCAGCGCGATGAGCGCCGGCACGTCGACATGCGATTCGAACAGCGCGAGGGCGCGATCGACCCGGTGCGGTGCGTCGACCGACAGCCGCCCGGGAGCGTTCATGACCCGCAGCGTGGTGTCGTAGGTCCCGAGGTCGGTGGTGATGATCGGGATCGAGGGCCGCAGGCCGTCCAGCAGCCGCTCGATCGGCTCGGGGAGGGTGAACGGCCCGTTGAGCACGATCGCCGCGATGGACGGGAACGTGCCGGCCGCCTGCGCGAGCAGCGTCGCCAGCAGCACCTCTTCCCGATCTGCGGGGATCACCACGACCGCCGACTCCTTCAGCCGCGGCAGCACGTTCACCATCGACATGCCGGCGATGACGATGTCCAGCACCTCGCGGGAGAGCAGCTCGACGTCTCCGCGCACCAGGCGCCCCTCCAGGGCCCGCAGCACCCCGTGCACCGAGGGTGCGACCAGCGAACGATCCTCGGGAATCGCCCACACCGGCACCGGCGCGTCGGATCGTGCGCCCTCGGCGAGGACCGCCGTCACCGCCGCGACGGTCTCCTCGATGTGGTCCGCATCGGCGCGGTTAACGATGACGGCCGACAGCACGGCCCGCTCCTGGGCGAGCTCGGCGACGCCGAGCCCTGCGAGCTGACCGAGTTGCTCGGGCGTGCGCGCGCTGGTCACGCCGAGCTGCTCGCCGTGACCCTGGTGCTCGCGTCCGCCCAGCACGAGCAGCACGGGCGCGCCGAGGTTTGCCGCGATGCGGGCGTTCACGCCCAGTTCGGCGGGACTCGCGACGTCCGTGTAGTCGCTGCCCAGGATCACGACGGCGTCGCACTGCGCCTCGACGGCGTGATACCGCTCCAGGATCCGGCCCAGTGCGAGCTCCTGGTCCGCGCGGAGCTCGTCGTAGCCGACGCCGATGCACTCCGCCGCGTCGAGTCCGACATCGGTGCGGGCGAGCAGCATCTCGAGGACGTCGTCCGTCCCGTCGCTGCTCCGGGCGATCGGACGGAACACGCCGACGCGCGCGGTCGCCCGGCTCAGCGCGTCGATCACGCCGAGAGCGATGAGGGACTTTCCGGAGTGGCCCTCGACGGACGTGATGAGGATGCTCTTCGCCACGTGCTCAGCCTACGCGTGCCGCTCCGAGGGCCCTCGCCTCCCAGCCTCTGCGAGGACCCTCGACGTTCGGCCGCTACTTGACGGCGACGAAGACCGTGTCCGCCAGCATTCCGGGGCGCACCGCCAGGACGCCCTTGTCTCCATCCGCCGTCGGAACCGCGATCACGATGTTCCCCGTCGTCGCGGCGCCGTTGTATAGCGGGCTGATTCCGTCGAACGCGGGGGCCGGCGCCACCGCGATCGTGCTGGTGCGGCTGATCGTCTTCCCCTCCGGGGTGACGTAGTCGATGCCGACCTCCGCGGGCATTCCGCCTTTCGCGTCCTTTCCGATGTACGTGGCCGTGTAGTTGACAACGGCATAAGCCGACCCGACCGGTGCATCGCCGTTGAACTGGTTCGCCGCCTTGACGGCGTCATTCGCGCCCAGTGCGACCGAATTGACGACGACCTCCCAGTCCTTGCCGCTGATCTTGGACCCGAGGGCGGCCGGGTGCTCCCGGGTTCCGCTCTGGGCCGCCGGCTGTCCGGCCGCAGGTGACTGCGTGGACCCGCCGGCGGCCGGCGCGGTGATCGCCGTCGATGTGCCGGAGCAGCCGGAAAGCGTGATCGCGCCAGCGATCACGAGCGCGGCAACCGGGCCCGCGAGACGGTGGATGTTCATGGAGTCCTCCTCATGTGACGGCGGCGTCCAGTTCAGCCGCACGACATCAGTGCACCAGTGCGGGCGCACGCGGGGTCACCCTCGTCCGCCCAGACCAGCCCGACCGGAAGGAGGGGATCCCGCCGCACGATCCCCTCCTCCCGAAGGTGGGGCGGTGTCCCCTGCTCCGCCTAGCATCGGAGCATGACCGCTCCACCCCCGCGACCGTCCTCCTGGGCGACGCTCCCGGCCGCAGCACCGGTCCGGCGCGCGCACCGTGGCTGGGCGCGCTCGGGTGACATCACCCTCGCGGTGCTGTGTGCGTTGCTCGCGATCTCTGCCGGCGGTCAGCACGGCGGTTCACAATCACTGCTCCCCGCCCCGCTCGCGACGTTCGCGATGGTCGGAGTGTTCCCCATGATCGCCGTCTCCGTGCTGATCGTGTGGCGACACCGCTGGCCCATCGCGCTGTCGATCGCGGCGATCTGCCTGACGCTCGTCGTCCCCACAACGCTGCTGCCCGTGCTCATCCTCGTCGCGGCGACCTCTGCGGTGACGATCGGCTGGACCCGCTGGGCCTTCATTCTCGGCACTTATGCAGCCGCGGTCAGCTCCCTCGCCTGGGATGTGTTCGCGCGGACCTCTCTCCTGTCCGCCTTCGTGAACAGTCCCGCGGCCGGCACACCGGCCCGACTGGGGCTGCTCTGGGCCGTCCCTGTGGTCGCGGCGATGCTCGTCGCTCCGTTCGTCGCATACGGAATCGCGCGTCGTCTCCGGATCGAGCGCGACACCGCGCAGCATGGCACTGCCGCAGCGACCCGCAATGTCGCCGCGCTCGAGCGGACGGTCGAGGTCGAGCGGCAGCGTCAAGAGATCGCACGGGAGCTGCACGACACGCTTGCCGCGCGACTCTCGCAGATCTCGCTGCACGCGGGTGCCCTGGAGCTGTCCGCCGCCGGCGATGAGCGCACGGCGACGGCGGCGCGCGCGGTGCGTGAGTCCGCGCAGTCGTCGATGGATGACCTGCACCAGGTCGTGCGCGCCCTGCGCCATCCCGAATCCGCGACCTCGACGAACACCGGCCTTTCGGATCTCGCCGGACTCGTCGATGACGTCCTCCGTGACGGTACGGACATCCGAGCACAGCTCCTCATCACGGATCCGTCCTCGTGTGATCCGCGGGTGGCGCATTCGTCGTACCGCCTGGTACAGGAGGCGGTCTCGAACGCCCGCCACCATACGCCTGGGGCGTCGATCTTCCTCGATCTTCGGGGCGGACCGCAGACGGGTCTGACCATCAGCGTGACCAGCTGGCTGGTGCCAGGTGGTCACGCGCTTCACCTCGGAGGCGGGCATGGGCTCGCCGGGATGTCCGAGAGAGTGGGGCTGGTCGGAGGTAGGTTTCAGGCCGGAGCGACCGCGGAGAGCGCGTTCGCTGTGCTCGCCTGGCTTCCCTGGTCGCCTCGATAGACTGGCGCCGTGTCGGCTCCCTCGCGTGTTCTCATCGTCGATGACGACCCGATGGCGGCCTCCGGTGTCGCTGCGATCCTCGGAACCTCCAAAGAGTTGACCGTCGTCGGGATCCGCAACAGCGCGACGACACTGGGCGACGCGATCCAGGCACTGCGTCCAGACATCGTGCTCTGCGACGTTCGCATGCCTGAGGTGGACGGGGTCGAGGCCGCGACCCGGCACGCACGTCAGCCGGATGCCCCCCGGTTCTTGATGATGACCGCCTTCGACGAGGAAGGCCGGGTACTCGATGCGATTAATGCGGGCGCCGTGGGTTTCCTCCTCAAACACGACGATCCCCGCTGGATCCTCGATGCCGTACTGGCCATCAAGAACGGCGGCTCGGCCTACTCACCCAGGGCGGCCGCGCAGCTCACGGAATGGATCCAGAACTCTCGTTCGAGCGCCGCACAGCGGGCCGCAATCGAGAAGATGAAGTTGCTCACTGATCGCGAGCGACAGTTCGCCATCGCGCTCGTCACAGACGGCGCATCCGATGCCGACCTCGCCGCCCGCTTCTTCGTCGCGGAGACGACCGTCAAGTCGGCGCTCGGTGCAATCAGAACGAAGTGGGGTGTGCGCAGCCGCACCGAGATCGCCGTGATCGTCGCCCAGTCCGGCTTGGCCTGACAGGTCTCCCCGCAGCGCCGCTCGCGGTGAGCGGTCGTCTGACGCTCACGCGGTCGTCATGACGCTCACAGTGTCGGGCTGAACGCGGCGAGCAGGCGATCGCGGAACGCGTCCATCCGCCAGACCGGCGCCCCGCTGCCGGGGATGAGCCCGGGTGTCCACTCCCAGTCGGAGATCGCGGTGAACACGGCCGGGTCGCGGGCGATGATGCTGATCGGCACGTCGTGAGAGGCGCCGGCACCACTCACGATCGATGCGGGCTGGTGATCGCCGAGGACGATCAGGACGAGATTCGGATCATCCACGTTGCTCAGGAACGACTCGAGCGCCCCGAGCGAGTACTGCACGGACTGCCCGTAGAAACGCTGCACCATCGTCGGGCTCTGCCACACGGTGCTCGCGGACTCGCTGGCGGCCGGCTGCCCGGCATACGCGGTGCTGTCCGACGCCCGCTGCCAGGGCACGAGCTGCGGCAGCGGTGCCCACGGCGTGTGCGATGACACGAGATCGATCTCGGCCATGAGCGGAGCATGCGGGTGGCTGAGATCGGTGTCGGCGAAGCGCTTGAGCGTGTACTGATCGGGAACTCTGGCATACCCGAAGGTCGGGCCCCGATAGCCCACGTCGGTGGCATCCCGCAGTGTGCGGTAGCCGTAGAAGGACGTACCCACATCCCAGCGCTGGGTGTCGGAGGGCACGTCGCTCACCGTGTTCCATCCCTCCCGGCCGAACGCACGTGCCAGCGAGAGGCGGTCGCTGCCGACCACCTGGTCGTAGGCGGATTGCGTGTCCGTCCATACCCCGGTCTGCAGAGTCGCGTGCGCGAGCCAGCTGAGGCCGCCGAAGGTCGGCGACGTCAGCCAGGCGCTGCGGGTCGTGTACCCCTGGGCGGAAAGCATCGTCTGCCCGTTCTCGAGCACTCCCGTCACACCTGGGGCGATCCCCTTCGCCTCGAGCGCGACGCGACCGTAGCTTTCAACGAAGGCGATGACGACGTCCTTGCCACGAAGGCCGGTGAGCAGCCGGTCGGCCGGCACACCGGCGAACGGATCGCGTTCGATCGCGCGCGCGACCGCGGCCTGGTCGGCGAGCACCCTCTCGGTGCGCGACACCGCCGTCTCGATGGTCTCCGCCGACGCGGCAGCGGCGAACGGCGGCGCCATCAGGGCCGCCCCCACCCACACCGCCGTCGCTGCGGCGAGGACCCTCCTGCCTGCCGCGTAGGTGCGGACGACCCGCGCGACGAGCAGCGCCGATCGGGCGAGCAGGATCGCGCACACGACGACCGCGGCGAGGACGGCGACGACGAGCAGATCCGCCGCGAACCACCCGACCGCATCTGCCACCACTCCGTAGCCGTCGCCGAGCCGCGGCCAGTCCACCGGCACGAACACGGTGCCGACCGAGGACTGGAATCCGAGGTCGATTCCTGCGAGCACGAGGGCTACGGTCACGAACCCGCTGAATACCGCGGCGAGAACGAGTCGCGGGATCCGACCCGGCACGACGACGAGCAGCAGCAGGATCACGAGCGATTCGACCGGCAGGCCGATCAGGCCCGCCGTCGTCGCCGCAGAGCGCCCCGCGAGCAGCGCAGGGGCGAGCGGAAGCACCATGAGCACGGCGACCGCCGCTGCGACGGCGAACGGACCTGCATCGCGGCGCGCCGGCTGACCGAGCCCGCGCACGGCGGATCCGTCGCCGTGCCTGATCATGGCTTCTCTGTGGCGAACGCGACGTCGTCGCGGAGCATGGAGGGATCCGTGCCGAGTGCGTCACAGCGCTCCGAGAGCGCGTAGCGCAGCAGCACCACGTCGCCGATCTGCCGGGTGCCTGCCAGGCGCGCGCGTCGTGACGCGGTCCAGGGGAACCGGCCGGGGCCGACGGCGCGCGGCGCGCCGGGCTCGCCCACGAAGAACGGCGCGATCACGAGCTGCAGTTCGTCGACGAGGTCCGCTTCGAGGAACTGCGTGAGAACCCGACCTCCCCCTTCGACCATGAGCCGGCGCACGCCCTGTCGTTCGCCGAGATCGTCCAGCAGCGCGGCCATCGTGACGTGCGACCCGAGCCCGACGACCGTCGCTCGCTCACCCAGCCGCGCGCGCAGCCGCGCCGCACGGTTCGTCGTGCTGTAGACCACGCGCGGCGCGTCGCCGACGGTGAAGAAGGCGGCATCCGGCGGGAGATCCCCCGACGCGGTCACGGTCACCTTCGTCGGCGATTCCGGGCGGCCGCTGGACAGACGTCGCGCGCGGCGCACGGTGTCACGCACCAGCAGACGCGGGTCGTCCCGCCGCACGGTCGAGGCGCCGACCATGATCGCGTCGTTCTGGGAGCGCAGGTCATCGACACGATCCAGGTCGGCGGCGTTCGACATCGCGAGCCGGCGCGGGCTCGCACTGTCGAGGCAGCCGTCGATCGACATCGCGCAGCTGAGCGTGACATACGGACGTTCGCTCATCCTCTCCTCCTTCGGCCGATGAGCAGCACCACGGCCCCGGGCAGGACGCCCACGAGCGCCAGCACTCCGAACGCGGTCGAGGCGGCGACTCCTGCCGAGGCTGCGAATCCGACGAGCGCGAACGCCGCGCCGGCCGCGGCCTCGCGCGGACCCCAGCCGCCCACGTTGATCGGGACGGCGGATGCCGCCAGCACGGCGAGCCCCACGGCGGCGGCGCCTGCGGTGTGCAGAGCCGGGCCGGTGACCCGGCACGCCACGACGAAGAGCGTCGTGTGCGAGGCCACCACCACGACCGATGCGGCGACGATCGCCAGCAGCGCGCGTGGCCGAGCCAGGACCGGGCGAAGCAGATCGAGCTCCCGCCGCAGCAGGCGACGTGCGCGCGGCAGCATCAGCGCGATCCCCGCGCCCACCGCGACGGCGGCAGCGAGCGCACCCGCACCCCACGCGACCGGAACGAGCGATGAGCCGAATCCGAGCGGCAGCAGGATGACGAGCGTCAACACGATCTGGACGCCCTGCCCGAGGATGCGCTCCACCGCGACCGCGCGGGCCGCAGCGCCGACGCGCTGATGGGCACGGCCGTGCATCCATGCGCGATGGACGTCGCCCGCGAATCCCGCAGGCAGCACCGAGTTGAGGAACTGCGACCGGTAGTACGCGCCGAACGCCGTACGCCAGCTCAGCGGCAGACCGTATCCCGCGGCGACGAGGTGCCAGCGCCAGGCCGCGGCAGCAGTCCCGACGGCCGCGAGGATCAGTGCCGCCATGATCGACAACGGCGAGATCGCGGCGATCCCACGGAGGAAGGGGCCGAAGCCGACGACCAGCACCATCACGGCGATGATCGCGATCGCCGCCCCGACACGGATCGCGACGGCGAAGGCGGGCCGACGCGGCGCGACGAGACCGGTGTCTGCCCGTACCTCTGCGACCGTGCTCATCGCGGCCATGCCAGCACGTCCTCATGCCCGACCTGGACGCCCATCACGCCGGCGACCGCCTGGGCACGACGTCGGACGAGGTAGGCCGCCGCTTCCGGAGCCAGCTCCGGCTGCTGCTCGACCGCCGCGCCGACCCAGCCGTCCAGCCACTCCGCGATCAGCCTGGCGTGAGCGGTGTCGAGGCGCCACGGCGTTGCTGCGCGTCGCACGCTCCACCCGGCGGCGACGAACAGTGCCGCGAACGTGTCCACCGCGTCGGGGCCGAGCATTCGCCGTCCGCCCGCGTCCCTGCGCTGGTGTGCGTTGAAGGCCTGTGAGATCTCGGCGTCGAAGGGCTCGGGCGGATCCAGGTCCACGCGACCCGTCACCGAGAGGCTGAACAGGGCCGGAGTGCCCGCGGCGACGCAGGCATCCACGATGCGCGCGGCCTCGTCACGCGTGACGACGTCGAGCAGGGCGGAAGCGGTCACCGCCGCGGCGCCCGAGAACGAGTCGAGCCGCACGTGCTCGAGGTCTTCGACGAGCACAGTCGCATCGATCGGCCTCCCCGCCTCATCGGTCACCGTTTCGAGCGCGACCTCCTCGGTGATGCGGGCGTCGCCGTCGTGCAGCACCCACTCCTGCGGCCCGGGCAGCAGCGGGGCCAGCCAGCGCGGCATGCCGCCGGTGCCGGTGCCGAGGTCGTGCAGGACGACGCGCCCCGGCGGCAGCAGTCGGGCGAGGTCCACGGCCAGCCGACGCGAACGCGCGGCACCGTCCGCCGCCGCCCGCAGCGTGAGCCAGGACGCGGTCGCCGTCGAGATCTCACTCATGGCGCCTCCAGCACGGCGGCGACGGCCGTCACCGTGTCCGCCCAGGTGGACAGCCGTGATCGTGCCGCACGGGCTTCAGTCCGCAACCGGCGGCGCAATGCTGGATCGCTCAACCAGCCATCGAGCGCGTCTGCGAGGGCCGCGGGGTCGTCCGGCGGAACCAGCACCGCGCCGCCCCCTGCCACCGTGTCGGGGATGCCGCCCACGGCGGCCGCGACCACCGGCATCGCGTGCCCTCGGGCCTCGGCGATCGCCATCCCGGAACTCTCGATCCGGGAGGGCGCGACGAGCAGCGCAGCGCGGCGGTACTGCGCCGCGAGCTCGGATCCGTCGAGCGTGCCGGCCAGCCGCACCCTGCCGTCGAAGCGCTGCGCGCCACGTGCGACCGTGTCGGCGAATCCGCGGAACGGACGCGTCGAGCCGACGAGCGTGCACCGCCACTGCCGATCCGGCAACCGCGACAGCGCGTCGAGCAGGAGATCCTGACCTTTGTGCGGGGCGATGACTCCCACGCAGAGCAGCTCACCGGCGTCGTCGTCGCACAGTTCGTCGCGGCGGGCGGAGGTGTCATCGCCCGCGTTCGGGAGCTCGACCCCTGGCGCGGCGACGCTCACCCGCGCGGGACCTGCAAGCCCGCGACGCGCAAGCTCCGCCGCCGTCCACCGGCTGGTCACGATGACGTGGCCGGCGGCATCCAGCATCTGGCGCTCGGCGGACATCGTCCTCGCCGTCGCATCGGGGAAGGATCCGGCGACCATGTGCGCGAGCACGATGATCCTCAGCCGTGTCGACGCCGCAGCGATCTCGTCCGGTGCCCCCAGCGCGACGAGTCCGTCCACCAGGACGGCGGATCCGAGGGGCTGGCCGCGAAGCACGCGGGACGCCCCCGCGGCATCGGTCACCTCGACCGTGGACACCGCCCAGCCGCACGCGACCAGCCCATCGCGGACGCGTCGATCGTAGACGTTCCCACCGCTCACCCTGGCAGGATCGTCGATCCCCTCCGGAACGAGGAAGGCGACCTCGCGGCGGGTCACATCTGCACCTCGTACGACGCCGAGGCGATGTGCGATTCGTGCAGTGTCACGCCGATGCCGGTCGGCGGCGCCCCGCCGAGCGCGCCGTCGCGCACCCGGCTCGCCAGCCGGTCCCCGATGATCTGGCACAGCCGTTCGGTCGTCGTGTTCACACCCTGCAGATCCGGCTCGTCATCGAGGTTGCGATACGACAGCGCGGCGACGATGTCGCGCAACGCGTCCGTCGCCCGTCCGATGTCGACGACGATGCCGTTCTCGTCCAGCTCGTCGGCGCGGAACGAGGCGTCGACCACGTACGTCGCCCCATGCAGCCGTTGCGCGGGGCCGAAGACCTCGCCGCGCAGGCTGTGGGCGATCATCAGGTGATCGCGGACCGTGACGGCGAATGTCATTCCTCGCTCCAATCGATGATCTCGCAGAGCTCGCCCGCGGTGCCGTCCGCGAGAGCGGAGGTGATCGCGGGGAGCCGGCGCCACGACGAGGTCGCGCCGAGCAGCAGGTCGAACGTGGGATCCTCCAGGAGACGGAGCGCGAGCGCCAGCCTGTCCCCCGTCGTGCGGCGTCCACGCCGGGCCGGTGCCACCGCGCCGACCTGGCTCGAGCGGATCGTGAGCCGGCGCGCGTGGAAGTCTGCGCCGAGGTCGAGCGACACGGAGGGCGCGCCGTACCAACTGGCCACCACGACCTCGCCGTCTGTGGGCGCGACCCGGAGCGCGAACTGCAGCCCGGCGCCCGAGCCGCTCGCCTCGATCACGACGTCCGCCGCAGCGATCGGATCCGTGGCGAGGGCGAACGACGCCCCGAGCGCCTCGACGACCGCCTTCTTGCGCACATCGACGTCGACGATGGTGACGGATACGCCCGGAATGCCCTGGGCGAGCCGGGCGATGGCGCACCCGATCATCCCCGCCCCGACGATCACGACGCGGTCGCCGAGCACGGGTCCGGTGTCCCACAGCACATTCACGGCCGTCTCGACCGCGCCTGCGAGCACAGCGCGCCGCGCCGGAACCCCGGGCGGCACGGGTGTCAGCGCCCCGGCCGGGGCGACGAAGCGCGACTGGTGCGGGAACAGCGTGAACACCAGGCGATCGCGAAGTCCGGACGGCCCGGCCTCGACCACGCCGACGTTGAGATAGCCGTACTTCACCGGGAACGGGAAATCGCCTGCCTGGAACGGCGCGCGCATGCGCTCGTACTCGGATGCGGGAACCGATCCGCGCGCGATCAGCGATTCCGTTCCGCGGCTGACCCCCGTGAAGAGCGTGCGCACGGACGCGTCGCCTGCGCCCGCCGCCGACAGCGGCTCCTGCCGGAACTCGCCGCGGCCGGGTCCGGTCGTCCACCACGCCGTCGCAGCCTCCGTGCGATCCGGGTGAACCTGATCAGGCCTCTGCGTCGTTTCGCTCATGACTACCATGAACGTAACACGGAGGCCGGATGCGGAAAGTTCAGCTCACGCCCCTGCTCTGGGGCGGCGCAGGTGTCGCGCTGCTGCTCGCGTTCGGAGCCGCGGTTCCGCTGTCGGCTGCGGGCTGGACCGCAGCGCTGGCCTACCTCGTCGTGTCGTCGTGGCTGGTGTCGCGGGGGCTCCGCCGACGACGCAGCACCCGGTTCGGCGCCGCCAACGCGGTGACATCGATCCGGTCGATCCTCGTCGGCGTCGTGGTCGCCCTCGTGGCCACGGCGCTGGGCGGCACAGCCCCTGCTCCTCTGCTGGTGCCGGTCGTCGCCGTCGCACTCGCCCTCGACGGGGTCGACGGGTTTGTCGCGCGCCGCACCGGCAGCGTGAGCGAGCTCGGCGCGCGCTTCGACATGGAGGTCGACGCCTTCCTGCTCCTCGTGCTCAGCGTGCACGACGTGCGGTACGTGGGCTGGTGGGTGCTCGCGATCGGGCTCATGCGCTACGCGTTCGTCGCGGCGGCCTGGCTGCAGCCGTTCCTCGGCCGCACCCTGCCGTACCGGTACTGGCGGAAGGTCGTCGCCGCCGCCTGCGGGGTCGCGCTGGCCGTCGTCGCGGCGCAGTTCCTGCCGCCCGCCGGGAACGTCATCGTGGCCGCAGCGGCGCTTCTGCTGCTGATCGAGTCGTTCGGTCGCGACGTGATCTGGCTCATCCGCGTGAACCGTGCGGACGCGCATCTCGTGTCACCGGAGAAGGCCTCGATTCAGGACGGAAGCAGGTAACAGCCATGATGTCGACCACCCCCGCGGCGCACCGCATCATGCGGATCCTCAGCGCCGTCATCCTGCTCGCCACCGGCGGCATCCACCTGTTCCTCGTCTTCGACGGGGTCGGCGGCCTGCTCGGCGTGCTGTTCGTGCTCAACGCCGTCGCGGCGCTGGTGCTCGCCGTCGCTGTGCTGGTCCTGCGGGGCAGGCTCGCGCAGGCGGCCACGGTGCTCTCGCTCCTGTTCCTGATCGCGACTCTCGGTGCTCTTCTGCTCGCCCTCACGGTGGGGTTGTTCGGGATCACCGAGACGTGGACCTTCACCCTCGTCCCGCAGACGGTCATCGTGGAGGCGATCGGGATCGTCGTACTCGCCGTGACCACGGCGCTGGTGCTGCGCGCGCCGGCCCCGGCTCGGCGCTGACCGGATCAGTTCGCGCTGAGCCGCGAAGGCGGCGTCAGGCCGCGGTCCAGCCGAATCGACGCTCGAGGACGCTCGCGACCCGGTCGAAACGCGCGCGGTCGAGCGCTGCGGCCTCGCGCCGCACTCCCCCGACGTGCACGCTGTACAGCTGGTCGATGTCGACCCAGCTCTCCCTGCCCTGGCCGTCCCAGGGACCGGATCCGAGGGTGAGGAAATCGCGGTCGCCGTCGTGCGACTTGCTGGTCAGCTTCACCGCGTAGACCCGGTCGGCGGACTGTGTGGCGATCACGAGCACGGGCCGATCCTTGCCGCGTCCGTCCCGCTCGGCGTACGGCACCCAGGTCCAGACGACCTCGCCGGCGTCGGGCGCGCGGTCGCGATGCGGCGCGTAGGACACGCGCAGGTCGCGCACGGATCGCGGATCCAGCTCGATCGTCTCGGTGGATCCCCCGTGTCCGGGCGTCGGGGCCGTGGCCGCCGGGGCCGCCGAGGATCCGCCGGCGGTGCTCTGCCGCTGGTTCGCGGTGAAGACCTTCGCGATGGCCGCCGCGGCGGACACGAGCGCGGACAGGATGCTGTTGCGAGGGGTGGTCACACCGACACCCTATCCGCGGGGCCAGGGCCCTTCAGGTCAGGCACGGGGCCCGGCTCACGAGGTGAGCGCGTAGCCCTCTTCGCCGTGCTCCACGAGGTCGACGCCGGCGATCTCGTCTTCACTGGTGATCCGGAAGCCGATGGTCTTCTCGATCGAGAAGCCGATGATCAGCGCGACCAGGAACGAGTAGACGAGCACGCCGCCCGAGGCGAGCACCTGGACGACCAGGAGCCGCGCGTCGCCGCCGACGAACAGCCCCTGCCCGGTGGCGAAGAAGCCGAGGTAGATCGTGCCGAGGAATCCGCCGACCAGGTGCAGGCCGACGACGTCGAGAGAGTCGTCGAAGCCGAGGCGGAACTTGAGCTCGACGGCGAGGGCGCACACGGCGCCGGTGATCGCGCCGAGCAGCAGCGACCAGCCCGGGGTCAGGTTCGCGCAGGCGGGGGTGATCGCCACGAGACCGGCGACCGCGCCGGAAGCCGCACCGATCGAGGTCGCCTTGCCGCCGCGGATCCGCTCGACCAGGATCCACCCCAGGATGCCCGCGGCCGCCGCGCCGAACGTGTTGATGATGATGAGCCCGACGCTCTCCATGCCCTTCGTGGCCCACTGGGCTCCCGCGTTGAAGCCGAACCAGCCGAACCAGAGCAGCGCGGCGCCGAGCAGGGTGAGCGGCACGTTGTGCGGCTTCTGGATGCCCTTCTGGAATCCGATGCGCTTGCCGAGCACGAGCGCGAGGGCGAGGGCCGCGGCGCCGGCGTTGATGTGCACCGCGGTGCCGCCGGCGTAGTCGATGAACTCGATGCCGCTCTTCGCGCCGAACAGCGCACCGCCGAGGTGCATGATCCAGCCGCCGCCCCAGACCCAGGCCGCGATCGGGAAGTAGCCGACGGTCGCGAAGACGCCGACGAAGATCAGCCACGGTCCGAACTTTGCCCGGTCGGCGATCGCGCCCGAGATCAGCGCAACCGTGATGATCGCGAACGTGGCGCCGTAGCCGACGGTGAGCAGGGCGACGTTCGCGCCCTTGCCGCTTGCCATCGATGCGAGTCCGAAGTCGGCGAACGGGTCACCGGCGAACTGCCCCGGCGAGGAGACGCTGGCCATCGAAGATCCGTACAGGATCCACAGCACGGCGACGAGGCCGATGGCGCCGAAGCTCATCATCATCATGCTGACGACGCTCTTCGCCTTCACCAGGCCGCCGTAGAAGAACGCCACGCCCGGCGTCATCAGCAGCACCAGGGCGGTCGCCGTGACTCCCCAGGAGATGTTGCCCGTTGCGTCCATGTTTCCTCGTTCCCACTGATTCGCGCTGTGCGTTTCAGTGTGGCGAGGGTGTGTTTCCGCGGACTGCGGTGCGTGTTGCGGGGGTGTTACAGGAGGGTCCGTTGTGTGAACAACGTGTTAACCGGCGCTCGGGCGTCCGGCCGTCTCGGCGTCCGCCGCGTGCGAGAGAGCGTTCAATCGTGAGACGGCGCGGAGGTACTTCTTGCGGTAGCCACCACCGAGCATCTCCTCGCTGAAGACGTCGTCCAGAGGACGGCCGGTGGCGAGGATCGGGATCTGCGCGTCGTAGGCGCGATCCACGAATGCGACGAACCGCAGCGCCTCGGACTGATCCGTGAGCTGGCGGACATCGCGGATCCCGAGCGCGCCGATCCCGGCCAGCAGCCGGATGTAGCGCGACGGGTGCACCTGCGCCAGGTGCCGGATCATGTCGTCGAACGCGTCGTCAGAGACGGATCGGGTGCTGCTCAGCGCCGCGAGGTCGTGCGCGTACTCCTCGGCGCCGAGCGTGACGGCGTGGCCGTCCAGTGCGCGCTGGCGGAAATCGACGCCGTCGATGCGGATCGTCTCGAAGCTGTCCGACATCTGGTGGATCTCGCGCAGGAAGTCCTGCGCGGCGAACCGGCCTTCGCCGAGCGCGTTCGGCGGCGTGTTCGAGGTCGCGGCCAGCCGCGTGCCGGATCCGACGAGCTCGCCGAGCAGCCGGGTCATCACCATCGTGTCGCCCGGGTCGTCGAGCTCGAACTCGTCGATGCACAGCAGGTCGGATCCGCGCAGCAGGTCCACGGTGTTGCGGTAGCCGAGCGCTCCCACGAGCGCGGTGTACTCGATGAACGATCCGAAGTACTTCCGGCGCGCGGGCATCGCGTGGTAGATCGCGGCCAGCAGGTGGGTCTTGCCCACACCGAACCCGCCGTCCAGGTACACGCCCGGCTTGATCTCCGGCTGCTTCGGCGCGCGGCGGAAGAGCCCCGCGCGCTTGACCGGCTGCGCGCCCACGGCGAACGCGAACAGCCGCTGCTTCGCGTCCTCCTGGGACGGGTAGGCGGAGTCGGAACGGTAGCTGTCGAACGTGGCGCCGTCGAACTGCGGAGGCGGGACGAGGCCTGCCAGCAGCTCGGTGCCGGACATCTGCGGCTGGCGCTCGATGAGGTGGACGACGCCGGAAGGGGCGGCCTGATCGGTCATGCGGATCCTGTGTCGAAGTCTTACCCCTCGGATGCGCGCACGCTCCCGGGGTTCTAGTGTCGAGAAGACGGATCAACACTACGCCGTCGCCACCCCCGCCTTCCGCGCACCACCTTCGCGCCGGCATCATCCCAGGGAGCCCATTGTGACCGTCGAGTTCGACACCACCGCCGCATCGTTCGCCGACTACGCCGAGCCCGGCCGCCTCGTCACCACGGACTGGCTCGCCGCGCACCTGGGCGATGAGGGCCTCGTCGTCGTGGAGTCCGATGAGGATGTGCTGCTGTACGAGACCGGTCATATCCCCGGCGCGGTGAAGGTGGACTGGCACACCGAACTCAACGACCCCGTCGTGCGCGACTACGTCGACGGCGCGGGTTTCGCCGCTCTGCTCGGAGCCAAGGGCATCTCGCGCGACGACACCGTCGTCATCTACGGCGACAAGAACAACTGGTGGGCCGCCTACGCGCTCTGGGTCTTCTCCCTGTTCGGGCATGAGGATGTGCGTCTGCTCGACGGCGGCCGCGACCGCTGGATCTCCGAGGGCCGCGAGATCACCACCGCCCTGCCCGATCGCACCGCCACCGACTACCCGGTGATCGAACGCGACGACTCGGTCCTGCGCGCCTACAAGGACGACGTGCTCGCGCATCTGGGAAACCCGCTCATCGACGTGCGCTCACCGGAGGAGTACACCGGCTCGCGCACGTCGGCCCCCGCCTACCCCGAAGAGGGAGCCCTCCGCGCGGGCCACATCCCCACCGCGCAGAACGTGCCCTGGGCGAAGGCCGTCGCTGACGACGGCGGCTTCAAGTCGCGCGCCGAGCTCGAGAGGATCTACCTCGACGGCGCCGGCCTGTCCGCCGGGGACGACGTCGTCGCCTACTGCCGGATCGGAGAGCGGTCCGCGCACACCTGGTTCGTGCTGAAGCACCTCCTCGGTTTCGAGAACGTGCGCAACTACGACGGATCCTGGACGGAGTGGGGCAGTGCGGTGCGCGTCCCGATCGTCACGGGCGACGAGCCGGGCACCCTCTGATCGTGTGAGAATGGGCGGGATGTCTGACACCCCCGCCTTCGCCCTTCCCGACTCGCTCGCGGAGATCCGGGACGAGTTCCTGGAACTGCCCGAATCGGATCGCCTGCAGCTGCTGCTCGAGTTCTCGAACGACCTCCCCGCCGTCTCGGACCAGGTCGCTGCGCACCCGGAGATGTACGAGCGCGTCGCCGAGTGCCAGTCGCCGGTCTACATCTACGTGGAACTGACAGACGGCGTCGTGACGATGCACGCGACGGCGCCCGCGGAGGCCCCCACCACGCGGGGGTTCGCCAGCATCCTCGCGCAGGGCATGGCGGGGCTCTCACCGGCCGCCGTGCTCGCGATCCCGGACGACTTCCCGCAGTCGATCGGGCTCACCCGGGTCGTCTCGCCCCTGCGGATCTCGGGAATGACCGGCATGCTGCTGCGCGCCAAGCGCCAGGTGCGGGAGCGCCTCGCCGCCTGAGATTCAGTCGGCGAACCCCTGCGCGCCGAGCCAGTCGGTGATCGCGTCGGTCCAGCGGTTCTGGTCGTAGTTCCACAGCTTCGTGTGCCGTGCGCCCGTGAAGATCGGCATCGTGACCAGGTCCGGCCGGGCCTTTGCCAGGGCGTGCGAGGCGTCGGAGGGCACGAAGCCGTCGTCGTCGCTGTGCAGCAGCAGGATCGGCACGTCCAGCTCTGCGGCGCGGGAGACCATGTCCAGGTCGTCGAACGGGATGGCCTGGTCCGCGCCGCTGAGACGGGCCGCCCAGGGCTGCCCCAGAGCCTCCATCGCGAGCTGCGGCAGCGGATCCGGCAGCTTCATCTCCTTCGCCTGGAACCGCAGCACCGAACGCCAGTCGACCACCGGGGAATCCAGGATCAGTCCGGCGATGGCGTCGACGTGCGCGGAGGACATCAGCGTCTGGAGCACCACGGCGCCGCCCATCGACCAGCCCATCAGCAGGATCCGTTCGGCGCCGTGCCGCAGCGCGTAGCCGATCGCCGCGTCGACATCACGCCACTCGGTCGAACCGAGCCCGTAGGAGCCGGGCCGCGTGCGCGGACCCTCGCCGTCGTTGCGGTAGGAGGTGATGAGCACCGGCAGACCCGCAGCATGCAGCACGGGGACGGCGCGCAGGCACTCCGAGCGGGTCGCGCCCCTGCCGTGCACCTGGATCACCCACGTGGTCGATTCGGCGGGGAAAAGCCAGGCCGGGCATGGTCCGGCGGGAGTGCCGATCAGCTCGGACTCGTACGGCAGGTGCAGCTCTCCCGGCGCGAGGTAGTAGTAGCCGCTGAATCCGGCTCGGCGACCGACCTGCGCACCGGGGTCGATCTGGGTGAGCAGCTTTCGACGCACGCTCGTCGCATCGGCCTGCAGCACCGCTCCCAGCTTGACGTAGCCGGGTGTCCCGTCGACGAACAGTCCGTACCGGCCGGGCAGCTCCGTGTCCGGCGTGCGGGCGAGCTCGATGGTCTGCGCCCCCGTGTCGACGGCGATCACGTCGGTGTCGTGCTTGCGCGGCGAGGGAGTGACCACCTCGCGGGCGATGCGCAGGACGAGCGCTCCTCCGATTGCCGCCCCCAGAACTGCGGCGCCCGCCAGCGCGATCGCGCCGATCGTCGCGGCGTGCCTGAGACCCTTCATCGTCTCCTGACTCTAGTCTGTCCGCGTGAGCGCTCATCCCGGATCCGACGACGTCTTCGCACGCGCCGCCGAAGAGTTGCGGGCGCTGCGCTTCCGCGCCGACATCGTGGTCCGCGAGATCCCCGCGCCGACCGGGCTCGCACCGGACGCCCTCGCGTTCGCGGCGGACGTGCGTCCGGACGAGCACGGCGATTCGCTGTACGGCACGGGGCGCTTCGTGCTGCTGCACGACTCCGCGGCTCCGTCCGCGTGGGACGGACCGTGGCGGATCGTCGCCTTCGCGCAGGCCCCGCTGGAGCCGGAGATCGGCACCGATCCGCTGCTCGCGGATGTAGCGTGGTCGTGGCTGATCGATGCGCTCTCCTCCCGTGATGCAGAGCACCATTCCGCGTCGGGCACGTCCACCAAGACCCTGTCCAAGGGTTTCGGCGGGCTGGCGGCGGAAGGGGATGGCGCGCAGATCGAACTCCGCGCCTCGTGGTCGCCGGAGGGACCGCTCGCCCCGCACGCCGAGGCGTGGGCCGAGCTGGTCGGAATGCTCGCGGGACTGCCGCCGGGCTCAGAGGACATCGCCGTGTTCGGCGCCAGGAGAACCATCCGTGACTGACTACGTGGTCATCGAGACCGATGAGGCCTTCGTCGAGGCGTGCCGGATCCTGTCCGGCGGATCAGGTCCGGTCGCCGTCGACGTGGAACGCGCCTCCGGGTTCCGCTATTCGCAGCGCGCGTATCTCGTGCAGGTGTTCCGTCGTGACGCCGGTGCGTTCCTGTTCGACCCGATCCCGCTCACCTCGTTCGCTCCGCTGCAGGAGGCCATCGGAGCCGAGGAGTGGGTGTTCCACGCGGCGAGTCAGGATCTGCCCTCGCTGCATGAGCTGCAGCTGGAGCCGGCGAGGGTGTTCGACACCGAGCTCGCGGCCCGTCTTCTCGGCTACGAGCGGGTGGGACTCGCCGCCGTGGTCGAGCGCGCTCTCGGCATCGTGCTCGCCAAGGAGCACTCCGCCGCAGACTGGTCGACCAGGCCCCTGCCGAACACCTGGCTCGAGTACGCCGAGCTCGACGTGCTGCATCTCATCGACGTGCGCGACTTCATCGCCGCTGAGCTCGCGGAGACGGGCAAGACCGAGTTCGCGGCCCAGGAGTTCGAAGCCACCAGGATCCGCCCGCCCAGGCCGCCGCGCGAGGAGCCGTGGCGACGGCTGAGCGGGCTGCATCAGGTGCGCGGCGCGAAGAACCTCGCCGTCGCCCGAGAGCTGTGGCAGGCCCGCGAGGACTACGCCCGAGAGGTGGATGTCTCCCCCGGGCGGCTGGTGCCCGATCGCGCGCTCATCGCCGCGCTCATGGCCGCTCCCCCGAGCAAGGGCGCGCTCGCCGCGGTGACGGCGTTCACGGGGCGCGCCAGCCGCAGCCAGCTCGACCGATGGTGGGCGGCGATCGAACGAGGCCGGGAGCGCACGGATCTGCCGCGCGAGCGCGTGCCCAGTGACACGCCCCCGCCGCCACGGGCTTGGGCGGATCGCAACCCCGAGGCGGACGCACGCCTCAAGGCGGCCCGTCAGGTGGTGGAGGCGCATGCCGAGGAGCTCGGGATGCCCGTGGAGAACCTGCTCACGCCCGAGACGCTGCGCCGTGTCGCCTGGGAGCCGCCGACCGTGATCGACGTCGACACGATCGGACAAGCCCTCGCGGAACGCGAGGCACGGCCGTGGCAGATTGAGGAAACCGCACAGCGGATCGCCGATGCTTTTGTGGAAGCTGCGCAAACGCCGGCGGAACCGTCTGACCCGGCTTCGTAGGTTCAGCCCAACCGATTCGTCCGCGGATCGGTCCCCGCTCCTAGGCTGAGGACGATCCTGATATTCGGAGGCCGTACTCTCGTGCGGCCTCGTAACTGAAGGCCGTGCCAGGGGCGCGGCCGCGTCATTGGAGGCAGAGTGGCCGAGATCTCGGACGTCTTCTTCGTCGATGGAGTGCGCACCCCGTTCGGGCGCGCCGGCGAAAAGGGCCAGTACTGGAACACCCGTGCGGACGACCTGGCTGTGAAGGCCACGATCGGCCTGATGGAGCGCAACGCGAAGGTCCCGCTGGAGCGGATCGACGACGTCGCGATCGCGGCGACGTCGCAGACGGGTGACCAGGGTCTCACCCTCGGACGCTCCGTCGCGATTCTCGCCGGCCTTCCGGTGACCGTGCCAGGACTCGCGGTGGAGCGCATGTGCGCGGGTGCCATGACGAGCGTCACCACGATGGGCGCCTCGATCGGCATCGGCATGTACGACCTCGCCCTCGCCGGCGGCGTCGAGCACATGGGCCACCACCCGATCGGCGGCAACGCCGACCCGAACCCGCGCTTCGTCGCGGAGCGGATGGTCGACCCGGGCGCGTTGAACATGGGCGTCACGGCGGAGCGGATCTTCGACCGCTTCCCGCACCTCACCAAGGAGCGCTCCGACCGCTTCGGCATGCTGAGCCAGCACAAGGTGCAGGCCGCGTACGACGCGGGCAAGATCCAGCCCGACCTGGTGCCGGTGGCGATCAAGGGCGCCGACGGCGCCTGGGGTCTCGCCACCGAGGACGAGGGCCGTCGCCCGCAGACCACGATGGCGGATCTGGCGGCGTTGAAGACGCCGTTCCGCCCGCACGGCCGCGTCACGGCCGGCACCTCCTCGCCGCTCACCGACGGCGCGACCATGTCGCTGCTCGCCGGTGGCGGCGCCGTCAAGGAGCTCGGGCTCGCTCCGAAGATGCGCATGGTGTCGTTCGCCTTCGCGGGCGTGCAGCCCGAGATCATGGGCATCGGCCCGATCCCGTCGACGGAGAAGGCGCTCAAGAAGGCCGGTCTGCAGATCTCTGACATCGGCCTGTTCGAGCTGAACGAAGCGTTCGCGATCCAGGTCATCTCGCTGCTGGACCACTTCGGCATCGCCGACGACGACCCCCGGGTCAATCAGTGGGGCGGCGCGATCGCCGTCGGCCACCCGCTCGCCGCGTCCGGCGTGCGCCTGATGATCCAGCTCGCCGCGCAGTTCGCGGAGCGCCCCGACGTGCGCTACGGCCTCACGGCGATGTGCGTGGGACTCGGCCAGGGCGGCTCGGTCATCTGGGAGAACCCGCACTTCGACGGCAAGAAGAGGAAGTAAGTCGCGATGACCAACTACGACGAGATCGACTTCTCGCCCATCACGGCCCTCACCGAGGGGGAGGTCGTCACGCACTCCCCCGTGCGCGACGTGCGCCTGCCCTCCGGCAAGGTGCTCGCCCTCATCACGCTCGACAACGGGCGCGACCACACCCGTCCGAACACCCTGGGGCCGGCCACGCTCACCGAGCTCGGTGAGACCCTGGCCGGCCTGAAGGCGCGCGCCGCGGCGGGTGAGATCCAGGCGGTCGGCATCACCGGCAAGCAGTACATCCTGGCCGCCGGCGCCGACCTCTCCGACATCAGCCGGGTCGGATCCCGTGACAACGCGAAGCTCATCGCGCAGCTCGGCCACAAGGTGCTGGGGTCGCTCAGCACGCTCGGCGTGCCGTCGTTCGCGTTCGTGAACGGCCTCGCCCTGGGCGGCGGCGTCGAGATCGCGCTGAACTCGACCTACCGCACGGTCGACGCCTCCGCCGCGGCCCTCGCGCTGCCCGAGGTGTTCCTCGGGATCATCCCGGGCTGGGGCGGGGCGTACCTGCTGCCGAACCTCATCGGCATCGAGAACGCCCTCGAGGTGGTCATCTCGAACCCGCTCAAGCAGAACCGCATGCTCAAGCCGCAGCAGGCCTTCGAGCTCGGCATGATGGACGCGATCTTCCCGGCCGCGAACTTCCTCGAGGACTCGCTGCGCTGGGCCGACGCGGTGCTCGGCGGCACCAAGGTCGAGCGCAGGAACGAGCCCGGTAAGATCGAGCGCCTCACCAAATGGCCGATCGCGATCAAGATGGCGCGCGGCATGCTCGAGTCGAAGATCGGCACCATCCCCCGGTCGCCGTATGTGGCCCTCGACCTCCTCGACAAGGCGCGCAGCGGCTCCCGCGAGGATGGATTCGCCCGTGAGGACGAGGCGCTCGCCGACCTCGTCACCGGCGACCAGTTCGCCGCGTCGATGTACGCGTTCGACCTCGTGCAGAAGCGCGCGAAGCGTCCCGTCGGGGCCCCCGACAAGGCCCTCGCCAAGAAGGTCACCAAGGTCGGCATCATCGGCGCGGGCCTCATGGCCAGCCAGTTCGCGCTGCTGTTCGTGCGCAAGCTGCAGGTGCCCGTGCTCATCACCGACCTCGACCAAGCACGCGTCGACAAGGGCGTCGCCTACATCCACGACGAGATCGGCAAGCTCGAGGCGAAGGGCCGGCTCGACTCCGACTCCGCCAACAAGCTGCGCGCGCTGGTCACCGGCACCACAGACAAGAGCCTCTACGCGGACTGCGACTTCGTGATCGAGGCCGTGTTCGAGGAGGTCGGTGTCAAGCAGACCGTGTTCGGCGAGATCGAGAAGATCGTCGCGGAGGACGCGATCCTCGCGACCAACACCTCGTCGCTCTCGGTCGAGGAGATCGGCGCGAAGCTCGCCCACCCTGAGCGCCTCGTCGGCTTCCACTTCTTCAACCCGGTCGCGGTCATGCCGCTGATCGAGATCGTGAAGACGCCGACCACCACCGAGGGCGCGCTGTCGACCACGTTCGTGGTCGCGAAGGGTCTGGGCAAGAACGCGGTGCTCACCGCCGACGCTCCCGGATTCGTCGTGAACCGGCTGCTGGCCAAGGTCATGGGCGAGGCCGCGCGCGCGGTTTACGAGGGCACGCCGGTCGCCGACGTCGAGAAGGCGTTCGCGCCGCTCGGGCTGCCGATGGGACCGTTCCAGCTCATCGACCTGGTCGGCTGGAAGGTCGCCGCGCACGTGCAGGACACCATGGTGCATGCGTTCCCGGATCGCTTCTACGCGAACGAGAACTTCCACGCCCTGGCGGATCTGCCCGAGGTCGTCGAGAAGGACAAGGGCGGGCGGGTGACCGGCTTCACCAAGGCCGCGGACAAGCTCGTGAAGCAGGCCGCGGGTTCCACGCCGACGCCTGCCGCCGAGATCCTCCGCCGGGTTCAGGACGGCCTCGCGCAGGAGATCAGGCTCATGCTCGACGAGGGCGTGGTGCCGGAGGTCGAGGACATCGACCTGTGCCTCATCCTCGGCGCGGGCTGGCCGTTCATCGACGGCGGCGCATCACCCTACCTCGACCGCGAGGGCGCCTCGGAGCGCGTGTTCGGCGCGACCTTCCACACGCCCGCGATCCGCGGGATCGCGCACAGCTGACCGCTCGGATCGAAACGGGGTTCCCTGCAGACCTGCTCTGCGGGGAACCCCGTTTCGTGGTTCAGCGACCGGGAGCCGCCTGCGCCGGGCGGGGATCCGGCTCGCCCTGGCGCGGCCAGTACGACATCGCGCGCTCCGCGAGTGCGGTGATGGTGAGCGACGGGTTCACGCCAGGGTTCGCGGGAACGGCCGCTCCGTCCACCACGGAGAGCCCCGGATGCCCCCAGACCCGGTGGTAGGGGTCGACGACACCGCGGTCAGGGCTGTCCGAGAGCACGGCGCCGCCGAGGAAGTGCGCCGTGAGCGGGATCCCGAACACCTCCGGCCAGGAGCCTCGGGCGGCGGCGGGCGTGCCCGTCTCGCGGGTGATCCGGGCGGCGATCGCGGCCGCTGCCCGATGCGCCTCGGGCAGATGGCTCGGGTTGGGCGCTCCGTGCCCCTGAGCGCTGGTCAGCACGTCGCGCCCGAACCGCCGGCGCAGCGACAGCGTCAGCGAGTTGTCGGCGTTCTGCATTACGAGGGCGATGATCCCGCGCTCGCTCCACCGACGCAGCGTCCCGAGCCGGAACTGCCGGATCGGGTGTCGCAGCACTGCGCCGCAGAGGGCGCCCAGTCGGCGATGCAGCGGTACGCCGCCCGGCACCAGCACGGTGGCGAGCATCCCCATCAGATTGGATCCCGGTCCGTACCGGACGTTCTCGATGTGCGTGCGGTCATCGACGTGGAACGAGGTCGTGATCGCGACGCCGCGCGCGAACTCGGCGCTCTCCGGCACGCGCGTTGCGACGGCGCCATCGAGCGCCTCGGAGTTCGTGCGGGTGAGCTGGCCGAGCGTGTCGGGGATCCGGGGCAGCGCGCCCGTGGCCTTCATCCGGTGCAGCAGCTGCTGCGTCCCCCAGGTGCCGGCCGCGAGCACGACACGTTCGGCGGTGACGGTGCGTCGCCCTCGCCGACCCCAGGCGCCGCTGCGACGGGTCGTCACGGCGAATCCGCCCGCCGGCCGCTCCCGCACCTCGACGACCGTGCGCAGCGCCTCGACCACCACGCCGCGCCTCTCGGCGAGGGCCAGATAGTTCTTCATGAGCGTGTTCTTCGCGCCGACCCGGCAGCCCACCATGCAGTTGCCGCACAGCGTGCAGCCGGTGCGCGCCGGCCCTTCTCCGCCGAAGAACGGATCCGGTGCCGTCTCCCCCGGCTTGCCGAAGTACACGCCGACCGGCGCGCGACGGAAGGTGTCCGCGACACCCAGGTCTTCGGCGGCTCCGGCCATGATGCGTTCGACCGGGCCCGTGTGCGGGTAGTGCTCCACGACCCCGAGCATGCGTCGTGCGGTGGCGTAGTGCGGCTCGAGCTCCTGCTGCCACGGTGCGATGCCCGCCCATTGCGGATCCTCGAAGAACGCGGCGCCCGGCTGGTAGAGCGTGTTGGCGTAGTTGAGGGATCCGCCGCCGACGCCGGCGCCCGCGAGGATCATCACATGCGGCAGGCGATGGATCCGCTGCACGCCGAAGCATCCGAGCGCGGGAGCCCAGAGGTAGCGCCGCAGGTTCCAGTTCGTGGTCGCGAAGTCGGTGTCCTCGAACCGGCGGCCGGCCTCGTAGATCCGCACCCGGTAGCCCTTCTCCGCGAGCCGGAGCGCGGCGACCGAGCCGCCGAATCCGGATCCGATCACGACGACGTCTTCATCGAACGCGCTCATGCAAGCTCTCCTTCCGGGACCATCACGGTCAGCGCACCGGGACGCACCCGGATGGTGCAGGCGCGTTCGGCGATCCGCTCGCCGTCCGCGTAGACGACGAGGTCCGGCGCCGACACGACGATCTCATGGACCCGGCGATGGGCGACCTCGCGCCGGATCAGGTGCCGGCCCTGCAGCAGCAGCGGGAACAGCCGGATCAGCGTGCGCCGCCGCAGCGGAGCCACGTGCACCACGTCGAGCAGGCCGTCGTCGGGGCGCGCGTCCGGGCACACCGGCATGCCGCCGCCGTAGCTCGCGGTGTTCCCGACGGCGACGAGCGTGCCGGGGGCCTCGTGCGCCTTCTCGCCGTCGCACGCGAGCCGGAACCGGGTGGGCCGCAGGCGGGCGAGCTCGATGAGGATCGCCAGGTAGTAGCGGGCGGCGCCGCGCGGCCAGCGGAGCAGGTTGGTGCGGTCGCTGACCTTCGCGTCGAATCCGAGCGCCGCGACGGTGAGGAACGGGGTCGTCGCGTCCGCGGTGACGATCTCGCCGAGGTCGAGGCGGCGCGGGTGGCCGTGCACGGCGATCGCGGCGGCCGCGGCGGGATCGTGCAGCGGCAGGCCCAGCGCCCGGGCCAGGTCGTTCCCGGTTCCGGCCGGCACCAGCGCGATCGGCACGTCCGACCCGATCAGCGCGGGGAGGATCCCCGACACGGTGCCATCCCCGCCCACCACGACGATGACGTCCGGATGCTCGGCGAGGGCGATGCCGATCAGCCGGCGCGTGTCGGTCGCCGATCCTCCGGAATGCACCCGCACGTCCGCCCCGGTGCCGCGCAGGTGCGCGACGGCCTCGTCCGCGGCTGACGCGCCCCGGCCCTTGCCTGAGCGGGGATTGGCGACGACCGCGATCGTCGGCATCTCTACGCTTCCCCGCCGGGCGCGGCCGGCACGGGCGTCGCGGCACCGAGCACCGCCCCGGGGTTCATGATCCCCTGCGGGTCGAGTTCGCGTTTGACCGCGGCGAGGATCCGCATCCCGGTGTCGCCGATCTCCTCAGCGAGCCACGGGGCGTGGTCGCGGCCGACGGCGTGGTGGTGGCTGATGGTGCCTTCCGCAGCCATGATCGCGTCTCCCCCGCGCCGCTTGATCGCGGCCCAGATGTCGAGCGCGTCCGGGCGGAGCGGGGCGAGCACGGTGAAGTACAGCGACGCCCCGGTCGGGTACACGTGCGAGATGTGGCACATCACGAACGACTTGAGTCCCGCTGCCGTGAAACCCGCCTTCAGAGCCTCTGTGACCGCCGTGCGCAGCCCGGACAGCCCGGCCCAGGTCGTGGCGGTCTCGAGCGTCTCGCAGAACACTCCGGCGTCGAGCAGGGCATCGCGCAGATAGGGGCCGTCGAACCTCGTGCGCAGCCACTCTTCGGCGCCGCCGTCGCCGAGCGATGTGCCGCCGGCCCCGCGCAGCAGTGCAGAGGTCCTCGCTCGACGACCCTCGACGTCCTCCCCCTCGAACACCGTGACAGCGCTCGCGCCCTTGGCGAGCGCCTTGCCGATCCGACCGACCTGAGCGAGGCTGACGCTGGTCTCCGTCTCGTCGGAGAGGCGGATCACCGTCGGACCGGGGCCGTGCTGCGCCACCGCGCGGAGCGCGGCCATCCCGCTGGCGAAGTCGGGGAACGTCCATGACTCCATCACGCGGTCGACCGGGATCGGATGCACCCGCACCCGCACCTCGGTGATGACGCCGAAGATGCCCTCCGAGCCGAGGAAGAGCCGCACCAGGTCCGGCCCCGCGGCGCTGCCCGGAGAGCGCCCCAGCTCGATGTCTCCTGTCGGCGTGGCCACGCGGATCCCGGTGACCATCGTCTCGAACCGGCCGTGCCCTGCGGAGTTCTGCCCGGACGACCGCGCCGCGGCGAAGCCGCCGATCGTGGCGTAGCGGAAGCTCTGCGGGTAGTGCCCCAGCTCCATCCGCTCCGCCGCGAGCAGCCGTTCGGCCGCGGGCCCCGTCGTTCCCGCGGCGAGCACGGCCTCGGCGCTCACCGCGTCGAATCGGAGCAGACCGGTCAGGCGGGCGAGATCGAGGCTCACGACGGCGCGGTGCGTCCCGCGCTCCGGATCCAGCGCGCCGACCACGCTCGTGCCTCCGCCGAACGGGATCACGGCGAGGTCGCGCTCGGCCGCGAGGCGCAGGCAGGCCACGACCTCGTCATGGTTCGCCGGGAGCAGCACCGCGTCGGTGGCGGACTGGGCAGCGCTCCGCCGGCGCAGCAGATCGGGTGTGGATCGACCGCCCGCATGCCGGATCCGCGACTCCGCATCGGTGCGGACGTGCTGCACCCCCAGCAGTGCAGCGAAGGCGCCGGCGTCTTCGGCCGTGAACGCGGAGGGTTCGAGCCGCACCTCGGCGAGGTCGGGTCCGGGCACGGGCCGGCGGACGCGCCCCAGCAGGAGCGGCAGCAGGGAGCGGACCGCGAACGGCAGCGCCTCTGCGCGCTCGGGGTCTCCCCAGCCGTCCCAGCGCATCGGCGCGACGGGCGTCCCCGGGCCCTCGTCGGCACCTCTGCCGTTCTCGATCGTCATGCGTTACAGTGTGACAGATCATGGCAAAACGTCAAGCAGACCTCGACGCGGCGCTGCCGACCTGGGACGCGACGCAGACCCGGATCCTCGATGCCGCTGATGCGCTCATCGCGACCCGCGGGGTGCGCGGCGTGACCATCGCCGAGCTCGCACGCAAGGCGGGAGTGAGCCGTCCGACGATCTACCGGAGCTGGGCGGATGCGGACGATGCGGTACGCGCGGCGCTGCTGCGTCGCGTCGTGGGGATCCTCGCGAGCTTCGGCGAACCCGCCACGACTCGCGCGGTGATCGTCGATGACGTGCTGCGCTTCTCCGCCCTGTTCCGCGCCGACCCGGTCTACCGCCACCTGCTGGCTGAGGAACCCGAGGCGTTCACCCGGTACACCCTGGAGCGCGTCGGATCCAGTCAGCGCGCGATCCTCGCCTGGCTCGCCGCCTCGATCGCCGCCGCCCAGCGGGACGGATCCGTGCGCGAGGACGAACCGCAGGCGATCGCCGTCATGCTCCTGCTCATCGCGCAGTCGGCGCTGCTCTCGCACAACACCGTGAGCGAACTGATCGATGAGACCTCCTGGGAGCGTGAGCTGCGCGCCGCTCTGGAGGGGCTGCTGCGGCCATGATCGGATCCGGGATGCTCAATGCCGAGCGTCGCAGCCGCGAACTGCTCCTCGCGTCCGAGCAGGAGACGGACCTGCTGGTCGTCGGCGGCGGCATCACCGGAGTCGGGGTGGCGCTCGATGCCGCATCCCGAGGACTGAGCGTGGTGCTCATCGAGGCGGAGGATCTCGCGTTCGGCACGAGCCGGTTCAGCTCAAAGCTCGTGCACGGCGGGCTGCGCTATCTCGCGACCGGCGATGTCGCGACGGCGCGAGAGAGCGCCCACGAGCGCCACCTGCTGATGACGCGGATCGCGCCGCACCTCATCCGCCCCATGGCGCAGCTGCTGCCGTTCTCCCCCGCAGTGACGCTCACGCAGCGCGCCATGGGCGCCGCAGGATTTGCCGTCGGCGACCTGCTGCGACTGCGCGTCGGCACCCCGCGTGCCGTGCTTCCCGCCCCGCGCCCCATCACCGCGGCGACCGCGTTGCGGATGGTTCCCGGGCTCGATCCCAGACGACTGCGCGGCGCCATGCTGGCCGCCGACGGTCAGCTGGTCGATGACGCACGACTGGTCGTCGCGGTCGCGCGCACCGCCGCGATGCACGGCGCACGGATCCTCACCCGGGTGCGGGCACGCGAACTGCGACGCAGGGGCGCCTCGGTCGAAGATGTCCGCACGGGCGAGAGGTTCGAGCTCCGCGCCAAGGCCGTCGTGAACGCGACGGGCGTGTGGGCCGGACAGCTCGACGACGCGATCCGGATGCGTCCGAGCCGGGGAACGCACATCATCCTGGATGCCTCCGCTCTGGGGGATCCGACCGCCGCGCTCACACTGCCGCATCCCGGATCCATCAGCCGCTTCGTGTTCGCTCTGCCGCAGCAGCTCGGGCGCGTGGTGGTCGGCCTCACGGATGAGGACGCGCCAGGCCCTGTGCCCTCCGTGGCCGCGCCCACGGAGGGTGAGATCCGCTTCCTCCTGGACACCCTCAACCGCGGGCTGCGGACGCCGATCCGACGCGACCAGGTGCGCGGCGCCTACGCCGGGCTGCGCCCTCTCGTCGACACGGATGCCGCGACGACGGCGGACATCTCGCGGCGCCATCTCGTCAACGTGTCCGAGGGCGGTTTCGTGAACGTGCTCGGCGGAAAGCTCACGACCTACCGCCGGATGGCCGAGGATGCCGTGGATCGCGCGGTCACGCTGGCGGGTTTGCCTGCAGGCCCGTGCCGCACGGCCTCCTTGCCGCTCATCGGCGCGGTCGCGGCTCCGACGAACCCGGCCCGCACCCTGGACTGGCGGTTCGGCGCCGAGGCGGGTCGCGTTCTGGCCCGTGCGCGGTGCGCGGATCCGGCCGAGCCTATCGCGGAGGGCATCGACGTCCGCCGCGCCGAGGTGGAGTTCGCCGTGCGCGCGGAGGGCGCTCTGACCGTCGACGACGTCCTGGACCGCCGCACCCGGATCGGCCTGGTCGACGACGACCGCCGGCGGGCGCAGGATGAGGTCGCCTCCCTCGTCGCCGAGACGCTCGCCGATTCATCCTGACCCGCCCGCTCCCTGTTGGCACCGTGCGGCTGGACGAGGTCCGTCGGGCGGGCTATTCTTTGAACATGTTCAGTTCATCGGCGGAGCCTCCTCAGAAGCCGCTCACCCCCAAGGCCGAGGCGACGAAGGCGCGCATCCGCGATGCGGCGATGGCGTCGTTCGTCGAGCGCGGCTACCCTGACACCACGATCCGACTGATCGCCAAGGAAGCAGGAGTCTCGGTCGGCAACGCCTACTACTACTTCCCCTCCAAAGAGCACCTCGTGCAGGAGCTCTACGAGCAGGTGCAGCACGATCACGGGGCTTCGGCGCGCCCGCTGCTCGAGGACGTCGCCGGGCTGGTCGATCGACTGCGGATCTTCTTCGAGACGGGCCTCGAGACCGTCGGCGCCTACCGCCGCGTCGCGCCGGGCTTCCTGAGCGCGATGGTCTCGCCGGACTCGCCCATCAACCCGCTCTCCGCAGAGTCCTCCCCCGCCCGAGACCTGACCGTCGGGCTGCTCCGTGACACCGTGAGCGGCGCGTCGCATCGCCTGCCCGACGACATCGCCGACCACCTTCCCGAGGCCCTGTTCCCGGCCTATCTCGCACTCATCCTGCGCTGGACCTACGACGAATCGCCCGAGCAGGCGAAGACGACCCGGCTCCTGGACACCGGCCTGAAGCTCTTCGCCGTCGCCCTGCCATTCCTCCGTGTTCCCGGCGTGCGCGGTGTCACCCGCGATCTCCTCGACCAGATCGCGGACGTTCGGCCATGAACGATGAACCGGCGCCGTCGCTGCGCACTGCGGAAGAACCGATGACGTTCCGCAGGTCCGAGTTGATTCGCGGCGGTTTCTGGACGTGGGTCACGTTCGTCGCCCTCATGGAAGCGCTGCTCGCGGTCGGCGTCGTGATCGGCGCATCGACCGCGGCCGGCCCTCACGGCTCTTCCGCCGCACAGGACGGCGGTGCCTTCGGCGCTGCATGGCAGTCGTCGATCTCGCTCGGGCTGTACGGGATGTTCCTCGCGGCGCTGATCGGCGGCACTGTCTCGGGCCTGGTCGCACTGGTCGCGACGCCTCTGGCGGGGGTGCTCGGACGCCGCCTCCGCCACGTGCGCGCGACAGCGATCCATGTAGCCGCCTATGCGATCCTGGGCGCGGTGGTCGGTACGGCGATCAGCCTCGCTATCGGGTCACTGAGCAGCGGAACCGCTTCGGCTCTCCTGGCCGGAATCGCGGCGCCACTCACCGCGGTCGCCGCCGCTACCGGCTGGTGGATCACGGCGCATCAGGCACTGCGAGAGGACGCGCGCGTCGCAGCCGCCTGGCCCGACCCTGTCTAGCGCCGGCGCTCCTCGGCGTCGGCTTCGACGCTGCGCCCCGCGACGATCTGCACCGTGCCCGTGTGCAGCGGGACCTCGCCGGTCGGGCGCGCGATCGGCACGCGGGTGCCGAGCACCTGTGCGACCACGTCCTGCGCGATCTTGCCCGCGGTGAGCCCGGCTTCTTCGAGGATCTGTTCCCGGCTCGCGTGATCGATGTACTCGTCCGGCAGGCCCAGCTCGTCGACGGCCGTGTCGATCCCCGCCTCGCGCAGGACCTGACGCACCCGGGTGCCGACGCCGCCGACGCGGATCCCGTCCTCGAGCGTGATCACCAGACGGTGCCGCGCGGCGAGTTCGACGACCGAGGGCTGCACCGGGATCGCCCAGCGCGGGTCGATCACGGTCGCACCGATCCCCTGCGCCTTGAGCCGCTCCGCCACATCGAGCGCGAGCGTCGCGAACGGCCCGATGCCGACCAGCAGCACGTCCTCGCCCTCGCCGCGGGAGAGCACGTCCACGCCGTCATGCAGGCGCTCCAGCGCGGGGATCTCCGGGGTCACGCCGCCCTTCGGGAAGCGGATCACCGTCGGCGCGTCATCCACGGCGACAGCCTCCTCGAGCTCCTCCCGCAGCCGCGCGGCGTCGCGCGGCGCTGCGATCCGGATCCCGGGAACGATCTGCAGCATCGACAGGTCCCACAGGCCGTGGTGGCTGGGGCCGTCGGGACCGGTGACCCCGGCGCGATCGAGCACGAACGTGACCCCCGCACGGTGCAGGCCGACGTCCATGAGCACCTGGTCGAACGCGCGGCCAATGAACGTGGCGTACAGCGCGACGACCGGGTGCAACCCGCCGTAGGCGAGGCCTGCGGCGGCCGTCACGGCGTGCTGTTCGGCGATGCCGACGTCGTAGACCCGGTCGGGGAAACGCTCGGCGAACGGGGCGAGTCCGGTCGGGCGCAGCATCGCCGCGGTCATCGCGATGACGTTCGGGGTGCGGGATCCGACATCCACGAGCGCTTCGGCGAAGACATCCGTCCACCCAGTGCCAGAGGCGGCGAGTGGTGTCCCGGTCTTCGGGTCGATCTTGTTCACCGCGTGGAACTGGTCTGCCTCGTCATCGAGCGCGGGCTGATAGCCACGACCCTTCTCCGTGATGACGTGCACGATCACGGGCGCGCCATAATCCTTCGCGAGCTGGAGCGTCTCGGTCAGCGCCTGGATGTCGTGCCCGTCGACAGGCCCCAGGTACTTGATGTCGAGGTTGGAGTACAGCTCCTCGTTGTTCGAGAAGCGCGAGAGGAACCCGTGCGTGCCCCCGCGCACCCCGCGGTAGAACGCGCGCCCGACGGGTCCGAAGGCGCGAAAGAATCGGTCCGAGGTGCGATGCAGGCCGCGGTAGACGCCCGCGGTGCGCACCCGGTTCATGTACCGGGCCATGCCGCCGATCGTCGGGGCATAGGAGCGCCCGTTGTCGTTCACGACGATCACGAGGTTGCGCTCGTTGTCGTCCGAGATGTTGTTGAGCGCCTCCCATGTCATGCCGCCGGTGAGGGCACCATCCCCGACCACGGCGACGACATGGTGATCCGCCCGCCCCGTCGCGGTGAACGCGCGGGAGATGCCGTCCGCCCAGCTCAGCGAGCTGGAAGCGTGCGATGACTCCACCACGTCGTGGGGGCTCTCCGAGCGCTGCGGGTAGCCGGCCAGGCCGCCGCGGGAACGGAGCGCCGAGAAGTCCTGCCGTCCGGTGAGCAGCTTGTGCACGTACGACTGATGCCCGGTGTCGAAGATGATCGGGTCGTCCGGGGAGGAGAACACGCGGTGCAGGGCGATGGTGAGCTCGACGACTCCGAGGTTCGGCCCCAGGTGTCCCCCGGTGCGGGCGACGTTCTCGATCAGGAACGTGCGGATCTCTGCCGCCAGTTCGTCGAGCTGCTCGGGCGAGAGCCGATCGAGGTCGCGCGGACCCGCAATGCCGGGAAGAATCGCCACCGTATCTGCCTCCTGGGAACGAATGGAACGGATCCGCCTCGGCTTCACCGCATCTCTTCAGCGTAGCGAGCATTACTGCTCGCACGCTGGACATCCGCGGGGTCAGGGCCGACGTAGCGGCCGATCGGACGCAGCCGCAGCGGCGCACGTCCGTACTCGTCGAGGGCGTGCGCGCACCATCCGGCGGAGCGCGCGATCGCGAACACCGTCTCCCCCGCATCGGGAGCCATGTCCCCGGCCACGGTCATGACGGCCAGCATCAGATCGATCGTCGGGAGCAGTCCGGTTCGCTCCCGCACCACGTCGCCGACCTCCGCGGCGATCCGCAGGGCCGCGTCCGCGCGCGCGTCGCCCAGGGCCGCCATCCGATCCCGCAACGCCCGCGCACGGGGGTCTCCGCCGGGGTACAGCGGCTGCCCGAACCCGGGAATGCCCGCATTGCTGCGGCGAGTCGCCGCCGCCACGGCCGCCGCGGGATCCGTCCCCTGCTGCACGTCGCGGAGCATCGCATGCACGGACGCGCTCACCGCGCCGTGCAACGCGGAGTCCAGCGCGCCGAGCCCCGCGGCGACGACGGCGTAGGGATGCGCGCGTGCCGAGGCCGCCGCACGGGCCGCGAGGGTCGACGCCGCCATGTCGTGATCGACGAGCAGGATCAGCGCCGCATCCAGCATCCGGATCCGGCCACTGTCGGCGGGAAGGCCGGAAAGGCGCGCCCACAGCCGTTCGGCGACCGGCGCCTCCGAGCCGGGAGCGTCCCCGATCGGCGCAAGCGCATCCACGAGCCCCGCGACCAGCCGTGTCGCGACCCGGCCCACGGCCTCCGGCCGCAGGTCGTAGCGCTCCGGGTCGCCGGCAGCGAGAGCTGCGACCGCGGCGAGCAGACGACTGAACGCCCCTGCGCCCGGCGGCAGCGCGTCGAGCATCCGCCGGGCCGCCTCCGCACCTGCCGACACGAGCGGGTGCGGGGCCGCTCGCGGATGCTCCGTCCGTTCGAACAGCCAGCGCACGACCGCGTCGAACTGCGGCGGTTCGCCCGGTGCCGCAATCAGCTCCTGGACCGGAACTCCGCGGATCCACAGCTCGTCGTCCTCGATCAGCGCGATGTCGGTGTCGATCACCGCGAGCGGACTGCCATCCGCGCCGGCCACGCGGGCGCCGCCGTGCGACGGCGATGTCGATCTCCGGCGGGTCCGTGCGAACCGCTCGACCTCGAGCGGGTCGAACGCCGACCCGTGCGAGCCGCGCTCTCGAGCGATCAGTCCGCGCGACACATACGCGTACAGCGTCTCCGTGCGCACGCCCAGGCGCGCCGCCGCCTGTGCCGCTGTGAGCCGATCCATGCGCCGCCTCCCGCCGGTCCGATCCGTCATTGATTCGATCAACATTGACGATAGCCGGATCCATGTTCGATCGTGGGCAGAGAGCCGCCATCCGCGGCGCGAAGGAGAGGGATCCGACATGGCCATCACGATCGATCGCGACGACGCACAGCTCATCGACGTGCCCCGCGGACTGGCGAACGTCGTCGTCGCTGAGACGCGCGTGGGCGACGTGCGCGGCGCCGAGGGGTTCTTCCACTATCGCGGGGTCTCGGGCGTGGAGCTGGCGGCCGGCGCGCGGTTCGCGGACGCCTGGCGGCTGATCGCGCTCGGTGCGCTCCCCCGGGACACCGCAGAGACCGCCGAGTGGCGGGACCGCACCGGAGCCGCACGCACGGTCCCGGAGGAAGTGCTCTCGGCACTGCCCGCGCTCGCCTCCTCCGGGCTCGACCCGATGATGCAGCTGCGCACCGCGCTCGCACTCGTCTCCGCCGCCGACGGGCGACACGCCCTGTACGACGAGACCGAGGCGGAGCGCATCGATGACGCGATCCGCCTCGCCGCTGTCGCGCCCACGCTCATCGCGGCGCTGCACCGTCTCAGCACCGGTCAGGATCCGATCGACGCTGATCCGACGCGCGACCCGATCTCCGACTACCTGCGCATGCTCTCCGGCGTCGAGCAGGGCGACCGCCTCGTCGCCGCGCTGGGTACCTACCTCACGGCGGCGATGGACCACGGCTTCAACGCCTCGACGTTCACCGCGCGGGTGATCGCGTCGACCGGCGCCGACCTCGCCTCCTGCGTCGCCGGTGCACTCGGCGCCCTGTCGGGTCCGCTGCACGGCGGCGCCCCCGCGCGCACCCTGGACATGCTCGACGAGATCGGATCCCCCGAACGTGCTGAAGCGTGGGTGCGCGAGCGCGTGCGCAGTGGCGGACGGATCATGGGCTTCGGCCACGCGGTGTACCGCACCGAGGACCCGCGCTCCCGGCTGCTGCGCGAGATCGCACAGCGCCTGCGCGGTGACGGCCTCGCCTCGGAGCGTGTCGATCTCGCCGTGACCGTGGAGCAGACGGTGCTGCGGGTGCTCGACGAGCTCAAGCCCGGCCGTGCCCTGCGCACGAACGTCGAACTGTACGCGGCGGTCGTCATGGAGGCGTGCGGGATCCCGAGGGAGCTCTTCACACCGACCTTCGCGTCGGCCCGGCTGATCGGCTGGGGAGCGCATGCGTGCGAGCAGGTCGCGGACGGCAAGATCCTGCGTCCGGCCTCGCGGTACGTCGGCCCGCTCGTGTGACCCCGCACAGCCGGCATTGTCGACGCGCTCCGCCGAGGTCTATGCTCAGCCAGCAGGTCTACCCGACGACCGGCGTCTCGACTCGCGGCGCCGCCTGATGATCTCTGCGGACTCCGCGAGAGGACAGATGTGAACACGGCAGCGCGCACGTCCGGTTCTGCGACGCATCGGCGCGTGATCAGCGTCCTCGCGGGCGGCGCTGTGGTTCTGCTCGCCCTGACGGGATGCTTCGGATCCGGTCCCTCAGGCACGGCGACTCCCGGCAGCACCACAGCCCCCGCCTCCACGACCGCGCCCGTGCGAGGCGCCACCGCCGACGCTGTGGCCCAAGTGGTGCAGAAGGCGATGACGACGGACAGCCTCAAGGCCGTGATCGTGCGAGTGACGATCGGCGACAAGGTGGTCGCCATGCAGGCGTTCGGCGACTCGATGACCGGGGTGCCCGCCACCACGGACATGCACTTCCGCAACGGCGCGGTCGCCTTCGAGTACGTCTCGACTTTGCTGCTCGAGTATGTCGATGAGGGCAAGATCACACTCGACGACACGATCGACAAGTGGATGCCGACGCTGCCCGAGGCGAAGACGGTCACGCTCAAGATGCTGACCAACCAGACCACCGGATACCCGGACTTCGAGACCGATCCCGGGTGGACGGCCGCCTACAACGCCGACCCGTTCCACGAGTTCACCTTCGACGAGCGAGTGAAGGACGCCTTCAACCGCCCGCTGCAGTTCGCGCCCGGGACGAACTGGAGCTACTCGCACACCAACTTCATGATCCTCGGCCACATCCTGTCCATGATCGGCGGTGCGCCGCTCGACCAGCTGCTGCAGAAGAAGGTCCTCGGGCCGATGGGGCTGACGCAGACGGCGGCGTACGACACGGCGACGATTCCGGAGCCCGTGCTGCACGCCTTCAGCTCGGAACGACGCGTCGCCCTCGGAGTTCCGCCGTCGATGCCGTTCACCGAGGAGTCGACCTTCTGGAACCCCGTCTGGGGAACTCCGATCGGCGCGGCCGAGACGACCACGATCACCGATATGACGACGACGGCGGTCGCGGTCGGCACGGGGAAGCTGCTCTCCTCGAAGAGCTTTCACGCGATGACCGATTCCACCCTCATCGGATTCGGCACGGCGCTGCCCGCCTGCGCCGGATCCTGCTTCACCCAGGTGGACGGGTACAACTACGGACTCGGGGTGGTGCGGTCCGGATCCTGGCAGCTGCAGAACCCGCTCCTGAGCGGCTACAGCGCCACGGAGGCCTATCTGCCGTCGCAGAAGATCGCGATCGCCGTGGCCACGACGTTCCTGCCGGGAGCGTTCGACGAGAACGGCAACTACGACAACGCGAGCGACCGACTGTTCCGTGAGATCGGCGCCGTGCTCGCACCGAACGACCCGCCGCCGATCGCCGCGAAGAAGAAGTGACACCTCACTGACGGAACGCAGAACGGGCCGGATCCCGAAGGATCCGACCCGGTTCGCGCTGAGAGCGCTCAGACCAGCGAGCGCAGCACGTACTGCAGCGTAACGTACCGACTACTAGACTAACTAGGAGGTCGGAACCATGAGCACCACGCTGATCAAGCACCACGTCATCACGGTCGAGCGCAGCGGCGGCTACGCGGCACGATGCGAAGTCGAGATCGACGGCACGATCCAGATCTGTGACATCACGTTCGGCGGCTTCCGTACCCGCACCGAGGCCCGCCAGGCCATCACTCACGAGATAGGGACCGCCCGATGATCCGAGCAGCAGGGTACGCCCGTCAATCGCTCGACGTGGCCGAGGGAATCGACCGCCAGAAGCCGCGCATCCGCGCCCTGATCGACGCGCGCGGCTGGACGTTCACTGGGGTCTACGAGGACAACGACACGTCGGCATCCAAGGCCCGCGGCAAGGGCACCGCCTGGGCGACGATGCTGGATGACCTGCGAGCGGGCCGCGTGGACGCCATCGTGGCCGTAGACCTTGATCGACTGCTCCGCACGACGCGCGACTTGAACACGCTGATCGACCTGGGCGCGAAGGTTGTAACCGTGGACGGTGAGATCGACCTCTCGACGGCGGACGGTGAGTTTCGCGCGACGATGCTCGCCGGTATCGCTCGGTTCGAGTCGCGGCGCAAGGGTGAGCGGCAGAAACGTGCGAACGATCACCGCGCCAAGCTCGGCAAGCCGCAACACTCGGGCCGCGCCTTCGGCTACGACCTTGACGGCACGATCCGCCCCACCGAGGCCGATGTCGTGCGCGAGGTCTTCCACCAGTTCACTCGGGGCGACGGGCTGCACACGATCACCGCATGGCTGGCCGCTACTGGCGTCACCAACACTCGCGGCAAGGCCTGGACCCGCTCCGGCGTTCACGATCTGCTGCTGAACCCGCGCTACGTCGCTGAGCGCTGGATTCTCCGCACGCAGCCGGACGGCAAGCGGGTGCGCGAGTACGTCGGACCAGGCACCTGGGAGCCGATCATCACGGAGGACGCCTTCCGGGCGGTCGGCGCTGTGCTGACCGATCCCGCACGCCGGGACAAGGCCGCAGCCGAGGGCAATGCGCGGAAGTACTTGGGCGCGGGCACATACTTGTGCGCCGTGTGCGATGCACCGCTGAAGACCGCCTACGGCGTCCTGAGCGCCAAGGATGGCGCGAAGACCACCTACCGCAAGTACGAATGTCCCCGGTTCCACGTCTCGCGCCGCGCGGACTACACCGACGAGGTTGTCGAAGGTGCGATCTCTGCACGGCTCCGGGATCCCGCAATCACCTCCGCACTGGCATCCGAGGACAACGCCGGAGCCGTGCGCGAGCTTCGCGACGAAGCGAACGGGCTCCGGGATCGTATCGACGGGTTCGCCATCGACTTCGCGGACGGGCTGCTGAATGCCCGGCAGGTGCAGATCGCCACAGAGCGCGCTGAGACGCGCTTGCACGAGCTGGACATGCAGCTGGCGCAGATCGGCTCCACGAACGCGCTGAGCGGCATCCTGGGCGCGCCTGACCCCGCTGCCGCCTGGCTGGCCCTGCCGGATCCGCGGGCGCGTGCCGTCGTGCTCGACGCGCTCTGCACTGTGCGGATCCATCGCCAGCCGCGGGGCCGTCGCCCGTCCGATGCGAACCCGGACAAGGTGGCCGCGTGGGCCGAAGGCTTCGCCGCGGGGATCGAGCTGGTGTGGAATGAATGACAGATTCACTCATTACCACCGCTATTCACCACTTATAGACAAATGTTCACCACTGACATTAACACGAGATGAACGACGCAATGAATAACGCTCCTCTAGGCAGAGATGCGCTATTCTTGTGAGCAGGACGGATTGGAAATGCAACCGTCTCCCAGCTCTGAGGGCCGCGCGGAACCCGGAGCAAGACAATGCACACCCGCGCGAAGGAACCACTTGACAACGCCTCTCCCCTGACTTTCGCCCCCGACCTGTGCGCCGGGGGAATGAACAAGAGAATCCCGCCCGAATATCTATCCCCACGCGAAGCTGCCGAGCGTCTGAATGTCTCGGTCGATTCGATTCGCCGCCTGATCGCATCCGGCACGCTCCAGGCCTTCAAGTTCGGCAATCCGCCGACTCACAAGGGCCGCGACATGCGCCCCATCCGGATCCCGGTCGAAGCTGTGGATGCCGCGCTGCACCTCATGATCCCCGGTGCAGCATGAGCGCCGAACTGTCCGCGCTGGCGGCTGCTGGTGCACGTCTCGCTGACTCTGCTCCCCCGCTGTCTCGCGCGCAGATCGACCGCATCGTCGCGGTGCTCCGCCCATCCGTGGCGGTGGCCTCGTGAACGCGAGGGACGTTTACGGGGCTAGCCCCGTAAAAAGAATGCGCCGGACTAAGGCCGAACTTGCAGACCTTGATGACGCGATTTTCGCCGCGGCCAAGGAGGAGCATCCAGTCACTTTGCGGGGCATCTTCTACCGCGTCGTGTCGATGGGCGCAATCGACAAGACCGAGAAGGCCTATGAGGCCGTAGGGCGCAGGCTCCTCGCATTGCGCCGCTCGGGCCAAATCCCCTACCGGTGGATCACAGACGGCACGCGGCTCCGCTGGAAGCCGGAAACCTGGGGATCGGTTGACGCGCTGCTCGACAACGCGGCCAGCAGCTACCGGCGCGCCCTGTGGGACAACCAGGACGCCGAGATCATCTTCATCAGCGAGAAGGACGCCATATCCGGTGTCGTGCATCCGATAACCGACAAGTGGGATGTCGAGCTCTCCGTAACACGGGGGTATACGTCGGAAACGTTCGTCGAGTCGATCTCCCAGACCGTCATCGACAACGACGCAGACGGTAAGACGACGTTCATCTATCAGCTGGGCGACCATGATCCATCTGGTGTGGACGCCTGGCGCGACTTCACGAAGAAGATGAACACGTTCACGCAAGGCGCCAGCGTCAAGTTCGAGCGCATCGCGGTCACGCCGGCGCAGATCGTCGAGTACAACTTGTCGACGCGACCGACGAAGAAGACCGATACCCGCGCCGCCAACTTCGTGGGCGACTCAGTAGAGGTGGACGCGATCCCCCCGAGTGTTCTCCGTCGCCTCGTGGAGGATGCAATCCTGCGGCATCTTGATGAGCATCAGTACTTGGTCATGAAGATGGCCGAAGAGTCGGAGCGCAGCATTCTGCTCCGTATGCGCGGGATGATCTCGTGAACGCGCTCGTCGTCGCGGCTGCCGAATATGTGGACGTGCGCGCGATCCTGGATGGCACTCTGACCGCGCCGGAGACGGCGTGCGGTGGCGTCCGAACCGATGGCGTTCGGCTCTGCTATCTCGGTGCCGTGAATGTGCTGCTGGGCGCGCCCGAGGCGGGCAAGACGCTCGTCGCGGGCGGCATGGTTGCAGATGAGCTGTTCTCGGGCGGAGCCGTGCTCTGGATGGATCTCGATCACAATGGCGCGCCCGCCATCCTTGACCGTCTTCGCCGGTTCGGTGTCCCGAAGAGCACCCTGGTGGATCCGAATCGATTCCGCATGGCCACGCCGGAGGACGCCGACGCCATCGCCGCCGTCGTGCAGGACGCTGCCGACTGGCGTCCGACGTTCGCCGTGCTCGACTCCATCGGAGAGCTGCTGCCGATGTACGGCGCGAACAGCAACGATGCCGACGACTACACGCGTGTGCACCGGGTGGTGTTGACTGCCCTCGCACGTACCGGCGCAGGCGTCCTTGCGATCGATCATGAGGCGAAGGGCGTCGAGTCCCGCAACTACGGCGCTACCGGGTCCGCGGCGAAGAAGCGTGCCGTCGATGGCGCTCTGCTCCGTGTGACCAGCTTGGAGCCTTTCACGAAGGAGGGTGGCGGGCGGGCGCAGCTGTCTATCGTCAAGGATCGCCACGGGGCACTGCGTGGACTCACTTCGGGACGTGAGCCGGTTGTCGCGTCTTTCGTCGTCTCCCCTATGCCTGGCGGCAATGCCTACCGATTTGAGACTCCGATCCAGACCGCGCGCCCGACCTCTGATGTGGAGATCCTGGCCGCACTGGTGCCGCCGCCGTCGAGCAAGCGTGACGTCCAGGATCGACTGCACTGGGGCGGAACTCGTGCAGGTGCAGCCCTCCGGTTGCTTCGAGAGCGTGACGGTGGTCCCGGTGGTCCGCATGGTCCCGGACCGGTCCCGGCCCATGGGTCCGAGAGTGGTCCGGCTGGTCCCCCCCCTTACAAGGGGGACCAGGACCACGACCAGGACCCGACCTCGAATGAGGTGGCATCGTGAGCGCGGCACAGGACCGGATGCGCAACGCATTCGGCCAGCTACTCGGACGCACGACGCAGCACTCTGACGCCTGTCCCGATTGCGATGCAGACCTTCGCATGGTCGAGCAGTACGAGGGCGTGTTCGTGATGACGGTCTTGCACGACGCGACCTGTCCGGCCTACGGCGGTGCATCGTGACCGCCGTCGTGCCTGAGCGGTTCCACGTCTCGGAGGCGACCTATCTGTTCCTCCGGCGTGAGGTTGGTCGCCTCCAGGCCGAGAACGTGCGTCTCCAGGCCGAGTGCGATCACTGGTATGTCGCCAGCCGCTACACCCGTGAGGAGATCGCGGACATGCGCCGCAGGGCATCGCTCACCGGCAAGCAGATCGACTGGACGAACGGGGTGATCGCATGACCTCCCCGGCATACGTCGAGCTAGGAGGACTGCTCCATGAGGTGCGGCCGCGCCGTCGTCGCGTCGAGGCTCCGGCCCCGGTCGTGACCGAGCACGGGCACCGGTTCGACCCGATCAGCGGCTACTGCACCCGATGCGGACGCCGTGACACCGGAGAGGCTGCCGAGGGCTCGCAGGCCTGGTATGCCGACCGCGAACGGAGTACCCGATGAACGCCATCGCCACGCCGGACCTTGCCACCGCGCTCGCCCGACTGGAAGGCGTTCTTGACACCTGGAGCGCCGTCCTTCGCACTGAAACCCCCACCACCGAAGAGAGAACATCATGACCATCGCCACGAGCACCACGACGACCGAAGAGCCCGACCTGTCCACCATGCATCCGGGCGTACCTGCCGAACACCTAGAGGCGCACCACCTCGCGGTTACGGTCGGGATCGGCGTCCTCAATGAGATCGCCAGAATCAGGGCTGAGACTTCCGAGCTTCGACTTCAGATTGAGCAGACATATCTGGACTACGACGCACGGCTGAACGGCCCGACGCACAAGCAGCTGTCCGAGTTGCACCGGAGACTTGCCCGGCTGTCCGACAATCTGCTGATCCTGAGTGTCCCAATGGTGGACGGTACAGCCCCCGCGTGGTGGGACTGGGATGAGTCATGAACGACCAGCTGGTCGACCTGTTCGGGAGGCCGGTCAGCCCTCAGCCGCTCCCCGATGATCGGCCTACGCGCTCGGTCCCGCAGCCGCCGCCCGACCTCGCGGACCGGCCCGGCCACAAGATCACCAGGGAAGCCCTGAGGATGTCCGGTACCTCGCGCGCCGCCGGCTACAGCCCGCCCATTCACCGGGCGACATGCTCGTGCGGCTGGTCGGCGGAATCATCGGCACCCGCTGCCGTCGCCCACATGACCGAGCGTCACCTCATCACCACCCCCACCTCTACCACCAAGGAGAACGCATCATGAGCACCGCAACGAAGACCCCTTCACTCGATCAGCAGATCCGGGAGGCCGCGCAGCTCGCAGCCGATCTGGAGCAGCGAAAGCGCGACCGCGTAGTCGAGCGCCGCCATGCAGAGGATGCCGCAGCCCTCCAGGCGCTGGAGGATCAGCGCCCCGAGCGGGTCAAGCTCGCAGAGCGGATCGTCGCCGCGGACCGTGCACTCCAGGCCGTCGCATCCGCGGACGTCCTGGACCTCCAGGCGGTTTTCGTGGCCTGGCTCGCGATGGCGGAGGCCTACCAGGCCGCGAACGCATTCGACCGCGAGATCTTCGCACGGAGCGACCGGTACGTGCCGCTGGAGCTCGCCGTCCCCGGTCGGGGCTCAGTCGGCGGGAAGGTCGAGCGCGGCGGCGTCATGTACGAGCCGCGCTACAGGCAGGTGCCCTCCCCGTTGGAGCCGTTCGCCTGGTCGAAGTATCTCGACCAGCTCGCGACCGATCGCCAGCTAGCGGCTGGAGCTGCCAGCGCTTCCGCTGTCGGCGATGCCATCACGTCCGCGATCTCCGCAGCCCGCGACAGCTTCACCGACCTCCACTGAAAGGAACCACCACCATGTCTGCCAACGAATCCCCCCAGGGGACACAGCCAACCATCGAGCACGTCAGCTGGTCCGGGTTCACGAGAGCGATCCAGGAGCGCCAGGAGCGCGAGGAGCAGGAGCGTGAAGCCATGGCCAGCGCCCACCGCCAGGCCGTCGCCGCCGAGCTGGCGACACCCGAGGGCCGCGCGCGTTTCGCGCGCCGCAAGGCCGAGGCCGAGAACGCCGCCGACATCGCGAAGCAGGCCACCGAGGCCGAGCAGCGCATGCAGCGCGGGTTCGTGGAGGGCACCGCCGATCGGATCCAGGGGCTCCGGGACAGCATCCGCGCGAAGTCCTCGCAGTTGGCGCTGCTCCGAGATCGGGCCGACGACCGGGACCGCAGGGCCGCAGGCCTTGGGAAAGGGAACTAGATCATGACCACTCACGCAGCCATTGCCGACGCCAGCAGCACCACCGCCTGGGGTCAACCCGTCACGACCGTCGCATGCTCGTGCGGCACGTCCATCCGCATCGTGGGAGAGCCCACGGGTGACAACGGCGTGAACGTCACGAGCGCACACGCGCAGATCACGCAGCACGTGGCCTGGGCGAACGACGCCACGCACCCGAACGGCCCGTAGCCACCAGACCGCCGTGGGGCGCTCCCTAGTGCCAGGTAGCAGCGCCCCGCGGCACCCCCGGGCAGTGTGATGCGGATCCGCCGCCCGGGGATCCCCACCCTCACCAACACACGAAGCACAAGGAGTACACCATGACAACGCCCACCACCACCCCGACGATGCCCACCCTCCACTCGGAGCCGGAGGAGATGCCCGACGACGCGACCCTCGCGGAGATCGGGAGGCATGTTCTGGGCGACGTCCACCACCTCCGCGCCCGGGTGCAGTCGCTCCGCGCGGGGATCCACAACCTCATGAACACCAGGTCGGCGTATTCGAAGATGTCCCCGACGTTCGTGGAATCGGCACTGGACGCCCATGACCACGAAGGGCTCCGGGACGACTATGCCGAACTGGCTGGCATCTTGAAGCGTCTCGCTGTCCTCCGGGATTACGCGCCGCCCCGAGCTTCCAGCGAAGGAGCGTGACATGGCCAGGCTCAAACCCGAGGAACAAGACCTCTCCCGCACAGCGCGATTCTGGCGCGACCTGAAGCACCGCCCCATCCCGGACGGGGAGCCAGTGAACTACGACCCCGAGACCGGGGAGATCCGGCCCTGGAACCCCAACCCCTGGTACGTCGCCATCCGCGACCGGCACCGAGCCTGGGGCAAGGCCCGGTTCGGCGACGACTGGACCCCGCAGCACGTCCGCGAACGCGCCGTGATGATCCGCGCAGGCTTCCTCTGCGAGCACAGCGGGTGCACCACTGAGGCTCACATCGTGCGCCCGCTCACGCCCTACGAGATCGGCGGGTACGGGACCGACAACCTGATGGCGCTCTGCCGGAGCCACGAAGGGATGGCAGGCGTATGACCGCCTACCGTGAGGGATATCAGCCCTTCCCTGGCCCCGTGAAACGCGCAGCCCTGGCACGTGCGGAAGGCCGGTGCCAGCGGTGTGGCAGGGAAGATCTTCCTCTACAGGTCGACCACTGGGTGAACGACGCCAGCGGTGGGAGCAACACCATCGACAACGCCGTCGTGCTGTGCACCAACTGCCACTCAATGAAGAGCGCGACCGAACGACAGGCAGGCGTCCAGCAGAGGACAGAGCAACGACGACGCAACACGCGGTGGCACGAACCGCACCCCAACTCGTGACACCCCGACCACGAGCCGCCCGGCACCCGACCAGCTCCCCGCGACAGGCGCGACACCCCCCACCCCGTAGCCCCCCGGTGCCGGGGGGTGGATTAGCGACGCGGTATACCGGGAAAGCAATAGCGTGCGCTCATCCGTTTCTTTTCCCAGGTTTGACCAGGAGGTTTCATCATGACTGCTCGCGCCGAAATTGAGGCTCGATCTGCCCGCGCTGCCGCTGTTTGTCCCATTTGCGGGGAGCCTGTGGGCCGCGGGAACCGTGCCACCTGCCCGAAGGCCGCTTGTCGTGGTGCGCATGCGATGCAGCGCAAGATCGCGCGTTTGAGGCTCCAATGATCGCGGATCCGTGGCCGCTGGCCCCACTTCAGCCCGGCGATTGGCGCTGGGACGCGCTCTGTGCCGAGACGGACCCGGAGGCGTTCTTCCCGCTGAAGGGCGGCACGACCGCACCAGCGAAGGCCATCTGCGCGCGCTGCACCGTCGCCGCCGAGTGTCTGGCGTACGCGCTGCTGCACGATGAGCGCTTCGGGATCTGGGGCGGGCTGTCCGAGCGTCAGCGGCGCAGGATGAAGCGGGCGGGCGGCTGATGCCCTACGCCGACCCCGCCCGCCAGCGCGCTTGGACTCGTGACTACCAGCGTCGCCGCCGTGCAGCAAGATCCTGCTGTGCGTGAGGCTGACGCGGCCCGCGAGCGTGCGCGCTGGCACACCGACCCGGAGCACCGAGCCCGCCAGATCGCCGCGATGGCCGAACGTCGCCGCCGTCGTGCTGCTGTGCGCGCCGCCGTGGCCCGAATCCCGCTCGTGCGCGCTGCACATCGTCCCGTAGCGCCGATCATGCGTCCGGGCGGCTGGCAGATCGCGGATCCCGCCGCCTGGTGTGCTGCTGGCTTGTACAACGACGCGGACGTGACCGCCGTGCTGGATCCCAGCTACGCGCGAGGCGACCTCTGGAGCCGCGCCGCCGCAGGGTGGTGACGTGCGAAGATTCGGCCCGATTCTTGACACATCGCCACGACCTGCGAAGCGGCTTGTCACACGACCGGGAGGCTACGACCGCAGCGCGTCGAGCACGGCTCCGGCGTCGTCGAGCCAGCCGGGGAGCTCCCGCACGACTGTCTCCGCCAGATCGGACGCTTCCGCACCGGTCAAGAGCACGCCTTCAAGGTCAGTCGTGACGATGAGCTGGAGCCCGTGCGCGCCGCGCGAGATAGCCGCGTGAGCGCCGCACTGGCCCAAGTAGGACTCCCACACCACACCGGGCTCGGTAGTGAGCAGGCCGGGCTCGTGGCGGCTGCTCAGATCGAGCATGGCGACGCTGAGGATGGCGGACGGGCGGAGGCCGTGGCGAACGGCCAGATCCATGAGTCCGGAGACGTAGGCGGGTGCGGGCTGGGGCAGTGTGTTCGTTTCCATGGCCCCATCGTGCGCCGCCACCGACCGGTTTGTATATGCGTCTAACGAAGGTGTTCAAATCGGTCAGTTTCCCTAGACAGTTGTCCACAGGCTGGGCACTCCTGCGTCTGTCGCAGAGGTGCCCTAGACGCACGAGCGCCCCGGCCAGGTGATCCCAGCCGGGGCGCTCAAGCTCACTCGATTTAGCTGACCATTTGACGCAGCACGTACTGCAGGATGCCGCCGTTGCGGTAGTAGTCGGCTTCTCCGGGGGTGTCGATGCGGACGATCGCGTCGAACTCGATCGGCTGCTTGCCCTCGGCCGAGAACTCGCTCGGGGTGGCGGTGACCTTGACCGTCTTCGGCGTGGTGCCGTTGTTCAGCTCCTCGAGCCCCGAGATCGAGACGATCTCGGTGCCGTCCAGGCCCAGCGTCTCCCAGGTCTCGCCCGCCGGGAACTGCAGCGGGACCACACCCATCCCGATCAGGTTCGAGCGGTGGATGCGCTCGAAGCTCTCGGTGATGACCGCCTTGACGCCGAGGAGGTTGGTGCCCTTCGCCGCCCAGTCGCGGGAGGATCCGGATCCGTACTCCTTGCCGCCGAAGATCACCAGCGGGGTGCCCTGCGCCTGGTAGTTCTCCGAGGCGTCGAAGATGAACGCCTGCGGGCCGCCGGCCTGCGTGAAGTCGCGGGTGTAGCCGCCCTCGATCTGCTCGCCGTTGTTGACCGCCTTGACGAGCGCGTTCTTCAGACGGATGTTCGCGAACGTGCCGCGGATCATCACCTCGTGGTTGCCACGACGCGAGCCGTAGGAGTTGAAGTCCTTCTGCGCCACGCCGTGCCCGGTCAGGTACTGCGCCGCCGGGGTGCCCGCCTTGATGTTGCCGGCCGGGGAGATGTGGTCGGTGGTGACCGAGTCGCCCAGGGTCGCCAGCACGCGGGCGCCGGAGATGTCCGCGACGGGAGCCGGGGTGGCCTCCATGCCGTCGAAGTACGGGGCCTTGCGCACGTACGTCGAGTTGGCGTCCCACTCGAAGATCGGGCCGGTCGGCGTGGGCAGGCTGGTCCACCGCTCGTCGCCGTCGAACACCGTCGCGTACTGCTTGATGAACTGGTCGCGCGAGATCGACGAGTCGATGATCTCCTGCACCTCGGCGGGGTCCGGCCAGACGTCCTTGAGGAACACGTCGCTGCCGTCCGTGCCGGTGCCGAGCGGCTGCGTCTCGAAGTCGAAGTTCATCGACCCGGCCAGCGCGTAGGCCACGACCAGCGGGGGGCTGGCGAGGTAGTTCATCTTGACGTCGGGGCTGATCCGGCCCTCGAAGTTGCGGTTGCCCGAGAGCACCGCCGTGACGGCGAGATCGTGCTCGTTGACCGCCGCGGACACCTCTTCGATCAGCGGACCGGAGTTTCCGATGCAGATCGTGCAGCCGTAGCCGACGGTGTAGAAGCCGAGACCCTCGAGATCCTTGTCGAGGCCCGACTTCTCGTAGTAGTCGGTGACGACCTTCGAGCCGGGGCCGAGCGTGGTCTTCACCCACGGCTTCTGCTTCAGGCCCTTCTCCCGCGCCTTGCGGGCGAGAAGACCGGCCGCGATCATGACCGAGGGGTTCGACGTGTTGGTGCACGACGTGATCGCCGCGAGCGTGACCGCGCCGTTGTCGAGGATGTACTTCTGACCGTCCGGGGTCTTGACCTTCACCGGGTTGGATGCGGCCCTCGGCGAGCCCGAGGTGAGCGTCGGGATCTCGTTGGTCTCGACCTCCTCGCCGGGCACGGATCCGGGATCCGAGGCCGGGAACGTGCCGGAGTCGTTGATGTCGATCGGGCCGGTGGCGTAGCTCAGGATGTCCTTCTCGAACTGCGCCTTCGACTCGGACAGCAGGATCCGGTCCTGCGGGCGCTTCGGCCCGGCGATGGACGGGACGACGGTGGACAGATCGAGCTCGAGGTACTCGCTGAAGTGCGGCTCGTTGGCGGCGTCGTGCCAGAGCCCCTGCTCCTTGGCGTACGCCTCCACGAGCGCCACGGCCTGCTCGTCGCGCCCGGTCAGGCGCAGGTACTCGAGCGTGACGTCGTCGATCGGGAAGATCGCGGCGGTCGACCCGAACTCCGGGGACATGTTGCCGATCGTGGCGCGGTTGGCCAGCGGCACCGACGCCACGCCCTCGCCGTAGAACTCGACGAACTTGCCGACCACGCCGTGCTGGCGGAGCAGCTCGGTGATCGTCAGCACGACATCGGTGGCGGTGACGGCGGCCGGGATCGCACCGGTCAGCTTGAATCCGACGACGCGCGGGATCAGCATGGAGACGGGCTGACCGAGCATCGCGGCCTCGGCCTCGATGCCGCCGACGCCCCAGCCGAGCACGCCCAGGCCGTTGACCATGGTCGTGTGCGAGTCGGTGCCGACGCAGGTGTCGGGGTAGGCGCGAAGCACGCCGTTGACGTCCCGGTCGTAGATGACCTTCGCCAGGTGCTCGATGTTCACCTGGTGCACGATGCCGGTCCCCGGCGGGACGACCTTGAAGTCGTCGAACGCCGTCTGGCCCCAGCGCAGGAACTGGTAGCGCTCGCCGTTGCGCTCGTATTCGATCTCGACATTGCGCTCGATCGCGTCCGGGCGGCCGAACAGGTCGGCGATGACCGAGTGGTCGATGACCATCTCGGCGGGTGAGAGCGGGTTGATCTTCTTCGGGTCGCCGCCGAGGGCGGTGACCGCCTCGCGCATCGTGGCGAGATCGACGATGCAGGGCACGCCGGTGAAGTCCTGCATGATCACGCGCGCCGGCGTGAACTGGATCTCCGTGTCGGGCTGCGCCGACGGATCCCAGGATCCGAGAGCCTCGATCTGCGCCTTCGTCACGTTCGCGCCGTCCTCGGTGCGAAGCAGGTTCTCCAGGAGGACCTTGAGGCTGAAGGGGAGCTTCTCGAAACCCTCGACCGTGCCGATCCGGAAGATCTCGTAGTCGGTGCTGCCGACTGTCAGGGTGCTCTTCGCACCGAAGCTGTTCACCGTGGACACGGATCCGTCTCCTTCTGATCGGATGGAAGCGACAGGCGACTCCATCTTGCTCGGCTGCGACCCTGCGCGGCTAGCAAGGCGGGCCTTACCAGTCTGCTCTTCGCGACAGCCGAGCGAAAGGTGTCGATTTATCTTGACGTCAAGATAAATCTAACACGTTCAGGGGGCCTGGTCGTCCTCACTCGCGGGAGCTCCAGCATTCGATCCGGAGGGATTGAGCCTGCGCGCGACGATCCAGGTGAGTGCGAGCAGGAGCGCGAAGAACGGGATCCCCATCAGGATCTTCACCGTACCGAGCGACGCAACGTCCCCCGCGAAGTAGAACGGGAGCTGAACACAGAGCCGCGCCAGGAACAGCCCGGCCCATGCGACCGACAACCAGAAGTAGGCGCGGCGCTTGCGAGGTGCATCGCGCCACGCCAATCCCTCCCCCGTGAGGAAGCCGACGACTATGCCGATCAGCGGCCATCTGACGAGCGCCGAGATCAGGAACGCCGCGCCGTAAGCGATGTTCGTGATGAATCCGATGACGAATTGGTCCTCGGCGCGCCCCGTGAACAGCGGCAGGCCCGCCGCGACGACAGCGGCGATCAGACCGGAGAGGGCGGCCACGGGTGGCGACTTCATCAGCAAGCGAATTGACGTAAAGACCGCCGCGAGCCCCACCGACAGAGCAAGACCGAGAACAAGATTGCGGGTCGCGGTGAACGTGATCACGAACGCGAGAAGTGGGAGGGTCGACTCGAGAATCCCCCGCCATCCGCCGATGACCTGCCAGACCATCGCACCTGTGGAGAGCTGGGCATCGGGATCGATTCCCGCGCGGCGCGCCGCGGACCCGAGCGATGTGCCGATCGCTTCGGCAAGAGTCGGCTCCGCGGACCTCTCGGCGTCGGACGCGGGCGGCGGCGCATACTTCGCCGTGCGTTCATCTCGCGCCGCTGGCTCGACCGGGTCCGAGGCCGGCATCTCCGGAGTGCTCACGCAGTGCCGGGCGCGGACGGCATCCGCAGCGGGATGAGGTCACGGGGCGGCATCGGCGCACCGCCGCGCACGACCACGATCGAGCGGAAGAGGTCCTCCACGGCCGCGGCCGCCTCGGCATCGGCCGCAGCCGCCCCGCCGATCACGCCGCGCAGGAACCAGCGCGGCCCGTCCACGCCCACGAATCGCGCAAGTCGCGTGGTCGCGGCGTCCCCGGCCACGGCGGGGATCTCCGCGAGCAGCTCGGCGCCGAGGGCGCCGTCGCGTTCCTGGACCCGACCGCCCTGCTGCGTGATCTGCTCCTGGATCTGCGCCCGGGTCTCCTCCCACAGACCGCTCGTGCGCGGCGCCGCGAAGGGCTGCACCTGGAGCGTGGAGTCGGCGTAGTCGAGACCGACCGCGACGATGCGCTGCGTCTGCTCCTCGACCTCCAGCCGCAGGTTCAGCCCCTCACGCGGCAGGATCTTGATCGCGCCGAGATCGATGTACGGGCGGACCGGATTCGCCTCGCTCTCATCGAACGGGCCGTCCACGGCACGATCGTGAAGCCCCGCGTCGGGGGTCTCCTCGATCTGCTCGTGCTCCGACGTGCTGTCGTCACTCATGCGTTCTCCTCGATCCTCGCCCGGCCCTGTGCTGCGGGAGCTTCGGGTGTCTCCCCGCGGGCCGCGCTCTGCGTCTGGTAGCCGGTGGATCCGAATCCGCCCGCTCCTCGATCGCTCTCGTCCAGCGCCTCGACCGGGATGAACCGGGCTCGGGTGACGGGCATGACGATCAGCTGTGCGATTCGATCACCGACCGCGACATCGTACGCCGCGTTGCTGTCGGTGTTCAGAAGACTCACTCTGATCTCGCCGCGATAGCCGGCATCGACGGTGCCGGGCGAGTTGACGACGGTGATGCCGTGCTTGGCCGCGAGCCCGCTGCGCGGCACGACGAACGCCACATATCCGTCCGGCAGGGCGATGCGCACGCCGGTGCCGATCAGGGCGCGCTGCCCCGGCTCGAGGCGGACCGACTCGGTCGAGATCAGATCGGCTCCCGCGTCGCCCGGGTGCGCGTACGCGGGAAGCTCGGGCGCGATAATGGGAACATCCACGGAATCGGTCACGGAAAGAGGCTAATGCAGAACGCAGCCGGCGAACCCCGCCCCCGCTATCGCGAGCGACTCGCCCCGAGCCTGTGGCTGTTCCTCGCCGCCGCGCTCGGCGGACCCATGCTGTCTCTGGTCTTCGTCCCGGCAGGGTCGGGCATCGCGCTGATCATCGGCGGCGCCGCCACGATCGCGATCATCGCACTGATGGTGTTCGGATCCCCGCGGGTCCTCGTCGAGGGACGCGAGCTGCGCGCCGGCCGCGCCTGGATCGACGCCACCTGGCTCGGCGATCCCCAGGTGCGCACGGGCGACGAGGCGCGCCAGGCTCGCGGCCCCGGCCTGCCCGCCCGCGGCTGGCATCTCATCCGCGGTGGCATCGACGGGATCGTCATCGTCCCGAACACGGATCCGAACGATCCCGCGCCCAGCTGGACGATCTCGTCGCGCACGCCCGACCGGCTGGCTGCGGCGATCTCCGCCGCGCGGCTCTCCGCCGGCGTCGACGCCTGAGCATTGTGCGGCGGGCCACATTCGGCCCGCAGACGCAGAACGCGCCCAGGACCGAAACCGGTCCGGGCGCGTAGAGCGCGTCTTCGGCGTCAGGCGGCGCATTCCTTGCAGATCGGGCCTGTCGCGTCTTCGTGGTCGAGCTGCGAACGGTGCTTCACGAGAAAGCAGCTCACACAGGTGAACTCGTCCTCCTGCGGAGGCAGCACGACGACGTCGAGCTCGACGTCGGAGAGGTCGGCTCCGGGAAGATCGAATCCGCCCGGGTTGTCCGAATCCTCGACATCGATCGAACCCGACATCTTGTCCGGGACGCGCTCCTTGAGAGCCTCGATGGACTCGCTCTCGTCGTCGCTCTTGCGCGGGGCGTCGTAATCGGTTGCCATGGGGTGGATCTCCACTTTCATCCTGCGAGTGGCGGGCGCCGGGGGTGTTCGGCGGCCCATAGTTTGCATGACGCGCGCGCGTTTGGCAAATGCCACTCTTCCGCGGGATCGAACTCACGGCGCGCCCACGTTATTCCCGGGCCCGTCGCCCACCCCGTGACACCATGATCAAACACCCATTTTGAGGGGCTGAAGCCATGGAACACGTCACGATCGTCGGCGCCGAAGACGACCTCCTCGTCCTCGCCACCGAGGCGGGAGAGCGCTTCGCCCTCCCCATCGACGAAGTGCTGCGCGACCAGTTGCGCCGGGCCAAGGCGGGACGCGAGGAGAAAGCACCTCCGCTGGCCGCGAGCCCCCGCGAGATCCAGGCGCAGATCAGGGCTGGCATGTCCGCCCCCGACGTCGCCGAACTGCTCGGAGTGAGCCGCGCCGTGGTGGAGCGGTTCGAGGGGCCCGTGCTCGCCGAGCGCGAGCACATCGTCGGCCAGGCCCTCGCCGTGCCGGTGCTGATCGGCAGCGAGGTCGAGCCCGACGCGCAGCCGACCTTCGGCGTCGCCATCCGCGCGAAGCTCGCAGAGCTCGCCGCCGAGAGCGAACGCTGGGCCGCCTGGAAGGACGAGTCCGGCTGGATCATCAAGCTCGAGTTCCGCGCCAACGACGTCGATCACGACGCGCGGTGGGGATTCGATCCGCGGCGCAGCGCGCTGTCCCCGATCAACGCCGATGCGACGCAGCTGTCGCGACAGGGCTCGCTCCCGGACGGACTCATCCCCCGGCTGCGGGCCCTCGACAAGGATCGTCCGTCGCCGTACAAGGACGAGACCCGTTTCGACTCCGGCGCCTTCGGTCCCCGCCTGGTGCCCGCCCCCGCCGAGACCGAGGCCTCCGCCGACGACGAGGCCGTCGCAGACGCCGCAGAGCCGCGATCCGCCCGCCATCCGCAGTCGTCCTCGAACGCGCAGGAGGCGGCCACGCGCAGCGCCGCGTTCGCGCCGTCCACCCCCTCGGACACGGCGGACCTGCTGGAGGCGCTGCGGCGCCGCCGCGGGCAGCGCGAGGCGCGCCCCTCGCTCGAGGAGGAACCGGCGGACGCGCGTCCCCTTGCGCTCTTCGAGGCACTGGAGCCGGGCTACGAGCCCGATCGAACAGCGGAGCCGGAAGACGAGACGCGGACCGCCCCTGCCGAGCAGGACGGCGGACCGCGCCGGCGCCGGCGCGAGATGCCTTCGTGGGACGAGATCGTGTTCGGCGCCCGCAGCGACGACTGACACCGCCCCGGTCCGAAGCCGCGTCAGTGCGCGAAGGCGCCGAACCGCAGCAGCGGGACCCGCAGTTCCTCGGGGCTGAGCGAGCCGTGCTGACCGATCATGTCCTGGGCGCGCTGATCCGCCGCCGCGCCGTCGTACAGCGCCCAGAGGCCACGCGCAGGCACCACCAGATCGCCGATGCGTGCTTCCGCCTCCGCAGTGACCTCCGCGCCGAACAGGTGGCTCTGCACTGCCTGCTCGCGGGTGAGCACGTCGGCCGCGCCCTCCGTCTCGCGCCGCCACACCGCGGCGACGTCATCCACCTGCGCGGGCTCGTCCAGATAGACGTGCAGCATGCGCGGCTCCCCCGCGATGGCCGCGATGCCCTGCTGCAGCGGACTGTGCTCGTCGACGACGAGATGCCGTGATCGTGGCACGTCAACCATGCCGTGGTCCGCGGTGACGATCATCCCGACGCCCGCCGGCGTCGTGGCGGGCATCGCGGCGTCCAGGCCCTCGAGCGCCGCGACCCACTCGGCGGAGGCGACGCCGTGCTTGTGGCCCGCCTTGTCGACCTCGGGCAGATAGCAGTACACGAGCGCGCCGTCGTGCTCCTCCGCCAATGACAGCGCGAGGGCGACCCGGTCCGCGGCCGTGCGGGCGGAGCGGAACTGCGCGCCGCGCAGCGTGGCCGCAGAGAATCCGCTGTGCGCGTATTCGGGCAGCCCTACGGCGAATGCGGGCCTTCCCTGTGCGATCGCCCGTTCGAAGATCGTCGGCTCGGTCTGCCAGGCGGACGGATCCGCCCCCGCCTGCTCCCAGCCGGACAGCTGATTGACCAGCACGCCGCTCTGCGGATCCCTGACCTGATAGCCGACGAGGCCGTGCCGTCCCGGATCGGCGCCCGTCAGCAGGCTGGTGAGCGCTGCCGCGGTCGTGGACGGGAAGACGCTGGAGATCACGTCCTTCTTCGCCATCGCCCCGGCGAGGCGGCGGGCGTGGCCGGCGTGTCCGCGCAGCTGGATCGCGCCGAGACCGTCGATCACGCAGAGCACGGCGGAGCGGGCGGGCTTCAGCGACTCCGCGGAGCCGTCGAGGGCCCCGAACAGGTCGTGCGCCACCCCGGTGATGCTCCGGGAAGACGGCGGGATCGCCGGTAGCATGAGGCTCATCCACGCCAGTCTCGCACAGGGACCGGCACGGAACCGGCGTCGAGAAGCCCTCCGCCGGCCCCCGAACACCGCAGGAAGCCGATGCCCCGCACCACGCCGTCCGAGCCGATCGATGAGCACATCGAGGACATCGACCTCACGAGCGAGATGCAGGGCTCGTACCTCGAGTACGCGTATTCCGTGATCTACTCCCGTGCCATCCCCGATGCCAGGGACGGGTTGAAGCCGGTGCAGCGCCGGATCCTGTACCAGATGTCGGAGATGGGCCTGCGCCCGGACCGCGGACACGTGAAGAGCGCGCGCGTCGTCGGCGACGTGATGGGCAAGCTCCACCCGCACGGCGACTCCGCCATCTACGACGCGCTGGTGCGTCTCGCCCAGCCGTTCGCGCTGCGTCTGCCCCTCGTCGACGGGCACGGCAACTTCGGATCGCTCGACGACGGGCCCGCCGCGTCGCGGTACACCGAGGCGCGCCTCGCCCCGTCCGCGCTCGCCCTGACGGAGAGCCTGGACGAGGACGTCGTCGATTTCGTCCCCAACTACGACGGCCAGTTCCAGCAGCCGTCCGTGCTGCCGGCCGCGTTCCCGAACCTGCTCGTGAACGGCGCCAGCGGTATCGCGGTCGGCATGGCCACGAACATGGCCCCGCACAACCTCCTGGAGGTCATCGCCGCGGCGATCCATCTGCTGGAGCACCCCGAAGCCACGACAGAAGAGCTCATGGAGTTCGTCCCCGGTCCAGACTTCCCGTCCGGGGGCATCCTGATGGGCCTGGACGGGGTGCGCGACGCCTACGCGAACGGACGCGGCGCGTTCAAGGTGCGCGGCAAGGTCTCGATCGAACCGCTCGGGCCCCGCCGCACCGGCATCATCGTCACCGAGCTGCCGTACATGGTCGGCCCGGAACGCGTGATCGAGAAGATCCGCGACGCCGTGCAGGCCAAGAAGCTGCAGGGCATCAGCGACGTCAACGACCTCACCGACCGCAATCACGGCATGCGGATCCAGATCGGCATCAAGAACGGCTTCGACCCGAACGCCGTGCTCGAGCAGCTGTACCGGCTCACGCCGCTGGAGGACTCCTTCAGCATCAACAACGTCGCGCTCGTCGGCGGGCAGCCCCGCACGCTCGGCCTGAAGGAGCTGCTCAGCGTCTACGTGCAGCACCGCCTCGAGGTCGTCACCCGGCGCAGCCGCTTCCGCCTGGCCCGCCGCGAAGAGCGACTGCACCTGGTCGAGGGTCTGCTCATCGCGATCCTCGACATCGACGAGGTCATCCAGGTCATCCGGTCCTCCGACGACTCCGAGCAGGCGCGTGCCCGTCTGCAGAGCGTCTTCGATCTCAGCGAGCGGCAGGCCGAGTACATCCTCGAGCTGCGCCTGCGGCGACTGACGAAGTTCTCCCGGATCGAGCTCGAGACCGAGCGCGACGCGCTGCTGGCCGAGATCGCCGCGCTGCGGGAGCTGCTCGGCAGCGAGGCCCTGCTGCGCGCGCAGGTCGCGACCGAGCTCGACGCGGCCGCCGAGGCATACGGCACGCCGCGGCGCACCCTGCTGCTGAACGCCGCCCCGCCCAAGCCGCGCGCGAGCAAGGGTCCCGTCGATCTGCAGATCGCCGACGCGCCGACCGTGGTCGTGCTGTCCACCACCGGCCGGGCCGTGCGCGTGGACCTGGAGCCCGGACAGGACCTCTCCCCCGCCCCGCGCCGCAGCAAGCACGACGCCGTGCTCGCGACGCTCGCCACCACCACGCGCACCGAGATCGGCGCGGTCACCTCCGCGGGACGGGTGCTGCGGTTCACCGCGATGGATCTGCCCTCGGTCCCGCCCGCCTCCGTGCATCTGGCCGCGGGGGTGCCGCTGCACGACTATGTCGGGCTGCTCGATCGGAGCGAGCGGATCCTGACGCTGATCCGGTTCGACGACGACACGCCACTCGCGCTCGGCACCCGCACCGGCATCGTGAAGCGCGTCGTCCCCTCGACGCTGGCGGTGCGGCCCGAGCTGGAGATCATCGGCCTGAAGCCCGGCGACGCGGTCGTCGGAGCCGCCGCCGCACCCGACGACACCGAGCTGGTGTTCGTCGCCAGCGACGCCCAGCTGCTGCACTTCTCCGCCTCCGCGGTGCGGCCTCAGGGCGCCCCCGCCGGCGGCATGGCCGGAATGAAGCTCGGCGCCAAGGCGGAGGTCATCGCGTTCTCGGTGCTCGCGCAGGAGGAGGATGCCGTCGTCGTCACGGTCTCCGGCGCCTCAGGCATTCTCGCCGGCACGGACGCGGGACGCGCGAAGTCTTCGCACTTCGCGGAGTTCCCCGGCAAGGGGCGCGCCACCGGCGGCGTCAGGGCGCACGCGTTCCTGAAGGGCGAGGATCGCCTCACGCTCGCCTGGGTGGGCGCCCTGCCGGCCCTCGCGGTCGGCCCCGACGGTTCCGCGCGGACGCTGCCAGACACCGGCGCGAAGCGGGACGGCTCCGGGCAGCCGATCGACGGCGTGATCGGCTCGATCGGCGGCGTGCTGGGCGCGTGACCCGCGCGCGCCGGCTGGGTCAGTCGCCCGATGCGGACGGAGAAGTCCAGCCAGGGCCACGGCGCATCCAGATGTCCACCCCGTCGTCGTGCTCGACGACGAACCCGTGCCGCTCGTACAGACGCCGCGCGGCGGATCCGACGAGCACCTGCAGCCGCAGCGCGCGATCGTCGTCGACCTCGGCGAGAACAGCGCGCAGGATCGCGGATCCGATCCCCCTGCCCTGATACACCTCGTCGAGATAAAACATCTCCAGCCACAGCGCGTCAGAGTCGCGCCGCAGCGTGATCGTTCCGGCGACCTCCGCGTCGATCACGATCATGCGGGTGTGCAGCGGGGAGAAGTGCTCGACGATGCGGGCACGAGAGCGCTCCGGATCCCACCCCACCAGCGGTTCGAGGTCGCGCCGCAGCACCCGCTCCTTGAGCGCGGCGATGACGTCGACATCGTCCATGGTGGCCGCACGCAGGGCGACGCCACGCGGGAGCGCCGCAGTCACGCGTCGATGGCCTCGCGGGCGAGCCGATCCGAGGAGTCGATGATGAACTCGCGACGAGGGGCGACCTCGTTGCCCATCAGCAGCTCGAACACGCGACCCGCGACTTCCGCATCCTCCATCCGGACCCGGCGCAGCAGCCGGCCGGACCGGTCCATCGTCGTCGTGGCGAGCTGTTCGGCATCCATCTCTCCGAGACCCTTGTAGCGCTGGATCGGCTCATGCCAGCGCTTGTTCTGCTTGCGCAGCTTCGCGAGCAGCGTGTGCAGCTCCTTCTCGCTGTACGTGTAGATCGTCTCGTTGGGCTTGGAGCCCGGATTCATCACGATCACCCGGTGCAGCGGCGGGACGGCGGCGAACACGCGGCCGTCCTCGATGAGCGGACGCATGTACCGGAAGAACAGCGTCAGCAGAAGCGTGCGGATGTGGGCGCCGTCGACATCCGCGTCGCTCATCAGGATGACCTTGCCGTAGCGCGCCGCGGAGAGATCGAACGAGCGGCCAGATCCGGCGCCGATCACCTGGATGATCGACGCGCACTCGGCGTTCGAGAGCATGTCGCTGATCGACGCCTTCTGCACGTTCAGGATCTTGCCGCGGATCGGCAGCAGCGCCTGATACTCGCTGGTGCGCGCATGCTTCGCCGTGCCGAGGGCGGAGTCCCCCTCCACGATGAACAGCTCGGTCTGCGCGATGTCGGTGGAGCGGCAGTCCACGAGCTTGGCCGGCAGGGACGAGGATTCCAGGGCGTTCTTGCGGCGCTGCGTCTCCTTGTGCGCACGGGCGGAGACGCGGGCCTTCATCTCGGCCACGATCTTGTCCAGCAGCTGCGTGGCCTGGCTCTTGTCGTCGCGCTTGGTGGAGCTGAACCGCTCACCCAGATCCTTGCGGAGCACCTGCGCCACGATCTGCCGCACCGCCGGGGTGCCCAGCACCTCCTTGGTCTGTCCCTCGAACTGCGGCTCGGGGACGTTGACCGTCAGGACCGCGGTGAGCCCGGCCAGCACGTCGTCCTTCTCGAGCTTGTCGCTGCCGACCTTCAGCCGCCGCGCGTTCTGCTCGACCTGGGCGCGCAGCACCTTCAGCAGCTCCTGTTCGAAGCCCTGCTGATGCGTGCCGCCCTTGGGCGTCGCGATGATGTTCACGAACGACCGGGTCGTGGTCTCGTAGCCGGTGCCCCAGCGCAACGCGATGTCCACGGCGCACACGCGCTCCACCTCGGTCGCGACCATGTGGCCGTCGGCCTGCAGCACGGGAACCGTCTCGGTGAAGGTCCCCTGCCCCTGCACCCGCCAGGTGTCGGTCACCGGGGCGTCGGCGGCGAGGTACTCCACGAACTCGGAGATGCCGCCCTCGTAGCGGTACGAGGTCTGGTTCCCGTCGCCGGTCGCCGAGTCGGCCGAGGCGCGGCCGTCATGGACGACCAGCTCGAGACCGGGCACGAGGAACGCGGTCTGACGCGCCCGCGTCTCCAGCTCCGCGAGCTGGAACGTGGCGTCCTTGGTGAAGATCTGGCGGTCGGACCAGTAGCGGATCCGCGTGCCGGTGACCCCGCGCGGCGCCTTCCCGATGACACGCAGCTCGCTGTTGTCCTGAAACGGCGTGAACGGCGCGTCGGGGCGCTTCTCGCCGTCGTCCGCGAACAGGCCCGGCTCGCCGCGGTGGAACGACATCGCGTAGATCTTGCCGCCGCGATCGACCTCGACGTCGAGCCGCTCCGAGAGCGCGTTCACGACCGAGGCTCCGACACCGTGCAGGCCGCCGGAGGCGGCATAGGATCCGCCGCCGAACTTGCCGCCGGCGTGCAGCTTGGTGAAGACCACCTCGACGCCCGTGAGGCCGGTGCGGGGCTCGACGTCGACCGGGATGCCGCGTCCGCGGTCGTGCACCTCGACGCTGCCGTCCGGGTGCAGCATGACGTCGATCTTCGAGCCGTTGCCGTCGACCGCCTCGTCGACGGCATTGTCGATGATCTCCCAGAGACAGTGCATGAGCCCCGGAGACCCGTTCGAGCCGATGTACATGCCGGGTCGTTTGCGGACGGCTTCGAGACCCTCGAGGACCTGGAGGTGGTGGGCGGAGTACTCGGCTGTCACAATCCTCAATCGTATCGAGCGCCACAGACACGGGGGCGGCGACACTCCTAGCGCGGAACGGACTGGGGCGGGTCGCGTACGCGCTGAGCGAAACACGCCGTCGCGCGGGCATGACTCCCAGGTCGGCGTGGTTGTATTTAGTACACCTTGCCGCAGACCCGAATCACCAAGGAGGCATCGAGATGAACGCGACGACCGAACGGGACACCACCGTCATCCGCCACCTCACTGCGATGGACCGATGCGATGCCTGCGGTGCGCAGGCCTACATCGCCGCCGTGGTCAACGGACACGAGCTGCTCTACTGCGCCCATCACGGCCGCAAGTATGAGGAGAAGCTCCGCGCGGTAGCGACGAGCTGGCACGACGAGACCTCGCGTCTCCTCGACTCCTGAGGCCCCCAGAAACCATCACACCGATACGCCCGGCGTCCTGCGACGCCGGGCGTTCTCGTGCTCCGGGCGTTCTCGTGCTCCGGGCGAGAGCCGGCTCAGCGGTACTCGCGGCGGACGTGCGCGGTGAGCCGGCAGAGGATCTCCTCGCCGACGGTGCCGATCTCCTCGGCGAGGGTCGTCGGCGACGACTCGCCGGATCCGCCCCGGCCGAACAGCACGACCTCGTCGCCGACAGCGGCGCCGTCCCAGGCCGCCACCCGCACGGTGTCGAGCTGCACGGAGCGCAGCGTCCTCGGCCCGGCGGGCGTGCCCACCTGCACGCGCCCGCCGAGCGTCGACGGCAGCCCGTCGAAGGATCCGATCCCGGCGACGACCTCGTCACCATCGATCCCCAGCACGGTCGCCGTGAGTTCGGCGGCCGGCACGATGCCGGGCAGCTCGGGACCGTCCGCTGAGCGCACGCCGTAGCAGAACGCCCCCACCCGCACCAGGCTCCCGCGCAGTTCCGGACGCGCCCAGGTGGCGGCGGACGCGGTGAGGTGCACATACGGAAGTTCGGCGCCGAAGTCCCGCGCGCGCCGCACGGCGGCCAGGAAGCGCGCCTGGGCGAGATCGTCCTCCTCGTCGCTCGCCTCGGCGAGATGGCTCCAGGCGCCGGCCAGCTCCGCCTGCCCGAGAGCCTGGGCGCGCAGGGAGAACCCGACCGCCTCGTCCCACTCCTCGGCGGAGAGGCCGTTGCGGTGCAACCCGGTGTCGACCTTGAGGTGGATCCTCGCCCGCGCGCCGAGCGCCGACGCCCGCGCGATGACGCGCGTCAGATAGTCCCTGGTCCCGACGCCGAGGTCGATCCCGGCCCGCAGTGCGGCGTCGATCTCCGCGTCCTCGGACGTGACCCAGGCGAACAGCCGAGGACCCGCTCCCACTTCGGCGCGCAGCCGCACCGCGGTCGGGATGTCATAGGTGCCGATCCAGCCGACCCCGGCGGCGACGGCGACCCGCGCCGACCACGCCGCGCCGAGCCCGTAGCCGTCGTCCTTGACGACCATCATCAGCACGGCCGGGTCCACCCGTGCGGTCACGGCGGCGATGTTCGCGCGCAGCACCGTCTCGTCGGCCCGCAGCACGGGCCCGATCATGCCTCCCACGCCCGCTCCGTCCGCAGACCCGCGACCGCGACCAGCTCGCCGGCGGTCATGCCCGTGATCCGCGCCCAGTCCGCGACGGCGCCCGACTGCGGGCCGCCGCCGCCGAAATAGGTGGCCTCGACGCCGAGCGCGACCTCCGCGGATCCGATGTCGGCCACGCAGACGTCCATCGCGATCCGCCCGACCACGGGATGCACCACCCCGCCGATCTCGACCGAGATCCCGCTGCCGAGCGCCCGCACCACGCCCTGTGCGTAGCCGCCGGTGATCAGCGCCAGGCGCGAGTCGTGCGCGGCGCGATGGAGGTAGCCGTAGGAGACCCCACCGCCCGCGGCGATGTCCTTGGTCGAGAGCACGCGGCCGACCAGCCGCATCGCGGGCGCACCGGCGAGCACGCCGTCCGCGCCCGGCAGCCCGTACAACAGCAGCGGATCGAGGTCCGGCACCGCATCGCAGGAGGCGGCGATGCCCTCCGTCTGCAGCAGCGCGACCTCGTCCTCGCCATCCACGCGCACCGCGCGGGCGCCCGCCGCCATCACGGCGCGCGCGACCTCGAGCAGGCCGTGCCCCCATGCATCACGACGCAGATCCGCCGTCCCGGGACCGCCCGCAGCGACCGCCCTGGCCGCTCCGGTCGCGAGTGCCGAGCGGGAGATCCGGGACCGCAGCAGCGCGCTGCGCACGACGGTGGCAGGCGGCTCGGTCATCGTTCCAGCCTACCGGCGCGGGTCGGACCGGACCCGTGCCGTGGCGCGCGCCCGGGGGTCTCGGAGGCGCGCCCGCCTAGAATGGACCGGTTCCCTGATTCCCTACCCGGAGTAAGCATGCCCTCGAACGGCCTCGGCCTCACCTCCCGTCTCGGCTACCTCGCCGAACGCGCCCGTCGCATCAACGTCGGCTCCGTGATCGAGCGCGCCAGGGAGGCGTCGGCGCAGCACGGCAAGGCCGTCCCCGCCGTCGTGGTGGACATGCTGTGGTCCGCGGGCCGGCACAACGTGGGCTTCCAGGACTACATCGATTACGACTTCGCGATCCTGAACCGCGCCGAGCGCGCCACCTACATGACCCACCCCGTGTCGAACCAGATCTCGGAGCGCTACGCGCACCCCGACTACCGGCACCTGTTCCACGACAAGATCGAGTTCGACGAGACGTTCAGCGACTTCCTCCGTCGTGAGTGGATGGTGGTGAAGCCCGGCAACGCCGACGAGCTGCGTGCGTTCGTCGAGCGCTTGGGCACCGTCATCGTGAAGACCCCGATGGGACAGGCCGGATCCGGCGTGTTCCGCTACCACGCCGCCGACGTCACCGACTGGAACGCCTTCCACGCCGACCTGCTCGGCCAGGGCCGTCTGCTCGTCGAAGAGGTCATCAAGCAGCACCCCGATCTCGCGGCGGTCTGCCCCGGCACCGTCAACACCACCCGGGTGACCGCGTTCTTCGACGGCACGACCACGCACATCCTGGCGATGGCGCAGAAGTTCGGCCGCGGCGAAGTCAGCGACCAGATGTCGTTCGGCGGCTTCTACACGATGCTCGACGACGACGGCCACGCGGTCAGCGCCGGCTACGACTCGCACGGGCATGTGCACGAGCTGCACCCCGATTCCGGCTTCCGCATCGCCGACTTCCAGCTGCCGCTGATCGACGAGGTCAAGGCGTTCGTCGACCAGGTCGCCCGCGTGGTGCCGCAGGTGCAGTACGTCGGCTGGGACATCGTGGTCGGCCCGGACGGCCCCGTGCTCGTCGAGGGCAACTGGGGCGCCGGGGTGTACGAGAACAAGCCCAGCGTCTCGGGCATCCGCATCGGCCACAAGCCCCGCTACCAGGCCGCCATCAAATTCTGAGCGCCGCGAAGAGGGCCGCCTGTCGCGACGACGGGCGGCCCTCTTCGTGGTTCTCGCGGCGGGTCAGGCCGGGCGGATGACGCCCATCGGCGTGGACTCCGTGCCCTGGCCGAGCGGGTTGTCCTTGAGGATCGCGACGAGTCGCTTCTCCTCGGCCTTCTCCAGCGTCGAGCCGAGGATGTTGCCGCCGAGGTCGTTGATGTCGACGACGGCCACATCGCAGACGTTCCCGAGCAGCCGCTGCATCTCGTGCGCGACCTCGCGCGGGCGGGCGGGCCCGAGCACGACCGAACGGTCGTACGGCGGCATTGTACCCTCGGTCGGGCCGTCGATCGCGCGGGCCTTCTCTCCCGCGATCCGGTAGAAGTCACCCCGTCGACCGAACGCCTTGGTCACCGCGGACACGGCGGCGGCGAGGAGGATCCGCGGGGTGCCGCACTCGCGCAGCGCCATCTCCATGGTCTCCGGCATGCCGAGACCGATGCCGTACGGCGTGCGGGTCACGTACTTCGAGAGGAAGAACGCCAGCTTGCGCGGCTGGATCTCCTCGAGCAGGAACGACCGCCCCTGGGTGATGCCGACGATCTTCTCGGTGATGAAGAGCAGATCGCCCTCGCGCACCTCACCGGACGCGTACTCGGTGACGATGTCGGCGAGTACGTCGCCCGGCATGACGACCTTCGTGCGGATCGGGATCCGCACGAAACGGGCCCCGTCGACGGAGATCTCGAGGTTCTTGCCGTCGTTCGGCCGGGCGGCGCCGCTCACTCGAGGTAGTCCCGCAGCGACTGCGAGCGGCTCGGGTGACGCAGCTTCGCCATCGTCTTGGACTCGATCTGGCGGATCCGCTCGCGGGTCACGCCGAACGTGTCGCCGATCTGGTCGAGCGTCTTGGGCTGGCCGTCGCCGAGGCCGAAGCGCATGCGGATCACGCCCGCCTCGCGCTCGGAGAGCGAGTCGAGCAGCTGCTCGAGCTGACGCTGCAGCATCGTGAAGCCGACCGCGTCCGCGGGGACGACTGCCTCGGTGTCCTCGATGAGGTCGCCGAACTCGCTGTCGCCGTCCTCGCCGAGCGGGGTGTGCAGCGAGATCGGCTCACGGCCGTACTTCTGCACCTCGACGACCTTCTCCGGGGTCATGTCGAGCTCGCGGCTCAGCTCCTCGGGCGTGGGTTCGCGACCGAGATCCTGCAGCATCTGCCGCTGCACCCGGGCCAGCTTGTTGATGACCTCGACCATGTGCACCGGGATGCGGATCGTGCGGGCCTGGTCAGCCATCGCGCGGGTGATCGCCTGACGGATCCACCAGGTGGCGTAGGTCGAGAACTTGAAGCCCTTGGTGTAGTCGAACTTCTCGACCGCGCGGATGAGACCGAGGTTGCCCTCCTGGATGAGGTCCAGGAACTGCATGCCGCGACCCGTGTACCGCTTGGCGAGCGAGACCACGAGGCGCAGGTTCGCGCCGAGCAGGTGGCTCTTGGCGCGCTGGCCGTCACGCGCGACCCACTGCAGGTCGAGCCCGAGCTGATTGGTCTTCTCGGCCGCCGACATCGTCGACAGCTTCTCCTCCGCGAACAGACCGGCTTCGATCCGCATCGCGAGTTCGACCTCTTCGGCCGCGTTCAGCAGCGCGACCTTGCCGATCTGCTTGAGGTAGTCCTTGACCGGATCCGCGGTGGCGCCGGTGATCTGGGTGGAGTAGACGGGGACGTCGTCCTCGTCGGCGGAACTGATCCGGATCGCGCCGGTCGGCAGCGGCTCGGTGAAGGCGGGCTTGGCGCCCTCCTCGTCATCGCCCTCGTCATTCGCGGCGTCGTCGGCGGCGGCCGGTTCCTCCACCGGTTCAGCGACCTTGCTCTTCGCACGGGACGGCCGCTTGGCCGCAGGAGCCTTGGCCGCCGGCTTCTTCGCCGCGGCCTTCTCCGCAGCGGGGGCCTCTACGACGTCGACGGCGTCAGCCGCGACCTCGTCGGGTTCGGTCGCCGTGGTCTTCGTCCGGGTGTTCTTCTTCGTGGCAGTCGTCACGTCTCGCCTTTCAACGGGGAGCTGCGCGGGCTTCCCCGGGCCATTTCGGACACTAGTAAGACCCTTGTCAAGTCCCGATCCTCGCGGATAGGTGGTTGACAATGGGTCGCCGAATAAGTATGTCACACTCTGCGCGCTCCGGCTTCGTGTGCGCGATTTCGCTCCGGGACTGCTCAGACCCGGCCGTTCTTGTCGTCGTCACCGCTCGGGCGGGAGGCCAGGAAGCGTTCGAGCTCCGCCGCGAGTTCGTCCGCGCTGGGCAGGGAGCCCTCATCGAAGTCCGATGACGGTTCGCCCTCGACCTCGAGGCCGGCCATGTAGGCGTCGTACCGGTGCTCGAGGGTGCGCACCATCTGCGCGAGCTCCTCGTTCTCCACGACCTGCTCGTCGACCCGCTCGAGGTAACCGGCCCGCTTGTCCCGCAGTCCGTCGGTGAGCAGCACCAGCCCGGTCGCTGCCATGACCTTCTCGGCCGCGGTGAGCACGGCATCCGGATACTCCGTGTCGGCCAGATAGTGCGGGATCAGCAGCACGAAGCTCGCGACGCTGCGCTCGCTCTGCATGAACCGGTACTCCAGCAGGTGACCGACCGTGCCCGGCACCTGCGTGCGCGGGCGCCAGACCGAGTGCGCGGCGATGAGCTCGGCCCTGTTGCCGCTCACCGTCACCCCGATCGGGCGCGTGTGCGGGACCGGCATCGCGATCGAGTGGATCCAGGTCACGGATGCGACATCGTGCTCCTGTGCGAACGCGAGCACGACGTCGGCGAAGGCGTTCCAGGCGAAGTCGGGCTCATAGCCGCTCAGCAGCAGGAACGGCCGGCCGAGCGCGTCGTGCGCCAGCGACAGTTCCAGGCGCGCGGGGCGCAGATCGGCGATGTGGTCCTGATCGAAGGTCAGCACGGGCCGGCGCGCGCGGTAGTCCAGCAGCACGTCGTTGTCGAACACCAGCAGCGGCTCGGGATCCGTGGTCTCCACGAGGTGCTCGAGCAGGCCGGAGACGGCGGAGCCGGCGTCGGTGAAGCCGGTCAGCAGGACGACCATCGGCAGGCCGGACGGCACATCGCCGGCACGGGCGACGCGTTCGTGGATGTCTCCGGAGAAGGGCATGACTCCATGCTACGAGCCGGTGCCGCGCACAGGTCCGCTGAGCGCTGAGAGCGAACACGCTTCCCGCACCTCCCGACGCCGCGGGGCAGGTCGATCCTAGGATGGACATCATGACGTCTCCTGCGCTCGAGCTCTCACCAGGTGCTCCGGCGGACGCGAACGCGGATGCGGTCGTGCTCGTCGTCGCCGGTCTCACCGACACACCGGCTGACCTGAATCCCTTCCCCTCCATTCACCCGGCTCTGACCGCGGTCGGCTTCACCGGGAAGGCCGGCGCCTTCGCCCGGATCCCGGCCGCCGACGTCGCCGACGTCCCCGTGGCCGTGGTCAGCGCAGGGCCCGACCCGGACGCCGACGCCGTGCGCGAGGCCGTGGGTGCTGCGCTGCGCACGCTGACCGGGTTCCCCCGGGTCTCGGTGCAGCTCGCGGAGAGCGTCGCGCCGTTCGCGGCCGCCGCGGCCGAGGGTGCGCTGCTCGGCGGGTACCGGTTCGACGACTACCGCTCGGGCGATCAGCCGCAGCGGGCCGCCGTCGTCGTCCTGCACGCCGACCTGGCCGAGGCGGAGGTGGCGAAGGCCCGTGTGCTCGCCGATGCCGTCGCCCTGACGCGCGACCTCGTCACCACCCCCGCACAGTGGCTCGGACCCGCCGATCTGGCGACCCGCGCGAGCGAGGCCGTCGCCGGGCTCGATGTGTCCGTAGAGATCCTCGACGAGGCGGCGCTCACCGCCGGCGGCTACGGCGGCATCCTCGGCGTCGGGCAGGGATCCGCCCGCCCGCCCCGCCTCGTCCGCCTGGACTACTCCCCCGCAGACGCCGTCTCTCACATCGCGCTGGTCGGCAAGGGCATCACGTTCGACACCGGCGGGCTCTCGCTGAAGCCTCCGGCCAGCATGGTGGGCATGAAGACCGATATGGCGGGGGCTGCGAGCATCCTCGCCGCAACGAAGGCCGTCGCCATCCTCGGCTTGCCCGTCCGCCTCACCTCCTGGCTCTGCATCGCCGACAACATGCCGTCGGGCAGCGCCACCCGTCCAGGCGACGTGCTCCGCATGCTCGACGGCCAGACCGTCGAGGTGCTGAACACCGACGCCGAGGGACGCCTCGTGCTCGGCGACGGACTGGTCGCGGCGAGCAGGGAGAACCCCGACGTCATCCTCGACGTGGCCACGCTCACCGGGGCCATCATCGTCGCGCTCGGCATGCGCCACACCGGCGTGTTCGGCGACGACGACACCGTGCAGGAGGTCCTCGACGCCGCGTCGGTCACCGGCGAGGCCGCCTGGCCCATGCCGCTGCCCGCGCACATGGAGGACGAACTCAAATCCCCCATCGCCGACCTCGTGAACGCGAAGATCGGCGACCCTGCGGGCGGCTCGCTCTTCGCGGGCCTGTTCCTGCGCCGCTTCGTGGGGCGCGTGCCCGGTGCCGGTGACGACACCGCCGACGCGCCGCGGATCCCGTGGGCGCATCTCGACATCGCCGGCTCCTCGGAGCACAAGGGCGCCCCCTACGGCTTCACCGACAAGGGGGCGACCGGCGCGATCGTGCGCACCCTGATCGCCTTCGCCGAGGCCCGCGCGAACGGAGCACGAGCATGACCGAGCACACCTTCGACATCGTCATCCTCGGCGGCGGAAGCGGCGGGTATGCGGCGGCGCTGCGTGCCGCCGAGCTCGGCAAGTCGGTCGCACTGATCGAGAAGGACAAGGTCGGCGGCACCTGCCTGCATCGCGGCTGCATCCCGACGAAGGCACTGCTGCATTCCGCCGAGATCGCCGAGAACGTACGCGACGCCGCGAAATACGGCGTCGGAGCCTCTTTCGAGGGAATCGACGCCGCCGGCGTCCGCTCCTATCGCGAGGGCATCGTCGCGAAGAAGTACAAGGGCCTCGAAGGCCTCATCAAGGCTCGCGGCATCACGGTGGTCGCCGGTTCCGGATCCCTCCGCCCCGACCGCTCCGTGGCTGTGGGAGACGACGTCTACACCGGCGCCGACGTGATCCTCGCGACCGGCTCGTACAGCCGCTCGCTGCCCGGTCTGGACATCGGCGGGCGGATCCTCACCAGCGAGCAGGCCCTGGGCCTCGACGTGGTGCCGCAGAAGGTCGTCATCCTCGGCGGCGGTGTGATCGGCGTGGAGTTCGCGAGCGTGTGGCGCTCGTTCGGCGCCGAAGTCACGATCGTCGAGGCGCTCGACCACCTCGCCCCGAACGAGGACATCGCGCTCAGCAAGGGCCTGGAGCGCGCGTTCCGCCGTCGTGGCATCACCTACTCGCTGGGTGTGCGATTCTCCGGCGCCACGCAGACCGAGGACGCGGTGACGGTCACTCTCGAGAACGGCACGACCTACGAGGCCGACTACCTCTTGGTCGCGGTCGGCCGAGGCCCGGCCACGGCGGACCTCGGGTTCGAAGAGGCGGGCGTCGCGATGGAGCGCGGCTTCGTGCTCGCGGACCCGGAGCTGCGCACGAACGTGGCGCACGTCTGGGCGGTGGGCGACATCGTCCCCGGTCTGCAGCTCGCGCACCGCGGGTTCCTGCAGGGCATCGCCGTCGCCGAGCGGATCGCGGGGCTCTCCCCCGCCGTCATCCCCGACGCCCAGATCCCGCGCGTGACCTACTGCAGCCCCGAGGTCGCCTCCGTCGGCGTCACCGAGGCGGCCGCGATCGCCGAGCACGGCACAGATGCGATCGTCGCCTACGAGTACAACCTCGCGGGCAACGGCAAGAGCGAGATCATCGGCACGGGCGGGCTCGTGAAGGTCGTGCGGCTCAAGGACGGCCCTGTTCTCGGCGTGCACCTGTTGGGCGACCGCGTCGGGGAGCTCATCACGGAGGGCCAGCTCGCGGTGAGCTGGGAAGCCCACCCCGAGGACATCGCCCCGCTGATCCACGCGCACCCCACGCAGAGCGAGGCCCTGGGCGAGGCTTTCCTCGCCCTCGCGGGCAAGCCGCTCCACGCGATGTGAAACTTCACTTACGCATCGTGGAAATCCCTGTCGGGCCGCACGGCCCCTTCCCTACTAAGCTGAACACCATCACGAACATCCTTAAGGAGACTCCGTCATGAGCACACCCGTGGTCCTCCCCGCCCTCGGAGAGAGCGTCACCGAGGGCACAGTGACCCGTTGGCTCAAGCAGGTCGGCGACACGATCGAGGCCGACGAGGGCCTTCTCGAGATCTCGACCGACAAGGTCGACACCGAGATCCCGTCACCGATCAGCGGTGTGATCGAGGAGATCCTCGTCTCCGAGGACGAGACCGTCGAGATCGGCGCGATCCTCGCCCGCATCGGCGACGGCTCGGGCGCTGCGGCTCCGGCCGCTCCCGCCGCGGAGGAGGCTGCTCCCGTGGCCGCAGCCGCACCGGCGGTCGAGACTCCGGCGCCGGCCACAGAAGCACCCGCCGCCGAAGCACCCGCTCCTGCCGCCGCTCCGGCCGCATCCTCTGACGCGACCGACGTGCGCCTGCCCGAACTGGGCGAGAGCGTCACCGAGGGCACAGTCACCCGCTGGCTGAAGCAGATCGGCGACGACGTCGCCGTCGACGAGCCGCTCCTGGAGATCTCCACCGACAAGGTCGACACCGAGATCCCGTCTCCGGTCGCCGGCACGCTGCAGGAGATCCTGGCCGCCGAAGACGAGACCATTGCGGTCGGCTCCGTGCTCGCTCGCATCGGCAGCGGTGCTCCCGCCGCTGCACCGGCCCCTGCGGCTGCAACTCCGGCCTCGGCGGCTGCCGCTCCGGCACCCGCTCCCGCGGCTCCGGCACCTGTGGCTGCTCCGGCCCCCGTGGCGGCTCCGGCACCTGTGGCAGCTCCGGCCGACTCCGGTTCTGACTCGCTCTACGTGACGCCGCTGGTGCGCCGTCTCGCCGCAGAGAAGGGCGTCGACCTCGCCGCTCTCGCCGGCACGGGCGTCGGCGGTCGCATCCGCAAGGAGGATGTCATCAACGCCGCGGCCGCTCCGGCAGCCGCAGCTGCACCCGCTGCGGTCGCCGCCGCGCCGAAGGCCCGTGAGATCTCGCCGCTGCGCGGCACGACCCAGCCGATGTCGCGTCTGCGCAAGGTGCTCGCCGAGCGCGCCGTGGCATCGATGCAGCAGACTGCGCAGCTGACCACGGTCGTCGAGGTCGACGTGACCCGCCTGTCCAACTACCGTGACAGCGTCAAGGGCTCGTTCCAGCAGAAGACCGGCGACAAGCTGTCGTTCCTGCCGTTCTTCGCCCTGGCCACGGCCGAGGCGCTGCAGGAGTTCCCGATCGTGAACTCCACGGTCGACGGCACGAACATCGTCTACCCCGCGAGCGAGAACATCTCGATCGCGGTCGACACCGAGCGTGGACTGCTCACGCCGGTCCTGCGCGACGCGGCTTCGAAGAGCATCGCGCAGATCGCTCACGAGATCGCAGACCTCGCCGCACGCACCCGCGACAACAAGCTGAAGCCCGACGAGCTCGCCGGCGGCACGTTCACGCTGACCAACACGGGGTCGCGTGGCGCGCTGTTCGACACTCCTGTGGTGTTCCTGCCGCAGTCCGCGATCCTCGGCACCGGCATCGTCGTGAAGCGCCCCGGTGTGGTCACGGTCGACGGTCAGCAGGCGATCGCCGTCCGCTCGTACGTCTATCTCGCACTGTCGTACGACCACCGCACGATCGACGGTGCCGACGCCGCCCGCTTCCTGTCGTCGGTGAAGGCGCGTCTCGAGCCCTCGGACTTCGCCTCGCAGCTCGGCGCCTGACCAGGGCTCACCGCTCACAGGGCTGCCGCCCCACCGGATGGCGGATCCGCGACGTCGTACACGTCGCGGATCCGCCATTCGCCGTCTCTGCGGATGATCACGATCATCTGCGCGCCCTCCTGAGCGGGATTGCGCACCGCGGCGATGTCGCCGTAGTCCTCGATGAGGACCGGTGCTGCGCCGTCTCCGCGGATCTGGATGGCGGCGTCTCGTCCGCCGTCCCAGAGCACATCGCAGGCGGGGGCCGGCGTCTGTCGGCACCGCCGCACCCCGGCGATCAGCTCCGTCGCGGCGGCTGTCGGATCCTGACTGCGCGAGGGCCCGAGGGTCGGCGCGATTCCTGGCGTGGCAGTCTTCGGCGGGATTGCGGCAGGGGATGTCGTGGTGGGCGCGGGCGACCGACCAGGCGTTCCCGCGGATGCGCCGGGCCACGGCGAGGCCGAAGGCGTGCTGCGGCGGTCCGCGGCGCCGGCCGTGGGAGGGCCCCCGCCGGTCGGCCAGACGACACCGAGCACGCAGACGGCTGCCGCGGCCCCGGCTGCGACCACGGCCGGGCCGACCCAGCGTCTCCGACCCGTCGGCGGTTCCGCTCGCTGCCCCACCCGCCGAGGCATGCGCTCGACGACCCGCTCCCGGGCAGTCCGCCAGAGTGCGGCGCCCGCACGGGGCCAGCTCCGCAGCCCCGGGTGGCGGGAATCGTCGCTTCCGGCCCCGCCGGTCGCGTTCGGGCCGAGGGCCCGCAGCTCCCGACGGCGCACGCCCCGCGTCCGGTCCTGCGACTCGCCGACCCGGATCAGCGCCGCTTGCCCTTCGCCGTCGACAGTGCGAAGGGCGCGGGGAGCGGCGACCTCGAGCAGTTCCTGCTCCCATCGCGCGATTTCGGCGCGCAGCCGACGGGGCTCGTCGAGCGCGGCACGCAGCCGCGACAGCACCCGCCGCAGTGCGCGGTCTTCGATCCCCGTCTCGAGCACGTCGATCAGGCGCGCACTCACCGCCCGCGGCGGATCCCCGGCACCGATCACGAACACCGGTCGCCCCTCGTCCGTGAGCCACCACTGCCCGGCGGGCGCGTCATCGGCGTCGTCCAGGGCCTCGAGCTCCACCAGCCCGCGCAGCACGCTCACCGCCAGGGTCACAGCCTCGCCGTTCGCGAGCGGATCCTCATCCGACCGCAGCCCGAGATAAGACTCGACCGAACGCACGCACCACGGGAGCAGGGCATCCTGCCCATCCGCGCGCAGCGCCAGATCCTCGGGTGCGGCCACATGCTCGGATCCGGCGAATCGCCACCCTGCCCACCCGGCCAGCAGAGCGGCGTCGACGCACACGGCGACGCCCTCGCCCCGCGTCACCAACCCGCCCGCAAAAGGCCCCTCCCCATCCGTCAGCGTGCGCACGGTGCGATGTGCACCCGCCACGGCGATTCCCCTGCTGCGCTCCGTCATGCGCCCATCCCACCGGCCTGCGCGTCGCCGCGGGACGCCCGTCGCCGAATCGGTGCACAATCCCGGCGCGAAGGCGCCTGTGCGGGATCACCGCGTTCGCTCACCGCGAGCGGCTCAGATCCGGCCCTGCAGACCCCCGCGGACTCGGTAGGCTGGAAGGCATGGCAAAAAGTCCCACGGCGACGGAGAAGCAGCCCGGCTTCTTCTCGCAGCTGCGCTCCCTCTTCATCTTCACGCGGGAGATCTACCCGTGGCTGCCCTGGGCGCAGATCGCCCTGCTGGTCTTCGGTGTGCTGGTCGGTCTGATCGTCGGCTACCTGATCCCCCCGTTCCAGATCTGGAGCGTCGTGCTGTGGGGCATCACCGGTCTGCTGCTGGGCCTGCTGGGTGCCATGTTCCTCATGACGCGCCTATCGACCACCGCCATGTACCGCAAGCTCGACGGCATGCCGGGAGCCGCAGGCCATGTGCTCAGCACGGCGCTCGGCCGCAACTGGCAGGGCTCCGAGATCCCGGTGGGCGTGAACCCGAAGTCGCAGGACGCGGTGTACCGTGCGATCGGCCGGGGCGGCATCGTCGTCGTGGCAGAGGGCTCCCGCGGCCGGCTGACCCGCCTTGTCAAGGATGAGCAGACCAAGGCCATGCGCGTCGCGCAGGGCGTGCCCGTGAACGTGTTCTACGTCGGCCACGGCGACGATGACGTCCCGATCGAAAAGCTCGCCCGCACGGTCAAGAAGCTGCCGAAGGCGATCGACAACGCCACCATGGCCGCCGTCATCAAGCGCATGGAGTCGGTGTCGCAGTCCGTCGCCTCGCTGCCGATCCCGAAGGGCATCGACCCGCTGCGCGCGCGCGCACCGCGTCCGCGCTGAGCGACGCGCCGCGCGCCGATCAGGCCGTGGCGTCCGGCAGGTGCTCCTTGCGGAGCTTGCGGACCTTCGCCCGGCGGCGACGCCGCTCGGGGATCATGGAGCGCATCTCATCGAGCTTGCCGAAGCAGAGCAGCCGGTCCTCATCCTCGAGCACGACGTGTTTGCGCGGGTTCGGGATCACGGTCACACCGCGGTGCAGGGTGAGCACCGTGATGTCGCGATCCCACAGGCCCAGGTCACCGAGCTGCTTGCCGACCTGCTCGGCTCCCGCATGGATGACGAGTTCTGCCACGCCGTATCCGGTCGACACGCTCAAACGCTGGCGCACGTCGATCTCGGGGAAGTTCACCTGGTTGGCGATGAAGTCGATGATGGCACCGGCGACGTCGAGCCCGGTGGCGGCCTCGATGCCCTGCAGACCGGGTGAGGAGTTGACCTCCATGACCAGCGGCCCGTCGTCGCCCTCGAGCATGTCGACGCCCGCGACGCGCAGGCCCATGATCTGGGCGGCGCGCACGGCGGTCTGCTCGTAGACGGGGTCGAGGGTGACGGGTTCGACCGTGCCGCCGCGGTGCACGTTGGAGCGGAACTCGTCGCCGTTCGCGACCCGGCGCATGGCGGCGACGACCCGATCGCCCACGACGAGGGCACGGATGTCGCGTCCTCGGCTCTCGGCGATGAACCTCTGGATCAGCACGTTCTGCTTCGTCGAGTGCAGCGTCTCGATGATCGCTTCGGCGACCTTGACCTGCGGCGCGAGGATCACGCCGATCCCCTGCGTCCCCTCCAGCAGCTTGATGACGACGGGCGCACCGCCGACGCGTTCGATCGCCGGGCGCACGTCGGCGCGGTTGCGCACGAACGCCGTCGGCGGCATGGCGATGTTGTGGCGGGACAGGATCTGGTTCGCGCGGAGCTTGTCGCGCGCGCTCGAGATGCCGTTCGCGGTGTTCGGCGTGTACACGTCCATCTGCTCGAACTGGCGCACGACGGCGGTGCCGAAGTACGTGATCGAGTTTCCGATCCGCGGCAGGATCGCGTCGTAGTCGCTGAGCCGGCGGCCGCGATAGTGCAGGTCGGGTTCATCCGCGGTGAGGTCGATCGCGAACCGCAGGGTGTTCAGCACCCTGATCTCATGTCCACGCTGCACGGCGGCCGCGCGGAAGCGCTGGGTGGAGTATGACTGCGGGGCGCGCGAGAGCACGGCGAGCTTCACTGTGATTTCCTGCCAGGATGTGTACGTGGATCGATCCCCTCATTCAAGCACCCTTATCGGGTGGCGGGAGTGGGTGACTCTCCCGGACGTCGGGATCCCCTGGATCAAGGCCAAGGTCGACACCGGCGCCCGCAGTTCCTCGCTGCACGCGCAGCACATTCACGAGTTCGAACGCGAGGGCGCGCCGTGGGTGCGCTTCGATGTGCGCCCCTGGCAGGGCGCGCACGAACTCGTCGCCGTGGAGCTTCCTGTCTTCGACCGTCGCGACGTGCGCTCGTCCTCGGGGCATGCGCAGAGCCGCCTGGTCGTGCTGCTCGACCTCATGCTGGTCGGGCACCGCGTCACCGCCGAGGTCACGCTCAGCAACCGCAGCGAGATGGGATTCCGCATGCTGATCGGCCGCGAGGCGCTGCGCCAGGGCTTCACGATCGACCCCGCGCGCTCGTTCCTGGGCGGCAAGCCGCCGAAGCCGTTCCGGCGTCTGAACCGGGGCCACGAGGGCGAGTGAACGCGACGGCGCGCCCTGGGTCTCAGGCCCGGACGAGCACCGTCCCGATCGCCTGGTCGTGCAGTCCGCGCTGATCGGAGTCGAAGATCACCGCAGGGATCACCACGACGAGCAGCAGCGTGCGCACGATCGGCCGCCACAGCCCCACCCACGTGCCGTTCAGCATCACGAGACGCATTCCCACGAGCCGGTGCCCCGGGCTGCCGCCGATGGTGGGGATGAACAAGATCTGCAGCACGGCGAACACGATCATCGGCGCGAACTGGGTGATCCCCGCTTCCTTGGGAAGCGCGAACTGCTGGAAGCCGAGGAACGCCGAGGCGATGATGGAGGCGGCCGCGTAGTCGATGGCCAGAGCGGCGATCCGTCGGCCGATCCGGCCGACGCTGCCCGGGCCGCTCTTCGGCAGGCCGAGTCGTTCACCGGGATAGCTCTGGGCGGAAGCAGACATCGCTCCAGCCTAGGCGAAGCGCCATGCCCTGCCCGCCGACATGATCGCCGCTCAGCGGTTGAGGATCCGCTGCGCGAGCCGGTTCCCGAGGAACTGACCGACCTGGACGATCACGACGATGATCGCGACCGTCACCCAGGTCGCCTGGGCGTCGAACTGCTGATAGCCGTACAGGATCGCGAAGTTGCCGAGCCCGCCTCCGCCGATGTAGCCGGCCATCGCCGACATGTCGACGACGGCGATGAACATGAACGTGTACCCGAGGATGAGCGGCGCGAGTGCTTCCGGGATCACGACGGTGAACAGGATCGAGATCCGGCGTGCGCCGATCGCCCCTGCCGCCTCCACGATGCCGGGATCGACAGCGACGAGGTTCTGCTCGACGACGCGGCCGATCACCACGGCCGCCATGATCGTCATCGGCACGATCGCGGCCGCTGTGCCGAGCGTGGAGCCCACGACGGCTTTGGTCACCGGGGCCACCGCGGTGAGGAAGATGATGAACGGGATGGGTCGGATCAGATTCACGACCAGGTTGAGCGCGTGGAACAACAGCGGATGCTGGAACAGGTTGCCCGGTCGGGTCGCGTACAGAAGCGCTCCCAGCAGGAGCCCGGCGATCCCGCCGATCACGAGCGTGACGACGACCATGATCACCGTCTCCTGCACGGACTGCAGCAGCACCGGCGCGAGCGAACCCCAGTCGGCCAGCGAGACGGTCATCGCGCAGCTCCCGCCGGTGCTCCGACGTCGCCAGGCAGTACGGCGCGCGTGCGTGCTGCGAGCTCTACCGCGATCGGCACCACGGCGGCGCGTTCCGCCTCGATCCGGTAGGTGAGCGTGCCGAGCTGCTGTCCGCGCACGTCGGTCACGCCGCCGTACACCACCGTGCCGCGCACGCCGTGCCGGTCGAGCACCGCCGACACGTCCTCGCTGGTGACCTCGTTCACGTCGACGCTGAGCAGCACGCCTCCGCCCGAACGCAGGGCCTCGAGCGTGTCGCCCTGCGGCACGCCTTGCGTGACCGCGTCGACGAAGCGCGCAGTGAGCTCCGCCCGGGGGTGCGCGAACACACGGTAGGTGTCGCCCTGGTCGACGATCCTGCCGTTCTCCATGACGACCACCCGGTCGCACAGCTCGTGCACGATCGAGATCTGGTGGGTGATCACCACCATCGTGATGCCCAGCCGACGGTTGATCTGGCGCAGCAGGTCGAGCACTTCCGCAGTGGTCTGCGGATCCAGTGCGCTGGTCGCCTCGTCCGCGAGCAGCAGCTCGGGGCTGGCGGCGATGGCCCGCGCAATGCCGACACGCTGCTTCTGCCCGCCGGAGAGCCGCCGCGGGCGCTGCCCCGCCTTGTCCGTCAACCCCACGAACTCCAGCAGTTCGGTGACTCTCGCCTCGATGTCCGCCTTGTCCCAGCCCGCGACCCGCAGCGGATAGGCGATGTTCCCGCGCACCGTGCGCGCGTGGAACAGGTTGAACTGCTGGAAGATCATGCCGATGCGGCCGCGCAGCCTCCTCAGCTCCGCCGGAGACGACGCTCCGACATCGATCCCCAGGACACGGACCTCGCCGGAGGTCGGGCGCTCCAGCCCGTTGATGAGGCGCACGAGCGTCGACTTGCCCGCTCCGGAGTATCCGATCACGCCGACGATCGACCCCTTCTCGACGGTGAACGTCGCGTCGTCCACGGCGGTGAACCCGCCGGACCGCCGGGATCTCCCCGACGGCGCGGCAGGATACGTCTTGGACACCGCATCGAACTCGATGACCGATGCCATCTCGGGCTCAGCCCTTGGTCTTCAGCTGAGCCTGCAGCGAGGTGAGCTCCTCCCCGAGCTTCGCCGCCGTCCAGCTGCCCTGGAACTTCAGGTTCTTCTGGTTGAGCGCAGTGACGGCGGCCTCGACCTCCGGCGTGTGATAGGCCGCGACGAGCTTCGCCCAGCGCGGATCGTCCTTCTTGTCGGCGCGGGTGACGAAGACATTGATGTAAGGGGCGAGCTTCGGGTCGTCGAGCGTCTCCTTGAAGATGATCCGATCGTCGGCGAGGCCGCCCTTCTGCGCCTGCGTGTTGTTCACCACCGCCGCCTGTGCGCTGCCGTCCTTCAACGCCGTCACGGTCTGATTCGTATCGACGGGCTTGAGCGTGATCGACGACGTCACGATGTCGTCCGGGGTGGCCAGGGCGCTGCCGCCGTCCTTCAGGGTGATCAGGCCGGCCTTCTGCAGGTTGAGCAGGGCGCGGGCGAGATTGGTCGGGTTGTTGGGAACGGCGATGGTCGCTCCCTTCGGCAGATCCTTCACCGCGTGGTACTGCTCGGAGTAGAGCGCGAGCGGATAGACCGCGGTCGCCCCGACCGGGACCAGCGTGCCGCCGTTCTTGACGTTGAACTGGGACAGGAAGATGAGGTGCTGGAAGAGGTTCACGTCCAGCGCGCCGTCCTGCACGCCCTGGTTGAGCTGCACGCCGTCGCTGAGGGTGCGCACCTCGAGGTCGATGCCCTCGGCCTTCAGTTTGCCCTTGAGGATCGTCCAGTACTGCTCGTTGCCGTCGTCGGTTCCGATCACGATGTGCTTCGCGGCCGCCGAGTCGGAGGATGCGCTCGATGCGACGCCCGTCCCGGACGCACACCCGGCGAACACCATCATGCCGGCCGCCGTGAGCGCGAGGGCGGACAGGATGCGGTTCACTCGATGAGTAGTCATACCGAGGATCGAACCATCCCGCACGGCGTGCGCGCCCGTCGCCCGAAATATCGGGTCATGGATCGTCGCACTCGGAAACACAGCCCGGATGAGGCAGGGTGGTGTGGGGACGCACGGCCCCACGTAACACCCCGGAAACATTCCAGACACGATCGCGTCATCCCTCGCTCGTAACCTGCTTGCAGGTCGCTCGACCACACCCGTTCCCTCAGGAGTTCACGCATGTTCACCGATTCCGCCGAGTTGCTCGCGTACATCCGCGACAACGACGTCAAGTTCCTCGACATCCGCTTCACCGACCTCCCGGGCGTGCAGCAGCACTTCAACATTCCCGCATCGACTGTCGATGAGGACTTCTTCCTCAACGGCCAGCTCTTCGACGGCTCGTCGATCCGCGGCTTCGCGTCGATCCACGAGTCCGACATGCAGCTCATCCCCGACGTGACCACCGCGTACGTGGACCCGTTCCGCGAGGCGAGCACCATCGTCCTGGTGTTCGACATCTACAACCCGCGCACCGGCGAGATCTACGGCAAGGACCCGCGTCAGGTCGCCAAGAAGGCGGAGAAGTACCTCGCGTCGACCGGCATCGCCGACACCGCCTACTTCGCCCCCGAGGCCGAGTTCTACATCTTCGACGACGTGCGCTACTCGGTCACGGCCGGCGAGAGCTTCTACAAGGTCGACTCCGAGGAGGCCGCGTGGAACTCCGGCCGCGAGGAGGAGGGCGGCAACCTCGGCAACAAGACGCCGTTCAAGGGCGGCTACTTCCCCGTCGCCCCGGTCGACAAGACCGCCGATCTGCGCGATGACATCACGCTGCGCCTCATCGACGCCGGCTTCACGCTCGAGCGCTCGCACCACGAGGTCGGCACCGCCGGCCAGCAGGAGATCAACTACCGCTTCGACACCATGGTGCACGCGGCCGACGACATCCTGAAGTTCAAGTACATCGTCAAGAACACCGCGCAGGAGTGGGGCAAGACGGTCACGTTCATGCCGAAGCCGCTGTTCGGCGACAACGGATCCGGCATGCACACGCACCAGTCCCTGTGGCTGGACGGCAAGCCGCTGTTCTTCGACGAGAACGGCTACGGCCAGCTCAGCGACACCGCCCGCTGGTACATCGGCGGCCTGCTCAAGCACGCCCACGCCGTGCTCGCCTTCACCAACCCGACCCTGAACAGCTACCACCGCCTGGTGAAGCACTTCGAGGCCCCGGTGAACCTGGCGTACTCCGCGGGCAACCGCTCGGCCGCGATCCGCATCCCGATCACCGGCTCGAACCCGAAGGCCAAGCGCATCGAGTTCCGCGTGCCGGACGCCTCGGGCAACCCGTACCTCGCCTTCGCCGCGCAGCTCATGGCGGGCCTGGACGGCATCCGCAACCGCATCGAGCCGCTCGAGCCCATCGACAAGGACCTCTACGAGCTCCCGCCCGAGGAGGCCAAGAACATCCCGCAGGTGCCGAACTCCCTGCTGGACTCGCTCGAGGCGCTCCGCGAGGACCACGACTTCCTGCTCGAAGGCGGCGTGTTCACGAAGGACCTCATCGAGACCTGGATCGACTACAAGTACAACAACGAGATCCTGCCGATGGCGCAGCGCCCGCACCCGTACGAGTACGAGCTGTACTTCGGAGTCTGAGCCTCGCGATTCCCAGAGCCCCGTCCTGCCCCTCATCCCCCGGGCAGGACGGGGCTCTTCGCTGCGTGCTCAGGCGCGCACGAGGAGCACTCCCGGCCGCACGGCGACCGTGAAGGCGCGGACCTCGCCGCGCTCCTCCCCGTCGATCTGGAACGGCTGCGCCACGTCCAGCTCGACCCGGATCCGCTGCGCGGAGGCATGGCGCACGGTGTCCGTGCTGGTGGTCTCGTCGTCTCCGAACAGGCGCCGCAGGCCGTTGTCCCAGACAACCGTGCGCACCGTCTCGAACCAGCCCGCTGCATCGTCGGCGCTGATCAGCAGGAGATCCAGCACCCCGTCGTCCGGCTCGGCATCCGGAAGCAGGGTGATGCCGCCCTGGATCATGCCGCAGTTGCCGATCATGAGCGTGTGGATCCGGGCCTGCGCCGGCTCATCGTCGTCGAGGACGATCTGCGCGGAGACGAGCTCGGTCGCGGCGGCCGCGACGCCGAGCGCCTTCACATACGCGAGCCAGCCGGCCTTGGCCTTGAGATCGTCATCGGTCTCGACCAGCATCCGGGCGTCGAGGCCCAGCCCCGCCATGACGACGAACGTGTGCGGACCCGACGCGTCGCCGTCGGTGACGTCGATCGTCCCGACGTCGATGCGCCGCGGCGCCGCGCGGAGGGCGTGGGTGACCGCATCCGCGACCCCGCCGAGCGGCACCCCGAGGTTTCGTGCCAGCAGATTCCCGGTGCCCTGGGGAACGATCGCGAGCGCCGTCTCCGTCCCGGCCAGGACGTCGGCGACCTCGCGGACGGTGCCGTCGCCGCCGGCCGCGAAGACGATCTCGCAGCCGGCATCCAGCGCGGCCTGCGCCATCGCGCGGCCGGGGTCGTCCTCAGTGGTGGGGAACGAGTGGATCCGCGCATCAGGATCCTGCGCGAGGATCGCCGCACGCAGCTCGTCCTCGGAGTCGAGTTTGACAGGATTGCGGATCACACCGATGGTCGCCATGCATGCCAGCATGCCGTATGAGTCGCTGCTCAGCCGTAGAACAGCTTCTCGAAGTCGCGGCGAGCCCGGCGGGTGACGCCGAGATACTCCTCCTCGACCGCGGTGGCGGAGCGATCCGGGTAGCCGAGGATCCTGCCCACGCCGTCCAGCTCACGGGGGTCCACCGGCAGCACGTCCCTGGTCTGGCCGCCGAGCAGGGTCATCGCGGAGCGGAGCCGGCTGGACAGCCGCCAGGCCTCGCGCAGCCGTTCGCCGGCGACCGCCGGCACGAGCCCCTCCGCCACCGCGACCTCGAGCGCGCCGAGCGTGGAGGTGGTGCGCAGCGCCGGCACCGCGTGCGCATGCTGCAGCTGCACCACCTGGATCAGCCACTCCACGTCGCTGATCGTGCCGGGGCCCAGCTTGAGGTGCCGGCGCGGATCCACACCCTGCGGAAGCCGCTCCCCCTCGACCCGCGCCTTGATCCGCTTGATCTCGCGCAGCGAGGCGTCGTCGAGCGACTCCGGGTAGCGCACGCCGTCGGCGAGGTCCAGGAAGCGCTCGATGAGCCGGTGGCTGCCGGCCACTCCCCTGGCCCGCAGCAGCGCCTGCGCCTCCCAGGAGACGGACCAGCGCCGGTAGTACGCCGCGTACGCGTCCAGACTGCGCACGACCGGGCCGTTGCGGCCTTCGGGGCGCAGATCGGCATCGAGCTCGAGCGGCAGGCGGTGGTCGGCGAGATGCTCGCGCAGCCCCGCCACGATGCGCGCGGAGAGCTGCTGAGCCCGCTGCGCCTCCACCCTGTTCGCCTCATACACGAACAGCACGTCGGCATCGGATCCGAACCCCAGCTCCGCGCCGCCGAAGCGTCCCATCGCGATGACGGAGAAGTCCAGCGCGTCATCCTCCGGGGGCACGACCTCGCGACGGACCGCGCGCAGCGCGGCTTGGATGGTCGCCTCGGTGATGTCGGTGAGGGCGATCGCGACCTCGTCGATCGTGAGCACGTCGAGCACGGCGCCCATCGCCGTGCGCAGCAGCTCACGCCGGCGGAGGGCCCGCACGGACCGCATCGCATCGGCGATCGTGTCGTGGCGGGTCTGGATCGCCCTGGCCTCCTCGTCCAGCGCCTGCGACCCGCGCGGGCGCAGCTGCTCGGTGCTCTCCAGCCACGCGACGGATTCCGGGATCCACTCCATCAGCTCGCCGACGTACCTCGACGTCGACAGCACCCTGGTCAGCCGCTCGGCCGCGCCGGAGGAGTCGCGCAGCATGCGCAGGAACCACGGGGTGTCGCCGAGGCGCTCGCTGATCCGGCGGAACGCGACGAGTCCGTAGTCCGGATCCGTGCCATCCGCGAACCAGCGCACCATGATCGGCATCAGGTGCTTCTGGATCGTCGTCTTGCGGCTGAGTCCCGTGGTGAGCGCGCCGATGTGCCGGAGCGCCCCGGCAGGGTCGCGGAACCCGATCGCGGCGAGGCGGTCGTGCGCCCGGTCCGCGGAGAGCGTGCGCTCCTCCTCCGGCAGCGAGGCGACCGCGCTCAGCAGCGGCCGGTAGAACAGTCGCGTGTGCAGGTCGCGCACCTCACGGCGCACGTCCTCCCAGACCCGGCGGATCCCCTCCGCCGTCTCGGCGAGGCCCGTGGCGCGGGCGAGCACGCGCAGGGCGTCCTCCTCGCGCGGCACCAGATGGGTGCGCTGCATCTCGCGCAGCTGCAGCCGATGCTCGATGAGGCGCAGCACGCGGTAGTCGTGTGCGAACAGCCCGGCCTCGGCGCGGCCGATGTACCCACCGGCGACGAGCGCGTCGAGCGACTCGAGGGTGCCGCGGGTGCGGATCGCCGGATCCGTGAGTCCGTGCACGAGCTGCAGCAGCTGCACGGTGAACTCGATGTCGCGCAGCCCTCCGGGGCCGAGTTTGAGCTGGTAGGGCACGTCGTCCGGGTCGATGTGCTCGGTGACGCGCTCGCGCATGCGCTGCACGCTGCCGACGAAGTCCTGTCGAGCGGCGCTGGACCACACCTTCGGCTGCACGGCCTCGATGTAGGCGCGGCCGAGCTCGGGGTCTCCGGCGATCGGTCGCGCCTTCAGGAGGGCCTGGAACTCCCAGCTCTTCGCCCAGCGGTCGTAATACGCGACGTGCGAGGCCAGCGAGCGCACCAGGGCTCCCTGCTTGCCTTCCGGACGCAGGGCGGCGTCGACCTCCCACAGCGGCGGCTCGGCCTCGATGCCCGACAGCGCCTGCATGCTCTCACGGGCGAGCCGGGTCGCGACATCGATCGCCCGGGACTCGGCGAGCTCCTCCTCGTCGAAGGTTCCCGCCACGTAGATCACATCGACATCGCTGACGTAGTTCAGCTCGCGCGCCCCGGCCTTGCCCATCCCGATGATCGCGAGCCGCGTGAGCCCGACCTCACGACGACCGGCCGCGGAGTCGCCGGCGACGACCGTGCGGGCGATCGCGAGCGCCGCCTCGAGCGCTGCGGAGGCGGCATCGGCGAGAGCCGCAGACACCGCATCGGTCGCGGCCACCGGATCCGCCGCGTCGAGGTCGAGCGCCGCGATCCCGGCGACGGCGCGGCGATACGCGATCCTCAGCCGGGTGCGCGCCTCGGCGTCGTCGGCACGCGCGAATCCGCCCTCCGCGTGCACGGCGGCGAGCAGCGCCGCCCGCAGCTCTCCGGCGGTCGGCAGCGCGACCCGGAGGTCGCGGAGCACATCCAGCTCGTCCGGGCGCCGCTCGAAGAACCGGGCGAGCCCGGGGGACGCACCGAACACCCGCCAGGCGCGGGCCCTCGTGCGCTCGTCGCGGAGCACCGGGCCGAGCAGCGACGCATCGCGGCGGCCGACCCGGATGAGCCCCGCGAGAGCCTCGTCCGGATCCGCGCTGCGCATCCGGTCGATGAGCTCGACGGGCGCGATCCCGGTGATCCCGGACAGCTCATGCAGCCCCGAGGTCGCCGCGGACAGCCCGACGAAACCGAGCCGGGCGAGCGCCGTCAGCGAAAGGGAGTCGTCGGAACGTGCCACGGGCGCCCCGGCTCAGAGCAGTTCGAGGTTGCTCTTGAGCTCGAACGGCGTGACCTGGCCGCGGTACGCCTCCCACTCCTTGCGCTTGTTCAGCAGCACGTAGTTGAAGACCTGCTCGCCGAGCGTCTCAGCCACCAGCTCCGACTCCTCCATGAATTCCAGCGCGTGGTCGAGGCTCGCGGGCAGCGGAGCGTAGCCCAGCGCGCGGCGCTCGGCGTCGTTCAGCGACCACACGTTGTCCTCGGCCTCGGGAGGCAGCTCGTAGTCCTCTTCGATGCCCTTGAGACCGGCGGCGAGCATGAGCGCGTACGCGAGGTACGGGTTCGTCGCCGAGTCCAGCGCACGGTACTCGACGCGCGAGGACTGCCCCTTGTTCGGCTTGTACATCGGCACCCGGATCAGCGCCGAGCGGTTCGCATGGCCCCACGTGACGAAGCTGGGCGCCTCGTCCCCGCCCCACAGCCGCTTGTACGAGTTCACGAACTGGTTCGTGACGGCGGCGATCTCGTTGGCGTGGCGGAGGAGCCCCGCGATGAACTGACGGCCGGTGCGTGAGAGCTGGTACTTCGCGCCCTCCTCGTAGAACGCGTTCATGTCGCCCTCGAACAGCGACATGTGCGTGTGCATGCCGCTGCCGGGGTGGTCGCTGAGCGGCTTCGGCATGAACGTCGCGTACACGCCCTGCTCGATCGCGACCTCCTTGACGACGGTGCGGAACGTCATGATGTTGTCGGCCGTGGTGAGGGCGTCAGCGTAGCGCAGGTCGATCTCGTTCTGACCCGGGCCGCCCTCGTGGTGGCTGTACTCGACGGAGATGCCGAGGTCCTCCAGCATCCGCACAGAACGGCGGCGGAAGTCGTGCGCGGTGCCACCGGGGACGTTGTCGAAGTAGCCGGCCGAATCGACCGGCACCGGGCCCTCCGGCCCGAACTGCGACGACTTCAGCAGGTAGAACTCGATCTCCGGGTGCGTGTAGAAGGTGAAACCGGCATCCGCGGCCTTCGCGAGGGTGCGCTTGAGCACGTGCCGCGGGTCGGCGACGGCCGGGCGGCCGTCCGGCGTCGTCAGGTCGCAGAACATCCGGGCGGTCGGATCGATCTCACCGCGCCAGGGCAGGATCTGGAAGGTCGTGGGATCCGGCTGGGCGAGCAGATCCGACTCGAAGCTGCGAGTGAGGCCCTCGATCGCGGAGCCGTCGAACCCGATGCCCTCGGCGAACGCGCCCTCGACCTCGGCCGGGGCGATGGCCACCGACTTCAGCGTGCCGATGACGTCGGTGAACCAGAGCCGGATGAACTTGACGCCGCGCTCCTCGATGGTGCGCAGCACGAAGTCGCGCTGCTTGTCCATCCCGCTCATCGAGTGCCGTCCGAGCCGCCCCAGTTGTCCTCGGCGGCATCCTCGTCCGCCCAGGCCTTCGCGCGCTCCTGCAGCACCTGTGGTGCGCGAGCGGCCTCCTCTGCGGAGTCGAAGGGACCGATCCGGTCGATCGACGGCGACTCCAGGCCGTACTCGACCTCACCGGTGCTGCTGTTGAACCAGTACTTGTTCTCGCCGGACATCGCTTCTCCTCCGCTGTGCCTGTCACGATCCTACTGGCGTCCCCGCCGCTCGCTAGGCTGTTGCGCATGGCAAAAGCGATCGGCGTGGACATCGGCGGGACCGGCATCAAGGCGGGACTCGTCGACCTCGAGCACGGCACTCTCGACTCGGACCGGATCCGGGTCCCCACCCCGCAGGGCGCGGCCCCTGCAGACGTCCTCGCGGCCGTCAAAGAGGTGCTCACGACTCTGAAGCTGGAGGATCCCACCCTCCCTCTCGGCGTCGCCTTCCCGGCGATCGTCAAGCATGGCAAGACCCTCTCCGCCGCGAACATCTCGAAGGACTGGATCGGCTTCGAGGCCGAGCGCTTCTTCGAGGACGGCCTGGGCCGCCAGATCACCTTCGTGAACGACGCAGACGCCGCCGGTGTCGCGGAGAGTCGCCATGGTGCGGCCCGAGACGCCCAGGGCCTGACGATCCTCGCCACCCTCGGCACCGGCATCGGATCCGCGTTCCTGTACGACGGCGTGCTCGTGCCGAACACCGAGCTCGGGCATCTGTCGTTCCGCGGGGACTCGATCGAGAAGTGGGCCGCGTACTCCGCGATGGAGCGCGACAAGCTCAGCTGGGAGGAGTGGTCCGCGCACCTGCAGGACTTCTTCTCGCACGTCGAGTTCCTGTTCAGCCCCGACCTGTTCGTGGTCGGCGGCGGCGTCTCCAAGCACCCGGAGAAGTTCCTGCCCCTGCTCGAGCTGAACACCCCCATCGTCGCCGCGATCCACCGCAACTCGTCCGGTATCATCGGCGCCGCGTCCCTCGCCGCCGACTGACCCGCCCCCACGTCGAAGAGGCCCGGATCCGCGTCCTGCGGATCCGGGCCTCGTTCGTATGCATGAGCTAGTCTGCGCCAGAAGCCGCGCTTCTTGGACTCAAATCGATCGCCAATTCCGGCTATTTTCGTATCTTTGTGCTAGACTGTGGTATGGACTTCACCACAGACGATGTCGAGGCGGACGGCGATTTCGCGGCCGTTTCGGTCGGTCGTGAGCAGGTGGATGAGACATTCGTCGCGGCGCGTCTGCTGGACGATCTGATCCAGGACGATGTCGCGATCAACCGCCGTGCGGCGCGTCGTGCTGTCGGGGTGTGCACGGTGCTGGAGCACGTCCGTCGCCATCCCGAGATCTACACGGTCGGTGACGCGGCCGATGACGCCGATCACTCTCTGCGGTCCGCGATCTTCGAGGTGTCCCTGCGGTTGCAGGTCTCGGAGGACGAGGTGCGCCGGCTGCAGTGCATCGCCGAGACGGCCCCGGAGTTCTTGCCGCTGCTGTGGGCGCAGGCGTGGGAGGGCCTCGCCGCCCTGCGCTTCGTCGAGGCGGCGGTCTCCGCGGCTCTGCGCCTGCGGGCGCCGGTGGGCGCTGACCGTGCCGAGCGCGAATATGCGGCGGAGGCGATCAGCCTGATCGATCAGGCCAGTGCAGAGTGGGCGATGTCTCTGTCGCTGCCTGCGTTCCGGCGGCGGCTGAAGCTTCTGGTCGCTCGGCTGGATCCTGCGTCCCAGGACTCGAAGCACGCCCGTGGGATGGCCGACCGTCGCGTCGTCGTCGAGGATGCCGATGACGGCATGTCGTGGGTGATGGCGCTGGTGCCGACGATCACCGCGCTCGCGATCAAGCGGCGCCTCACCGCGACGGCGAAGCACCTGCAGAAGGATCGGCGCGAGCAGCGCACCCGTGATCAGATCCGTGCGGATCTGTTCGGTGATTGGCTGTGCGGGGTCGGCACGTCGTCTGCAGTGAAGACGAAGGTGTTCGTCACGATTCCCGCCGGACTCCTCGCCGGCGCGGGGACGGCGACAGCCGGCACCGCTACGCTGACGGGCGGTGCGGGCAACCCGGTCACCTCGCTCACCCAGGCGCAGCTCGTCGGGCACGGGCCGATCGATCCGCTCACCGCTCAGCAGCTGTTCCTGGAGGCGACGGCGTTCCGGCGGGTGATCACGGATCCGGTCCGCGGCGTCGTGCTCGACATGGACCGCCGCACGTACCGCCCCACCACAGCGCAACGCGACTGGCTGATCCTGCGACACGGGACCTGTGCGAGAGACGGGTGCACCCGGCTCGCGCTCGATGCCGATCTCGACCACGAGCGGGCGTGGGCTCGAGGCGGGCCGACCGACGTCGGCAACCTGCGCCCGCTATGCCCCGCCGACCACGCGCGCAATCACCGCACCCGGTTCCACTTCCGGAGCCGAGAGGATCGCACGGTAGAGGTCACCAGCCCGACCGGATTCCACACGACCGACCCGCCACCGTTCTGAGACGGCGACGAGCTGACCGGGAAATCCTGATCAGTCTCCAGTTTGTGAACGGGCCGGCCTGTACGCCGGGTTCTGTGCCGGGGCCGAAGCCCCATCGACGGTCATCTCTCTCGGCGACGCGTTGCCGCGCCGCTCCAGCGGCCTACCCGGGGACTCGGCGAGCCGCGTCATCATCCCCTGTCTGGCCTTGCTCCGGGCGAGGTTTACCTGGCGGGCCGTGTCACCACGGCCCCCGGTGGTCTCTTACACCACCCTTTCACCCTTACCCCGCGGCCTTGCGACCGGGGGCGGTCTTCTCTCTGTGGCACTGTCTCGCGGATTGCTCCGGGTGGGTGTTACCCACCGCCCTGCCCTGTGGAGCCCGGACGTTCCTCGGTGCGGTTGCCCGCCACGCGACCGTCCAGCCGACCCGTTCGGATCCAGTCTACGAGTCCTTACCCGCATCTTCGGCGATCTTCAGATCCAAGGGGACGTCGATCTCGAACCCGGGGAACAGTCGCCGGGTCGCCGCCACCGCTGCCTCCTCGACGCAGCGTGCCGCCGCATCGGCCAGCTCGCGCGGCGCATGCACGATCACCTCGTCGTGCAGGAAGAACGCCAGATGCGCCCGCCGCGCGAACACCGGCCCTGAACGGTCCGCCGAGGTCCGTGCGTCCGGCAGGGTCCAGAGCCGGTGCCGGATCTCCGCCAGCCAGAGCAGCGCCCACTCGGCCGCGGTGCCCTGCACGACGAAGTTGCGGGTGAACCGTCCGCGGTCCCTCGCCCTGCTGCGGGCGAACCGTTCGTCGGAGCCGTCGGCGTCGGGGTCGCTGGCCCGCGACTGCGCGGACGTCCACGCGGTGTCCGGCCGGGGCGAGCTGCGGCCGAGCAGCGTGCTCACCACTCCGCCGTCCTCACCGGTCTTCGCTGCACCGTCGACGAGCGCCATCGCACGGGGGAAGACGCTGCGCAGCCGCGGCCCGAGGCGTCCGCTCGGACCGGTGGTGGCACCGTACATCGCCCCGAGGACCGCATATTTCGCCTCCTGCCGGGTCTGCACCGCGCCCGAGCGCACCACGCCCTCGTACAGGTCGGCGCCGCGCGCGGCTCCCGCCATCGCCGTGTCCTTCGACATCGCGGCGAGCACGCGCGGCTCCAGCTGCGCGACATCAGCGCAGATCAGCACCCACCCGTCGTCGGAGCGCACCGCCGGACGCAGGCTCCGGGGAATCTGCAGCGCTCCCCCGCCGCTGGACGCCCACCGGCCGGTGACGACGCCGCCGGTCAGGTAGACCGGCCGGAACCGCTCCTCGTGCACCCACTCGGACAGCCACGCCCAGCCGTTCGCAGCGTAGAGCCGGGCGAGCTTCTTGTACGCGAGCAGCGGCTCCACGACAGGATGCTCGATCTCGCTCAGCTCCCACCGCGAGGTCGAGTCGACCACGATCCCGGCCCGCCGCAGCGACTTCAGCAGTCGCGGCGGGCTGTCCGGGTTGAGCGAGGGATCCTCCAGCGCGTCGGCGATGCGGGCGGCGAGCTCGGCCATCCGGGCCGGGCGCGCACCCGAGGCGGGGCGGGGCCCGAGCGCCTCGCGCAGCAGCCGCTCATGCTCGGCCGTGCTCCACGGCAGCCCTGCGGCGGTCATCTCCTCGGCGACGAGGGATCCGGTCGACTCGGCGGCACAGAGCAGTGCGAGGCGGCTGTCGGGGGCGCGGCTGAGCGCCGCCCGCTGCCTGGCGTACTCCTCGAGCAGCTCGTCGATCTGCGGCGTCTCGCCCGTCCCCTCCTGCAGCGAGAACAGCGCCGGCGCCTCCGCCCCGATCAGCGGATCGACGCGGATCCATCGGCCCGACGCGGGGACCGGCACGGCGAGGCTCGCCGTGTCGCGGAGGATCGCGTGACACAGCAGCAGGTCGTGCGCGCGGTGGATCCGCACGCCGGCTGCGAGCAGCGGCGGGTAGACGTCGCGCAGGCTGCGCAGAATCCAGCGCGGCCGCGCGGACGCCTCCCACACCGCGACCGTCGACGCGAGATCCTGAGGGGCAATGCTCTCGCGGCCGAGCTCGACACCGGCCCCGTCGAGCTGCACCGCACTCCAGGACTCACCCGACCCGCCGCGCCCCAGCATGATCTCCTGCGGAGCTGCGCGTTCGATCATGTCTTCGAATCTACGCGCCGTGACCGACGCCGGGCCACAGGACGCGCCCCGCGTGTGTCGACTTGTATCGAGGCCGAGGCGGATGTCGTCGTGGCGGGCTAGCGTTGAGGAACCGGAGAGGAGACCCTGTGTCCGACGCATCGCCCTTCATCGCCCACAACGGCTTCGCCCTGCCCGCGCAGGGCCTGGGCACCTACGACTTCCGCGGCGAGGAAGGCGCGGACGCGGTCAGAAGCGGCATCGAGAGCGGCTACCGGCTCATCGACACCGCGTTCAACTACGAGAACGAGGGCGCGGTCGGCTGGGGCATCTCGGGTGCGGCGGTGGATCGCGGCGAGCTCATCGTCACCACGAAGATCGCCGGCCGCCACCACGCCAGGCACAAGGCACTGGTCACGATCGAGGAGAGCCGATTCCGCCTCGGGGTGGACGCGATCGACCTGCTGCTCATCCACTGGCCGAACCCTCGGATCGATCGGTACGTCGAGGCCTGGGCCGCGCTCATCGAGGCCCGCGAACTCGGACTGGTGCGCCAGATCGGGGTGTCGAACTTCCTGCCCGAGCACCTGGAGAAGATCGAGGACGCCACCGGCGTGCGGCCGGTCGTGAACCAGATCGAGCTTCATCCGCGATTCCCCCAGCAGGAGGCGCTCGACTACCACCGCGAGCGCGGCATCATCACCGAGGCATGGAGTCCGCTCGGCAAGGCCGGAGAGATCCTGCAGGATCCGTCGATCATCACGGTCGCCGAGGCGCACAGGATCACGCCGGCGCAGGCCGTGCTGGCCTGGCATGCGGCCCGCGGCGTCGTGGCCATTCCCAAGGCCGCCTCGCTCGAGCATCAGGCGCTGAACCTGACCGCGGCTCAGGTGAGGCTCACGGCCGAGGAGGTCGCGGCGATCACGGCCCTCGGCCGCGCGGACGGCCGGCTCTGGGCAGCCGACCCCGCCACGCACGAGGAGCTCTGAGCCACCCGGGTCAGAGCGGAATCAGTCGGCAGCCGGGGCGTTCGAGCCCAGGCCCGACTCCTCCGTGCGGATCAGGATGCAGCCGCACTCGGGGCACGACACCACCTCGTCGTCGGCGGCGAGGCGGATCAGGTTCAGATCCGTGCCGGGCAGCACCATCCGGCAGCCCTCGCAGGTCCCCCGGCGCAGCAGCGCCGCGCCCGCCGTGCGTCCCACCCGGCGCTGATACTCGGCCATGAGCGACGGCGAGACCGAGTCGACGAGCGCGACCCGGTCGCGCCCGAGCTGCTCCAGCGAGCTCGTGGCCGCGGCGATGAGCGCCTTCGCCTCCACCGTCAGCCGGGTCCCCTCGGAGACCGTCTCGTCGATGAGCGCCTGCTGCGCGGCAACGGCCGCTTCCGCGTCTTCGAGACGTGCCATGAGCTCCAGTTCCGCGTCCTCCAGGTCGCTGATGCGGCGCCCGAGGCTCACGATCTCCTGCTCGAGCGCGACCGCGTCCTTGGCGTTCTGCGTCGCCGCGAGCCGGCCCGCGTCGCGATCCCGGCGCTGTGCGGCGAGCACCACGTCGGACTCGAGACGCTTCAGCTCGGTCTGCACGTCATCCCTGGCGCCGGCCAGCTGGGTGAGCTCGCGCAGCTGCCCCTGACGCTGGGCCGAGAGCTCGTTGATTCGATCCCCCTGCGCGGGGTGCGTGCGGGCATACTCCGACTGCACGATGCGGCGATCGATGTCGGCGATGTCGAGGAGCACGAGCTGGTGCACGGGGTTGGCTTTCACGCGATCAAACCTACGCCAGCGCGGGGTGCGCCGACGTCGGGAGTTGCGTCACGCCACATCGCCGTCGACGTAGTACCAGCGCCCGCCCTCGCGCACGAAGCGGCTGCGTTCTCTCAGCACGCCTCGTCCGCTCGCGTCGCGGTGGATCGCCTCGAACTCGACCACGCCGGCCGCATCGAACGGGCCGCCCGCCTCTTTCCCGATGATGTCCAGCCGGAGCCAGCGCAGCTCAGGGTCGATGTCGATCGCATCCGGCCGCGTGGACGGATGCCAGGAGCGCCGCAGATATGCGGCGTCCCCCACAGCGAACGCCGTGTACCGCGAGCGCATCAGGCGTTCGGCGGTCGGTGCGGGACGCCCCGACAGGATCGGCCCGCAACAGGCCTCGTAGGCGTCCCCGCTGCCGCACGGGCACCGGCCCGCGGCAGATGGGGCCGCCATCAGACGCCGATCCGGTCGAGCGCGTCAGCCAGTCGCTGCACCGTGCCGTCCACGTCGGCGAGCTTGTCCAGGCCGAACAGGCCGATCCGGAACGTCGAGAACGACTCCGGCTCACCGCAGTGCAGCGGCACGCCGGCCGCGATCTGCAGACCCTGCTCGCGGAACAGGACTCCCGTGCGCAGCCCCGGATCGGTGGTGTGCACGACCGCGACACTCGGCGACGCGAATCCGTCCGCGGCCACCGAGGGCAGGCCCCGTTCTGCGAGCAGAGCGCGCACGCGGGTGCCGAGGTCCCACTGCGCCGCGCGCAGCGCCTCGAAGCTGCGCTCGCGGGTCTCGGTCATCACCACGGCGTTGTGCTGCAGTGTGTCGGTGGGCATCGTCGCGTGATAGGGCGCGCGGCCCTGGCGGTACTCCTCGGAGATCCACAGCCACTTCGCGAGATCGATCGCGAAGCTCGACGAGGTGCGCGTCAGCACCGCCTCGCGCGCAACGTCGCCGAGCATGACGTATCCCGCACCTGGGGATCCGCTCCAGCCCTTCTGCGGGGCGCTCAGCAGCACGTCTACGCCGAGGGCGGCGATGTCCACCCAGAGCGCGCCGGACGCGATCGAGTCCAGCACGAGCAGACCGCCGACCTCGTGCACGGCGTCCGCGAGGGCGCGCACGTACTCGTCCGAGAGCAGGATCCCCGCGGCCGTCTCCACATGCGGGGCGAACACGACCTCGCTGCGCTGGGCGCGGATCGCCGCGACGACCTCGTCGATCGGGGCCGGCGCCCAGCCCGGCTGCGCAGAGTCATCGACCGGGCGGGCAGCGCACACCACCACGTTCGGCGAGATCTCCCCCGCGTCCAGGATCTGGGACCAGCGGTAGGAGAACAGGCCGTTGCGCACGATGAGGCAGCGTCGACCCGTGGCGAGCTGGCGTGCGACTGCTTCCATGGCATAGGTGCCGCCACCGGGAACGATCGCGGTCGTCGCGGCGCCGTACGCGGCACGCAGATCAGACTGGATGCTCTGCATCACCCCGATGAAACGCTCGGACATGTGGTTCAGGGAGCGGTCCGTGAAGACCACCGAGTACTCCAGCAGGCCACCGGGATCGACCTCATCGTGCGGAAGATGCATGGCCCCACCTTGCCACGAACGACCGGATCGCGGCACGTCGTCTGCGGTGCGCCCAGAGAGACTCGAACTCCCGACCCCCTCGGTGTAAACGAGGTGCTCTAACCGACTGAGCTATAGGCGCGCACCTCCGACTTTAGCCGCCGCTGCCGCGTCCTCCGTCGCGCACCGCCTCGGGGGAGGAACAGGGATAGGCTGGATCCGCGCGCCTTTGTGCGGAGTCGACAAGACTCCCCCGCGTGGCATCCCGACTTCGTTGGCTCGACCAGCCAGACAGACGAAAGGCCCCCTGTGACTGTTCACGACCAGGATCCGTACTCCCAGGGCCCGCTCGACAGCGACCCCGAAGAGACCACCGAGTGGCAGCAGTCGCTCGACGAGCTCGTCGACGCGAAGGGCCACGGCCGCGGGCGCGAGATCATGCTCAGCCTGCTCAAGCGCTCGAAGGACTTGCATCTGGGCGTGCCGATGGTCCCGACCACGGACTACATCAACACGATCGCCCCGGAGAACGAGCCTGCCTTCCCGGGCGACGAAGACCTCGAGCGCCGCTACCGGCACTGGATCCGGTGGAACGCCGCGATCACCGTGCACCGCGCGCAGCGCCCCGGCATCGGCGTCGGTGGCCACATCTCCACCTACGCCTCGGCCGCCTCGCTGTACGAGGTCGGCTTCAACCACTTCTTCCGGGGGCAGAACCACCCCTCGGGCGGCGATCAGATCTTCTACCAGGGGCACGCCTCCCCCGGCGCCTACGCCCGCGGTTTCCTCGAGGGCCGGATCAGCGAGCACCAGCTCGACGCGTTCCGCCAGGAGAAGTCCGGCGCGCCGAACGGCCTGCCGTCGTACCCGCACCCCCGGATGATGCCGGAGTTCTGGCAGTTCCCGACGGTGTCGATGGGCCTCGGCCCGATCAACGCGATCTACCAGGCGATGACGAACAAGTACCTCGCCAACCGCGGCATCAAGGACGTCGCCGACTCCCACGTGTGGGCGTTCCTCGGCGACGGCGAGATGGACGAGGTCGAGTCGCGCGGACAGCTGCAGGTCGCGGCGAACGAGGGCCTGGACAACCTCACCTTCGTGATCAACGCCAACCTGCAGCGCCTGGACGGCCCGGTGCGCGGCAACGGCAAGATCATCCAGGAGCTGGAGAGCTACTTCCGCGGCGCCGGCTGGAACGTCATCAAGGTGGTGTGGGGCCGGGAGTGGGACAAGCTGCTCTCCCGCGACACCGACGGCGCCCTGCTGAACCTGATGAACGTCACCCCCGACGGCGACTACCAGACCTACAAGGCCGAGAGCGGCGCCTACGTGCGCGAGAACTTCTTCGGTCGCGACGAGCGCGCCCTGGCCCTGGTCAAGGACTACACGGACGACGAGATCTGGCGCCTCCGCCGCGGCGGCCACGACTACCGCAAGGTGTACGCGGCCTACAAGGCGGCCATGGAGCACAAGGGGCAGCCGACCGTCATCATCGCGAAGACCGTCAAGGGCTACGGCCTCGGCCCGCACTTCGAGGGCCGCAACGCGACGCACCAGATGAAGAAGATGACGCTGGACGACCTGAAGCTGTTCCGCGACACGATGCACATCCCGATCTCGGACGCGCAGCTCGAGGCCGATCCGTACCGTCCGCCGTACTTCCACCCGGGAGAGAACGACGAGACGATCCAGTACATGCTCGAGCGCCGCCGCGACCTGGGCGGATTCCTGCCCGAGCGCCGCACCACGCATGTGGACCTGGAGCTGCCGCAGGACAAGGACTACGCGCTGCCGAAGAAGGGATCCGGCAACCAGGAGGTCGCCACGACCATGGCGTTCGTGCGCATGGTCAAGGACCTCATGCGGGTCAAGGGCTTCGGCGAGCGGATCGTCCCGATCATCCCGGACGAGGCGCGCACGTTCGGCATGGACGCGTACTTCCCGACCGCGAAGATCTACAACCCGAACGGCCAGAACTACACCTCGGTCGACCGGGAGCTGCTGCTCGCGTACAAGGAGAGCCCGCAGGGCCAGCTCATGCACGTCGGCATCAACGAGGCGGGCGCTGTGGCCGCGTTCACCGCGACCTCGACGTCGTACTCGACGCACGGTGAGCCGCTGATCCCGATCTACATCTTCTACTCGATGTTCGGCTACCAGCGCACCGGTGACGCGTTCTGGGCCGCCGGCGACCAGATGGCGCGCGGCTTCGTCATCGGCGCCACCGCGGGTCGCACCACGCTGACCGGCGAGGGCACCCAGCACGCCGACGGGCACTCGCCGCTGCTCGCGTCGACGAACCCCGCCACGCTCGTCTACGACGCGGCGTACGGCTACGAGGTCTCGCACATCGTGCAGGCCGGCATCGAGCAGATGTACGGCGGGAACCACCCCGACCCCAACGTCATGTACTACCTCACGGTGTACAACGAGCCGATGCGCCAGCCGGCCGAGCCGGCGGACGTGGATGTCGAGGGGATCCGCAAGGGTCTGCACCGCATCTCGGTCGGCGAGGGAGACGGGCAGCGCGTGCAGCTGCTCGCCTCGGGCGTTGGCGTGCCGTGGGCAATGGAGGCGCAGCAGCTGCTGCGCAACGACTGGGGCGTGACCGCCGACGTGTGGTCGGTCACCAGCTGGACCGAGCTTCGCCGCGACGGCCTCGCCGCCGACGAGCACAACTTCCTGCACCCGGACGAGGAGCCGCGCACCGCGTACCTGACCACCAAGCTGCGGGACGCGCAGGGTCCGTTCATCGCCACCAGCGACTACATGCACGCGGTGCAGGACCAGATCCGGCAGTGGGTGCCCGGCGGGTACTACACGCTGGGCGCCGACGGCTTCGGCTTCGCCGACACGCGTGCCGCTGCTCGTCGCTTCTTCAAGATCGACGGCCCGTCCATGGTCGTGCGCGCCCTGCAGGCGCTGGCGGACGAGGGCAGGATCGACCGTTCCGTGGTCGGCCAGGCGATCGCGAAGTACGACCTGCACAACGTGAACGCGGGCACGAGCGGGAACGCCGGCGGCGACAGCTGACCCCCTGACCGCCCGTGAGCACACCCCCGGAGATGAACAAGCAGGAGACGCTGGCGTGGCTGCGCCGCATCTCCGGCGACCTCGCCACCGCGACGCTGCAGCGTCTCGAGGACTCGCTGCCCTGGTACGCCGAGATGCCACCGGCCCGACGCTCCGCCGTCGGGCTGGTGGCACAGGCCGGCATCACGTCGTTCATCCAGTGGTATGACGATCCGACGTCGACGCCGTGGATCGCGGCCGACATCTTCGCCGCGGCTCCCCGCGAGCTGCTGCGCAGCGTGAGCCTGCAGCAGACGCTGCAGCTCATCCGCGTCACGGTCGAGGTCACCGAGGATCGGGTCGCGGGCAAGGGCCGGAACCTGCGTGACGCGATCCTGCTCTACTCGCGCGACGTCGCCTTCGCGGCCGCCGATGTGTACGCCCGCGCCGCCGAGGCCCGCGGTCTCTGGGACGCACGGCTGGAAGCCCTGGTGGTCGACTCGATCCTCACGGGCGAGGCCGACGAGGAGCTCCCCAGCAGGATCGCCGCACTCGGCTGGCACGGGCACGGCGAGGTGTGCGTCATCGTCGGCACCACCCCGTCGCAGTTCGACGTGGACCAGGTGCGCCGCACCGCGCGCAAGCTCGCCGTCGACGTGCTGATCGGGGTGCAGGGATCCCGGCTGGTGCTCGTGATCGGGCGTGCCAAGCTCGAGACCCGCGAGGACGGCGGCGAGCCGGACGAGGTCTCGTTCGGCGACATGGCGCGCACGCTCGAACCGTCATTCGGCCCGGGATACGTCGTGGTCGGGCCCGCCGTGGCGGCGCTCGTGGACGCCGGTCAGAGCGCCAGAGCGGCGCTGGCCGGCTTCGCGGTGGCGCGCGCCTGGCGCGGCGCGCCACGTCCCGTGGACGCCGATGAGCTCCTCCCGGAACGGGCAATCGCGGGTGATCCGCTGGCCAAGCAGACCCTCATCGAGCGGGTCTTCCGCCCGTTGCACGACCACTCCACCGACCTCGTCACGACGCTGTGGAGCTACCTCGACAACGGTCGGTCCCTCGAAGCCACCGCCCGCGAGCTCTTCGTGCACCCGAACACGGTGCGGTACCGGCTGAAGCGGATCAGCGAGGTGATCGGCTGGGACGCCACCGGCCCGCGCGAAGCGTTCATCCTGCAGACCGCGCTCGTGCTCGGCACGATCGGCATCACGGATCCGGTCCGCCGTGGCCTGCGCCCCCGCCGCCCGCGCTGATCGGTCCCTGAGCCTGTCGAAGGCTGTGCGCATCGCACAATCGTTCTGCGGAATCTTGTGAGGGTTATGCCACCGAATCCCGCAGATCGTTGGCAGACTGTACAGGTGATCGTCTTCGCATGCCCGGGTCAGGGTTCCCAGACCCCCGGCTTCCTCTCCCCCTGGCTCGAGCTCGACGGCGTGGCCGAGGACCTGGCCGCGTATTCGGACGCCGCCGAGGTCGATCTGGTGACGCACGGCACGATCTCGGACGCCGACACGATCCGCGACACCCGCATCGCGCAGCCGCTGATCGTGGCCGCGTCCCTCATCGCCGACAAGGCCTTGCGTGAGCGTGCCGGCCGTGGCCCCGACGGAATCGCCGGGCACTCGGTCGGCGAGTTCGCTGCCGTCGCGGCCGCAGGAGTCTTCGACGGCATCACCGCGATGACTCTCGTCGGCATCCGCGGGCGCGCGATGGCGGACGCGGCAGCGCAGACCCCCACGGGGATGAGCGCCGTCGTCGGCGGCGACGAGGAGGCGGTCCTCGCTCTGCTCGCCGATCTCGATCTCACACCCGCCAACTACAACGGCGGCGGCCAGATCGTCGCGGCGGGCGCCCTTCCCGCCCTCACCGCTCTGGCCGAGACACCGGTGCGCGGATCCCGCGTGATCCCGCTCCAGGTCGCCGGAGCCTTCCACACGGACTACATGGCGTCCGCCGTGGCCCTGCTACGCGACGCCGCCGGAGGCGTCGACGCCGCTGACCCGGCGCTGACCCTGTGGACCAATAAGGACGGATCCGTCCTCGGCGACGGAGCCACAGCCCTGCAGAACCTGGTGACGCAGGTCTCCTCGCCCGTCCGCTGGGACCTGTGCATGGCCTCGTTCGCCGCGCACGGCATCACCGGCCTCATCGAGCTCACCCCGGCCGGCGCCCTCACCGGGCTCGCCAAGCGCGGGCTGCGCGGCGTCCCCGCCGTCGCCGTGAAGACCCCTGACGACCTCGATGCGGCCGTGGCGCTGCTGAACACCCCCTCGAACGGAGAAGCAGCATGACCACGCTGAAGCAGGCTTCCGGCCCCGCGTTCACCCGCATCTACTCCGTCGGCGCGGCACGCGGCGAGAACGTCGTGCCCAACGACGACCTGATCGGCCCGATCGACTCGAGCGACGAGTGGATCCGCCAGCGCACCGGGATCATCACCCGCACACGGGCGGTGGCGACCACCGACGCGATCGACCTGTCCACGACCGCCGCGCGCGAGGCCATCGAGAAGTCCGGTGTCGCTCCCTCCGACATCGACGTCGTGATCGTCGCCACGATCAGCAACCCGAAGCAGACCCCGTCGGTGTCCGCGATCGTCGCCGATCGCGTCGGCGCGAACCCCGCCGCGGCCTACGACATCAACGCCGCGTGCGCGGGATACGCCTACGCCGTCGCGCAGGCCGACGCGCTCATCCGCGCGGGCGCCGCTCGGCATGCTCTCGTGATCGGTGCGGAGAAGCTGTCCGACGTCGTCGACCCGACCGACCGGAGCATCTCGTTCCTACTCGGCGACGGTGCGGGCGCGGTCGTGATCGGCCCGAGCGACACGCCCGGCATCTCCGCCACGGTGTGGGGCTCGGACGGCTCGAAGGCCGATGCGGTCGGCATGAACCACACGCTCACCGACTTCCGCGACGGCAAGGCCCCCTGGCCCACGCTGCGGCAGGAGGGCCCGACGGTGTTCCGCTGGGCGGTCTGGGAGATGGCCAAGGTCGCCAAGCAGGCGCTCGAGCTGGCCGGCATCGAGGCGTCCGATCTCGCCGCGTTCATCCCGCATCAGGCGAACATGCGCATCGTCGACGAGTTCGCGAAGCAGCTCAAGCTCCCCGAGTCGACCGTGATCGCGCGGGACATCGAGACGACCGGAAACACGTCCGCCGCCTCCATCCCGCTCGCCACGCATCGGCTGCTGCAGGAGCACCCGGAGCTCAGCGGGGGCCTCGCGCTGCAGATCGGCTTCGGCGCCGGTCTGGTGTTCGGCGCGCAGGTGGTCGTGCTCCCCTGAGCGGGCGCGCCGCCTCCTAGACTGTTCACCGGTTCGAAACCATCCAACGAAAGAGGAAAACATGGCCTTCAGCAACGACGAGGTCCTCGCGGGCCTTGCAGAGCTCATCACCGACGAGACCGGCATCGACGCCTCGGAGGTCGCTCTGGAGAAGTCCTTCACCGACGACCTGGACATCGACTCGATCTCCATGATGACGATCGTCGTCAACGCGGAGGAGAAGTTCGGCGTCACCATCCCCGACGACGAGGTCAAGAACCTCAAGACCGTCGGGGACGCCGTGAGCTTCATCGTCGCCGGCCAGGAGTGACACCCGCGGATGCCACCCCCGGGTCCCCGAGCCTGTCGAAGGGCGCGGGGCGTGGCATCCTCCGCCTCCCCTAACGCTCCCTGAGAAGGATCACGCATGACCAAGCGCATCGTCGTCACCGGCATCGGTGCCACGTCCGCCCTCGGCGGCACCGCCCCGGAGAACTGGGCCAACCTGCTCGCCGGCGTCTCCGGCACGCACACGCTCACGCACGACTGGATCGAGACCTACCAGATCCCGGTCACGTTCGCCGCTGAGGCGTCCGTCCGGCCGGAGGAGGTCCTTCCGCGGCACGAGGCCAAGCGCCTCGACCCGTCCGTGCAGTTCGGCATGATCGCCGCCCGCGAGGCGTGGGCCGACGCGGGCGCCCCCGAGGTCGCCCCCGAGCGCCTTGGCATCGACTGGGCCACCGGGATCGGCGGCCTGTGGACGCTGCTCGATGCGTGGGACACGCTCCGCGAGAAGGGACCGCGCCGGGTCATGCCGCTCACCGTCCCGATGCTGATGCCGAACGCGGGAGCGGGCAACCTGTCGCTCTACTTCGGCGCCAAAGCGTTCGCCCGCACGGTCGTGAGCGCCTGCGCCTCGAGCACCGAGTCGATCGCGAACGCCTACCAGCACCTGCAGGACGACCTCGCCGACGTGATCATCGCCGGTGGCGCGGAGTCCGCGATCCACCCGATCACGATGGCGTCCTTCGCGTCCGCGCAGGCGCTGTCGCGCCGCAACGACGACCCCGAGCACGCCTCCCGTCCCGGCGCGATCGACCGCGACGGCTTCGTGATGGGCGAGGGCGGCGCGGCGCTGGTCATGGAGACCGAGGAGCACGCCAAGGCGCGCGGCGCCAAGATCTACGCCTACGTCGTCGGCGGCGGCGTGTCGGCCGACTCGTACCACATCACTGGCAACGACCCCGAGGGTCACGGCGCCGCCCGCGCAGTGGAGCAGGCGCTGGCGCAGGCCGGGGCCTCCCCGGACGAGGTCACCCACATCAACGCGCACGCGACGTCGACGCCGGTCGGCGACCCGAACGAGTACGGCGCGCTGAAGAAGGTCTTCGGCGACCGCATCGACCAGATCCCCGTGTCGGCGACCAAGGCGTCCACCGGGCACCTGCTCGGCGGCACCGGCGCGCTCGAGGCCGTGTTCACGATCCTCGCCCTGCGCGACCGGGTGGCTCCCCCGACGATCAACATGACCGAGCCGGATCCGGCGGTGCCGTTCCAGCTGTCCGGCGAGCCCCAGCCGCTCGGCCCCGGCCCTCAGCTCGGGATCAGCAACTCGTTCGGATTCGGCGGCCACAACGCGGTCGTCGCGTTCCGCTCCTACGACGGCTGAGCCCGTACCCACGGACACGAGCATCGCCCCGGTCGCTTCTTCCTCGAAGCGGGCGGGGCGATTCTCTTCCTTGCGTCGTCGTGTGTTCCTTCTCCGGTCGTGGGCCGAGGATTCGCTTTCTCGGGTTCCGGGTCCCTGCTCTCCGACCCCCGATAGTCACGCCTCCTGCGGTCCGCGTCCCTTCGTGTGATCCGGGCCCCTCGACCGGCCGCTGAGCCTGTCGAAGCACATGGACCGGATCACACGAGTCCTATCCGACCTTCCAGCACAGCGGCTCAACCGACCTTGTGCAGCCAGACCACGCGGGCGTCGTCGCTCGCGTGCCGGAACGGCTCCAGCTCGTCGTCCCAGGCCGAGCCGAGGGCGACGTCGAGCTCGCGCTGCAGTTCCGCGGCGCTGCCCGCGGCGATCTCCATCGCGTAGCGGATCCGGTCCTCGCCGATGACGATGTTGCCCGCGGCGTCGGTCTGCGCGTAGTGCACACCGAGGTCAGGCGTGTGCAGCCAGCGGCCGCCGTCGCTGCGCGGGGTCGGATCCTCGGTCACCTCGAAGCGCAGGTGCTCCCACCCGCGGATCGCGGTCGCCAGAGCGGCTCCGGTGCCGATCGGGCCGTCCCAGTAGAACTCCGCGCGGCGGGCGCCGTTCAGGACGGGCTGCTCCGACCACTCGAAGTTGACGGCGCGCCCGATAGCGCGTCCGACCGCCCATTCCAGGTGCGGACAGAGCGCGCGCGGCGCGGAGTGGATGTACACCACCCCGCGAGCTTGTGCTGTCGCCATGGTCTCTCCGTTTCATCAGGTGCGTCTTCCCCTACGACCTGATCCGCGAAGCACGGCGTTATGCGGTTATGCGCCCATTCTCACCGATCCCCAGCGAAATCACAAGCATGTAACTCTCGTTTCTTCCCCTTTTCCACCTCCTGGCGTGAGCAGGATGCCCCCGAGCGCAGCAAGGGGCCCCTCAGCCGCGCTGGCTCGGGTCGGGCGGGGCGCGCGAAGCGCGCCGGGACTGCGCGGCTGAGGGGCCCCTTGCGGAGCGGCGACCTGGGTCAGGCCTCGCTCATCGCGATCTTCTCCTGCTGCCCCTTGGCGGCGTAGTACGCGGCACGGGCGGCGTCGCGGCGCGCCTGCTCCTCGTAGCCGGCGTCCAGGATCGCCTGGTCGACCGGGTAGTTCTCCACGTCCTGGGTGCCGTGGTACTTCTCGATGTAGGCGTCGAGCTCGGGCCCGGAGGTCCACGAGGTGATCAGGCAGTAGCGAGGCTCGGTGCCGTTGTGGGTGGTGGCGTGCCAGAGACGCTGGGTGTCGACGATCAGCTGCGCGCCGGCCGGCAGGGCGATGCGGTACTCGACGCTCGGGTCGGTGCGGTTCTCGCGGAGGACGAAGTAGCTGTCCTTGTCGTCGGTGAGGTTGAAGAAGCCGCGCACGACCCAGCCGGTGCCGTCGGGGTTCAGGCGGTTGTTGTCGTCCTGGTGCAGGTTGTAGAGGCACTCGCCGTACGGCGTGGGCTGCAGCTCGATCACACGGCACCGGCCGACGTTCGCGCCCGGTTCCTGCGCGCGGCGCGTCAGGTTCGGGGCCTTGGCGGTCTGCTCGTCGATCCAGACGCCGTCCTTGTCGGTCCGCGGCGGCACGTGGTTCCAGAAGCCGTTGCACTCGATCTCGCCCTTGGCGGAAGCGAGCGGGGCGAAACGGGTGTCGCCCGAGGACTTCCAGTCGTTGTACTCGATGTCGAGCCACTCCTGGGGGTCCAGCTCCTGGTTGTAGCTGTCGAGGACGAGGAAGCCCTTGTCCGCGAGGGCTGCGGAGGTGATGTATGCCATGAGCGAGTCATGTCCTTTCATAAAGGGGCCAGCACGTTTTAACAGGCCCTTCTTAGGCCAGCCTAACAGCGGCCCCTTCGAGGCCCCCGGAGTGCGGCCCGTGAATATCCGGAACCGCCTCGAGCCCTGAATAGACTGGTTCGGCAGGACCCGATCCGAGGAGACGCACAGCAGCATGAGCACGGCCACCAACGTCGAGGCGACCGCCGTCAGCACGATCGAGTGGCTCTCCTCCCCCTCCACCTCGATCGTGGTGCCCGTGTATCAGCGCCAGTACCGCTGGGACATCGGCGGCTGCGAGAAGCTGCTCACCGACATCCGCGCCGTCGCCGACGAGGACGACGCGCATCGGCACTTCATCGGCTCGATCCTGTCCGCCGAGGACCCGGCGCACCCGGACGCCGACCTGATCCTCATCGACGGGCAGCAGCGGATCACCACGCTCATGCTCCTGATCGCGGCGCTGCACCACGCCGTGCGGGACGCGGATCCGGCCCTCGCCGCGGAACTCCGCCGCGTCCTGCTCCGCGCCGATGATCCCGATCGCACCAAGCTGCGCCCGCATGACGCCTGGGCCCACCTGTTCGAGTCGGTCGTGCTGGACCGCGGGGACGGCGCCGCGCGGGAATCGCGCTTCGATGACAACTATGCGTTCTTCCGCTCGCAGATCCAGGCCGACGAGGCGGCGCGGATCTGGCGTGGTCTGGAGCGTCTCGAGCATGTGTCGATCACGCTCGGCCCCGCTGCCAGCGCGCAGCAGATCTTCGAGAGCCTGAACTCGACCGGCGAGCCGCTGCGGGATCACGAGCTCATCCACAACTACGTGCTGATGGGGTTGTCGCACGCCGAGCAGCAGCAGGTCGAGGACGAGTTCTGGCTGCCGATCGAGCGCAGCACGGGCGACGCGATCGGCGCGTTCTGGCGCCATTTCCTGATCATGACCACCGGCCGCGAGGTCGCCGTCGGGGGCGAGCACGGGGTGTACGAGGCGTTCCGGCGCGAGTTCCCGGGGCAGGACCTGGACGCCCTCCGCACCCAGGCGCAGGTGTGGCGGGAGTACTCCGACATCTACCGGGTGCTGCTCGATCCGACCGAGGAGCAGGATCCGGAGATCCGCCGGCAGCTCTCGTACGTGAACGCCTTCGGCCGTGCGACCTACCCGCTCGTGCTGAGCGCCTACCGGGACCACCAGCGCGGCACGATCACGAAGGACGAGCTGATCCGCACGCTGGAGCGGATCCAGTCCCTGCTGCTGCGCCGCGCTGTCGTCGGCGTCCCGACCGACCGGCTGATCGCACGCCTGTGCCGGGCCAGGGCGGAGGGCCCGGAGCAGCTTCTGAAGGCGTTCGCCCGGATCACGCCGTCAGACGAGCGCATCCGGGTCGCGCTCAAGTTCGCCGATCTTCCGCACGCGCTGTACGTGCTCGGTCGCCTCGAGGGACTGCAGGACCCGGCCGGGTTCGACGTGGAGTACGTCGTCCCGCCCGCGCCGCACAACAACTGGTCCGGCGACGGCGAGCGCCTCTGGAGCGAGTACAGCGAGGACGAGCAGAACAGTCACCGCGCGCTCGCCTCGACCCTCGGAAACCTCGCGCTGATCGAGCAGCCTCTCGCGGAGCGCGTCTTCGGCGATTCCTTCCCGGCCAAGCGCGACACGTATCGGCGCAGCCGGATCGCGGGGACCGCCGAGCTCGCCGGCCTCGACACCTGGGGCACGGCCGCCATCGCCCGGCGCACGGCGGCACTCACCGCGGCGTTCGTCCGGATCTGGCCGCGTCCGGCCGTGACCGACATCGACGACGACGGCCTCACCCCCATCCTCGACGCGGTGCGCCGCCGCGGCTGGCCCGCCGGGTGGGAGCGCGAGTTCGAGTACGTCGAGTACCGCGGAGAGCGCTGGGACGTGCCGGACGTGAAGTACCTGTTCAACCGGGTGTTCCGCCGGGGCTGGACCGACACCCGCGAGGCGCTCGACGCCTTCACCGCGCGCAACGGCGGTCCGATCTACCCCGAGATGGCCTGGAAGGGCCCGTGGGACGAGCTCGACGAGAATCACTTCCTCTACATGGGGTGGGACTCGAAATACATGATGAGCGCGGTGCAGGGCCTCCTGGAGGAGGCGGGTCTTGCCTCGGAAGTGTTCGTGAAGTACTCCTATATCGGAAATGTGATGTGATGACGACGATCTCTGCCGCCCCCGTGCTGCGCCGCCGGATGATGGACCTGACTCTGGAGGAGCACACGCTCACCGTGCCGCTGGTGTGGTCGGATCCCGCCGACACGCGCACGATCGACGTGTTCGCCTCCGTCGTCACCCGTGAGGGCGGCGAGACCCTCCCCTACCTCGTGTTCCTGCAGGGCGGCCCCGGATCCGAGGCGCCGCGAGCGATGCACGCGCCCGCGTCCCCCGTCTGGCTCGACCAGGCCCTCGCGCACTACCGCGTCGTCATGATCGACCAGCGCGGCACCGGACGCTCCACGCCGGTCGGCGACGGGATCCTGGAGCGCGGTGCAGACCAGGTCGCGGAGTACCTCACGCACCTGCGCGCGGATGCGATCGTGCGCGACTGCGAGGCGATGCGGGAGCACCTGGGAGCGCCGACGTGGAACGTGCTGGGCCAGTCGTTCGGGGGTTTCACGACCCTCGCGTACCTGTCCACCGATGCCGCCTCGCTCGATCGCGCCTACATCACCGGCGGTCTGAGCACGGTCACGCGCACGCCGGACGAGGTCTACGCGCTCTGCTACGACAAGATGCGCACCTCTTCGGAGAAGTACTACCGGCGTTTCCCGGAGCACCGTGAGCGGATGCGCCGCCTCGTGGATCTGGCCGCGGCGGGCGACATCGTGCTCCCGGACGGGGAGATCGTCTCGCCGTCTCGGCTGCGGTCGGCCGGATCCGCCCTCGGCACGAACGACGGCTGGCAGACGCTGTGGCAGCTGCTGGAGCTGGATCCTTCGACCAACGCGTTCCGGTACGACCTCGCCGACGCGATGCCGTTCGGCGGGCGCAACCCGCTCTACTTCGTGTTCCACGAGTCCAGCTATGCGAGCGGTCACGTCACCGGCTGGTCGGCCGAGCGCGTGGAGCCCTCCGATTTCGCCGAGGACGTGACGCTGTTCACCGGCGAGCACATCCGTCGCGACTGGACCGAGACGGTGCCCGCCTTCCGGCCGTGGCGAGACGTCGCGCTGGCCCTCGCCGAGCACGAATGGCCGACGATCTACGATCCGGCCGCGATCGCCTCTTCGGGTGCGCGGGGTGCCGCCAGCGTCTACGTGAACGACGTCTACGTGCCGCTCGAGTACTCGCTCGAGACCGCGGAGCTGATGCCCGACCTGCGGCTCTGGATCACGAACGAGCACGAGCACAACGGCCTGCGCTCCGGCCCCGTCCTGGAGCGCCTGATCGAGCTCGCCCACGACCGCAGGATCCGCTGACGCGTACCCGCCGCCGTGCTCAGGGAGTGCGGCGGCCGGTGATCGAACGGATCAGCCACGCGATCACCGCGAGGACCAGCAGGATCAACCCGACCCAGAGCAGGAAGTTCAGGGACTGCACGAACCCACCGGTGATGGCCAGGATGACGGCGATCACGATGATGACGATGAAGAGGATGTTCATGACGGACTCCTTTCAGGCGTCGCGGGTGCGACGGTGGCCCTTACGCTACAGCGCCACGGCCGGCGCGGGCCAGACCTCGTATCATCGCGCGACACCCGGGACGGAGGTCTTCCTGGCCCTGTTCGCATCGGTGTGGTGGTCTTGGGTGAACCTGACCTACACGGTGAACGTGCAGATCGGACTGACGCGACGTGCGCTCGCCGCGTACATGTTCGCCGCCATGGCTGCGACCGGCGCGATCGCGGTCGCCGCTCCGCAGGCCATCGGGGAAAGGGCATGGCTGTTCGCTCTGGGCACGCCGTGATCCTGCCGCTCGCAGTGATCCTTGTCGCGTTCCTCGCCCCCGCGGGCCGGTCCGCACTTCCGGGCCACGACGGGCTCAGCGAGCTGAGTGGGGCGGGCGGGACTTGAACCCGCGATCGTTGGGTTATGAGCCCACTGCCTTCACCAGCTTGGCCACCGCCCCGGACTTCTGAGACTACCGGTCCGCGGTGACAAGATCGGCGTGCGAGCGCTCAGGCCGGGGTCGCGTCGCGATGCGTGTCGGCGTGATCGCGGTAGATGCGGGCGTTGGCACGCAGCCCCTCGCGTTCTTCGGTGCTCAGTGCGCGGCGCACCTTCCCGGGGACGCCTGCCACGAGCGATCCATCGGGGACCTCGGTGCCGGAGAGCACGAGCGCTCCCCCGGCGATGAGGCATTCGGATCCGATCACCGCGCCGGAGAGCACCACGGCGCCCATCCCGATCAGCGACCCGTCGCCGATCGTGCAGCCGTGCACGACCGCATTGTGCCCGATCGACACGTCGGTGCCGATCACGACGGGATGGCCTTCGTCGACGTGGACCGAGACGTTGTCCTGCGCGTTGCTGCCCGGCCCGATCGTGATCGTGTCGGAGTCGGCCCGGAGCACCGCGTTATACCAGACGCTCGCGCCCTCGCCGAGGGTCACCGCGCCGATCACCCTCGCCCCCGCGGCGAGGAACGCCGAGGGATCGATCGCGGGCACGCGGCCGGGCAGAGACAGGACGGTGGCTTCTGCGCTCATGATGCGATTCTCCCTGCTCGTGGGGTCATCCCGCCACGCCCATCGCCTGCTTCAGGGCCGCGGTGTACTGCGGAGCGAGCGAGTTCACGAACGTCACGGTCAGGTGATCCTGGTCGCGGTAGATGTTCGCTCCGCCGACCACGGTGCGGCACAGCGTGTCGTCGCAGTACACCTTCGTGAAGTCCAGCAGGGTCACGTCCTTCGCGCCGTCGGCCGCAGCGCGGAGCGGATCCTTCTCGGTCAGCACATCGGCACGCGTCCCGTCGCAGGCGCTCTGCGCGCGGGTGCGCAGGCACTTGTTCGGGTCGGTCTCCCAGACCGGATTGTCCACGACGGTGACGACGGGCGTGCCCTTCGACGTCTGCGTAGCCCACGCCGCCTTGTAGCCCGCGACTGCGGCCTCGTAGGACGAGCCCTGGCCGTTCGCGGAATAGGGGGTCGTGGAGAGCGCTGCGGTGAAGATCACGTCGAAGTGCTTCTGCTGCAGCTTCTGCGCGACCGCGGCACGGTATTGCGTGCAGGCGTCGCCGAAGGCTCCGCCGGTCGACAGCGGGGTCGTGTTCCACGGGCAGGCGCCCTTGAAGAAGGTGGTGAGGTGCCAGCCCTCCTTCTCCGCGATCGCCTGGAAGGTGGTCAGGAGCTGGTACGCGTGGCTGTCGCCGATCAGGGCGACCTGCTTGGCGCTCGGATCCTTCGAGCCGAATTCGCAGGAGACCGCTCGCGCGTCGTTCAGCTGCACGAAGCACTGTGACTCCTCCGGCCGGTCGACGCCGGCGAACCCCGGCGCGGGCAGGATCTCGTCGGTCTTCTTCCCCGCGCACGACGCGTCGAGCACAGCCGCGGCGCCGAAGCAGGCCGGCGGGTTCGCACGCAGCTGCGCGATCGCGGCCACACCGGCGTCGTACGTGGAGGCGTTCGCCGCCCACCCCGCTCCGGACACGCCCGCGACGATGACCATCGCCGCCAGCGCGGCCCAGAGGGACACTCGCGGACGCCGCGCGGTCAGCGGCTTCCAGGTGCGCAGCGGATCCTCGACGAAGCGTTTGGTCAGCCAGGCGAGCAGGAAGCAGATGCCGACGAGCGCGACCCGGTGATAGATGGTGAGACCCCAGAACGGCACCGAGGGCGCGATGATGATCAGCGGCCAGTGCCACAGGTAGAGGCTGTACGAGATGTCCCCGGTGAAGCGCATGGGTCGGATCGCGAGGATCCGAGTCGGGTACCACCAGCGCTGCGTGTTCGAGGCGGCGATCACGGCTGCGGCGGCGAGGGTCGGGATCGCTGCCATGTAGCCGGGGAACGGGGTCTGGCCGTCGAAACGGTAGATCACGACGAGCAGCACGATGATGCCGCCCCAGCCGAGGATGAAGCTCCCGATCGCGTTCTGCACGCGCAGGCGTGGCACGAGCGCCAGCAGGGCGCCGACGCCGAACTGCCACATGCGCCCGAACGTCACGAAGTAGGCCGGCGCCGGGTTGGTCAGGGTGTAGACCACGCAGAACACGAACGATGCTACGGAGACCACGCCGATGGCGATCGCCGCCGCCCGCAGCCGGGAGCCGCGGAAGAACTTCACCGCGATCCATGCCGCCAGCAGCATGATCAGCGGCCAGAGCACGTAGAACTGCTCCTCCAGCGACAGCGACCAGTAGTGCTGCACCATGGTCGGGTCCCCGGAATGGGCGAGGTAGTCCGCGGAGTTCAGCGCCAGATACCAGTTCTCGACGTAGAACGTGGAGGCGACGATCTCCTTCAGCTGCGCGGGCAGCTGAGACGTCGGCGACAGCAGCGGAACGGACGCCACGATCGCGCTGAACAGCAGCACGAGCAGCGACGCGGGCAGCAGCCGTCGGGCGCGGCGGGCCCAGAACTGCCCGAGCTTCACAGAGCCCGTCGAAGTGAGCTCGCGCGCCAGGTGGGCGGTGATCAGGAATCCGGAGATCACGAAGAAGATGTCGACGCCGACGTATCCGCCGCTCAGGCGCCCCGGCCAGAAGTGGTAGAGCACCACAGCGAGGACGGCGATCGCACGCAGACCCTGCACGTGCGGAATGAAGTTGGCTCCGACCTTGTCCACGGTCGTCGTACGGGAACGGCGCAGAGCCGCGCGGGAGGAGGTACCTGCTGAAGCCACCTCACGAAGGTATCCCGGATCTCCGGCTCCTCCCGCCTTCACACGCGGCGTTGCCGCCCATCCCCACCAAGGCAAGCCTTGCCGAAATCGGCGTTGATCAGCGAGTTAGCGTTGCCTCAGCTTGGTTGCGGAACATTCCCCGCCGAGTAGCGTTGAGCAAAGACATCACCGCACGCCCGCAGTCGAAAGCACCGAGGAGACACCATGAGCGCCACCACCACCGCCACCACTTCTGCCGACCCGACCGTCGCCGCCGGCGCCGCGCAGTTCCTCACCCCGGTCGTGCTGGGCCTGCAGGCTCTCACCGTGAACGGCAAGCAGGCGCACTGGCACGTGCGCGGCGCGAACTTCGTCGGCGTGCACGAGCTGCTCGATGTGATCGTGGATCACGCCGGCGACTTCGCCGACACCGCCGCGGAGCGCATCGTGGCACTCGGCCTTCCGATCGATGCGCGCGCCACGGTCGTCGCCGAGAAGGCGGGCGCCACGAACGTCCCCGCCGGATTCACGCAGTCCGATCAGCTGGTCCGCGCCGTGATCGCCGACATCGACGCGATCCTGGTGACCGTGAAGGCCGCGGTCGACGGTCTCGACGAGATCGACCTGACCAGCCAGGATGTCGCGATCGAGATCCAGCGTGGCCTCGAGAAGGACCGCTGGTTCCTGGTGTCGCACATCGCCGCCTGACGCGGATCAGCGGCCCCTTCGTCCACCCCCTACACCGCGTAGGTCACCCGACCGCCGACGAGCGTCGCGCCGACCGGCATCTCGCGCAGCGTGCGTGGGCCCGCCGTGGCGAGGTCCGCACCGATCACCACGAGGTCCGCCGCGGCGCCCGGGCGGAGGCCCGCACCGCCGTCGGTGCCGTCGTGCGCACTCGCGGCGAGAGCGGTCTCGACGTCGAGACGCTCCTCGGGGTGCCACGGCTCACGACCGTCATCACTGCGGAACACGGCGGCCGCGATGGCCTGCCACGGGTCCAGCGGTGCGACGGGCGCATCGGATCCGAATCGCAGCGTCGCGCCGGCGCGGTGCAGCGAGGCGAGCGGATACGGGATCGCCGTCTGCGCCGCCCACAGCACGTCGGCCGCGTCGCGGTCATCCAGCGCGTGCTGCGGCTGCGCGCTGGCCGCGACACCGAGCCGGGCGAACCGGGCCAGGTCGCCGTGCCGGACGAGCTGCGCGTGCTCGATGGTGCCGTGCGCACCTGTCACCGTGAACGCGTCGAGAGCGGCCGTGACCGCGAGGTCACCGATCGCGTGCAGCGCGATGCCCAGCCCGGCGCCGGTGGCGCGGATCAGCAGCTCCTGCAGTTCGGCGGGCGGGACGGTGAGCACGCCGTGGTTGTGCGGGTCGTCGGCATAGCCGTGACTGCACGCGGCCGTGCGGGTGCCCAGCGATCCGTCGGAGATGATCTTCAGCGGCCCGACCCGGACGAGGCCCCGCGGGTCGTCGGGGAGCGGATCCCCGGTGGCGAGCCGTGCGGCGATCGCGCGGTCGAGATCGTGCGGATACACGGCGAACTCGACGCGATGCGTGTCGAAGCCGGCGGCGATCCGGCGAGACCAGGCCTCGGCGTTCCACGCCATGTCGAAGTCGACCAGTCCCACGATGCCGCGGCTCGCGGCCCGTCTCGCCGCGTCGGACACGGCGAGGTCGGCGATCCGAGGATCCGCGGCGTTCAGCCGGCGGGAGATCTCGAACGCGTCCTCCTCGCGCAGCACGCCGTCCGACGGCGCCGGGAAGCCCTCGCGCCGGAACGCCGCCGAGTTCATCCACACGCTGTGCACATCGGCGCCGATGAGATAGGTCGGCACCTCGCCCGTGCGCGCGTCGAGGAGCGCAAGCTCCGGGCGATCCGTCCACCGGTTGCTGCGGAAACCCGCGCCGACGCGGCGCCCGCCACCGAGCACCGGCGCGTCGGCCATGAGCGCCGCCGCCTCGGCCGCGCTCGAAGCATCGGCGAGGTTTTCACGTTGCGCCGCCAGCGCCCACTGCACCGTGTGCACGTGGTGATCCCAGAGCCCCGGGATCACCCAGCCGCCGTCGCCGTCGAGGATCTCGCCACGAAGCGGCAGAGCCCCCGTCGGGGCGATATCGGCGATCCGTCCGTCTTCGAGCAGCACATCGACGGGACCGTCCACGGCGAGCAGGCGCCGATCCGGTGTGGCGATGCGCACGGCACGGAGCGCGGAGACGGTCCCGCCCTCGGCGCCGGTCACTCGACCGCCGCCCGCGCTGACAGCCTCGCGTCATGGGCGCGCTGCATCTCGGCGGCGAGGGCGGCGTTCGCGTAGACGCCGTCACCCCGCAGCTCGAGGATGACGTTCTCGATCACGTCGTCCGGCTTGTTCTGGCTGAGCTTGCGCTTCGCGGTGACCCTGGTCGGGGTGAGCCGGAAGCCGATCGTGCCCGCCTCCATCCGACGGACGAAGGCGTCGTCGTTCGGCGGGACCCACATGCCGCGGGGGTCGGTCAGCCGTCCCTCGAAATGATCGACGAGATGCTCCAGCACGCGCAGGTTCTCCTCGGTGTCGAGCAGCTCCGGCACCCCGGACAGGTGCACGGCCACGTAGTTCCAGGTCGGCACCGCCGCGACTCCGCCGTACCAGCCGGGAGAGATGTAGCCGTGCGGGCCCTGGAAGATCACCATCAGCTCCTGCGTGCCGAGGCCCAGGATCCGTTCGTCCGGGCGCCCGACGTGCGCCACGATCGTGAGGTCCTCGCGGTCCGGATCCAGCAGCACCGCGTAATGTGATGCGGTCATCCCGTTCTCGTCTCGGCCCACGAGCATCGCCCACGGATTCGCGGCGATGATCCGCCGGAGCTCTGCAACATCCGTCATGGCGAAACTGGGGTTCTGGCGCATGAGATCAGCTTAGAAGCCTGCCGGCGGCCGGGACCCTACGCCTGGCAGCGCGGGCACCAGTACAGCTTGCGGGCGCCGATCTCCTCGAGCACGATGTCCGTCCCGCAGACCCGGCAGGGCAGACCCGTGCGGTGGTAGACCCAGTGCCGGTCGTCGCGATGCGCCATCGCCGCGCGATACTGCTCGAACGTGAGATCGTCCATGGTCATCATCTGACCGGTCTCGACGCCGATCGCGAGCAGCCGCACCCAATCGCGCCAGAGCCCCCGCACGATCTGCTCCGGCACGTCCCGGCCCGGCGTGTGCGGATTCAGACGCGCACGGAACAGCATCTCGGCCCGATACACGTTGCCGATACCGCTCACCACCGACTGATCCATGAGCAGCAGGGCGATGGGCGCGGCCTTCTTGCGCACCGCGGCGACGAAGCGCTCCTCGTTCTGGACCGGGTCGCCCACGAGCGGATCCGGCCCGAGCCTGGCCACTGTGGCGAGCTTCTCATCCGGTGTCTGCAGCACGCACGCGGTCGGTCCCCGCAGGTCGGCGCAGGTGGCATCGGTCATCAGACGCAGCCGCACCTGCCCGACCACGGGCGGCGGCCACTCCAGACCCTCGTCGGCAAGCCCCTTCGTCGCCTCCGACATGCGCACGTGCACCCGCGTCTTGCGCGGTGCGCCGATCGAGGCGAGCGAGTTCTCCCCCGCGCTGTCGAGGATCGGGGCATCACCGGCGAGGTCGGTGCCGCGCTGGTTCGTCTGCCCCATCCGTCCGTTCGCCGACGCGATCGTCGGGTCGACGAGGATCTCGCCAGAGAAGTCCCAGGCGCCGTAGAGGCCGAGATGCACACGCAGCCACAGATCGCCCTCGGTCTCCAAGAACATCTGCTTGCCGACGGCCTGGACGCTCTCCACGATCCGGCCGTCGAGCAGGGCGGCGCCCTCCGCGAAGCGGCCCTGCGGGCTCGACGCGGAGACCGGCTTGCCGACGAAGTTGCGCGCGAACTGCCGGGCGATGCGGTGGACGGAATGGCCCTCGGGCATCAGGCGCGCGGGTCGGGCAGCAGAGAACCGTCGCGCTCGAAGTCGGCGATCTGGCCGATCCGGCGCACGTGCCGCTCCTCGTTCGAGAACGGCGTGGCGATGAAGCGGTCGATGAAGCCCGTGACCTCATCGAACGTGTGCTGGCGCGCCCCGATCGCGATCACGTTCGCGTCATTGTGCTCGCGGGCGAGCTCTGCGGTGGCGATGCTCCATACCAGCGCAGCGCGGATCCCCTCGACCTTGTTCGCCGCGATCTGCTCGCCGTTGCCGGACCCGCCGAACACGATGCCGAGCGCGTCGACACCCGCGCGCTGGTCCGCGATCGTCGCCTGTGCGGCCCGGATGCAGAACGCCGGGTAGTCATCGAGCGCGTCGTACTCGATCGGTCCGTGGTCGACGACCTCGTGCCCCGCCTCGGCGAGGTGGTGCTGCAGTTGCGTGGAGAACTCGAGACCGGCGTGATCGGTGGCGATATGGATGCGCATGGCTCAATCCTAGGGAGCGTCGTGAGGGTGCGGACAGCACCCTCCGCTCAGCACGGCGGTCTCAGCAGGGCTGCCGCCAGTGCGTCTCCGACGAAACGGCCGTATCGCGACGCATCCCAGCCGCAGCGCAGCACCAGGCGCTCGTACGTCTCCGGGGCGCTGTAAGCCCACAGCACGTCCGCGGCCTCGTCCAGGGCGACTCCCGACCGCAGGTGCCCGGCGTCGGCCAGCGTGTGTGCGTTGCGGCGCATCCGCTCGCGGCGCTCGTCCTCGCTCTGCCGCAGGAGCAGCGCCATCTCGGGATCCGACGCCGCCGCGTCCCTGATCAGCAACAGGATCGGGACCACGAGCGGTGCGACCTCGCTGCTGAGCTCGCCCCAGCTCCGCACGATCGCGTGCGGATCCCGCTCGTGCTCCTGCATGTCATCCGACCGCACCCATGCGGGAACAGGCCCCGCTCCCCCGAGTCCGCGCTCGTACAGGGCGCGCACGAGCCCCGCCTTGCCCCCGAACGCCTTGTGCACGGTGTCGACGGAGAACCCGGACGCCTTCGCGATCGACGCCATCGTGGTCGAGGCGTAGCCGTTCGCGAAGAACTCCGCGCGCGCGATGTCGAGGATCGCCTCTCGGTTCCTGCTCGCCTGCGCGCGCCTGCGGCTCGAGTCGTATACGCGTTCGCCCTGATCGCTTCTCATCAGGTTCATTCTATGTTGCCGTATTCAATCTAGTCACCTGTACTGAATAGAGGCGCGGAAATGGATCCGCAGACCGATCCCGCCAAGGTCGTCCGAGCTCTCGCCGCAGCGACCAGCGCCCACGATCTCGAGGCCCTCGTCGCGTGCTTCGCCGACGACTACCGGAACGAGACGCCTGTGCATCCCGCCCGGGGGTTCCGCGGCGCGACTCAGGTGAGACGAAACTGGGCCCAGCTGTTCGCGGGGATCCCGGATCTCACGGCACGGGTGGTCGCATCCGCCACAGCGGGCGACACCGTGTGGTCCGAGTGGGAGATGTCGGGTGCGCGACAGGATGGCACTCCGCACCTCATGCGCGGTGTCATCATCTTCGTCATCGCGGACGGCCACGTGGTCTCGGCGCGGTTCTACCTCGAACCCGTCGATCGCTCCGGGACCGGTGTCGACGAGGCGGTCGCCCGTACGGCCGGCACATCGCCGGCAGGGATCCTGCCATGATCCTCATCGCCGGCGGTACCGGCACCCTGGGGCGGCCGCTCGTAGACGCGCTCCGGTCGGAATCCGGCGGCATCCGCGTGCTCACGCGCGACCACGCCGCCGCTGCCGCGCTCCGTGCCGCCGGGATCGACAGCGTGGTCGGCGATGTGCGGGATCCGGCCGCGCGGGCCGCTGCCGTGGCCGGGTGCGAGACCGTCGTCTCCGCGGTGCACGGTTTCCTCGGAGGTCGCGGTGCAGGCCCCGAGGCCATCGATCGCGACGCCAACGCGTCGTTGATCGGTGCCGCCGCAGCCGCCGGCATCGCGCGATTCGTCCTCCTCTCGGCCTACGGGGCGTCCCCCACGCATCCGATGATCCTGCACCGGATGAAATACGCAGCCGAGGAGGTCCTGCTCGCGAGCGATCTGCGTGGGACGATCGTGCGCCCGACCGCCTACCTCGAGACCTGGATCGACGTGATCGGCGCCCGCACGCCCGGCCGCGGCGCGATCGTCCTCGGCAAGGGCGAGAATCCGATCAACTTCGTGTCGGTCGACGACGTGGTGACAGCGATCCTCGATGCCGTTCGCAGCGCTGCGAACAACCGGATGGTCGACGTTATCGGCCCGGAGAACCTCAGCTTCTCCGAGATCGCGGAGCGACTGGCGGCCCGATCCACGCCGCCCGGAGCGATCGCGCACGTCCCGCTGGCGATGCTGCGGGCGATGTCGCTGCTGGCGGGGCCGATATCGCCGGCGTTCGCTCGGCGGGCGAAGACCGCCGTCGTCATGAACACCGAGGATATGACCGTGGACGTGCGCCGGGCTCGCCCCGGCGCGACGACGATCGACGACGTTCTCGCGAGGCGGGACGCCGACCGGGTGCGGTAGCCACCACTGGCCGCCGCGGCGCTGTCAGGGCGCGATGCCCGCCGCCGCCGGCTTGAAGCCTGCGCGGATGTTCTCGCAGCAACCCGGACGGCACACGTCGAAAGCCGGGCCGAGAGCGGTGACGTGGGCGCGGGCCGCAGCCGGGCGTCCCTCCAGACGCTCCTGGATGAGGTCGACAATCCCCGCGACGAAGGAGTCCGACACCCCAGGCGTCGGGGTGCGCACGAACGCGAGCCCTGCCTCGGCGGCTGCATCCTTCGCCTCGGTGTCGAGATCCCAGAGCACCTCCATGTGGTCGCTCACGAAGCCGAGCGGAACGACGGCGACCGCGATGCGCCCGCGGGCCGGCAGCTCCTCGATCACGTCGCAGATGTCCGGCTCCAGCCAGGGCTGTGAGGCGGGGCCGGAGCGGGACTGGTACACGAGCTCCCACGGCACGTCTGCGGCCACGGGCAGAAGCTCCGACACGCGACTCATCACCCAGGCCGCCACGGCCTCGTGCTGCGCGGCATAGGCGCCCCCGGGGCCCCAGTCGACATCCCGCGGACCCGAGCGCAACGCATCATCGGTCGGCACGCTGTGCGTCGTGAACAGCACCTGCACGGCGGACGGATCCGCGCCGTCGGCGGTGAACCCGTCGATCGCGGCGCGCACGCCCTCCACGAACGTCTCCACGAATCCGGGGTGATCGTAGAACGGGCGGATCTTGTCGATGGTCACCGTCTCGCCCAGTCCGGTCTCCTCCAGCACGCGCGCGAAGTCCTCCCGGTACTGACGACAGCTGGAGAACGAGCTGTACGCGCTGGTGGCGAACGCCAGGAGCGTCGTGTCGCCGCTCTCGGAGGCTTCTGTCACGGCATCGGAGAGGTAGGGCGCCCAATTGCGGTTGCCCCAGTACACCGGAAGATCGAGGCCGCGTCGGGCCAGCTCGGATTCGAGCGCCGTCTTCAGCGCGCGGTTCTGGGCATTGATCGGACTCACACCGCCGAAGTGCCGGTAGTGGTGCGCGACCTCTTCGAGGCGCTCATCCGGGATCCCCCGCCCGCGCGTGACGTTGCGGAGGAACGGGATGACGTCGTCCTGTCCCTCCGGCCCCCCGAAGCCCGCGAGCAGGATCCCGTCGTAGGCGACGGGGGTCTCGACGAACTCAGGCCCGCACGCGGCCGGCGCGGAGGCGAAGGGGACGGTTGCTGCGGTCGTATCTGGGGCACTCACTCTCCCATCCTCCCCCGATCCGTCTTTGCTCGCGCCGAACGTCCCTGCAATGGTGGACTTTCGGCATCGCAAGGTTCTCCGGTCCCTGAGCTTGTCGGAGGGACGTGTTGCAGCGGCCTGTTGGTCCTCCACAGGCAGGAGTTTCGGGAAGTTCTGCACAGTTCGGTTATGTATCGGGATCTGGGGTTTGAATGTCGGTGGCCCCGGGTTGAATGGGGGTATGACATCGACCACGGCAGACACCCTCGAGCAGTTGGAGCAGCTGCTTGCGGGGGTGTGCGGGTCGGTGCAGATGGGCCGTCAGTTCGAGCACGCCACAGCTGCGGAACTGGTCGGCCTGCTGCAGATGCTGGGGCAGGTGCAGCGCCGGGTGGATGCGGTGCTCACCACCGTCACCGGGGAGGTGGCGGATCGGGATTGTCGGCTGTCCGCGGAACGGGTGTCGTCGGCGGCGGGGTGTCGGGATGTGACCGAACTGCTGCGACGCACCCTGCGGGTGGATGCGGGCACGGCCCGGAGGTATGTGACCGCCGGCGACGCTGTGTACCAGGGCACGCAGTTGTCCACGGGCGACTTGCTTCCCTCCCGGTATCCGGCGCTCGGTGCGGTGTTGCGGGACGGGGTGGTCTCGGTGACCGGGTTGCTGGCCGCGACCGGCCCGGTCGAGCGGGCCGGGAACCGGATCAGCACTGCCGAACGCGACGCCGTGGACCGACTGCTGGCGGACACCGCCCGCGGGTTGGACTTGCGGGATGAGCACGGGCGCCCGGGCCCTGCCCCCACCACGGATGAGCTCGCCGACTATGCACGGGCGTTGATGCTCGCCCTGGACCCGGACGGGGCCGAACCCGAGGATGCGCGCGCGAACCGGAACCGAGGGCTCACGTTGGGGCGTGCCCGGGACGGGTTGGTGCCGATCCGGGGCGGGCTGCTGCCGGAGGTGGCGGGACAGTTGCAGCGCCTGCTGGACGCGCTCCTCAACCCCCGCATCGCCGAACCGGCAGGCCCCGACAGTGGTGACGGTGCCGGCACGGGTGATGTCACCTTCATCCCGGTCGATGACACGGACGGCGCGGACGGCGGAGCGGATCCGTCGCATCCGGAGGGTGTGCCGGATCCGGAGGATCTGCGCACCCCCGCGCAGCGGCGGCATGATGCGTTCGCGGCGATCCTGACCACCACCGCCGGCACCGGTCGGTTCCCGACCCTGGGCGGTGCGGCCCCGACCCTGGTCGTGTCCGTCACCGCCGCCGACTACACGGCCGGGGTCGGGCGGGCGCACGTGGAAGGCACCGGCTGGGATGTCCCGATCACCGTGGCGCGGCACACGGCGTGTGCGGGCGGGATCCAGCGGGTCCTGTTCGACGACCGAGGACAGATCGTCAGTATCGGCACCACCGGGCGGATCTTCACCGCCACCCAACGCCGGGCGATCACCCTGAGGGATCGGGAATGCGTGATCCCGGGCTGCCATATCCCCGCGACCTGGTGCGAAATCCACCACGTCCACGAATGGGCCGACGGCGGCCCCACCCACACCAGCAACGGTGTGAGCCTGTGTTGGCACCACCACCGCACCCTCGACACCTCCGGATGGGCCATCCGCATGAGACACGGGACCCCCGAAATCCGCAGACCCCACTGGTGGGACCCCCACCACACCTGGCGACAACCCCGACAGCGTGGCAGCACCAGAACCGCGGCCGAAACGCTCGCCGACGCACTCGGACCACCAGGACCGTAAACCAGCCCGGAAGCCCACCGACCCACCGCGCCGCCGACCGCGCCCGGAATCAGCGCCGGAGATCCACTGGCGTAGGGTGGGAGGGTTGCCGCCGGCGCCAGCAGCGCGGACCTTGCGGCCGAAACCCTCACCCCTGGGAGTCTGAGCAGTGCCTGGAGAGAACCTCACCCGCATCGAGGCGCAGGAGCGCCGCGCGATCATCGACACCGAGTCGTACGAGATCGCGCTCGACCTGACCAAGGGTGCGGAGGTGTTCGGATCCCGCAGCGTGGTGCGCTTCACGGCCACCCCCGGATCCTCGACCTTCATCGACCTGATCGCGCGCGAGGTGCGCGAGATCACGCTGAACGGCGAATCGATCGACCCCACCACGACGTTCGCCGACTCGCGCATCGCGCTGGACGGTCTCGCCGAGGACAACGTGCTCATCGTCGACGCCGATTGCGAGTACACCAACACCGGCGAGGGCCTGCACCGGTTCGTCGATCCGGTCGACGGCGAGGTCTACCTGTATTCGCAGTTCGAGGTCCCCGACTCGCGGCGCGTGTTCGCCGTCTTCGAGCAGCCCGATCTGAAGGCGACCTTCCAGTTCACCGTCACGGCGCCGGCGGCGTGGAAGGTCGTCTCCAACTCGCCGACTCCCGAGCCGATCCAGCACGGCGCGTCCTCGGTGTCTGATGCGGTCGCGACCTGGGGCTTCGAGCCCACCCCGCGGATCTCGTCCTACATCACCGCGATCATCGCCGGACCGTACGAGGAGACCTTCTCCGAGCTGACCAGCGCCTCGGGCCGGGTCATCCCGCTCGGCGTCTACGGGCGCCGGAGTCTGTGGGAGTTCCTCGACGCCGACTACATCTTCGACAAGACCCGCGAGGGCTTCGCCTACTACGAGGAGAAGTTCGGGGTCCCCTACCCGTTCGCGAAGTACGACCAGCTCTTCGTCCCGGAATTCAACGCGGGCGCGATGGAGAACGCAGGCGCGGTGACCTTCACCGAGACCTACGTGTTCCGCAGCAAGGTCACCGACGCCGTCAAGGAGCGTCGCGTCGTCACGATCCTGCACGAGCTGGCGCACATGTGGTTCGGCGACCTCGTCACCATGAAGTGGTGGAACGACCTGTGGCTGAACGAGTCGTTCGCCGAGTGGGCGTCGACCATCGCGACCGCGGAGGCCACAGAGTGGACCGAGGCGTGGACGACGTTCAACGCGATGGAGAAGACCTGGGCCTACCGTCAGGATCAGCTGCCCTCCACGCACCCGGTCGTCGCCGAGATCAATGACCTCGACGACGTGCAGGTCAACTTCGACGGCATCACGTATGCCAAGGGCGGATCCGTCCTCAAGCAGCTCGCCGCGTGGGTGGGCATCGAGGCGTTCTTCGCCGGGGTGTCCGAGTACTTCCAGAAGCACTCCTGGCAGAACACCGAGCTCAGCGACCTGCTCGTCGAGCTGGAGAAGACCAGCGGCCGCGACCTCACCACCTGGTCGAAGAAGTGGCTGGAGACCGCAGGTGTGAACACCCTCGCACCGGTCATCGCCGAAGCCGGCGACCGCACCATCTCCCGCTTCGCCGTGACCCAGACCGCACCGGCGGACTACCCGACGATCCGCCCGCACCGCCTCGGCATCGGCTTCTACAACCTCGATGCGGACGGCGCGCTGGTGCGCACGCATCAGGTCGAGGTGGACGTCGACGGCGACCGCACGGAGATCCCTGAATTGCAGGGTCTGAAGCGTCCCGACCTCGTGCTCCTGAACGACGAGGATCTCGCGTACGCGAAGATCCGTCTCGACGAGCGCTCCCTGGCCACCGCCGTCGCGCACCTCGCCGACATCAGCGACCCGCTCGCCCGCTCGCTCGTCTGGGGCGCCGCGTGGGATCAGACACGCGACGCCGAGAGCGCCGCCAGCGACTACATCGACCTCGTGCTCGGCAACATCGGCCGCGAGACCGAGTCGACCACGGTCCGCACCACGCTCGGCCAGCTGCAGACGGCCGCTGCGCTGTACGTGACGCCGGAGCACCGTGTCGCCGCGCGTACCCGCGTCGCGGACGGCCTGTGGTCGCTCGCGCAGGGTGCGGAAGCCGGATCGGACAGCCAGCTGCAGTTCGTGACCGCGTTCGCGAACTCGCTGACGACGCCCGCGCATGCCGAGACCGTCCGCGCTCTGCGCGACGGCTCGCTGGTGCTCGACGGCCTCACGATCGACACCGACCTGAGCTGGCAACTGCTCGTCGGCCTTGCGGCGGTGGGTGCGGTCGACGACGCCGCGATCGACACCGCCCTCGCCTCCGACAACACCGCGAAGGGCGCCGAGTTCGCCGCTCAGGCGCGTGCGTCGCTGCCCACGCCCGAGGCGAAGCAGGCCGCCTGGTCGTCGCTCGTCGACCACGACGACCTCTCGAACACGATCGTGCGTTCTGCGACGGTCGGCTTCACGCACCCGTCCGGCGCCGCGGTGCTCGAGGCGTTCGTGCCGGTCTACTTCGACCGCCTGCTGTCGATCTGGGAGGGGCGCACCTTCCAGGTCGCGAACTACCTCATCGTCGGCCTGTATCCGAAGTGCCTCGCGAACAGGGCGCTGCGCGACGCGACGCGCGCGTGGCTGTCCGCGAACCAGGACGCCGCACCAGCGCTCCGCCGCCTCGTGTACGAGAACCTTGCGGACGTCGAGCGCGCGCTGGCCGCGCAGGCCCGCGACGCCGAAGGTCACGAGGAGCCGGCTCAGGCCTGAGCCTGGACGAACCGCTCGAAGGCGCCGAATGGGATCCTCCGTCCGGCGCCTTCGTCGTCGCCGGCAATCAGTCGCCGCCCAGAGCCTCGGAACTAGGATCGGAGACGATGAACATCGTGCCCTTCGCGACTGATCCGGCCACCCAGGTGGCGACCTGGTGGACGGACGCCCTCCGCGTCCTCGGCATCCTCGGCGGCAAGGCTCTCGGCTGCCTGATCGTGATCGCCGTCTGCGTGCTGATCGCGTTCGTGCTCCGTCTCGTGATCCGCCGCGTGGTGCGCCGGATCGTCGCCGGCGCGAAGTCGAAAGCGAAGGTCGACGACACCCAGGCGCTCGAGCGCTCGCCGCTCGCCGACATGCGCCTGGTGCAGCGCACCAGGACCCTGGGCTCGATCCTGCAGAACATCGTCAACGTGACGCTCGTCATCGTCGCGCTCGTGCTGTGCGTGAACATCGTCGAACCGACGCTGCTCGGATCCCTGACCCTGCTCACCGCGGCCATCGGCGCGGGGCTCGGCTTCGGCGCGCAGAACATCGTCAAGGACGTGCTGAACGGGATGTTCATCGTCGCGGAGGATCAGGTGGGCATCGGCGACGTGGTCGAGCTGCGTCTCGCGAGCGGCGGGGCGACCGGCGTCGTCGAGTACGTGAGCGTGCGCGTGACGCAGGTGCGCGACGTGAACGGCACGCTCTGGTACGTGCGCAACGGCGAGATCACGCATCTCGGCAACATGTCGCAGGGCTGGGCGCGCGCGATCGTCGACCTCGGCGTGCCCGCCGACGCCGACCTCTCCGCCGTCGAGGATGCTGTGCTCGCCACCGCGCAGGGGCTGGCGAAGGACCCGAAGTGGCGCACGCGCATCATCGAGAAGCCCGAGCTCTGGGGGTTGGAGTCCATCACCGGCGACGCGCTGGTGGTGCGGATCGTCATCAAGACGCGCGCGAACACGATGGACGACGTCGCACGCGAACTCCGGGTGCGGCTGCGCGACACCATGCTCGGCATGGACCTCACCGTCCCGAGCATGCAATCCGTGCAGCTCACGGGTCCGGAAGGCGCGCGACGCGTGCGCGGGGCGAACCCGCCACGCACCCGGCCCAATCCTGTGACCGGGATCCCCGTCGTCGCGGAACGCGGCTTCTGGCGGCGCAAGAAGGCCGACGGCGATCAGGCACCTCCGGTCACGCCCCCGCCGCGCACCAAGCCGGGCCCCGGAGAGGACAACCGATGAGCATCGCCGACGGCGCCGCCACGACGTTCTACGACCAGGTGGGGGGACACGAGACCTTCCAGCGCCTCGTCGACGCCTTCTACCGCGAGGTCGCCCAGGATCCCGTGCTGAAGCCGATGTACCCCGAAGAAGACCTGGGTCCTGCCGCCGAGCGGCTCCGGATGTTCCTGGAGCAGTACTGGGGCGGGCCGACGACCTACGGCGAACGCCGCGGACACCCCCGGCTGCGCATGCGGCACATCCCCTTCCACGTCGATCCCGACGCCCGCGACCGCTGGCTGCGCTGCATGCGGATCGCGGTCGACGAGGCGCAGCTGGCACCGATCCACGAGGCGACGCTCTGGGACTACCTCGAACGCGCCGCACATGCGATGGTGAACACGTTCGAACCGTCCGGGGTCGGCCCGGACGCCGGCGGGCGCCCCACGCTCTAGCAGCGACCGCACCCAGCGAGAGATCGACGGAGACCTCATGACGGCGAAGACCAGCACCCACTCCACCGACGTCCTGGTGATCGGCTGGGGGCTGTCCGGCCTGGTCGCGGCCGCCGAGGCGATCGCGGCGGGCAGACGGGTGATCATCGTCGACCAGGAACCGCGCACCAACCTCGGCGGGCAGGCGTGGTGGTCCTTCGGCGGACTCTTCCTCGTCGACTCCCCCGAACAGCGCCGGATGGGCATCAAGGACTCGTACGAGCTGGCCCGGCAGGACTGGCTCGGCAACGCCGGCTTCGACCGCGAGGAGGACGCCTGGCCACGCCGCTGGGCCGAGGCCCATCTGCAGTTCGCCGCCGGCGAGAAGCGCTCGTGGCTGCGCGAGCGCGGCGTGGGCTTCTTCCCGATCGTGGGCTGGGCCGAACGCGGCGGGTACGGCGCGCTCGGACCGGGCAACTCGGTGCCGCGGTTCCACATCACCTGGGGCACCGGGCCGGGCATCGTGGCGCCCTTCCAGGCCGCGGTGGAACAGGCCGAGAAGACCGGACGACTCACCGTGCTCCCCCGGCACCGGGTGAGCTCGCTCACCATGCAGGACGGCACCGTCACGGGTGCCCAGGGAGAGATCCTCGCGTCCTCCGCCGCCGCCCGCGGCGTCGAGAGCGGCCGGGAGCCGATCGGCGCGTTCCAGATCACGGCCGCGGCGACAGTCGTCTCCTCCGGCGGCATCGGCGGCAACCACGACCTCGTCCGTGCCGCGTGGCCCGAGCGCCTCGGAGCCCCGCCCGCCGAGATGCTCACCGGCGTCCCCGCCTACGTCGACGGATCCATGCAGTCGGTCGCCGCCACGGCCGGCGCCCGACTCATCAACGGCGACCGGATGTGGCACTACGTCGAGGGCATCCGCAACTGGGATCCGGTCTGGCCGGGTCACGGCATCCGGATCCTGCCCGGTCCGTCCTCGCTCTGGCTGGACGCGACCGGTCGGCGCCTTCCCGTGCCGCTCTACCCCGGCTTCGACACGCTGGGCACGCTCGCGCACCTGCGCGCCACCGGACACGACCACTCCTGGTTCGTCACGACCCGGCAGATCGTGGAGAAGGAGTTCGCCCTGTCCGGGAGCGAGCAGAATCCCGATCTCACCGGCAAGGACGTGCCGCTGCTGGTGCGCTCACGGCTCGCGAAGGGCCCCACGGATCCGGTGCAGGCGTTCCTCGATCAGGGCGAGGACTTCATCGTCGAGGCGGATCTCGGCCGACTCATCGCACGGATGCAGACGCTGCCCGGAGGCGAGGCGCTGGATCCGGATCGGGTCCGGGAGGAGGTCGTCGCCCGCGACCGCGAGCTGGACAACGACTTCACGAAGGACGCGCAGATCGCGATGCTGCGCTCCGCCCGCGCCTACCGCGGCGACCGGCTGATCCGCACGGCGACGCCGCACCGCCTGCAGGATCCGTCCGCAGGTCCGATGGTCGCCGTGCGGCTGCGGGTGATCACCCGTAAGTCTCTGGGCGGCATGGAGACGGATCTGGACGGGCGGGCGCTGTCTGCCGGGGGCGAGGTCATCCCCGGGCTGTACGCGGCCGGCGAGGCGAGCGGATTCGGCGGCGGCGGCGTGCACGGCTACCGGGCGCTGGAGGGCACATTCCTCGGCGGCTGCCTGTTCTCCGGGCGCCAGGCAGGTCGCGCGGCCGCGCAGGCCGGCTGAGCGCAGGCCGGCTGAGCGCAGGTTCCTGCGGGGTCGAGGTCGGTACGCCTAGGCCGACGCACCGGTCGAGCGCACGGCTGTGAGCCCCACCGCGGCGGGGCCGCGGCTGAGCACGTGCCCACGGGCGAACGCGAGACGCGTCCACCGTCCGGATGCCGTCACCGACACCTTCTCAGCGCCCGAGATGAACCCGAACGCGTGCGCCGCGAAAGCGATCCCCCGAGGCAACCCGCCGAGGTCCTCGTCCGGCTCGCCCCAGATCGCGGCGCGCAGGGCCCGCACCGCGTCCTCCCCCGCACCTGCCGGCGCACCGTGCGCGACGGCCGAGATCCCCCACTGCGCCCGCTGCGCGATGACGTCGGCGCTCAGCACGCCGGCGGGGTGCCAGCCGCCGCGCGGCGGGGCCACGCCCGCCCATGCCGGGCTGCGGCCGGTGTCCGGCAGCGCCAGCGCGCTCGGGTCCTCGGTCGCGGTGAGCTGGTCGACCACGATGTCACAGCGCAGCTCGGGGTCGGCCCGCACGATGCGCATCGCGAGGATGGTCGGAGTTGCATCGAACAGGCTCTGCGGCGCCAGGGCCGCCGCGGTCATCGCCAGGATCCCGCCCTCGGCCTGCAGGCGCACGCCGTCATCGGAGGCCTGTGCGGCGCGGGAGACGAACGTGAGCGCGTCGCGCGCGGTGTCGGCGTCGGCGAGGATCAGCGGGGTGGGCACGCCATCTAAACTAGCAACCGGCGACGCCTCCCCACGGCGCGCGCAGTGCCAGCGAGAGGATCCCATGAGCTCGGATGAGGACGCCCGCCGGTCCGTCGAGATGCTACTGGGGATCCTCGATCTCGACGCGTCCGAGGCACGCACCACCGAGGACATCTTCACCGGGGCCTCGCATCCGATGCCGACGGGGCGGATCTACGGCGGCCAGGTGCTCGGACAGTCCCTCGTCGCCGCGGAGCGCACGCTGCCCGCCGGACGCGTCGCGCACTCCATGCACGGGTACTTCCTGCGCGCGGGCGACGCCACCGAGGGGCTGACGTTCGCCGTGGACCGGATCCACGAAGGCCGCTCGTTCTCCACCCGACGCTGCCAGGCCTACCAGAACGGCGTGCCGATCTTCTCGATGATCGCGTCGTTCCAGGACGACAATCCCGGCATCGACCACGCCGTGGCGATGCCGGAGGGCATCCCGGGGCCCGAAGGACTGCCGACGGATGAGGAGCTGTCCGAGGGGATGCATCCGCTGGCCCGTCAGCTGCTGACCGATCGCCCCGTCGACATGCGGCACGTGGAAAGGCCGCTCTTCCTCGAGGCGGGTGTCGAGAAGGCCGCGCAGCAGGCGGTCTGGATGCGCATGCGCGCCCCTTTTCCCGACGATCCCGCGCTGCACCGCGCGGCGCTCGCCTACCTCAGCGACATGTCGATCCAGGAGTCGATCCTGCGCGCGCACGGGCTCAGCTGGCAGACGCCGGGCCTCAAGGTCGCGAGCCTCGATCACGCCATGTGGTGGCACCGCCCCGGCCGCGTCGACGACTGGCTGCTCTACGTGCAGGAGTCCCCGAACGCCCGCGGCGGGCGGGGTCTCGCCAGCGGGCGGATCTACGACCGGGAGGGGACGCTGATCGCGAGCGTCGCCCAGGAGATCACGATCCGGGTGCCCGAGGCCTGACCAGCTTCGCCGGGTCAGCGCCCGGTGCCGGCCTCGCTCAGCGGTGCGCGTAGACGATCGACGGGCCCGTGTACGGCTCCCAGGCGGCGCGCATCTCCGGACTGATCCGGATCGGACGCCCCGTCCGCGCGTCGACGAGCACGATGACCGCCGTCGAGCGCGCGTACAGGATCCGCTCCTCGATCGCGGGGTCGTTGAGAACCTCGTAGCAGACCTCGACGCTGGATCCGCCGAGCTTGCCGAACCACATCTGCACCTCGAGCGGATGCCGCTGATACGGCACCGGAGCGAGGTATTCGATCTCCTGCCGGGCGACGAGCGTGAGGGCGCCCGCGTCGATCCCGGAGTCGAGCACGGCCGTGCTGGGTCCGTGCTCCCCCTCACCGGGACGCCAGAACGCCCTCACCCGCGCCTCCTCGAGCAGCTTCAGCATCGAGGTGTTGTTGACGTGGTTGAACGCGTCCAGGTCGCCCCAGCGCAGGTGGATCGGGATGTGCAGGCGCTCCCCGGCGCCGGCCGCCGAGGTGTCCCCCGGGGCCGACGCGATGGCGGCGTCCTCAGTCACGCGTGAGCCTGCGGTGCGTGGAGCGGTGCGGGTTCGCTGCGTCGGCGCCGAGACGCTCGATCTTGTTCGCCTCGTAGGCCTCGAAGTTGCCCTCGAACCAGTACCACTGGTCGGGGTTCTCGTCGGTGCCCTCGTAGGCGAGGATGTGCGTCGCGATGCGATCCAGGAACCACCGATCGTGGGTGATCACCACCGCGCAGCCGGGGAATTCGAGCAGCGCGTTCTCGAGGGAGCCGAGGGTCTCCACGTCGAGGTCGTTGGTCGGCTCGTCGAGCAGCAGCAGGTTGCCGCCCTCCTTCAGCGTCAGCGCGAGGTTCAGGCGGTTGCGCTCACCGCCGGAGAGGATTCCGGCCTTCTTCTGCTGGTCGGGACCCTTGAAGCCGAACTTGGAGACATAGGCGCGGGAGGGGATCTCGACCTTGCCGACCATCATGATGTCGAGTCCGTCGGAGACGACCTCCCATAGCGTCTTGTCCGGGTCGATGTTCGCCCGGGACTGGTCGACATAGCTGATCTTGACCGTCTCGCCGACCTTGAGGTCGCCGCCGTCCAGCGGCTCAAGCCCCACGATCGTCTTGAACAGCGTGGTCTTGCCGACGCCGTTCGGACCGATCACGCCAACGATGCCGTTCGGCGGCAGGCTGAAGCTGAGTCCGTCGATGAGCGACCGCCCGTCGAAGCCCTTCTGCAGCTTCTTGGCCTCGATCACGATGCTGCCGAGGCGGGGACCTGCCGGAATCTGGATCTCCTCGAAGTCGAGCTTCCTGGTGCGCTCGGCCTCCGTCGCCATCTCCTCGTAGCGGGCCAGACGCGCCTTCGACTTGGTCTGGCGGCCCTTGGCGCTCGAGCGCACCCACTCCAGCTCGTCCTTGAGACGCTTGGCGAGCTTGGCGTCCTTCTTGCCCTGGATGTCGAGGCGCTCAGCCTTCTTCTCCAGGTAGGTCGAGTAGTTGCCCTCGTAGCCGATGAGCCGGCCGCGGTCGACTTCGGCGATCCATTCGGCCATGTTGTCGAGGAAGTACCGGTCGTGGGTGATCGCGATCACGGCGCCCTTGTAGGCCTGCAGGTGCTTCTCCAGCCACAGCACGCTCTCCGCGTCGAGGTGGTTGGTGGGCTCGTCCAAGAGCAGCAGATCGGGCTTCTGCAGCAGCAGCTTCGCCAGCGCCACGCGGCGCTTCTCGCCACCCGAGAGGTTCTGCACGCTGGCGTCGCCGGGAGGGGTCCGCAAGGCGTCCATCGCCTGCTCCAGCTGGGAGTCGAGGTCCCAGCCGTCTGCCGCGTCGATCTCCTCCTGCAGCACGCCCATCTCGGCCAGCAGCGCGTCGAAGTCGGCGTCCGGGTCGGCCATCAGCGCCGAGATCTCGTTGAAGCGGTCGAGCTTGGCCTTGATGGCCACGCCCTCCTCGATGTTCTCCAGCACGGTCTTGGACTCGTCCAGTTCCGGTTCCTGCATGAGGATGCCCACGCTGAATCCGGGGCTGAGCTTGGCCTCGCCGTTGGAGGGCGTGTCGAGGCCCGCCATGATCTTCAGGATCGTCGACTTTCCGGCGCCGTTCGGGCCGACCATGCCGATCTTCGCGCCGGGCAGGAAGGCCATCGTGACGTCATCGAGGATCAGCTTCTCGCCGACCGCCTTTCGGGCGCGGACCATGGAGTAGATGTATTCGGCCACGGGGGCGCTCCTTCTGTCGTGCAGGCGACGGTTGCGAAAGCAGTGGGTCGTCCTCGGCCTCGGGCCGCAGGATCGACTCTTCAGCCTACCTGCGCCCGCTACCCGCCGACGGGCGGGGTGTCGCCGATCAGGCACCGACCGCCGGCAAGCTGCGGCAGCACCGCCGTGACGGGATCACCCGTGGACGGCCCGACCTGCCCGACGAGGCACTCGGTCGCCCCCCAGCGCACCGAGAACTGGAAGCTCTCCGCCGGATTTCCGACCGTCGTGGTGTCGGCCGTCATCTGCATGTCGGCCCGCGCAAAGCCCCCGGCGCTCAGGGCGTCGATGTACGCGCGATCGGATCCGCGAGCGTCGGACGCCCAGACCCGGGCGACGATCGTCGTGAAGTACGGCAGGTTGTCCTTCGCGGATCCGGCCGGATTCAGGGCGGGCGCGGCCGTCTCCGGCGTGGCGCCCGGCCCGGCCGACGTGGATGCCGACGCAGCCGCGGCGGGGCCGGTGCTCGCCTGCGATGGGCCGACGGTGCACCCGCTCAGCACGAGCGCCGCGGAGCCGAGGGCGAGAGCCGCCAGCAGACGAGAACCGAGCAGGCGCGCGCCGTGAGAACGCCGCTTTCCCGTCCTCATTCCGCGCACCCCCCGAGTCTAGGGGCCGTGTGCCCAGGTCAGTACGGCGTCTCCGCCTCACTCGCCAGCGCCCAGCCGTCCGGGGCCGGCTGATCCGCTGCCCCCACGGGAACGGACTCGGATCCGGTCGGCTCCTGCGCCGTCGAGGCCCCGAATGACGACGGCTCCGGCACGGCCTGCCGCGACACCCGCTGGAAGGTGCTGCGGCCCCAGCGGAGATCCGCTCCGATGCTCTCAGCCTCGATCTCCACCGCCATGCCGCGCTTGCCTTCTTTGGACTCCCACTCCCGCAGCTTCAGCCGGCCGGTGACGATGACGCTGTCGCCCTTGCTCAGCGACGCCAGCGCGTTCTCGGCGAGCCATCGGTACGCGTGCACCGTGAACCAGTTGGTACCCGCATCGATCCAGCCTCCGGTCTTCGGGTCGGGCCGCCGGTTGTTCGACGCCAGCCGGAAGGTCAGCGTCTCGATGCCGGTCGGCGTACGTCCGGACTCGGGCGAAGACGCGATGTTCCCCACGACGGTGATGTTGTCGGCCATGATCTGCTCCTCTGCATTCGTCGGAGCCTGCGACGGCTCCGTTCCTGCTGAGAGCGTGGCGCAGTCGGCGGTGCCACGGAGCTCGTCTGCCGCACTCGGTGCAGAACGCCTCGGCGCACGAGATTGTGCGGGATCAATGCACGAACAGCAGCAGCACGGCCACGGCGATGAAGAGCGCGCCGAACACCAGGTTGAGGTTGCGCTGTCCGCTCCGGCTCGCGGTGAGGCGTCGGAACGTGCGGGCGGTGGCCGCGAACACGAACCACATGACGATGACGTCGATGACGATCACCGTCGAGATCAGCAGCAGATACTGCGGCCACGGATCCAGGTCGAGCCGGATGAACTGCGGCACGAACGCGAGGAAGAAGACGATCGCCTTCGGGTTCAGCAGATTCACCCAGAACCCGCGTCGCAGCATCGGCCAGCGCCCCTCCGCCGGGCGCAGGTCGTCGCCCTCCGTCACGGCGACGGGCACGCGGGCCACGATCAGCCGCACCCCGAGGAAGACGAGGTAGGCCGCACCGAGGTAGCGGATCGTCTCGAACAGCCACGGCACCCGGGCGACCAGCAGCCCGACACCTGCCGCGACGATCGCCACGTGCACGACGAGCGCCAGCTGCTGTCCGACGATCCCCCAGATCGAACGCCGCCATCCCTCGTTGAGCGAATTCGTCATCGTGTTGATGGCACCGGCGCCCGGCGTGAGGCTGATCACGAGGCACGCGACGACGAGGGAGAGCCAGACGGTCGCAGTCACCAGCACAGTGTAGGGACTTCGCGCGGCAGCTCGCAGCCGAATGTCGGTGGTCGTCCGTATGTTCGAAGGCAGAAGGAGGAACCATGACCATCCACATCTCCCCTGCACCCACGATCCGGTGGGCGGCGCCCGTGCTGCGCAGCCCTGCGGAGACCCTCCAGCCCGCCGGCGAGCGCCTCTGGCGAGTGGTCGACACCCGCGGCGCGATCCGCGGGCATCTGCGCGTCATGCCGCACGATCTGGGTCTGCGCTATCGCGCGGAGCGGCTGCATCTCGCATCCGGTGCGTTCCGGATCGTCGGCGAATTCTGGAGCCCCGACGACGCCGTCGCGGCACTCCGGCTGTGAGACGCCCGAGCTTCCGGTCCCGACACGACCCTTTCTTGGCGAATCCTTAGCCGTCTCGCGGGAACATGGACCTGGCGCGCCGCGGGACGTGGCGACGCCGCCTCCGGTGCCGCCACTGCGAGGAAGGCGACGGATGAGGATCCACTGATATGACCGAACTTCGACGCACGCGCGGCCGCGCGCTCACCGGCATCGACCACCAGACCCGGCGCCCGCTGATCGCCGTGATCGTCGCGGTGGTCGGCGCGATCGCCGTGGTCGTGCTCGGTTTCCTGATGAGATCCGGTCAGGCGGATCAGGGCGCCGTCGTCGCGCTCAACAAGCTGCACACCGGCGTGTGGGGCGCGTTCTCCAGCGCGGTCTACCGCGCGATCGAGCCGGTTCCCGCGGTCGCGATCACGCTGGTGATCGCCGCGATCGTCTGGGCCGTCTCGAAGTCGCTGCGCACGGCGATCCTGTTCGGGCTGACCGTCGCGCTCACCTGGCTACCGGTCGCCGCCGTGAAGATCCTGGTGGATCGCCCGCGCCCCGACGCGGCGCTGCTCAGCCATCCGTTCTCCCCCCTGCAGACCGACGGCTCGTTCCCCAGCGGCCACACGGCCTATGTCGTGGCGCTGGCGTTCGGCTTCTGGTTCCTGCTCCGCGACACCCGGTACGCATGGACGCCGATCGTGTTCGGCGTGATCGTCACCGCCGCCGTCGGACTGGCCGTGGTGAGTGATGGTCTGCACTTCCCGACCGATGTGCTGGGTTCCATCCTCTGGGCTCTGACCACAGCCGCCGCGGTGCGCTGGGTGATCGTGGATCTGGTCGCGGCGCGCGTCGCGCCGAAGCGCGCACGGCGCTGACGCTCGAAAGTGCCCCCGGCAGGATTCGAACCTGCGACCGGCGGATTAGAAGGCCGCTGCTCTTCCTCTGAGCTACGGAGGCGCACTGCGTCCAAGGATATCGCCCGCGGCGTGTCGGCACCCGTCATTAGGATGGCCCCATGGTTTCTTCGTCCGAGAACGATCGACTGGTGTGGATCGACTGCGAGATGACGGGGCTCGACCTCGGCGTCGATGAACTCGTCGAGATCGCGGTCGTGATCACCGATTTCGAACTGCGCCCCCTGGATCCCGGTTTCCAGGTGGTGATCCGTGCCAGCGATGCCGCACTCGCGCAGATGAACGACTTCGTCACGAACATGCACCGGACCTCCGGGCTGTACGAGGAGATCCCCGGAGGCGTGTCGTTGGAAGAGGCGCAGCAGCAGACGCTCGCCTACATCCGCCGATTCGTGCCGCAGGAGCGCAAGGCGCCGCTCGCCGGGAACACGATCGGAACCGACCGCATGTTCCTCGCGAAATACATGCCGGAGGTCGACAAGTATCTGCACTACCGCAACGTTGACGTCTCCAGCATCAAGGAGCTGTCGCGACGGTGGTACCCGCGCGTGTTCTTCCACGCACCGGGCAAAGACGGCGGGCATCGCGCCCTCGCGGACATCCTGGAATCGATCCGCGAACTCTGGTATTACCGTCGCGCGGTGTTCGTCGCGGAGCCCGGCCCGAGCAGCGAGGACGCGCAGTCGATCACCGACGCCGTCGTGTCGGAGTTCGCTCCCAACGTGTAATACACTTGTCAGGTTGCCCGCTCCGGTGGGCACATGGTGGGTATAGCTCAGTTGGTAGAGCGCTGGCTTGTGGTGCCGGATGTCGCGGGTTCGAGTCCCGTTACTCACCCCACCCCGAACGGGGCCCGGATCCTGAGATCCTGGCCCCGTTCCTCATTCCGCCGGGCGACCGCCGCCGCCGGATAGCATCGAGTCATGGCTTCCTTCGTGCGCACCGCGACCGATGCCGATCTCACCGTTCTCGCGCGCATCGAGGACGCGGCGGCTTCCGACCGTGCGGCGCAGGGCGGTTTCTTCCTTGTCGTCGCGGAGGATGAGGACACCGCGCCCGTGGGCTTCGTGCGCGTGCTCGAGGAGGAGGAGGGCGTCGCGCATGTGGAGCAGTTGTCCGTGCTTCCCGGGCACGCGGGTCGCGGACATGGGCGAGCGCTCGTCGACGCCGCGCTCGATGAGGCCACCGCACGGGGACTCCGTCTGCGCATTCCCACCGACCTGCCGATCGGGATGGCGATGGGCGCGGAGACGTTCGAGGAGCTCGTCTCGGACGAACTCGATCGGCTGCCGGACGACATGGTCGAAGGCCTCGAGAATCTCGTCTTCGTCGTCGAGGACCGCCCGGAGGACGGCTCGCTCGATCTGCTCGGCCTCTACGACGGCCTGGCGATCACCGAGCGCGGGAACTACGGCATGGGCGAACTGCCGGACCGGATCATCGTGTATCGCGAGCCGCATCTGGCGCAGTGCGATGACGAGCAGGAGCTGCGCGACGAGGTGCACACCACGCTCGTGCACGAGATCGCGCACTACTACGGACTCGACGATGCGCAGCTGCACGAGCTGGGCTGGGCGTGAGTGCCGCCGTGCTCGGCGCCCCGCTGCTCGCACCGGACGTCGACGAGCAGCTCGACCTGCAGGCAGCGCCCGCGGTGCCCTGGGAGCTCGTGGTCTGGGACGATCCGGTCAACCTGATGAGCTACGTGGTGCGGGTGTTCCGCACCTACTTCGGATACCCGAGGGACCGCGCCACGCGGCTCATGATGGCCGTGCACAACGAGGGCCACGCGGTCGTGGCGACCGGTCCGCGCGAGACCATGGAGGTGCACGCGCAGGCGATGCACGACTACGGGCTGTGGGCGACCGTGCGCCGGGCCGGCGAGTGAGAGCGCGCAGATGACGACCGGATCCGCGATTCCGATGCCGCTCGCCCTGATCGAGGTGCGGCAGCTCGTCGCCCTGATCGATCAGTTCCTCGAGCTGCTGCAGGACTCGGAGATCGGTCAGGACAGTGCTCTGGATCGTCTGACGCCGTCGGCGTATCCTGCGGATCCCGAAGCCTCCGCCGAGTTCGCGGAGGCGACCGCGGCGGACCTCCTCGATCGGCGCGCGGCCGACGCCCGGGTCATGCGCGCCGGCCTGCAGCCGTTCCTGGAAGGGCACGAGAACGAGCGACGGGACCTGCTGGTGCCCGCGTCCGAGATCGACGCCTGGATGCGCACGCTGACCGCGCTGCGGCTGATCCTCGCGACGCGGCTCGGTGTCGTGCGGGGAGACGAGCACGAGCCGGAGGATCCGCGCTTCGGCGTGTACGACTGGCTGGGGTATCGGCTCGACCTGCTCATCGAGACCGCCGACGCGCTGGACGGGCCGTAGGCACGACGGGCCGCTGTCCCGGCGAGGACGGCTACGGCACCGTCACGATCAGCGTCGCGAGCTCGATCGGCTTGTCTCGCCGGAGGTGACGCACCTCCTGCGCCGCCCACCGATCCCAGTGCGGCCGGAACAGTTCGCCGTCACGGTCCAGGGCCCGGCGCTTGCGACTCGGCTCCGGTGACTCCATCCACACCCGGACGTCGGCGATCCGCGCACCGCGAGGTGTGAGCACCCCGCAGCCCTCCAGGATCACCCCGCGGGACGGGTCCACGGCGTGGTTCTCGGCGTATTTCCCCGCCACCCAGTCGTAGCGCTGCCAGGTGCCGACCAGGTCGCGCCCGTGCGGACGCAGGATCTGGTCATAGGCGCGTTCGACGCCGTCATCCATGCCATCCCAGCCGGGATAGATCTCATCGAGCGCGATCAGCTGCGGCGCGGCCCGCAACGGCCATCGTTCGGCGAGCAGACGCGCGAGAGTGGACTTTCCGGCTCCGCTGCGACCGTCGATCAGGACGACCGGGTTCGATGCCTGCACGGCGCGGACAGCCGCCGCGACCCGCACGACCGCCTCTTCGAGCGCTCGCGCGAGCGGGTCATCACTTCTTGAGGGCACGGATGATGCGAGCGAGGGCGCGACCGGCGACCCAGACAAACGGGACGGCCACGGCCAGCAGCGAGACCAGGTTCGGCTCGAACCGGAGACCCTCCTCGCGGCGCACGTACACACCGAGCGGGATCGCGATTCCGCCGCCACCACCGCCCTCGCCCTCCGTGGCGCCCTCGGCTCCCCCGGATCCTCCGCCGAAACCGGAGAAGGTGAGGGCGACAGGCGTGAACTGCGCGCCGTCGACCTCCTGGGTCTCGCCGTAGGCGCTCTTGACACCGAAGGACGCGGAGTTCTTGCCCAGCTCGAGTGCGATGTGCGGCATGACTCCACGGTAGTCCACGTCGAGAGCCCCGGCCACCGAGCCGGGAGGAACTATCCCTCCAGCCCGTGCGCCTTCGGATGCGGTGCCGAACCCCGTCCGCGATCGGCGCCGAGATGGCGCGCGCGCGTGATCATTCCCGAGCCGAACCTCTCCTGGGCACTGTCGAGGGCGCCTTCCACCCGTCGCCAGTCGGCGTCGTCGTCCCACAGGCCGAGTGCTCCCCCGGCATCGGAGAGCCGTTCCGCGCGCACGCCCACCAGCCGCACCGGGTCCTTGCGGTCGATCCCGTCGAACAGGGTGCGGGCGACGTCTCCGATGCGCTGGCCGACCGAGGTCGGCTCCGGAAGGGTCTGCGAGCGGCTGACCGTGGTGAAGTCGGCGAAGCGGATCTTGATCGCGACAGTCATCGTCTCCCAGCCGGCCCGCCGGAGCCTGCCGGCCACGCGATCGGCGAGGCGCAGGATCTCGGAGCGCAGCGCCTCGGGATCGGAGATGTCGACGTCGAAGGTCTCCTCGTGCCCGACGCTCTTCTCCACCCTGCTGGTGTCGACACCGCGAGGATCCCGTCCCTCCGCGAGTTCGCGGAGCCGTACGGCGAGCGCGGGTCCGACGGCGCGTTCGAGGGCGGAGGCGGGAGTCGCCCGGATGTCGCGGATGAGCCGGATCCCGCGGGACTCCAGGGATTCGGCGGTCTTCGGCCCGACCCCCCACATCGCGCGCACCGGCTTGGCGGCGAGGAAGTCGAGCGTGTCCGCCTCGGCGACGATGAGCAGTCCGTCGGGCTTGGCCATGGTCGATGCCATCTTCGCGACGTGCTTGGTCGCGGCGATTCCGACGCTGCAGGTGATCCCGACCTCCCGCTGCACGCGCTCGCGGATCATCGCGCCGATCCGCCCCGGACTCCCCCACAGCCGGCGCACCCCGCGCACGTCGAGGAACGCCTCGTCGATCGAGAGCGGCTCGACGAGCGGCGTGACCTGCTCGAAGATCTCCATCACCTGCCGGGAGACGTCGCGGTACTTCGTGAAGTCCGGGGGCACGATGCGCGCGGTCGGGCACAGGCGGAGCGCCTGCGACACCGGCATCGCCGAGCGCACGCCGTAGCGTCGCGCCTCGTAGGACGCGCTGGAAACCACGGAGCGACCGTCCGGCGCGCCGATGATCAGCGGCAGCCCGCGCAGCGACGGATCGTGCAGCACCTCGACGGCCGCGTAGAACGCATCCATGTCGACGTGCAGGATCCCTGCGCCGCTGTCGTCGGCGCCATCGGCTGAGACGATCCGCCCCGATCCGTCGCCTCGTCCCATGCCTCCATTCTCGCGGAGGCCGCCGACATCGGATCCGGCGAATCCTGACCGGTCGGTCAATCAAGGGCGTAAAATCGGAGGCGACCCCCGATGCGGGAGCCTTCTGAGTGCAAGGAGGATGAGTTCGATGAAGAAGTGGACACGCTGGCAGGACTGGGTGGCCGTCGCCGCCGGTCTGGTCGCGGCCGTGGCGGGCATCATGATGACGCCCGGCATGGGCATGTCGATGATGATGATGATCGTGCTGGGCGTCCTGATGATCGCTGCCGGGGCGTGGAGCCTGGCAGCTCCCGGTCTCGTGTCGATGGAGTGGATCCTCGCCGCGATCGGCGCGCTGCTGTTCATCTCCCCGTGGATCGGCTCCTACGCCGGGGACGCGGGCCCCGCCTGGACCTCGTGGATCTGCGGAGCCGTCTGCGCGGTCGCGGGGCTCTGGGCGCTCGCGCCCGCCGAGAAGGCGCACCGTGCCTCGCACGGCGGCCCGACGGCGGCACATGCCTGATCAGCCCGATCGCAACGATGCGGGACGGTGGGCCACCACCGCCCCGCATCCCTCTGCGGAGGCGCGATGACCGAGAACACGGATCAGGCCCGCACGCGCACGCGGATCCTGGACGCGGCAGAGACCCTCTTCGCCCGTCTCGGCTTCGACGGCACCTCCACCGCGCGGATCGCGCACGCCGCCGCCGTGCCGAAGGGGCTGCTGTTCTACTACTTCCCCGCCAAGCCCGACATCCTGACGGCGCTGATCGACGAGCGGCTGGGAACAGATTCGCTCGATCCCGGGGCGCTCAGCGTACGCGGAGACCCGGTGCAGACCCTGATGAACGTGAGCGAACGGGTCCTCCGGGACCGGGCGACGTCGGGTGTGCTGCGCGAGATCATCTGGCACGAGTCGCACGTGCGCCCCGAAGCGGCCGCAGCCCTGTCGAGATACCGGCGGGCGCTGCACGACGCGGTGGAACGCACGCTGACCGCGTGCCTTCCTGCCGGCACGGATCGCAACGCGGTGCGGGCCGCCGCCGACGCGTGGTCGGCGACGATCACCGCACGCCCGCTCGCGCCCGGTGCGAATGAGCCCGCAGACGAACGCAGCATCCTGCACGAACCCGCGAGCCTGCGCGCGATCGCCCGGCTGCTGGGTGCAGGCCTGCAAGTGGCCGCACTCAGGGGCGCGACGCGCTGAGCGTCGCACCCCTGAGCGAGCGCGGTGTCACTGGGCGGCGCGCTCCAGGATGAGTTCGCGCACGCGGGCCGCGTCGGCCTGCCCCTTCATGGCCTTCATCACGGCGCCGATCACGGCGCCGGCGGCCTGCACCTTGCCGTCCTTGATCTTCGCCATCACGTCGGGCTGTGCCGCGAGTGCCTCGTCGATCGCCGCGATGAGCGCACCGTCGTCCGAGACGACCGCGAGACCGCGCGCGTCGACCACCTGCTGCGGCGTGCCCTCCCCCGCGATGACGCCTTCGAGCACCTGGCGGGCCAGCTTGTCGGTGAGTGTTCCGGCGTCGACGAGCAGCTGCAGGGCTGCGACGTTCTGCGGGCTGATCAGCTCGGCGGGCTCGCGCTCCTCGGCGTTCGCGATACGGCTGATCTCGCTCATCCACCACTTGCGCGCGGCGACCGGCGTCGCGCCCGCGGCGATGGTCGCCTCGACCTCGTCGAGCAGACCGGCGTTCACGACGCCCTGGAACTCGATGTCGGCGAAGCCCCAGTCGGACTTGAGCCGGCGACGACGCGCGACCGGCTGCTCGGGCAGCGCCGCACGCAGCTCCTCGACGAGCTCACGGGGCGGTCGCACGGGCAGCAGGTCGGGCTCCGGGAAGTAGCGGTAGTCGTCGGCATCCGACTTCGGACGACCCGGAGACGTGCTGCCGGTGTCCTCGTGCCAGTGCCGGGTCTCCTGCGTGATCGTGCCGCCGTCGGCGAGGATCGCGGCCTGGCGCTGGATCTCGTAGCGCACGGCGCGCTCGACCGAACGCATCGAGTTCACGTTCTTCGTCTCCGTGCGCGTGCCGAGCGGGGCGACGGACGCGCCATCCGCGGCGCGCGGACGCAGCGACACGTTCGCATCGCAGCGCAGGTTTCCGCGCTCCAGGCGCGCCTCCGAGATGCCGAGTCCGCGCACGATGTCACGGATCGTGGCGACGTACGCCTTCGCGATCTCCGGGGCCCGATGCTCTGCGCCGAAGATCGTCTTGGTGACGATCTCGACGAGTGGGACGCCGGCGCGGTTGTAGTCGACGAGCGAGTACTCCGCCCCCTGGATGCGTCCGGTGGCGCCGCCCATGTGCGTGAGCTTGCCCGCGTCCTCCTCCATGTGCGCGCGCTCGATCGGGATCGTCACGAGCGTGCCGTCCTCGAGTTCGACCTCGACGGATCCCTCGTACGCGATCGGCTCGTCGTACTGCGAGATCTGGTAGTTCTTGCCGAGATCGGGGTAGAAGTAGTTCTTCCGCGCGAACCGGCAGGACTCGGCGATCGAGCAGCCGAGCGCGAGGCCCAGGCTGATCGAGGAGCGGATCGCCGTCGCGTTCACGACGGGGAGCGATCCGGGAAGGCCCAGATCCACCGGGGCGATCAGCGTGTTCGGCGCGGCGTCGTGATGCTTCTCGTTCGCTGGGTTCGGCGCATCCGAGAACATCTTGGTCTCGGTGTTCAGCTCGACGTGCACCTCGAAGCCGAGCACCGGCTCGAACAGCTCGAGCGCCTTGTCATAGTCCATGAGCTTCACGGCGGACATCAGCGGGTTCCTCCCAGCAGCGGTGCGCGGTCGAGCAGCGGCCCGCCCCACGCGTCGACGAGCAGCGCCTCGAGTGCGGCGCCGACCCGGTACAGGCGGGCGTCCTCCCGGGCGGGGGCGAGGAACTGGATGCCCACGGGCAGTCCGTCCTCCGCTGCCAGCCCCGACGGGATCGAGATCCCCGGGACGCCGGCGAGGTTCGCCGGGATCGTGGTCAGGTCGTTCAGGTACATCTGCAGGGGATCGTCGATCTTCTCGCCGAGCTTGAACGCCGTCGTGGGTGCGGTCGGGGTCGCGATCACGTCGACCTGGGCGAACGCCGCGTCGAAGTCCTGCTGGATGAGCGTGCGGACCTTCTGCGCGCTGCCGTAGTAGGCGTCGTAGTAGCCGGCCGAGAGGGCGTAGGTGCCGAGGATGATGCGGCGTTTGACCTCGGGGCCGAAGCCGACCTCGCGGGTGAGCGACATGACGTCCTCGACCGTGCCACCGCCGTCGGGCGTGACGCGCAGACCGAACCGCACCGAGTCGAATTTGGCCAGGTTGCTCGAGGCCTCGGCGGGCAGGATCAGGTAGTAGGCGGCGACGCCGTATTCGAAGTGCGGGGCCGAGATCTCCACGAGCTCCGCCCCCTGCTCCTGCATCCGGGCGAGCGCGGCGTGGAACGAATCCGCCACCCCGGCCTGGAAGCCCGAATCGGGCAGTTCGCGGATCACGCCGACCTTGAGGCCCTTCAGCACCTGCCCGGTCGCGCCCTCGCGTGCCGCGGCGGCGAACGACGGCCAGGCGTCGGTGAGCGACGTGGAGTCCTTGGGGTCGTGTCCGCCGATCAGGTCGTGCAGCAGGCCCGCATCGAGCACCGTACGGGCGACCGGGCCGACCTGGTCCAGGCTCGAGGCCAGGGCGATCGCGCCGTACCGGCTCACCCCGCCGTAGGTGGGCTTGATGCCGACGGTGCCGGTGACGTGCGCGGGCTGGCGGATGGATCCGCCGGTGTCGGAGCCGAGCGCGAGCGGCGCCTCGAAGGCGGCGACGGCGGCCGCCGAGCCCCCGCCGGATCCGCCCGGGATCCGGTCCAGGTCCCACGGGTTGTGGGTCGGGCCGTAGGCGGAGTGCTCCGTGGAGGAACCCATCGCGAACTCGTCCATGTTGGTCTTGCCGATGCCGATGAGGCCCGCGGCGCGAGAGCGGCCGACGACGGTCGCGTCGAACGGCGAACGGTAGCCCTCGAGGATCCTCGAGCCGCTCGTGGACGGCTGGTCCGTGGTGACGAGCACGTCCTTGATCGCGAGCGGCACCCCGGCGAGATCGCCGAGGCTCTCGCCGGCCGCGCGGCGGCGGTCGATGTCGGCTGCGGCGTCGAGGGCGTGCTCGTTCACGTGCAGGAAGGCGTGCACTTCGCCGTCGACGGACGCGATCCGGTCGAGGTGGGCCTGCGTCGCCTCGACGCTCGACACCTCGCCGCTCGCGAGCTTGGCGCCGAGTTCGGCGGCGGTCCAGCGGATGATCTCGCTCACTGCTCCTCCCCCAGGATCGCGGTGACGCGGAAGCGGTCACCATCGGCGTCCGGCGCGTTCTGCAGCGCCTGCGCGGTGGTCAGCGTCTGCCCTGGAACGTCTTCCCGGAACACGTTGTGCAGCGGGATCGGGTGGCTGGTGGGCGCGACGGACGGCGTCGCAACCTCGGACACCTTCGCGATGTTGTCGACGATGGCGTCGAGCTGACCGGTCAGCTGCGTCACCTCGTCATCGGAGAGCTGGATGCGCGCGAGCACGCCGAGATGGCGCACGAGATCAGGGGTGATTTCAGACACCCGCCCAGTCTAGCCAGCGGGCGCGCATCGCCCGTCCGGGCCGGGACGAGCTGGTCCGCTCAGCCCTGGAACACCAGGATCAGCGAGGTGTCGCCGCACCGCGCCGCTCTCGTCTCCCCCACCGCCGCCGAGGCGGATCCCTGCTCCTGCAGCGCGGTGAGCGCGAGCTGCACATCGTCACCGCGCAACAGCGTCCCCGTCACCCGGTGCGAGTCGTTCGACGCGACCACGCGCCTGGAGTGGTTCACCACCGTGCAGGTCCCGGGGACATCCCGCAGGAGCGGCAGGATGGTGCGCTCCAACCGCGAGACATGCACGTCGATGCCGACCACGCCGACCATGCGCCCGTCATGCGCGACCGGCGCGGTGACCGTGATGGTGTAGTCGTCGGTGCACAGGTAGTCGACGTAGGGCCCCGTGACATGGCGCTGCCCGGTGCGCTCCGGCACCTTCCACCACTCCAGTTCCCGGTAGTCCCGGAACTGGTCCGAGTCCGGATCATCCACGGTGTCGAGGCGACGCACGCCGCCGCGGTCGCCGCGGTCCAGTCCGGAGATCTCGCGCAGCCACCAGGCCAGATGCCACGGCGCGTCGGCGAGGACGCCGGGGGTCGCGACGAATCCGGCACCGGTCATGAGGCCGCCGGGCTCCTCGAGCGCGGGCAGGGCGAGCGCCGCCATGAACGGGTCCAGCACCGCGGCGGACGCGGCCCGTCCGTGTGCGGCGAAGCGTCCGAACTGCTCCTGGACTGCGCTGCGCCAGCTGTCCACCCGGGCGAAGACGGGCGCGAACGTGCCCTCGATGCGTTCAGCGATGCGTTCAGCGATGCGTTCATCATGCTCGGCCACGGTGCCGTTCATCTCGCGCTCCTCATGTCGGTCAGGGCAGCGACGGCACGGTCTGCACCGCCGATTCCGCCGCCACCTCCAGTCGTGTCTTCTCGTCCAGCAACCACTCCACGCCGTCGGCGATGCGGAGCACCGCGATACGGCGCGCCGCCGCGATGTCGGCGTCCCGGATCGCGTCGATCTCTGCGCGACGCGCCTCGGCGCTGCGGATCCGCTGATCCTCTGCACGCATCCCCATCCAGATCAGCGAGCCGATCTCGGCCTGCAGCCGCAGCTCCTCGCGCACCAGCCGCGGCGACTGGCTGAGCGCCGCGACCTCGAGCTGGAAGCGGGCGACCGCCCGGCGCGCCCCGCCCTCGGTCGACAGGTCGGCCTGATCCTCGAGCTCGCGCAGTCCCTGCACGTCTTCTTCACCCGCACGGTCGGCAGCGAGCTCGGCGGCCATGCCCGCGATCGCGGAGTAGTGCGTGGATGCGTCGCGCAGCTCCACGCTGCTGATCGAGCGGATGCGCTCGTTCGTGAACCGCAGCGCGGTCTCGGGATCGAAGGTGACGAAGCTTCCGCCGTCACGCCCCCGGCGGGTCTGGATCAGCCCGGCATCGCGCAGCGCCTCCAGCGCCTCCCGCGCGGTGACCACGGCGACGCCGAGACGGCGCCCGAGCTGGGACTCGCTGGGCAGCCGCTCCCCGTCGTGCAGCACGCCGGAGGTGATCGCATCCTGCAGTCGGCGCTCCACCAGCTCGGCCCGGCCGAGGTCGGAAAGCGGCGCGAACACGGCCGAACGCGCGGGGTCCGCGCCTGCCGTCACCTGCGCCACGTCGCGCTCCTCTCGAGTCGTGACATGACGGTAGCACGCAACGCTTGACAAATTCCTCTGTTCCCATATGATTCCAAACATCTACTAACAGAGGATTAGTCCTCGCATCGAAGGAGATGTGATGGCCGACAAGCCCGTCGCGATCAGACTCACTGGACTCACCCGTACATTCGGATCCGTCACCGCCGTCGACCACGTCGATCTCGAGATCGCCGAAGGGGAGTTCTTCTCCATGCTCGGCCCGTCCGGATCCGGCAAGACCACGGTGCTGCGCCTGATCGCCGGCTTCGAGCAGCCGACATCGGGGACGGTCAGCCTGTTCGGTGAGGACGTGACCCGGAAGGCGCCGTTCGACCGCCCGGTCAACACCGTCTTCCAGGACTACGCGCTGTTCCCGCACATGACGGTGCTGGACAACGTCGCATACGGACTGCGCGTGCGCGGGATCGCCAGGAAGGAGCGCCGCGAGCGTGCGATGAAAGCCCTTGCGAGCGTCCGCCTCGACCATCTCGCCGACCGCCGGCCCACGCAGCTCTCGGGCGGACAGCGCCAGCGCGTGGCCCTCGCGAGAGCCACGGTCGTCGAACCGAAGGTGCTGCTGCTGGACGAGCCGCTCGGCGCCCTGGATCTGAAGCTGCGCGAGCAGATGCAGGTGGAGCTGAAACAGATCCAGCGCGAGCTCGGCATCACCTTCATCTTCGTCACGCACGACCAGGAGGAGGCGCTGACGCTGTCGGATCGGATCGCGGTGTTCAGCGCGGGGCGGATCGAGCAGCTGGGCACCCCGTTCGAGCTGTACGAGAGGCCCGTGTCCCGGTTCGTGGCCGACTTCGTGGGCACCTCGAACCTCTTCGACGACATCGCCAGCGAACTCGTCCTGGGACGCACCGGCCACCACTCGCTGCGCCCCGAGAAGCTCGTCGTCTCGCCGAGGCCGTCCACCGAACCGGGATTCCGGTCCGCCCCCGGGGTCGTCGCCGAGGCGATCTACCTCGGATCCGGCGTGCGGCTCGTCATCGACCTCGACCGGGGACCGCGCATCACGGCCCTGGAGCAGAGCGTCGGCGGGCACGCGCACGGCGATCACGGCGATCGGGTGTTCGTCTCGTGGCGGGACGCGGATGTCGTCCCTCTCGGCGACGCGCCCATCGGCCCGCAGAACGACACGCCCTCGAAGACCATCCGCACGGTCGTCGCCCGCTGAGCGGCGATCGTCCTCCCACCCACACCGCACGTCCTCGCATCAGAACGAAGGAGTATCCCATGCGACGCAACACCCTCAAGGCCCTCGCGGCGATCGGCCTCTCGGCCGCCGTGGTCGCCGCGCTCACCGGATGCGGCACCGCCGGGTCCGGTGGATCCGGCGGATCCAGCAGCGGGCCGCTGCAGAAGCTCGGCACCATGGAGGGGACGGTCTCGATCCTCGCCTGGCCCGGCTATGTGGAGAACGGATCCAACGACCCGAAGGTCGACTGGGTGTCCGCCTTCACCAAGGAGACCGGCTGCAAGGTCGAAGCGAAGACGTTCGGCACCTCGGACGAAGCGCTCAACCTGATGAAGACCGGCGGATACGACGTGATCTCCGCGTCGGGTGACGCGTCGCTGCGGCTCATCGCCTCCGGCGACGTCACCGAGGTCAACACCTCGCTGCTGAAGAACTACGACGGCATCTACACCTTCCTCAAGGATCGCGCGTGGAACACCGTCGACGGCAAGCACTACGGCGTCCCGCACGGCTACGGCGCCAACCTGCTCATGTACAACACCGAGGCGTTCCCGACCGCGCCGACCTCCTGGGACGTCGTGTTCGACAAGGCCTCCGAGCACGCTGGCAAGGTGACCGCCTACGACTCGCCGATCTACATCGCCGACGCCGCGGTCTATCTGATGGCGCACAAGCCGGAGCTGAAGATCACCAACCCGTACTCGCTCGACCAGAAGCAGTTCGACGCCGCGGTGTCCCTGCTGAAGGATCAGCGCAAGAACGTCAGCGAGTACTGGGGCGACTATCTCAAGGAGGTGCAGTCATTCCAGTCCGGCGACAGCGTGGTCGGCACCACCTGGCAGGTGATCCAGAACACCCTCGCCGGCGAGGGCGGCAAGACCGACGTCGTGCTCCCCAGCGAGGGCGCGACCGGGTGGAGCGACACGTGGATGATCTCGTCCGCCTCGAAGCACCCGAACTGCTCCTACGCATGGCTGGACTACATCTCCAGCCCGAAGGCGAACGCGCAGGCGACGGAGTTCTTCGGCGAAGCGCCGTCCAGCGCCGAGGCCTGCAACTACCGCACCGACTGCGGGTCCTACCACGCCGGCGACGCCGACTACGCGAGCAAGATCTGGTACTGGACCACGCCGATCGCCAAGTGCCTGGACGGGCGCACCAACGTGAAGTGCGTCGACTACTCCGCCTGGACCACCGCCTGGCAACAGGTTCGGAACTGACCGTCTCCTGACCCGCTCCGGTCGCCGGGGCGCACCGCCCCGGCGACCGGCACCAGGATTCGAAAGGACCCCTCATGACCACCATCGCTCCGTCGAAGCCCCCGACGCACGCGCCGATCCCGTCCCCGCGCCGCACCCCGGCGCGCAGCGGATCCGCGTATCTCTCCGCCCACCCGCGGGCCCGACTCGCCCTGCTGCTGTCGGCGCCGCTGTTCTGGCTCGGCGCCGTGTACGTCGTCGCGCTCGTGCTCCTGCTCGTCGCGGCGTTCTGGACCACCGACACCTACACCGGGCAGATCCGTACCGACTTCACGCTCGACAACGTGATCACGGTCGTCACCGACGCCTTCTACCAGGGCATCACCCTGCGCACGGTCGGCGTCGCCCTCGCCGTCACGGCGATCGATGTGGCCCTCGCGCTGCCGATCGCGTACTTCATGGCGATGGTCGCCTCCCCCGCGGTGCAGCGTGCACTCGTCGTGCTCGTGCTCACCCCGCTGTGGGCCTCGTATCTGGTGAAGGCGTTCGCCTGGCGCTCGGTGCTCTCCAGCGACGGGATCCTGGAGTGGCTGCTGCGCCCGCTCGGCGGGCACACCCCCGGCTATGGCATCCCGGCGACGATCATCACGCTGTCCTACCTCTGGCTTCCGTACGTGATCCTGCCGATCTACGCCGGGCTGGAGCGCGTGCCGAGCTCGCTGCTGGAGGCGTCCGGCGATCTCGGCGGACGCAGCTGGACCACGCTGCGCCTGGTGGTCTGGCCGCTCGCCCTGCCCGCCATCATCGCCGGCACGATCTTCAGCTTCTCGCTGTCGCTCGGCGACTACATCACCATCGGGATCGTCGGCGGCGGCAGCCAGATGCTCGGCACGCTCGTCTACCAGGACATCGGCGCGGCGAACAACCTCCCGCTCGCCTCCGCGATCGCCCTGATCCCGATCGTCATCATCTTCGGCTACCTGTTCCTCGTGCGCCGCACAGGTGCCCTGGACAACCTGTAGGAGGCCTCATGCGCATCTCTCTCGGAACCCGCGTCGTACTCGGCATCATCACGGCCGTGATCCTCGTGATCGTGTACGTGCCGCTGCTGGTCGTGCTGATCAACTCGTTCTCCACCTCGGCATCGCTCACCTGGCCGCCGCCGGGCTTCACCCTGGAGTGGTGGGGCAGGGCGTTCCGCAGCGATGGCGCGCTCGAGGCCGTGGGGACGAGCGCTCTGGTCGCCGTGATCTCCTCAGTCCTCGCGCTCATCCTCGGCACGATGCTGTCGTTCGCGCTGCAGCGGTTCTCGTTCTTCGGCCGCAACACCGTGAACCTGCTCGTGATCCTGCCGATCGCTCTTCCCGGCATCATCACCGGCATCGCGCTGAACAACCTGTTCCGCACGATCATGGGCGTTCCGCTGTCGATCTGGACGGTGATCGTCGCGCACACCACGTTCTGCATCGTCACCGTGTTCAACAACGCGGTCGCCCGGCTGCGGCGCATGGGCACGTCCTTCGAGGAGGCATCGGCGGACCTCGGAGCGGGGATCTGGACGACGTTCCGCCTGGTGACATTCCCGCAGCTGCGCTCGGCGCTGCTGGCAGGCGGTCTCCTCGCCTTCGCGCTCTCCTTCGACGAGATCGTAGTGACCACCTTCACCGCCGGGTCGGGGGTGAAGACGCTGCCGATGTTCATCATCGACAACGTCGCACGGCCCAACCAGGCGCCGATCGTCTCGGTGATCGCGATCGTGCTGGTGGTCGTCTCGATCGCCCCGATCGCGCTCGCGCAGAAGTTCTCCGGCAGCGAGCAGCGCCGCTGAGTCCGGGTCCCGGCGCCGGGAGGCGTCGGGACATAGGCTGAGCCCGTGACGACGTTCGTTCCTCCCCGCCCCTGGACCGCCAGCTACGCCGACGGCGTTCCGGAGGATCTCCCCGAGGTCTCCGGATCCCTGGTCGACATCGTCGAGGCCTCGGCCCGCGACGACCCGGATGCGCCTGCGCTGCAGTTCTTCGGCCGCACCACCTCGTACCGCGAGCTGCAGTCCGCCATCGAGCGGGCCGCGGCCGGGCTCGCCGCGCTCGGCGTGCGCGCAGGGGATCCCGTCGCGATCGTGCTGCCGAACTGCCCGCAGCACATCGTCGCGTTCTACGCCGTGCTGCGCCTGGGCGCCGTGGTCGTCGAGCACAACCCGCTGTACACGCCGCGCGAGCTGCGCAAGCAGTTCGAGGACCACGGCGCGAAGCACGCCATCGTGTGGAACAAGGTCGTCGCCAGCGTGCAGGCGTTCCCTGCCGATCTCGCCGTGACGAGCCTCATCTCCGTGGACGTCACCAAGGCGATGCCCGCCCTGACCCGGTTCGCGCTGCGTCTCCCGGTCGCGAAGGCGCGCGAATCGCGAGAGGCGCTCACGACGAGAGTGCGCGGCACCGTGACCTGGGAGTCGGTGGTGGGCTACGCCCCGCTGCCGGCCTCGCACCCGCGTCCGGCGACCGACGACCTCGCGATCATCCAGTACACGTCGGGCACCACCGGCACCCCCAAGGGCGCCTCGCTCAGCCACCGCAACCTGCTCGCCAACGCGGCGCAGGCGCAGGCCTGGGTGCCATCGATCACGCGCGGCGACGGCTGCGTCGTGTACGCGGTGCTGCCGATGTTCCACGCCTACGGACTCACCCTCTGCCTCACCTTCGCGATGTCGATGGGCGCGCGGCTGGTGCTGTTCCCGAAGTTCGATCCGGATCTGGTGCTCGAGGTCACGAAGAAGCACCCGGCGACCTTCCTGCCGCTGGTGCCGCCGATCGCCGACCGGCTGCTGTCCGCGGCGACCGCGAAGGGCGTGTCGCTCGCAGGCACCGAGATCGCGATCTCCGGGGCGATGGCGCTCCCCCACGAACTCGTCGTGCCGTTCGAGGCGGCGACGGGCGGGTACCTCGTCGAGGGGTACGGGCTGAGCGAGTGCTCCCCCGTGCTGATGGCCAATCCGGTCGCAGGCAATCGCGTGCCGGGCACCGTCGGACTGCCGCTGCCCGGCACCGAGTGCCGCGTCGTGGATCCTGACGAACCGACGAAGGACGTCGATCCCGGGGAGCGAGGCGAACTGGTCGTGCGCGGACCGCAGGTGTTCTCCGGCTACTACGGCAAGCCGGAGGAGACCGAGGCGGTGTTCGTGGACGGCTGGTTCCGCACCGGCGACATCGTCACGATCGATGAGAGCGGGTTCATCCGGATCGTCGACCGGATCAAGGAGCTCATCATCACCGGCGGGTTCAACGTCGCCCCCACCGAGGTCGAGGGCGCCCTGCGCCAGCATCCGGACGTGCTCGACGCCGCGGTCGTGGGCCTGCCCAGCGAGCATTCCGGCGAGGAGGTCGTCGCCGCGATCGTCGTCGACGGCGGGAGAGATGTCGACGTCGAGGCGATCCGCGAGTTCGCCCGCGGGATCCTCACGCCGTACAAGGTGCCGCGGCGGATCTTCGTCGTCGACGAGCTGCCGACCTCGCTGATCGGCAAGGTGCTGCGCCGCCAGGTCAGGGAGCGGCTGCTGGCGCTGACGAGCGGCAGCTGAACGGGGTCCGGTCCGGTCGATTCCTCCCCGTTTCTCCGGGCTTTCCCGCAGACTCCGCGGGGCCCGAGGCGCTACGGTTGGGAAGTGACCGATGACGCCGTGACGCCTGCAGACGCCCCCGAAGACCTCCCCACCCCCGGATTCGAGGAACTCGGCATCACGGGTCCCGTGCTCGCGGCGATCAAGGCCCTCGGCTACGAGACGCCGTCGGCGATCCAGCGCGAGACCATCCCGCTGCTGCTCGGCGGCCGTGACGTGCTCGGCACGGCGCAGACCGGAACCGGCAAGACCGCGGCGTTCGCCCTGCCGATCCTGGAGAACCTGGATCTGCAGCAGCGCAAGCCGCAGGCGCTCGTACTGGCGCCGACCCGCGAACTGGCGCTGCAGGTCGCCGAGGCGTTCGAGTCCTATGCCGCGCAGATCCCCGGCGTGCACCTGCTGCCCGTCTATGGCGGCCAGGGCTACGGCGTGCAGCTGTCCGCGCTGCGCCGCGGCGTGCACATCGTCGTCGGCACGCCCGGCCGCATCATGGACCACCTGGCGAAGGGCACGCTCGACCTGTCCGAGCTGAAGAACCTCGTGCTCGATGAGGCCGACGAGATGCTCAAGATGGGCTTCGCGGAAGACGTCGAGCAGATCCTCGCGCAGACCCCCGAAACCAAGCAGGTCGCCCTGTTCTCGGCGACCATGCCCGCCACGATCCGCCGACTCGCACAGCAGTACCTGCACGACCCCGCGGAGATCTCGGTCAAGGGCAAGACGACCACTGCGGCGAACATCACGCAGCGCTATCTCGTCGTCTCGTACGCGCAGAAGGTGGACGCGCTCACCCGGATCCTCGAGGTGGAGAACTTCGAGGGCATGATCGTCTTCGTCCGCACGAAGAACGAGACCGAGACGCTCGCCGAGAAGCTGCGCGCCCGCGGCTACTCCGCCGCCGCGATCAACGGCGACATCGCCCAGCCCATGCGCGAGCGCACCGTCGGACAGTTGAAGGACGGCAAGCTCGACATCCTGGTCGCGACCGATGTGGCCGCCCGCGGCCTCGACGTCGAGCGGATCAGCCACGTCGTCAACTTCGATATCCCGACCGACACCGAGTCGTACGTGCACCGCATCGGCCGCACCGGCCGCGCCGGCCGCTCGGGCGACGCGATCAGCTTCATCACGCCGCGCGAGCGCTACCTGCTCAAGCACATCGAGCGCGCCACCCGTCAGCAGCCCGCGCAGATGCAGCTGCCCACGATGCAGGACGTCAACAGCACCCGCCTCGCCCGCTTCGACGACGCCATCACCGCGGCGCTCGAGGAGACCGGCCGCATCGAGGGCTTCCGCGACATCATCGCCCACTACGTGCGCAACCACGACGTGCCCGAGGGTGACGTCGCCGCCGCTCTCGCCATCGTCGCGCAGGGCGAGACCCCGCTGCTGCTGGACCCCGAGAACGATCCCCTTTCCGCGGCGGTCGCCGCCGACAACCGCCCCGGCCGCACGGACCGCGCAGAGCGCTCCGGCGAACGCTCCGGCGGGCGCGATCGGGACGAGCGCGGCCCGCGGCCCGAGCGGCGCAGCCGCGGCGACTACACGCCGTACCGCATCGAGGTCGGCCGCCGGCACCGCGTCGAGCCGCGCCAGATCGTCGGCGCCCTCGCCAACGAGGGCGGACTCGGCCGTGACGACTTCGGCGTGATCACGATCCGTCCGGACTTCTCCATCGTCGAGCTGCCGTCGAACCTGGACCCGTCGGTGCTGGATCGCCTCAGCAGCACTCGCATCTCCGGTCGGCTCATCGAGATCCAGCGCGACCGCGGCCGCGCCGGTGGCGGCCCGCGCCGCGATGACCGTTCCCGCGATGACCGTCCCCGTGACGACCGTCCGCGCACGGAGCGCAACTTCGACGACCGTCCGCCGCGTAAGCCCCGCCACAAGGACTGAGCAGAGTTCAGGCGGCGAGCACCGGCTTGGTGCGGACCGGGCCGAGCCAGGTCGCGATCATCACGGCAGTGATCGCGCCTGCGGCCATGATCGCGGCGAGCACGACGATCTGGAAGCGCCCGGCTTCGAGAGGTGAGAGCCCGCCGAAGATCGCGCCGACGAAGGCTCCGGGAAGCACCACGAGCCCGGTCGTCTTCGTCTGGTCGGTCGACGGGATCAGAGCTTCGCGCACCGCGCGGCGCGCCAGGTCGAGCGTCGAGCGCCGGGATGTGGCGCCCAGCGCGAGCCAGCCTTCGACCTCTTCCCAGCGATCGACGACCGATGCGGTGAACCGGCGCCCCGCGAGGGTAGCGATGCTCATCGAGTTGCCGATGAGGATCGCGCCGATCGCGAGCAGATAGCGCGGCGTCGGCTGCAGCGCTCCGGTCGCGAACACGGTGCCGATCGAGGCGATCGCGCCGGCGCCGATCGAGGTCGCCATGATCAGCACGGTGTGCGCGCCACCGCCGGTGCGTCGCACGGCGACGCCGGTGGCGATCCCGAACATGATCAGCAGCGCGACCCCGATCCACAGCGGATGCGTGACGATGCCGGTCAGGATGACGCTGATGACGGCGAGCTGCAGCGCGCCGCGGAGGATCGCGAGCGCCGGCGTCCAGCGGCCCGGCACCCGGAACGCGATCAGCGCGGCCGTCGCGATCGCCGCGAGCACGAGCACGCCGATGATCGTGGGAACCAGGTCGATCCCGCCGACGATCATGAGCACCTCCCCGGGTACTTTACGTCCTCGGCAGGTCGGATCAGAACGGCGGCGGATCCGTGGTGCGGAACCCGGTCGGACTCGTGACCTCGACCGACCGATCCGGCCGGCTGCGATAGATCATCCGGGTGCGATGGCTGCGCACGTGATCGTCTGCCGCCGAGCGGGCGCAGGTTCCCGAATCGACCGCATCCAGACGCTCATCTGTCGAGGGCGTCGGGGCCCTCCGTGACGAGGATATGGAACTGCGCGGCGTCGAGGATCCTCACACCGAGCTCCTCGGCTTTGGCGAGCTTGGATCCGGCTCCCGGGCCCGCCGCGACGAAATCGGTCTTCTTCGAGACGCTCGATGCGGCCTTGCCCCCGGCCTGGATGATGGCCTCCTGCGCGCCGTCGCGGGTGTACCCGTCGAGCGACCCGGTCGCCACGACGGTGAGGCCCTCGAGCACTCCACCCGCGGCGCTCGCGGCACCCGGCCCCGGGTGCCCTGGCGTCGTCCACTGCACGCCGGCGTCGGCCCAGCGCTGCACGATGTCCTGATGCCAGTCGACGTCGAACCAGTCGAGCAGCGACTCCGCGATGATCCCGCCGACGCCCTCCACCGCGGCGAGCTCTTCGACGGTGGCCGCCCGGATCGCGTCCAGGGATCCGAACCAGCCGGCGAGCGCGCGCGCTGCGACGGGACCGACGTGCCGGATGTTCAGCGCCACGAGCAGGCGCCACAGCTCCTTGGTCTTCGCCTTCTCCAGCTCGGCGAGCAGCTTGACGGCCTGCGACGACGGCTGCGCGGCGTTGATCCCGTCCTTCTTCTCCGCCGCCGTCGGGTTGCGCCGGAACGGGGAGCGGGTCTTCACGATCCCGTCGTCGTCCTCCTTGGGCAGACCCGTCTCCGCATCGCGCACGACCACCTCGATCGGCACCAGCTGATCCAGCGTGAGCGTGAACAGCCCCGCCTCGGTCTCCAGCGGCGGCACGGCCGGGTGGCTGGGCTGGGTGAGCGCCGCAGCAGTCACCTCACCGAGCGCCTCCACGTCCAGCGCGCCGCGCGAGCCGATGTGCTCCACGCGTCCGCGCACCTGCGCCGGGCAGGATCGGGTGTTCGGGCAGCGCAGGTCGATGTCACCCTCCTTGGCGGGGGCGAGGATCGAGCCGCATTCCGGGCAGCGCTCCGGCATGACGAACTCGCGTTCGGTGCCGTCGCGACGCTCGACCACGGGGCCGAGCACTTCCGGGATCACGTCACCCGCCTTGCGCAGCACGACCGTGTCGCCGATGAGCACGCCCTTGGCCTTCACGACGTCCTTGTTGTGCAGGGTCGCCTGCCGCACGACGGATCCGGCGACCTGCGCAGGCGCCATCACGGCGAACGGCGTGGCGCGGCCGGTGCGGCCGACGGACACGACGATGTCGAGGAGCGTGGTCTGCACCTCTTCCGGCGGGTACTTGTACGCGATCGCCCAGCGCGGCGCGCGGCTGGTGGCGCCGAGCTCGGCGTGCAGGTCGAGCTCGTCGACCTTGACGACGATCCCGTCGAGTTCGTGCTCGATGTCGTGCCGATGCTCGCCGAAATACGCGACGAACTCGGCGACCTCGTCGATCGTGGCGCACACCTTCGTGTGCGGGCTGGTGGGCAGCCCCCAGGTGGAGAGCAGCCCGTAGACCTCGCTCTGCGCGGCGACAGGCGGATCCGGCCAGGCGCCGATGCCGTGCACGTACAACGCGAGGGAGTCGACGCGCAGCAGGCCCGCCTCGAGCTCCATGCCGCCCTTCTTGTCGAGCTGCTGCCGCAGGCCGCCGCTCGCGGCGTTGCGCGGGTTGGCGAACGACGGGAAACGCCGCGCCGCGGCCGTGCGAGCCTTCTCCTCGTCGAACGGCTTCTTGGCTCCGCCGCGCCCCTCCCACCGCTCCCGTGCCTCGGCGTAGGCGCGATCGCGGAAGGCCGCCTGCGCCGCATTCAGCCGCTCGAACGCGGCGACGGGGATGAAGACCTCGCCGCGCACCTCGACGATCGCCGGATGACCGGATCCGCTCAGCCGCGGCGGGATCCCGGCGACGCGCAGCGCGTTCTCCGTCACGATCTCGCCGACGCGCCCGTCGCCGCGGGTCGCGGCCGAGGTGAGCACGCCGTTCTCGAAGCGCAGGTTGATCGCGAGCCCGTCGATCTTGAGCTCGGTGAGCCACGCGACGTCGCGACCGGCCGCGGCACGGGTCTTCGCCGCCCACTCGCGCAGCTCGTCGATCGAGAACACGTTGTCGAGGCTGAGCATGCGCTCGGCGTGCTCGATGGTCGCCAGCCCCGTCGCCTCGGCCGCACCGACCATCTGCGTCGGCGAATCCTGCCCCTGCAGTTCGGGGTGCAGGCGCTCGAGCTCCTCCAGCCGGTGCATCCAGTCGTCATACGTGGCGTCGTCGACGAGCGAGGTGTCGCGGCCGTAGTACGCGTCCTTGGCGTCCAGGATGCGGGTGGTCAGCTCCTCGGCCTCGATGCGGGCGGCTTCCAGCGAGTTGTTCTCCGGCACCACTGAAGTCTACGAGCGGGGTACGACATCGACCGGATGCCATGCATTCGTCACCGTGTGACGGGAACGCCCTTCATCACGTCGAATCCGGGAAACGACACGTCGACCGTCTTCGTCCCCGCGGGCAGCGCCGGCATCAGCGCATTCAGCTGCAGCCCTGTGCCGTCGGACGCCGAAGGGATCGTCGCGCACAGGCAGGACGTCGGCTGCGACGGATCATTCTGGTAGCGGAACGTGTACGGCCGCAGCGTCGTCGCCCCGCCGTCGACGACGAGTGCCACATTGCGCGTGTCCAGGTGCGGCGCCACGGCGAACTGGAACGTGGAGACCTTCTCCTGCGCGCCGGACACCGTCGACAGCCGCCAGGTGAGCAGCGTCGAATCCGCCAGGGAGCGCACCGACTCCACGTCGATGCGCACCTTCACGGGTGCGCCGTTGACGCTGAGCGCGCCGTCGGCCTGCGCGATCGACGCGGTGGAGAGCTCGGTGTCGGCGATCTTCTTCGCGACGTCCGCGGCCCTGAGCGTCCGTGTCGCCGCGGTCGAATGGACGGGCGCCGGCGTGCCCGTGCACCCGGCCAGCAGCGCGCCGCCGACGACGAGCGCCGCTGCGGCCAGGATCCGGGACCCGCGCATCACTTCGCCCCCTTCGTGGCATAGGAGATGCTCACCCTGCGATTGAGGGCCCTGCCCTCATTCGTCGCGTTGTCGGCGACCGGATCCTGCTCGCCCTTGCCCGCGGTGGTGAAGGTGACCGCAGGGTTCTTCACCAGCGGCTGGAGCGCGGCGAGCACGGCCTGCGCGCGCTGCTCCGAGAGCACGACGTTGTCGGCGTCGGTGCCGACCGCATCGGTGTACCCGGTGATGCTGACCGGTCCGGACGCGTTCTTGTCGATGTCCGCCGCCACGCGGGTCAGGACCGCGCCGGCCTGCGCGGTGAGGTCGGACTTCGCGAACTCGAACAGCACGTCGGCGTTCAGCGCCACCGTGGTCGATGAGGCGTCGACGGAGGATGCGGCCTGCTTGTCCGCGACGTTCTCGGCGAGATCGAGGGTGACGACGGCGGGATCCGCTGCGGCGATGTCCGCCGCCCGGGGCAGGACCGGCCAGGATCCGAGCGGCACAGGATGCGCGCCCGAGCCGCCCATCGGCAGGGTCCGGGCGATCGGCACGTCCGGGATGATCACGTTCGCCCCGACCTGCACGCTGACGTGTGTGAGGGACGACGGCAGTGCGGGCATCACCGCGTATCCGACCACGGGGTCGGTGCCGCGGGCCGGCGTCTGAAGGTCGGCGGGGATGCCGCACAGGCACGTCCCGCCGTTCTCGAGCGGCATGTAGAACTTCTGTCCAGTGGCGTCGATCAGGCCGATCTCGGCGGCCTGCCCGGGACGGTACGGGGTGCCGAGGTGTTCTTTGAAGGTCTGCAGCCAGCCGTTCGCACCGGGCTCGGCGTCGGTGAGTGCATAGAAGAGCACCGTGGCGCCGCTGACCCTGGCGACGGTGAGAACCGAGAACTTGGCCGTCGCGATGTCGATCCCGACCACCCGGTACGCGACCGTCGCCTGGTAGGGCATGCCCGGATCGGGGCTCGGCGAGCCTGCGGCCGCCGCACCTGCGGGCGCCGCGATCGCGATCGCCGCGGACGCGGCGAGCACCATTCCCACTCGGCGGGATGTCGAATCCGCACTCCTGCTTCTCGGCGCCGTTCGGCCCATGAGCTCCCCCTCGTCGACGTGCACTCACCATCGTCATCGCCGCGTCAGACCCTGTCGATGGGCAGCTCTCCCCATTGCGCTGAGCCGAGCCCCCGGTCATCACGGTCGCTCGGTGAAGCTCTCCGCCGTCGGAGCGGCGGACCGCGTGGCGGTCCGCGGGCAGGAGAACGGCGTCAGACGCCGACGGGGACGGCCGAGATCGTGCGATCGATCGTGAACTGGCCGAGCACCCGTGTCCCCACGTAGAGCACGGCGCTCTGGCCGGGCGCGACGCCGTCGAGCGACTGCTCCGGCACGACGCGGACGCCGTCCGGCGACACGAACGCCCGGGCAGGCACCGGGTCCGCATGGGCGCGGATCTGCACTTCGCAGGCGAACTCGTCCTCGCTCGGCGCGGCGCCCGCCCAGGAACGCCGCTCCCCCGAGATCTCGGCGATCGCGAGCGCTTCCTTCGGTCCGACCACGACCGTGTTCGACACCGGCCGCACCTCGAGCACGAAGCGCGGCTTGCCGTCCGGCGCGGGCACGCCGAGGCGGAGCCCGCGGCGTTGACCGACAGTGAACGCGTGCGCGCCGTCGTGCGTGCCGACGACCTCGCCGTGCCGGTCCAGGATCTCGCCCTGCGCGGATCCGACCTTCTCGGCCAGCCAGCCGCGGGTGTCGCCGTCCGGGATGAAGCAGATGTCGTGGCTGTCCGGCTTCTGCGCGACGCTGAGCCCGCGCTCGGCAGCCTCGGCTCGCACGATCGCCTTGGACGGCGTGGAACCCAGCGGGAAGTACGTGTGCGCGAGCTGCTGGGCGTTCAGCACGCCGAGCACATACGACTGGTCCTTCGCAGCGTCCGAGGCGCGGTGCAGCTCGAGCCCGTCCGTACCGTCGACGAGAGTGGCGTAGTGCCCGGTGCAGACAGCGTCGAAGCCGAGCTCGATCGCCCGCTCGAGGAGCGCGGCGAACTTGATCTTCTCGTTGCAGCGCAGACACGGGTTCGGGGTGCGACCGGCGCGGTACTCCGACACGAAGTCCTCGATGACGTCCTCGCGGAAGCGCTCCGAGAAGTCCCACACGTAGAACGGGATCCCGAGGAGGTCGGCAGCCCGCCGGGCGTCCATCGCGTCCTCGATCGTGCAGCAGCCGCGGCTGCCGGTGCGCAGGGTTCCGCCGGCACGCGAGAGCGCGAGGTGCACGCCGACCACCTCGTGGCCGGCCTCGACCGCACGCGCCGCAGCCACGGCGGAGTCCACTCCCCCGCTCATCGCCGCCAGCACACGCATGGCTCCAGTGTACGAGGGGCTGGCTGGACGCGGGCGGGGCGCGCTTCGAGAGCCTCAGCGACCGGAGCTCGATGCGCGGCGGTAGGCGTCGCCGATCACGGCGAGGAGAGCGTCGACGTCGGCAGCGGTGGTCGTCCGGCCGAGCGTGAACCGGATGACGCTGCGCGCCTCGGCCTCGGTTCGGCCGAGCGCGCGCACGACGTGCGAGGGCTCAGCGATGCCCGCCTGGCACGCGGATCCGGCCGCCGCGGAGATCCCGGCCTGATCGAGCAGGAACAGCAGGCTCTCGCTCGGCGCGCCGGGGAACAGCAGGTGGGCGTTGCCGGGCAGGCGACCGGAGGGATCCGGGTCCCCGAGCAGCACCGCCTCGGGAACCTGCCCGCGCACCCCCTCGACCAGCGCGTCGCGCAGTACGCCCAGCCGCACCGCCTCGGCGTCGCGCTCTGCCTGCGCCTGCTCCGCGGCCAGGGCGAAGGCGGCCGCGCCCGCGACGTCCTGCGTTCCGGAGCGCAGCCCGCGCTGCTGCCCGCCGCCGTGCAGCAGCGGAGCCAGCCGGGCGGTGCGTGCGATGACGAGAGCGCCCGTGCCGACCGGTGCGCCGATCTTGTGCCCCGCGACGCTCAGCGCGACCAGGCCGATCCCGGCCCCGGCACCTGCACGCAGCGCGGAGAACGACAGCGGTACGTGCCCGAAGGCGGCGACCGCGTCGAGGTGCAGGGGCACGGCGGCGGACGCCGCGGACGCCGCGAGTGCCGCTGCGTCATTGATCGTGCCGACCTCGTTGTTCGCCACCAGCGCCGTGGCGAGTGCGACGCGGCCGTCCTGGGTGAGCGCCTCCGCGAATCCGGGCGCCGGGATCCGCCCCACGTCGTCAAGCACGACCGGGCGCACGTGCGCGCCGTCCGCGGCGAGCGCGGCCACCGTGTCCAGGGTCGCGTGATGCTCTCCGTCGGGCAGCACGATGGTGTCCGCGCCCTGTGCACGCGAGCGCCACAGTCCCTGGATCGCGAGGTTGACCGACTCCGTGCCACCCGAGGTGAAGACCACTTCGATCGGATCGCAGCCGAGAACCGCCGCGAGCCGCTCTCGCGACTCCTCCAGGATCCGCCGCGCGCGCTGGCCCGCGCCGTGCGTCGAGGAGGCGTTGCCTGTCTCCCCCGCCACGCGCGCCCACTCCGCTGCGGCCTCGGGGCGCAGGTCCGTCGTCGACGCGTGATCCAGGTAGTGCACCCTTCCACTCTCCCACCCCGCGCGCGTCGTGGCCGCGCGATGGCACCGGGTGGCGCGGAACACGGGACTCAGTTGCACCTCCTCGGCCTCCTCGCGCGTATTCTGTCCCTCATGTGTCCGCACGCAACCGACGCCGCGACCCCGATGACCGGTGACAGCTGCTCGCTCTGCAGCCCCGCTCTGGACGACCTCGGGATCCGCCTGAACGACGGCCGCGCCACCCTGCGCGTCTGGTCGTCGGACGCGTCCTCCGTCGAACTCGTCATCTTCGACGAGACCGACCTCGACTGGGAGACCGCGCAGCTGGAGCTCGAGCAGCGCGCCGACGGCGTCTGGGAGATCACGACCGATCTGCTCCAGCCCGGTACCCGGTACGCCCTGCGTGCGGACGGCCCGCACAACGCGGGCAGCACCTTCAACCCCGAGACGCTGCTGCTCGACCCCTATGCGCGGGGTCTCGCCCAGGGCGATGGGTACGAGGAATGGCGTTCGGTCGTCATCGAGGACGGCTTCGACTGGGGCGGCATCGCCAAGCCGCGCACGCCGATGGACCGCACGGTCATCTACGAGGGGCACGTGAAGGGCCTCACGAAGCGTCATCCCGACGTGCCGCCCAAGCTGCACGGCACCTACGCGGGCCTCGCGCATCCGGCGATGATCGAGCACTTCCACCGGCTCGGCGTCACCGCTGTCGAGCTGCTTCCCGTGCACGCCTTCGCCTCGGAACCGCGCCTGCTGGAACGCGGCCTGACGAACTACTGGGGCTACAACACCCTCAACTTCTTCACCCCGCATGCGGCCTACGCGACCGAGGACGCGCGCAAGGCGGGCCCCGAGGCGGTGCTGGCCGAGTTCAAAGGGATGGTGAAGCTGCTGCATCAGGCGGGCCTCGAGGTCATCCTCGACGTCGTGTACAACCACACGAACGAGGAGGGCATCGGCGGACCGCGCACGAGTCTGCGCGGCATCGACAACGCGCGCTATTACCGGCAGCAGCCCGACGGCGCGTACATCGACACGACCGGCTGCGGCAACACCCTGAACACCGCGACGGACGCCGCCGCGCGCCTCGTGCTCGACTCACTGCGGTACTGGGCGAACGAGATGCAGATCGACGGCTTCCGCTTCGATCTCGCGACCGCCCTGGGCCGGGACGCGTCCAACGCCTACACGCCGGATCACCCGCTGCTGCAGGCGATCCGCACGGATCCGGCACTCGAAGGGACCAAGCTGATCGCCGAACCGTGGGACGTGGGCCTCGGCGGCTGGCAGACCGGCAACTTCCCCAGCGGCTGGAGCGAGTGGAACGATCGCTACCGGGATCGCGTGCGCAACTTCTGGCTCAGCGACATCGACTACGCGCGCCGCGCGTCGGCCCCCACCGGGATCGGCGGCTTCGCGAACCGGCTGGCCGGATCCGCGAACACCTACAGCGACGAGCGCGGCCCGCTCGCGAGCGTCAACTTCGTCACCTCGCACGACGGGTTCACCCTGCACGATCTCGTCGCTTACGACGTCAAGCACAACGAGGCGAACGGCGAGGACAATCGCGACGGCGCGGATCTGAACCGCTCCTTCAACCACGGCGCGGAGGGCCCGACGGATGATCCCGCCATCCTCACGGCGCGACGCAAGGCCATGCGCAACCTGCTCGGGACCCTGCTGCTCTCCGCGGGCGTGCCGATGCTGACGGCCGGTGACGAGGTGGGCCGCACCCAGCGCGGCAACAACAACGCGTACTGCCAGGATTCCGCGCTGAGCTGGCTCTCCTGGGATCACGAGCCGTGGCAGCAGGATCTGCTCGCGCACGCCTCGCTGCTCACGCGCCTGCGCGCGGAGAACCCGGCGCTGCGTCCGGTGAAGTTCGCACGGCTCGGGGAGCACATCCCCAACGCGTCCGTCATGGACTGGTTCGACCAGACCGGCGACACGATGGACGCCGAGCAGTGGAACGACCCCCGCAACCGCACCCTGCAGTACGTGGCCGCGTCCACGCCGGACACGGAGTCCTTCAACCGGGTGCTGCTCATGGTGCACGGCACGGAGGCCCCGATCGACGTGCGACTGCCGGAAGTCGAGGGCGTCACCCGCTATGTATCGCTGTGGTCGAGCGCCGACGAACGCCCCAGCGACGTGGAGACCGTGCACCAGCCGGGCGACGTGATCGCCCTTCCCGGCACGTCGATGAGGCTGTTCCGGGCCGAGTGACGCGCGGGTTGCCGCGCGAGACGCCGCGGCGCGGTAGGTTCGGGGTGTGTCCGATCGATCTGCCACCCCGTCCGGGTCCGTCGCTCTGCGCAGCACCGCGCAGATCCCCGCACGAGCCCTGCCTGCGACCGACGCCGCCGACGCGCAGACGACCCGCATCCCGCTTGCGGATCCGTCTCCCGCGGCCCCCGAGGGCTTCCACCCGAAGGCGTTCGCGGGCGAGGTGATCCCGTTCCGGGTGGTCGCGTTCCGGGAAGGGCACGACCTCATCGGCGTGCACCTGAGACTGCGCACGCCGCAGAGAGAAGAGAGCCTGCACCGGCTCACCCCGCTGCAGGACGGCACCGACCGCTGGCAGGTCGACGTCGCCCTCGACGTGCCGCACGCCTGGACCTTCCGCTTCGAGGCCTTCGCCGACGAGTTCGCCACCTGGGCGCATGCGGCCGAGCTGAAGATCGCGGCCGGCGTCGACGTCGAGGTGATGCGCGCACTCGGCGCCGACCTGCTGAGCCGCGCCGCCGCCGACAAGTCCCGGCCGAAGCCCGAGCGCAAGCGACTCGCTGCGATCGCGGAGACGCTCGCCGACCCCGCGGGCACCGCGGAGGACGCGATCGCCGTCGCGACCGACCCGGCGCTCGCCGCCCTCCTGCAGGACCGCCCGATCACGGCCCTGGACTCGTCCACGCCGTGGCAGACGGTCCTCGTCGAACGCACCCTCGCCGGTGCCGCCGCCTGGTACGAATTCTTCCCGCGCTCGGAGGGCGCCGTGCGAAACGCCGACGGCACGATCGCGAGCGGCACGTTCGCGACCGCGACCGAGCGCCTCCCGGGCGTGGCGGCCATGGGCTTCGACGTGCTCTACCTGCCGCCGATCCACCCGATCGGGCGCCTCAACCGCAAGGGCCCGAACAACACGCTCGTCGCCGGCCCCTCCGACCCCGGCTCGCCGTGGGCGGTGGGCGCTGCGGAGGGCGGTCACGATGCGGTGCACCCCGACCTCGGGACGCTCGCCGACTTCCGCGCGTTCGTGAAGAAGGCCAACGCGATCGGCCTGGAGGTCGCGCTCGATCTGGCCCTGCAGGCCGCCCCGGATCACCCCTGGGTCACCGCGCACCCGGAATGGTTCACCGAGCTGCCGGACGGCACGATCGCGTACGCGGAGAACCCGCCGAAGAAGTATCAGGACATCTACCCGCTCAACTTCGATCGCGACCCGGTGGGGCTGTACACCGAGGTGCTGCGGGTCGTGGAGCACTGGATCTCCCAGGGCGTGCAGATCTTCCGCGTCGACAACCCGCACACCAAGCCGCTGCGATTCTGGGAGTGGCTGATCCGCACCGTGAACACGAAGCACCCCGACGTGGTGTTCCTCGCCGAGGCGTTCACCCGGCCCGCCCCGATGCGGGGGCTCGCCGCGGTCGGGTTCCAGCAGAGCTACAGCTACTTCACGTGGCGCAACACGAAGGCCGAACTCGAGGAGTTCCTGCTGTCGGTGTCGCACGAGACCGCCGACTACATGCGGCCGAACCTGTTCGTGAACACTCCGGACATCCTGACCGAGTACCTGCAGTTCGGCGGCAGAGCCGCGTACAAGATCCGGGCCGCGATCGCCGCCACCGGTGCGCCGCTGTACGGGGTCTATGCAGGCTATGAGCTCTTCGAGAACGTCGCCCGGCCCGGGTCCGAGGAGAACATCGACAACGAGAAGTACGAGTACAAGCTCCGCGACTGGGGGCTCGCCGAGGCCGAAGGCCGGTCGCTGGCGCCCTACCTCACGCGACTCAACGAGATCCGTCGCGCGCACCCGGCCCTCCGCCAGCTGCGCAACCTTCAGGTGCACTGGAGCGACGACGACGCGATCCTGGTGTTCTCCAAGCACCTGGACGCGCCCTTCACCGGCACGGACTCCGGCGACACGATCATCGTGATCGCCAACGTCGACCCGCATTCGGTGCGGCAGACGACCGTGCATCTCGACACCCTCGCCTGGGGTGTCGAGCCTGGGACGGCGTACGAGGTCGAGGACCTCGTCACCGGATCCGTCTGGACCTGGACGGATCACAATTTCGTGCGCCTGGACTCGTTCACCGAGCCGGTGCACATCCTCCATGTGAAGGGGCAGCGATGATCACCACCGCGATCGACTCCGCTGTGCTCGAGGCAGTGGCCTCGGGTTCCTACCACGACCCGCATTCCGTGCTGGGCGCGCATCCGCAGCCGGCGACGGCCGGAAGACCCTCGACGATCGTCCGCGCACTGCGGCCGCTCGCCAAGAGCGTCTCGGTGCTGCTCGACGGCGGGATCGACGTGCCGCTCACGCACGTCGCGGAGGGTGTCTGGGAGGGGGAGGTGACGGGCCCGCTGGGCGCGTACCGCCTCGAGGCGACGTACGAGGACGCCCCCGACTGGGTCTCCGCCGACGCGTACCGGCACGCACCCACCATCGGCGAGCTGGACCTGCACCTGATCCGCGAGGGCCGGCACGAGCGGCTCTGGGAGGCGCTGGGTGCGCATCCCCGCTTCATCGACGGCGACCGCGGCACGGCGTTCGCCGTGTGGGCCCCGCACGCACAGGCGGTGCGCGTGGTCGGAGATCACAACGGCTGGGACGGCCGGCTCGACGCCATGCGGTCGATGGGCTCCAGCGGGGTCTGGGAGCTGTTCCTGCCGGGCGTCGACGTCGGTGCGCACTACAAGTACGAGATCCTCACCCCGCACGGGGACTGGATCCTGAAGGCCGATCCGATGGCGCAGCTCGCCGAGGTGCCGCCCGCGACGGCGTCGATCGTCACCCGCTCGGAGTACGCCTGGAGCGACGGCGCCTGGATGACGCGGCGCGCGGCCACCCACGCGGTGGCCCAGCCGATGAGCGTGTACGAGGTGCATCTGGGCTCCTGGCGTCCAGGGCTGGGGTACCGGGAGATCGCGGACGAGCTGATCGAGCACGTCACGGCGACCGGATTCACGCACGTGGAGTTCATGCCGGTCGCCGAGCACCCGTTCGGCGGCTCCTGGGGCTACCAGGTCAGCGGCTACTACGCCGCCACGCACCGCTACGGCGAGCCGGACGATCTGCGTCATCTCATCGACCGGCTGCACCAGGCCGGCATCGGCGTGATCATCGACTGGGTGCCGGGGCACTTCCCGAAGGACTCGTTCGCGCTCGCCCGCTTCGACGGCGAGGCCGTGTACGAGCATCCGGATCCGCGCCGCGGCGAGCACCGCGACTGGGGCACGCTGATCTTCGACTACGGCCGCAACGAAGTGCGCAACTTCCTCGTCGCGAACGCGCTGTACTGGCTGGACGAGTTCCACGCCGATGGCCTGCGCGTCGACGCGGTCGCCTCGATGCTGTATCTGGACTACTCCCGCGAAGACGGCGAGTGGGAGCCGAACGTGCACGGCGGACGGGAGAACCTCGAGGCGATCCGGTTCCTGCAGGAGGTCAACGCGACCGCGTACCGCAGGCACCCCGGCATCGTGATGATCGCGGAGGAGTCGACCAGCTTCCCCGGCGTGACCGCCCCCACCGAGCACGGCGGACTCGGCTTCGGGTTCAAGTGGAACATGGGCTGGATGAACGACTCCCTGGTCTACATCGAGCGCGACCCGCTGTACCGCTCGCATCATCAGGGCGAGATGACGTTCTCGTTCGTGTACGCGTTCGGCGAGAACTACATCCTGCCGATCAGCCACGACGAGGTCGTGCACGGCAAGGGCAGCCTGCTGTCGAAGATGCCGGGCGATCACACCGCGAAGCTCGCGAACGTGCGCGCGTACCTCGGCTACATGTGGGGGCACCCGGGCAAGAACCTGCTGTTCATGGGGCAGGAGTTCGGCCAGCTCTCGGAGTGGTCGGTGGACCGCGGCCTGGACTGGTGGCTGCTCGACCAGCCTTCGCATCAGCAGCTGCAGGAGTTCGTGGGGGCGATGAACCGCACCTATCGCGCGAACGCGCCGCTGTGGGAACGGGACCACGACAGCTCCTCGTTCACCCGGATCGGCGCGCCGGACTGGGATCCGAACATCGTCGCCTTCGTGCGCCGCGACGCGCACGGCGGGCACCTCGCCGTGATCAGCAACTTCTCCGGCGCCACCCGGCACGGCGTGCGTCTGGACCTGCCGCTGGCCGGCGGCTGGACCGAGGTGCTGAACACCGACGCCGGCGAGTTCGGCGGGCACGGAGAGGGCAACCTCGGCCTGGTGTACGCCGCGGATGTCGAGAACGGATCGCCGCAGGCGTCCCTGACCATCCCTGCGCTGTCGACGATCTGGCTGCGTCATCAGCGCGATCCGCACGTCCCGATCGTCAGCAAGGGATGAGCGGGGCCGAACCGCTCTGAGACGATCCCGGCAGTGCCGACACTCCTAGGGTGAGAGACACCGAACGGAGCCCTCCATGGCACAGACCGCAGACGACACGGCGCTCGTCGCGCGCGCGGCGTCGGGGAGCGAGCACGCTTTCCGCACGCTGTACCGCGCATACGCGCGCCCTGTCTACTGGATCGCGTACGGCATCCTCGGAGACGCCCCGGATGCGGAGGATGTGACGCAGGAGACGTTCGTCGTGGCCTGGCGGAAGCTGCCCGCACTGGAGCTCGCCGGGGATTCGCTGCTGCCGTGGCTTGCGACGATCTGCCGGTTCCAGGCGGCCAACCGCCTGCGCCGGCGGCAGCGCGACCGCGCGCACATCGCAGGGGACGCGGACGAGCGGATCCCTGCGCTGATCGACGTGGAGCAGCAGGTCATCGCCGCGGAGCTCGCCGACCGGATCGTGCAGGAGCTCGGCGGGATGAGCCCGCTGGACCGCGAGATCTTCCGGCTGTGCGCGACCGAGGGCTACGACTACCAGGCCGCGGCGACCGAGCTCGGCGTGGCGCACGGCGTGGTCCGCAACCGTCTCTCCCGCGTACGCACCCGTCTGCGCGGCGCTGTGACCGGAACGGAAACCGCCTCATGATCACCACCCCCGAACTCCCGGAGCTCTCCGACGAGGCCGTGGCCCGCATCGAGCAGGACGTGTTCGCCGAGATCGCCGAGGAACGATCCGGCGTCCGCTCGCGCACGGCGTCCCGGCGCCGCTCCCGGCGCCGCGGGTGGCTGACCGCCGGCGGGATCGCGGCCGCCTTCGTCGTGGGTGTGCTGATCACCCCGTCCGTGTTGTCTCTGACGACCGCCGCGTCGTCGGGGTCCTCCGTGTCGGCCGTTCCCGCACCGGCCGGCGTCACGAGCCCCGAGCTGAAGTCCCTCGCCGACGGCGGCGCGAAGAACTCCGCGACAACGGGCGGATCCGCGTCGTCCGCGACCTCCACCCCGCGTGACATCGTGCGCACCGGCTCCGCGACCGTGCAGGTCCACGACGTGCGCGCCGCGGCGGATGCGCTCCGCGCGCTTGCCGAGAAGCACGGCGGATTCGTCGAGAGCGAGCAGCTCGGATCGTCCGGGGTCCCCTCGTCCACCGGCGGGATCGTGCCGCTGCCGCAGGGCGACGGCTGGGTGACGCTGCGGGTGCCCGCGGCGGACCTCACAGCCGTCATGGATGCGCTGCGCGATCAGGGCACGGTGCTGTCCACCTCGATCGGACAGGACGACGTGACCGCGACGACCACCGATCTGCGCGCCCAGGTGGCGTCGCTGACGGCATCGGTCGATCGCCTCACGCAGCTGATGTCGCAGGCGTCGTCGGTGGCGGATCTGCTGACCGCGGAGACCGCGCTCACCGACCGGCAGGCGCAGCTGCAGTCGGCCCAGCAGCAGCTGAAGAGCCTGGAATCGCAGGTCGAGATGTCGTCGGTGCAGGTCACTCTGGTGCGCGAGGCCGCGGCTGCCGCGGATCCCGCCGGCTTCGGGGACGGGGTCGCCGCCGGCTGGCACGGGCTCATCGTCTCGCTGAACGCGCTCGTGATCGCGCTCGGCTTCCTGCTCCCCTGGCTCGCCGTCGCCCTCGTGGTCGTGCTGATCGTCTGGGGGATCGTGCGGATCCGCCGCGCCGGACGTGCGCGCCGGTCGGCCGGGAACACCGCCTCGGCACCGACACCCCAGGACTGATCAGGGTCGCCGGACGCCGCGGATGCCCCGCGCGACATGATGGCACCGCTATGGTCTTCGCCATGAGCAACGTCGCCGCCACGCCTGCGCGCGTCGTGCCCGCGGGGCGCGACCTCACCCTGGACCTGACTCGTGTCGCGTGCGTGGTTCTGGTCGTGTTCGTGCACATCCTGTTCACCGGTGTCGGCCGACGGCCCGACGGCAGCCTGCTGATCGAGCGCACGGTCGAGGGGCAGAGCTGGTTCGACGCGGCGAGCTGGATCCTCAACATCATGCCGCTGTTCTTCGTCGTTGGCGGGTTCGCGGCGCGGGCGGGCTGGCGATCCGCCGAGCGGCGGGGCGACGACGCCGCGGGGTTCGTCCGGCTGCGGCTCGCGCGCCTGGCCCGCCCCGCGGTCGCCGTGTTCATGTTCTTCACGATCGCCCTCGGCGCCGTACGCCTGCTGGGGTTCGACCCGGCACTGGTCGACACCATCGCGATCGGTGTCGGTTCGCCGCTCTGGTTCCTCGCCGCGTACCTGATCGTGCAGGCGCTCGCGCCCTGGATGATCGGACTGCATGCCCGCTTCGGCATACGAGTGCCGCTGGTGCTGCTGGGCGGGGCGCTCGCGACGGATGCGCTGCGCTTCCTCGTCGCCGGCGGCCTGCTCGGCCTGGGGCACGTCCCCGCGACCGGATACGGGATCGGCAGCGAGCTGTTCGGGATCCCGAACGTCGCTTTCGTCTGGCTGTTCGCCCAGCAGGCCGGATTCTTCCTGTTCGACGGCTGGTTCGCACGTCGGCGGGCGTGGCAGCTGCTCGGGCTCATCGCACTCGGGTACCTGGCGATCTGGGGGCTCGTCTCGCTCGGCGGCTACTCCTGGAACATGCTCAGCAACCAATGGCCGCCGACGGCGCCGCTCGCGCTCCTCGCCGTGGTGCAGGCCGCGGCGCTGACGCTGCTGCATCGCCCGCTCACCGCGCTGATGCGCACCCGCGTCGCGCAGGGCGCCGTGCTGCTGATCGGATCCCGCCTGATGACGGTGTACCTGTGGCACCTGCCGATGATCATGGTGCTGATCGGCGTGCAGCTGCTGCTCCCCGTGCCGATGCCCGCCCCGGGCAGCCCGCTGTGGTGGTGGACCCGCCTTCCGTTCCTGCTCGTGGTGCTCGCGGCGGTGTGGGTGCTGTCGCTGTGGCTTGTCCGCTACGAGCAGGCGCCGTACCTGGGCGCCCGGCCCCGCACCGGAGCGACGGCGGTCGCCGTGGCGGTCTTCGTGCTGCCGATCCTGGCGATCACCGCCTACGGCCTCGACCTGCCCCTCGCGGCCGCCGCTCTCGTCGCGTCGGTGCTCTCGCTGTATCTGGTCGGCGCGTATCGTCGTGCGCCCCGGACCGGCTGAACAGCACCCGGGTACGACGAAAGCCCCCGGGAAACCGAGGGCTTTCGCGTGTTGTGTGACCCCAGCGGGATTCGAACCCGCGTTACCGCCGTGAGAGGGCAGCGTACTAGGCCGCTATACGATGGGGCCGTCTTGGCGATGCTTTCGCGCCGCGACAACCGTTCAATTATGGCATGAGGCCGGGCACGCGCCAAATCGGGGCGAGCCCGCCGAAACTCCCGGGTGTGTCACGCCCGCGCAGGATTACGCTCGTGACATGCGCATCACCAAGCATGAGCACGCGGCCCTTCGCGTGGACGACCACGGCCAGACCCTTCTCATCGATCCGGGCAGCTTCACGCTTCCCCTGGACGGACTCGCCCACCTGGTCGGGGTCGTGATCACGCACGAGCACGCCGATCATTGGACGCCGGAGCACCTGGATCGGATCCTCCGCGATGCCCCCGGAACGCCGATCTTCGCGCCGTCGGGAGTCGCGCGCGCGGCGGCCGGCTACGAGATCACGGTCGTCGCACCGGGCGACACGGTCGCCGTCGGCGACTTCACGCTGCGTTTCTTCGGCGGCGTCCACGCCGAGATCCATTCCTCGCTCCCGCTCGTCGACAACGTGGGCGTCCTCGTGGACGACGAGCTGTACTACCCCGGCGACTCCTACGCCGTGCCGGAACGCGTCACCGTGGGCACGCTCGCCGCCCCGCTGGGCGCCCCCTGGCTCAAGATCGGCGAAGCCATGGACTACGTGCTCGCCGTGAAGCCGCGCCGCGCCTTCGGCACGCACGACATGACCCTCTCCGTGATCGGATCGACGATGCACCGCGCACGGCTGCAGTGGGCTGCCGAGCAGAACGGCGGAGAGTTCTTCACCCTGGCGCCGGGCGACTCGATCGAGGTCTGAGGTGGCGGACTCCCCCGCCGCCGAGATCCGGATCGACGAGATCCTGGTCCGGACCCTCTTGCGGGAGCAGGCGCCCGACCTGGCGGAGGAGCCGTTGACGCTCGTCGCGGAGGGCTGGGACAACGCGATCTGGCGTCTCGGTGACGAACTCGCCGTGCGGCTGCCCCGCCGTCGGGCCGCCGCCGCGCTCATCCGGCACGAGCAGCAGCACCTTCCGGCGATGGGTGCGCGCCTGGCCGCGCAGGGGGGTCCGAACACCGGCGCCGGTGTTCGAGGGGCTCCCCGGCGCCGGATTCGAGTGGGGCTGGTCGGTCGTGCCGTGGATCGAGGGCCGTGCGGCGCTGGCGCAGCCGCGCGCGGAGCGGACTCTCTGGGGCGCGCGGCTGGCCGCGGGGCTACGTGCTCTGCACGTCCCCGCGACCGGGCCCTTCCCCGTCAATCCCGTGCGCGGCGTACCGCTGACCGCCCGTGACGACGACCTGGTCGCGGCCGCCGGGCGGCTGGCGGTGCACAGCCCGGCGCTCGCCGACGCCCTGGGCGCGCTCTGGAGTGAAGGGGTCGCCGCCCCGGCGCACACCGGCCCGCCGCGGTGGCTGCACGGCGACCTGCACCCGGGCAACCTCATCGTGCACGACGGCGGGCTGGCCGCGATCGTCGACTTCGGCGACACCACAGCAGGAGATCCGGCCTACGACCTCGGCGCCGCGTGGATCGTGTTCGACGAGGCCGGACGCGACGCCTTCCGCGCGGTACTCGCCGACGCCCATGATGACGCGGCGTGGGTGCGCGCGCGGGCATGGGCCGCGGCGATGGCGATCATCCTGCTCACGCGCAGCGACGACCGGCCGGAATACGCCGCGCTCGGGGCCGAGATCGCCGCCGAGACGCTCGGAGACCGCTGAGCGCTGACTCAGCGGGCGGTGGCGGCCGGCGCAGCGGGCCGCCGGGCCACGATCGCCACGGCGACCGAAGAGGCGACGACCGCCACGATCGCGCCGAGCAGGATCGCCGCGCCCTCGCCCGGCAGCAGCGCCTTGGTCTCGACGCCGAGGGCGACCGCAGCGACCGGAACGCCGAGCTGTCCCGCGGATGCCACCGCCTGCGCCCACGGCAGCCGGACGAGGCGCCCGGCGAGGTGCGCGATCACGGCCGCGGCGCCGAGCGCGAGGCCGAGCAGGATCATCTGCGGGTGGGATCCGAGATCGCGCAGGTTGATCGAGGCGCCGAGCCACACGAAGAAGAGCGGACCGAAGAAGCCCTCCGTCATTCCGAACAGCTGCCGCGCGAGCCGTCGCGGCTGCCCGACCGCGGAGAGCACGAGCCCGAGCGTGAAGCCGGCCATCATCACGGACACATGCGTGAACTGGGCGATCCCGGCCAGGCCGAACAGCGCGAGCAGGCTGAACCGCAGCTCGAGCGCGAACTGCCGCGACTCCGAGATCTGGTGCATGCGGTGCCAGCGCCGTTCGCCGATCCGGCGCAGCACGATCACGAGCACGACGCCGACCGCGGCGATGCCCACGCCGCCCAGCGCGACCAGCGGTACCCGCTGCGGCTGCAGCACGAGCGGCAGGGCGACGATGCATGACACGTCGGCGATCGCGATCTGCGCGATGAGCTGGGCCGCGGAGTCGGCCGAGATGCTCAGCGACTGCAGCATCGGCAGCACCAGCGCGGCCGACGACGACGCGATCAGCACCGCGTAGACGGCACCGTGCGCGTTGCCGAACAGCAGGGCCGTGCCGACGCCGAGCGCGACGGCGACGACGGCGACCAGCACGGCGCCGAGCGCCCCGCGTCCGACGGCCGCGCGCACGACCCGATCCCGCACGGGGACGTGCGATCCGATCACGAGCATGATGAGGCCGAATCCGAGCTGCGCGAGCAGGGTGAACGTCGGCTCGGTCGCGTTCACCCAGCCGAACCCGGTCGCGCCGATGACGAGACCGGCGATCAACTCCCCCGCGATCACCGGGATCCGCCAGGCACGACGGGCCGAGAGCAGCGGGCCGGCGAGGCCCACCAGCACCAGCAGCGCCAGCGTCGCGAACGTCATGCCGCCACTCTAGGACCGCTGCGCGGCACGGACCCGGATCGCACGCTGCTGATGATCGCGCTGCTCGCCGATGAGCCGGCGCAGGGCCGCGGGGGCGTCGGGGTTGTCGGCGAGCCAGGCGTCCACGAGCCGGGTCGTCTCGGCGTCGGGGTAGAGGCCGCGCACGAGGCGGCTCGCGATCTCGATGGAGCGCTCGGCCCAGGCCGCGCCGATCCGCTCGAAGTACTCGGCGTCGAAGTCTGAGATCAGATCACGGCGGCCACCCGCGCCGAACCCGGCGATCGTCGCATCGAGATGATCGTTGGTGAGGGAGAGATCGGTCCAAGCCCCGCGCCACGCCGCCGCGCGCACCTCGGCGGTGGGCGTCGAGGCCGCGGCCGCCAGGGCGGCCGTCCTGCCGCTCGCGGTGTGATCGCGCAGCTGCTCCTCGGTGATCTCCTCGGCGCCGGCATGCCCGGTCGTCACGAGCGCGGTCAGCAGTGCCCAGCGCAGGTCGGGATCCAACGGCAGTCCTGCCGGCGCGACGCCCGTGAGCAGGGCCGCCGCCTCCGCATGGCGCACGTCGTCGAAGCCGGCCGCGGCGGCGAACGCGCGGGCCCAGATGAGCTGGGAATCGCTGTGCGGCTCGGCCTTCTCGAGGGCAGACCAGGTCGCCTCCGCCCACGCGGTGCGCGCGAGCGCGCGCTCGGCGTCCGGCAGGTAATGGCCGATCGCGAACGGCGCGTTCAGCAGCACCCCGCCGAGCAGCGCGGCGTCGGTCTCGGCCGGGGCGTGCGCGGCGACCACACGGAGATAACGCGCCACGGACAGCTCCCCGTCGCGCGTGGCGTTCCACAGCGCCGACCAGACCAGGGCCCGCGCCAGCGGATCCGCCAGACTCGACAGCGCCAGCTCCACCGCCTGCAGCGAGCGATCGTCCAGGCGCACCTTGGCGTAGGTGAGATCGCCGTCGTTGAGCAGGGTGAGGTCGGCGTCGGGCAGGGTGACGGTCGTGCGCTCATCGACGATGTCGAGCGCGATCCGCTCGCGCAGCGCGAGCTGTCCGGACCGCAGGTCGTACAGCCCGATCTGCAGGCGATGCGGGCGCGGATCCGTCTGGCGCAGGACGGCGCCGTCCGCACCGCGCTCCAGGCTCAGGGTGCTCATCCCGGTGGTCTGCAGCCAGGCCTGCGCCCAGCCGCGCAGGTCCCGTCCGGAGGCGGCCGAGAGCTCTGTGAGCAGGTCCTCCAGCGTGGTGTTCCCGTAGGCATGCTTCGTGAAATACGCGCGGGCGCCTGCGAAGAAGGCCTCCTCGCCGACGAAGGCCACCAGCTGCTTGAGCACCGCGGCGCCCTTGGCGTAGGTGATGCCGTCGAAGTTCAGCTTCGCGGCCTCGAGATCGGGGATATCGGCGACGATCGGGTGGGTGCTCGGCAGCTGATCCTGCGTGTAGGCCCAGGCCTTGCGCCGGTTCGCGAACGACACCCAGGCCTCGGTGAACTCGGTCGCCGCCGCGGAAGCGTGCGCGCCCATGTAGTCCGCGAAGGACTCCTTCAGCCACAGGTCGTCCCACCAGGTCATCGTGACCAGGTCGCCGAACCACATGTGCGCCATCTCGTGCAGGATCGTGTTCGCCCGCGCCTGCCGCTGCGCCCGCGTCGCCGCACCGCGGAACAGATATGACTCCGTGAACGTCACCAGCCCGGGATTCTCCATCGCGCCGATGTTGTACTCCGGGACGAAGATCTGGTCGTACTTGCCCCACGGGTAAGGGAAGGCGAACGCGTCGGCGAAGAAGTCCAGGCCCTGCGCCGTGATACGCAGGATCTCGTCGGCGTCGAAGTGCGCGGCCATCGACGCGCGGCAGAACGCGGCGAGCGGCACGCGCTGCTCGCCCCGGGTCCATTCCGCCTCGGCCCGCACGTACGGGCCCGCCGCGACGCACACGAGATAGCTGGACAGCGGCAGCGTGGGAGCGAACTGCACCGTCTGCAGCTCAGCGCCGTCGCGGTCTTCGGTGCGGCGGGAGACGGCGGACTGGTTGGAGCGCACCTCCCAGCCGGCGGGTGCGGTCACGACCACGGTGATCGCGGCTTTCATGTCGGGCTGCTCGAAGCACGCCATGAAGCGGCGCGCATCGGCCGGCTCGTCGTGCGTGTACAGGTAGGTCTTCCCGTCGACGGGATCCAGGAACCGGTGCAGCCCCTCGCCCGAGCGGCTGTAGGCGCCGGTGGCGCGGATCTCGACGGTGTTGTGCGCCGTGAGCCCGCGCAGCGCGATCCGCGCCCCGTCGTACCGGACCTCCTGCGGCTGCCCGTTCACCATGACGCTCTGCACGCCCTCTCCGAGAAAGTCCACCCAGGTCGCATCCGTCGTGGCGTCGAACTCGAGCGTCGAGGAGGTGGGGAAGCCGGTCTGTCCCTGATCGACAGCTCCGCTGAGGTCGAGTTCGAGGCGGATCCGGTGCAGATCGATCGACGCGGATCGCGCGGCGGTCTCGGTGCGGGTGAGGTTCGCGGTGCTCATGGATCCATCGTTTCACGACCTGCCGCCGGGCCCTTCGCGGGGCTGTCGTGCCAGCATGGTGGCATGACCGAGCAGACCTCAGCCGCCCCGCACTCCGAGCCCCTGCCCGAATCCCCGGGACAGCTTCCCGAACGCAGCAGGATCGTGCAGGAGCACGTGCACGCCGCGGGCATCTCCTCCCTGGTCCGGGAGCTGCCCGATTCCGCCCGCACGGCCGTCGAGGCCGCCGCGGCCCTGGACTGCGAGGTGGGGGCGATCGGCAGCAGCCTGCTCTTCCTCGCCGACGGGGAGCCGCTGCTGGTGATGACCAGCGGCCGCCATCGCGTGGACGTCGCGGTGCTCGCCGATTCTGTCGGCGCCGCATCGATCACGATGGCTCCGGCGGCGCTGGTCCGCGAGGTCACCGGGCAGGCGATCGGCGGCGTCGCCCCGGTGGGGCATCCGGCGCCCGTGCGGACCGTCGTGGATGCGGCGCTGCGCGACTACGGCGTGCTGTGGACGGCGGGAGGAACCCCGCACACCGTGATGCCGATGACGTTCGACGAGCTCGTGGCCCTCACCGGCGGCGCGGTCGTCGCGGTGGCCGCGGACTGAGCCGGCACCGAGACGCGATCCAGGAGGCGTCCAGACTCGGTCCCTACCGTGGAAAGGGATGTCACGAAACGGTAACAGGATCAGTTCGCTCGACGGACTCCGCGGACTCGCCGCGGGGATCGTCCTGCTCCATCACGTCTCGCTGATCGCGCAGCCCTGGATCGACCCGGCCGGCTGGGCGCTGCTCACGCAGTCGCCGGTGAAGCTCCTGCTCGCCGGATCCGAGGCCGTCATGGTGTTCTTCGTGCTCTCCGGCCTGGTGGTGGCGCTGCCCGCCCGGCAGGCGGGGTTCTCCTGGGCGCGGTACTACCCGGCCCGCGTGTTCCGGCTGTACGTGCCGGTGATCGCGGCGCTGGGGGCTGCGGCGCTGCTGGTCGTGGCGATCCCCCGCGATCCGTCGACGATGCCCGAGGGATCCTGGATGCAGGACGCGCAGGCCACGTCCGTGTCGGCCGGCGAGGTGCTCACGCAGATGACGCTGTTGCGCCCCGCCTACCCGATCGACAACGTGCTGTGGTCGCTGCGCTGGGAGCTGTTCTTCTCCCTGCTGCTGCCGGTGTTCCTGTGGGTCGCCCTGCGGGTACGCCGATTCGCGGTGCCCGTCGCGGTGCTGACCGTCGCTCTGATCTTCCTCGGTCGCACGACCGGCGATGCGGCGCTCGCCTACCTGCCGGTGTTCCTGCTCGGCACCCTGATCGCCGTCCGCCTCGCCGATCTGCGCGTCCGGGCGGAGCGACCGCGCGTGCGTCGCGCGCTGCCCTGGCTGGCGGTCCTCGCGGGCGGGATGCTCATCGCGAGCTGGCTGGCGCGGCCGCTGACCGCGGGGACGGTCGCGGCCGACCTGCTGTGGGCGATCGCCGCCGCCGGCGCCGCCCTGCTCGTCGTGCTCGCGGTCGTCTGGCCCAGGGCACGACGCGCGCTCGACACGCGTACGATGCAGTGGCTGGGGCGGATCTCGTTCAGCCTGTACCTCGTGCACGCCCCGATCCTCGCCTCGCTCTGCTATCTGCTCGGCGCCGAGCAGTGGTGGCTCGCCTGCCTGATCGGGGTGCCGCTGAGCCTCGGAATCGCCGCCGTGTTCCACACGCTGGTGGAGCAGCCGGCGCAGGTGCTCGCCCGGCGTGCGGGCGGGATCGGCGCGGCCCTCGCCGACCGGATCGAGGTGCGTGCGATCCGCGCCGCCCGTCGCCGCGCGCTGGCCCGGGCGTCGTGACGTCTCAGCCGTGCGACGTGACGGCCCGGCGGTGCCGCCGCGCCACGGCGCCATAGATCGCCCGCAGAAGCGCCCGGGACAGGAACCGCACGACGATCCCCGCGGCACCGAACGCACAGCCGATCAGCACCGCGCGCGGATCGTGCAGATCCACATCGAACACGAGCGATCCCACCGGGAGCAGGATCACCGTGAGCATTCCGCCGATCATCGCGGCCACCAGCACGACCTTCCAGAGCCGGTACGGACGTGCCACCGTGATCAGGACGAAGAACGCCACGATGATCAGCGCCAGGAAGGCCGTGGACGAGGTCGGCACGCGCTCAGCGTGCGTCGTGCCCAGCACCGCCCGGGCCGTGAGATAGGCGCCGTAGGAGGCGAGCGCGGCACCGATCCCGCCGGGAACCGCGGCATCGAGCACCCGGCGCACGAAGCCGTCCTGCGCCCGCGCGGTGTTCGGCGCCAGGGCGAGGAAGAACGCGGGGATCCCGATCGTGAACCAGGCGATCAGGGTGACATGCCGGGGTAGGAACGGGAACGGCACCGCCGTGACCGCGACGAGCAGCGCGAGCAGGATCGAGTACAGCGTCTTGGTGAGGAAGAGGGTCGCGACCCGCTCGATGTTGCCGATCACCCGGCGTCCCTCGGCGACCACGTGCGGGAGCGTCGCGAAGGAGTTGTCCAGCAGCACGATGCGCGACACCGCGCGGGCCGCCGGCGATCCGGATCCCATCGCGACGCCGACGTCGGAGTCCTTCAGCGCGAGCACGTCGTTCACGCCGTCGCCGGTCATCGCGACCACGCGCCCGTCGCTCTGCAGGGCGTGCACCATCGCGCGCTTCTGGGTCGGGGTGACCCGACCGAATGCGGTGCGGTCGCGGACCTGATCGCCGAAGTGCGCCGAGTCGGGGTCGAGGGTTCGGGCGTCGACCGCATCCCGGCCGTTCGGCACCCCGACCTCGGCGGCGATCGCGCCGACGGCGGCGGCGTTGTCGCCCGAGATGACTTTGATCCCTACGCCCTGCGCGGCGAAGTACGCGATCGCGCCGGATGCCTCGGCTCGCAGGCGCTGATCCAGGATCACGAGGGCGACGGCGGCGAGCCCGTCCGGCAGACCGTCGCCGGGAGCGTCCGGATCGGGCAGCACCGCGTCGGTGCGCGCGAGCGCCAGCACCCGCAGCCCCTCGGAGGCGAGGGCGTCGGAACGGGTGCGGGCCGCGTCGCCCTCGGGGAGCAGCACATCGGGTGCGCCGAGCACCCAGGTGCCCGCGTCGCGGGTCTGCGCGGCCGCCCACTTGCGCGCCGAGGAGAACGCGATCGAGAGCTGCACGGGCGGGGCCGGTGTGTCGCCGACGTGCTCCAGGATCGCCGCCATGCTGCTGTTGGGCTTCCCCTCGACCCGCCCGATCGCGGCCAGGGCACCCTCGACATCGGCCCCGGCCGCGCCGCCGAGCAGGTCGACAGAGCTCACGCGCATGCCGTCCTCGGTGAGCGTGCCGGTTTTGTCGGTGCAGACCACGTCGACCCGGGCGAGCTGTTCGATCGCCGGGAGATCCTGGACGAGGCAGTTGCGCCGCCCCAGCCGGACCACGCCGACCGCCATCGCGACGCTCGTCATCAGCACCAGGCCCTCCGGCACCATCGGCACGAGCGCGGCCACGAGGCCGCTCACCGCCTTGCGCCAGTCCTCGGCACGGCCCCAGATCTGGTTCACGATCGTGAGCACCGCCACGGGGATCAACGCCCAGGTGACGTACTTCAGGATCGTGTCGATCCCCGCGCGCAGCTCGGACGGCGGCTTGCGGAACTGCGACGCCTCCTTCGCGAGCTTGGCGGCGTAGGCGTGCTCGCCCACCGCGGTGGCGCGGAACGCGGCGGATCCCGCGGCGACGAAGCTGCCCGACTTGAGCTCGTAGCCGGCGTCAGCGAGCACCGGCTCCGACTCGCCGGTGAGCAGCGACTCGTCGACCTCGAATCCGATCGCGTCGAGGATGACGCCGTCCACCGGCACCTGGTCCCCCGCCGCGATGAGGACGACGTCGTCCATCACGACCTGATCGACGTCGATCTCCGTGACGCCCTCCGCGCGCTGGACCCGGGCGGGGGCCTTGCTGAGCAGGGCGAGCCGGTCGAGAGTGCGTTTCGCCCGGATCTCCTGCACCATGCCGACGACGCTGTTGACCACGATCAGCAGGCCGAACAGTCCGTCGATGAAGGAGCCGGTGCCGAGGATGAGCAGGAGCAGCACGAGGTAGATCGCGTTGACGCGCGTGAACGCGTTGGCGCGGAAGATCTCGCCGAAGCTGCGGCTGGTGTGCGACTCGATCGCATTGCTCGCGCCGCGCTCGATCCGCTCGACCACCTGGGCCGACGTCAGCGGCGCACGTGCCGTCCCGGCGGGACCGTCGGGCGGCAGCAGGACCGCGACCATGCGTCAGGCCGGCCGATCCGTCGCGATCCACCCCGCGGTGAAGGAGCGGACGCGGGATCCGTCCGTGTCGGCGAGCGACATCCCTGCGAACGCGGTCGCGGCGTCGGAGCTCTGCCACCGGAACCGGAACTCCTCGGCGAGCGCCGCGGCCGCGATCGCCGCGCCGGCGTCGGCCGCCGACTGCGCGTTCGCGAAGGCCCCCGCAGTGCGGGACAGGTACGCGTCGAAGAGCGGCCCGTAGGCGCCGACATCCGCGGGACGCACCGCGTTCTGCACGAAGTCGCTCGCCACGGCGGCCGGCTCGATGACGCCGACATGCACGCCGAAGCGCTCGGCGACGCCCGCAAGGGACTGCATGAACCCCTCGACAGCGAACTTCGCCCCGCAGTACGCATCGGCGAACGGCTGCCCGACCGTGCCCCCCACGCTCGTGACGGTGAGGATGTGCCCGTGGCCGCGCTCGCGCATGCCCGGCAGCACCAGCTTGGTCAGGTGCACCGGAGCGAGGTAGTTCACGGCCAGCTGCGCCTCGATCTGCTCCATCGTGAGCTGCTCGGCGGTGCCGACCCCACCCTGACCGGCGTTGTTCACGAGAACGTCGATACGGCCGTGGTCGGCGATGATCTCGGAGACCGCACGGCGCGCCGCCTCGCGCTCGACGACGTCGAGAGCGCGGATCTCCAGCTCCACCCCGGTGGCGTCCGCGGCCGCGCGCAGGCGGTCGGATCGGGAGGTGTCGCGCATGGTCGCCACGACCTGCACGCCCCGGCGTGCGAGCTGGACCGCGGCATGCATCCCCATGCCGGACGAGGTCCCTGTGACGAGGGCGATCTCGGTGCGCGCGTTTTCCGTCATGCGCTCACCTTAACAGCGTGCGATCGGGCGCGGCGGAGAGACCTCTCCCCGACCGCTCCTGGCGGAGGGCGGGCAGATAGCAGGCGGCGCCGAGGATGCTGAAGGCTCCCGCGACCACCGTCGCGGCGGCGGCCGAGGTCACTCCGGCGAACGCGGTCAGCACCAGCAGTCCCACGCTGTACGCGCCCCCGGAGACCATCGAGTTCAGCGAGAGCACGGTCGCCCGCGTGGAGCGGTCGGCCTCGCGGTGCAGCAGGGCGGAGTGCATCGGGCCGGCTGCCCCGTGCGCGAGATAGGTGAGTCCATAGCCGATCAGGATCCCGACGACGCCGGAGGCCAGCCCCATCAGGACCACGAACGCCCCGTTCAGGATCCTGCCGATGATCGCGGTCCACGCGACGCCGATCACACCGCTGGCGCGCGCGGCGATCACGGAGCCGAGAGCGAAGAGCCCCCAGGCGGCCGCGGATGCCGGCCCGAACACCGCGGCCGCCGCCGCCTCCCCGCCGAGGATCCCCTCGAGCTGCAGCGGGGTCAGGGTCTCGAAGCCGATCATCGCGACGGACCAGAACACCTCGACGAGCACGAGCCCGGCGAGCACCCGCGAGTGCACGGCCCGGCTCAGCCCGTCGACGATCGTGCGGGGCGTGGACCGCACCGCCGCGGTCATCGCCGCGAACGGACGTGGCCGCACGACGCCCGACGGTCGCTCCTCGCGCACCAGGACCACCACGAGCACCGTGTAGACCGCGTACAGCACGATCGACACCAGCAGCGGCAGCGCGAGCGCCGATGCTCCGGCCAGCGGATGCCAGGCCACGAGCACGCCGCCGAGCAGCGCGCCGGCCGCGATCGCGACGCCGAGCACCGTGCCCGCCCGGGCCAGCGGTCGAGCGACCTCCGCCTCAGGGTCGTGCTCGTGCACGGCATCCACGAACCACGCCTCGAGCGCTCCGGAGTCGAGCACCCGGAACACGCCCTGCAGCAGCAGGGACACCGCGAAGAGGGCATACGAGTCTGCGACGAGGAACAGCACGCCCGCGGCGACGGCGAGCACCCCGGAGGCCGCGAGCACCGGTCGCCGGCCCAGCGTGTCCGCGAGTGCGCCCGTGGGCAGCTCCAGCGCGAGCGCGACGAATCCCTGGATCGCGAGGATGGATCCGATCTCCGCGATCGACAGCCCGCGCTCGAGCGGCAGCAGCACGGTGAGCCCGAGCATCACCCCGACCGGGAACCAGCGCAGGCCGGTGAGCAGCAGCAGGCGCCGCTGCGCCGCGTCGGACGGGCTCATCCCGCGCCCGGCGGTGCGAGATCGACGGGTGCGCTCTGCACCACGATGTGGATGCGGCGCGCCGCGGCCTCCCCGTCGCCGAGACCGCGGTAGCGCGCGACGAGCGCGTCGAGCTCGGCGTCGAAGGCGGCGAGCTGATCCGGGGTGACCGTGAGCAGGAAGTCGTCGAGCCCGAGGCGGTCGACCCACTCCGCCGGCCAATCCGCCTCCGCATCCAGCCATTGCTCGGCGCGCGCGGCGAACTGGCGCACGTAATCTCGGCGCAGCCAGCCGAGCGCGGTCCTGGCGTCCTCGTCGTCGGCGAAGTCGGAATTGACCCAGGAATGCGAGTCGGTGCTGGCGCGCCAGACCCGGCGTCTGCCCGCTCCGTCGCCGGTGTCGGCCACCAGGCCGACGTCTTCCAGGGCGCGCAGGTGGTAGCTGGTCGCGCCGGTGTTCGTGCTCAGCGCCACCGCGAGCTCCGTCGCCGTGGCGGGGCCGTGCAGACGCAGCGCGCCGAGGATCCGGGAGCGCAGCGGATGCGCGAGCACGCGCACCGCCCACTCGTCGAGGCGCATGCCGACAGGGTTCTCCGGGGTCTCCATGTCCCCCACTCTGGCATGCACGGTATCGATGCACAATACTTCTGCACAATACTTCTGCACAGTATTTCTGCACGGATGCCGTGTCCGATCCGACCCTCAGCGCCCTCCGGTCTTCGCCACGCGTGCGCGCGGCCCGAGCTCGTGCAGCACCCCGTCGTGCAGCTCCAGCACGCGGTCGGCGCGGGTGAGCATGGCCGGATCGTGTGTGGCGACGATCGCCGCGGTGCCGCGCTCGTGCACGAGCGCCGCGATGAGGTCCATGATCTGCGCGCCGGTCTCGCTGTCGAGCTGCGCGGTGGGCTCGTCGGCGATCAGCACGGCGGGATCCATCACCAGCGCGCGGGCGATGCCCACCCGCTGCTGCTGTCCCCCGGAGAGCTCCGACGGACGCTGTCGGGCGTGTTCGGCCAGCCCGACGGCCTGCATCGCCCGGCGCACCCGCGCCTCCCGTTCGGCGACAGGCGTGCGCCGGATGCGCAGCGGCACCTCCACGTTCTCCGCGGCCGACAGCACCGGCAGCAGGCCCGAGGTCTGGAAGATCGACGCGATCCGATGTCCGAGGACGTCGCTCACCTCCCCGGTGGCCAGGTCCCGCTCATCGAGCAGCACGCGCCCCGCGGTCGGCCGGTCCAGACCGCCGAGCATCGTGAGCAGCGTCGTCTTGCCGGATCCGGATCTCCCGGTGATCACCACCAGCTCCCCGGCGGAGACGGCGAGATCGACCTCGCGGACCGCCGTCACATCGGCGGCCGGAGACCGGAACACCCGTGTCACCCCCTCGGCGCGCAGCACGACGGTCATGCGGCTCCTCCCTCCGTTGCCGGATCCGGGGCCGGTCTCGCCTGCGGGGCGGGATCCGCGATCGGCGCGCCGGGCGCGACGCGCACGTGGTCCGGTTCGAGCGTCAGCCGCACCCGGTCGCGCAGGTCGAGCGCATGGACGAACTCGCCCGGAAGCTGCATCCGCCCTGCCCGGTCCAGCACCGCGAACTCCTGCGCGACACGCACGGCCCGGCCGTCCTCGTCGGTGCTCGTGCTGCGCAGCGTCTCGGTCGAGGTGCGGCCGTCCCTGATCCGGACCGTGCGGTCGACGTGCTCCGAGACCGTCGCATCGTGGGTGACGATGAGCGTCGTGACGTCATGCTCGGTGTTCACGACCTGCATCGCGGCGAGCACGTCCGCGCTGGTGCGCTCGTCCAGCTCCCCGGTGGGCTCGTCCGCGAGCAGCACGCGCGGCGCGTTCGCCAGGGCGACGGCGATCGCCACCCGCTGCTTCTGCCCGCCGCTCAGCCGCGCCGGCCGCTGCTCGGCGACGTCGGCCACGTCGAGCAGCTCCAGCAGCTCCTGCGCCCTCGCCGCGCGGGCCGCGCGCGGCACCACCCCGGCGACGCCGTGCGCCATCGCGATGTTCTCCCGCGCGCTCAGGTACGGCAGCAGGTTGCGCCCCGACTGCTGCCACACGAACCCCACGCTGCTGCGCCGGTAGCGCAGCCGTTCCGCGCTCTTCATCGTCACGAGATCGTGCCCCGCGACGCGCGCGCTGCCGGCCGTCGGAGCGTCGAGCCCGGCGAGGATCCCGAGCAGGGTCGACTTGCCGGATCCGGAGGCACCCACCAGCGCCACCATCTCGCCGGATCGCACGCGCAGATCCAGTCCCTGCAGCGCCTGCACCTCGATGCCCTTGGCGGTGAAGATCCGCACCAGACCCTCGCAGCGGATGTCGGCCTCGCTCATGATGCCCTCCTGGTTCGCCACATGCTCGTCCTGTCAGTCCTCGTCATCGGCCACTCTGATCGCCTCGGCGCTGCGCAGCCGCGCGGCCGCGGCCGTCGCCAGCAGCACGGCGGCCCCGGTCACCACGATGAAGCCGCCGACCACGGCGGCGGTGCCCCAGCCCGCGAGCACGAGTTCCGGGGCGGTGTCGCCGCCCGTGAACCCGCGCAGGTCGAGTCCGCCGACCACGAGCCTGGCCGTCGCCGTCCCGGTCAGCAGGCCGATCGGCACCGACACCAGCAGCGCCGGACCCACCTCCCAGGCGACCAGCGGCAGCTCTCCGCGTCGGGGATAGCCGACCGCACGCAGGAGCGCCAGCAGCCGCGCGCGCGCCGCGGATCCGAGCGCAAGGGTCTGCACGACCGCCCACGCGAGCAGCAGCGCAACGATCCCGACCGCCGCGATCAGCGCAGCGTGCAGTGCGGCCGTCGCCGGGTCGGAGCCGGCCGCCGCGATGATCTGCGCGGCGGTGCGCGCCGTCGCCGCCTGCCCCAGCGCCGCCGTGACGGCCTTCGCCACCGCGCGGGCGTCGTGACCCGGGGCGACGGACACGAACGCCTGCGAGACCGTCGGCGCGTCGAGGCCGATCCGGTGCAGGTTCGCCGTGTCGATGATCACCCATTTCTGCACCGTGCCGGAGCCGGTGCCGAACGGCACCGGCTGTGCGGTGCGGGCGACGATGCGCACCGGGTGATCGTTCACCGTGAGCGCGTCGCCGAACTGCGCGACGAGCTGTTCCGAGGCCACCACCGGGATCGGGCCGCCTTGCGTCGAGGCCAGGGCCGACGGCAGCGGCAGCGCGGGATCGAAGCCCTGCTGCACGCGCAGGAACTCGGCGCGGTCGACCGCGTAGATGCGCACCCTGTCCTGTCCGCTGCCCGGCCCGACCATCCCGATCGCGTTCGCGTCGAGTGTCGCGAGCGCTGCGACGCCCGGCACGGCGCGCGCCCCGGCGATCTGCTCCGCGTCCGCGTATGGCACCGTCACCGCGATGTCGGCCCCGGTGCTCTCGCTGGCGTGACGGGAGATGCCCTCGGTCACGGTCGCCGCGAAGGCGACCGAGAACACGGCGACCGCGATCCCGATGACCGCGGCCAGGGCGGGCGCCGTGCGCAGCGCCTCATCGCGCAGGGCTCTGGCGGGTCCGAGCAGTCCGATCAGTCCCGTGCGCCGGGCGGCCGTTCGATGCAGCGCCGCCAGCACGGGCGGCAGCACGCGCAGCACCAGCACGGTACCCGCGGCTCCGATCAGCAGCGGCACTGCGAGGAGCACGGGATCGACGGTGAGCGCGCCGCCGCCGCGGGTCAGCAGGATCCCGGCGCACGCCGCCGCAAGCCCCACCACGACCGCTTCCACCAGGATCCGCTGCCAGCGCGCGCCGGTGCGCGCCCCGTCGGAGCGCCGTTCGATCCGGCGCAGATCGCCGAGCAACGTCGCCGGCACCGCGCACACCACGACCAGCACCAGCAGGGCCGGGATCACCAGGGTCAGCCCGTCCGCGGCGTGCGGTACGAGCAGGAGGCCGGCCCCCACCCCGAGCACGGCGCCGAGGACTCCGAGCAGCAGGCTCTCGCCGCTCAGCAGCGCGAGCAGCGCGCCCTGTGATGCTCCGCGGGCGCGCATGAGCCGTGCCGCCCGCCGGCGCCGCGAGGCCAGCTGACGACTCGACAGGGTCAGCACCACGGCGGCCACCGCGAGCGGGCAGACGGCGGCGACGGCGACGATCGCGAGGAGCGTGCGCCCGCGCGCGACGCCCTGGTCCATCGCGTCGGCCGCAGGAGTCGAGTAGAGCAGGCCCTGATCGTAGAGATCGGCGCTGCCCACGCCGATGTGCACCGCGGTGGCCATCATCAGCCGGAGCTGGCGGGCGACGACGTCCGCATCCCCCGCATCGATCGCGCCACCATCCAACGGGATCCACGAGTACGTCACCGCCTGCTGCGCCAGTTCGCCCAGCAGCGGCGCCTCATCCGGATTCATGAACGCGACGCCCTGATAGATCCGGTCTCCGAGGGGCGTGAGCTCGATCAGCGGCTCCAGGGAGCCGTTCAGCATCCGCCAGTCCTGGGCGTTGCTGCCGTCAGACGCGATGACCCCGGTGAGCGTGAGCGTCAGCGCGCGACTTCGGCGGGTCTCGCCGACCCGCCAGTCCAGAGTCTCGGCGACCTTGTCCGTGAGGACGACGCCGATCCCCTGCGTCGGATCGGAGGTCGCGGGGTACGAGCCGCGCAGCAGCGTGCTCCGCGACGCGAGACCCGGATCCATCACCACCTGCACCTTGTTCAACGGGGTCTTCCGGTCGCCGGTGAACGGTGCCGGCGCGAAGGATCCGTACACCCTCGGCGTCCCGAGCACATCGCGCAGCGGCTCGGGCCGGGCGGCACGGGCTGCTGCGGCCGCCGCGAGCGGCGCCGCCCAGGCGTCGGCTCTCGGTCCCGGTTCGTCGCCGAGGGCCGCGAGGCCCGGCATCACCGCCGTGAGCGGAAGGGCGATCTCGGGGATCTCCCGCAGCTGATGCTGCACGGTCGCGGTCCGCGCCTGGTCGATGAGCGGGGGCACGAGCGTGCCGACGAGCGCCGTCGCCGCGATCGCGAAGACCAGGAACGCCGACAGCAGCGGGGCGTCGAACAGCGTGCGCACGACGACCGTCGCCATCCGAGGATGCCGTGCCGCGCGGGTCATGATCCGCTCCCCCACATCACGGGCAGCACGACCGCGGTCACGACGAGTCCCGCCGCCACGCCGCCGAGGATGGCGACGAACGCGATGCCGACGATCTCGCCCGCGCGCCCCGCGCTCTGGCGCGACGGGCGCAGACCGAGCGAGCGGAGCACCGTGCGCTCGTCAGCGCCCCGCGCCCGATCGGAGGCGGTGGCTGCGAGGAATCCGAGCACCCCGAGCAGCGCTGCGGCGACCGCGCCGACGGCGAGCAGGATCGACGTCGTGCCCGTGATCGGAACATCGCTGACGGCGGCCGGAGTGAGGATCCGCACCGGATCCGTCGCTCGGGACCGGATCGTCGCGGCGACCGCCGCCGGATCCGTCGTGGCGATCCACAGTTCGTCGGCGCTGACCGCGGCCTGCGTGTCTGCTTCCATCGCAGACATCACGCCCGCACGATCGGCGAGCACGCCGGGCGCGGATCCGATCCCGGGGATGTCGGCGAGGATCGCGACGATCCGCACCGTGAGCCGCGCCCCGTCGGGCTGCACGGTCGCCGTGAACCCGGTTCCTGTGGTGGCGCCCAGCCGCTGCGCGAACGACGAGGTGACCGCAACCGGCAGCGCAGCGCCGGAGCGCGCCACGACCACGCTGCGCACGCCCGCGGGCACGGGCAGCGCCGCGACATCGGCCGCGACGAGATCGACCGTGTCCGCGCCGACGATGAGGCCGCGGTGCAGGACCTCGGTCGCGCCCGTCACCGACGGCAGCGCGGCCGTGTCTGCCACCGAAGGGAGCGCGGCGCGGGAGTCGCTCACGGACGCCCGCACGTCCAGACCCAGAGCCGCGCTGGTCGCGGAGCGCTCCGCCGCCGTGGCGAGGGGTTGCGCGCCGAGCGCCAGCGTCACGGAGGCGGAGGCGAGGGCGAGGCACAGGATCGCGACGGCCACGAGCTCCGCCCGCCGCGCGATCCGTCGCAGCGGAAGCACGGGCATGATCCCGCGGCTGCCCCGCGCGGCGCGTTCGGCGATCGCGGCCAGGATCACGGCGAGCACCGGCACGGCGAGGGCCGCCGCGAGCATCGCCGCCGCGCCGGCGGAGGATGCCACGGGGTCGGCCGACCCGTCCGGCGCGAGCACTCCGTGCTGCGCGACGAGCTGCCACACGGCGAGACCTGCGATCACGAGCGCGATCGCGAGCGGCACGAGCAGCACGGCGAGGATCCCCCGACCCGCGTCGGACCGTCCGGCGCCGCGCGGATCCGATGCGCGCACCGCCGTGACACCGGCGGCTCCCCCGGCCACGCAGACCAGGACGCCCGCGGCGAGGAACGCCGCCGTCCCTCCGGCGCGCGCGGACACCAACAGGAGCAGGGCCAGCGCCGCCCCCGCACCGACGAAGCTCGCCGCCTCCCCGGCTGCTGCCGTGGCGATCTGCGTGCCGGACGAGCCCCGCGCGCGCCGCAGCGCCAGCTCCTCCCGGCGGGCACCGGTGAGCGCGGCGAGGATCACCGTCACCGCGATCGCACCGAGCGTCAGGATGATCGCGGCCGGAACGATGAGGGTCCCGCGGGCGATGGTGACGGTGCGGGTGAGCCGATCGAGCAGACCGTCCAGGCCACCCCCGATCCGGGTGCTCGACCGGCTGTCCGGGTCGACCTTCTCCGGGAGGTCCGTGAGAGCTCCGACCCCGGCCCGGTAGGCGTCGAGCGTGCGGGCGCTCAGCCCGGCCGGCTCGATCGTCCAGGTCACGGTCGCCGTGGTGCCCAGACGCGCCATGTCCGCATCGCGGATCAGCACCGGGCCCGCGGCGCCCTGCGAGTCGCCGGATCCCACCGCGGGGTTTCCCGCCCAGACCGGATCGGCAGGATCCTTCGCACGCCAGATGCCGACGACCGTCACGACCACGTCCCCGCCAGCGGTTGCGGAGCCGAGGCGGATCCGGTCGCCGATGTGCCAGCCGCGACGCGCGGCGGCCGCCGCCAGCACCGCGGCGTCCCCGGCCCTCGTCGGCCACGCGCCGTCCTCCAGGGCCCCGGCGTCGTGCGCGGCGCGCCCGGCGATCGCCTGCACCGCCTCGGGGGTGCCCAGGGAGATCTCGCTGACCGCGATGCGTCCGACCTCGATGGGCGCGCGCCCGAACGCACGCCCGATCGCCGCGCGCACCGCCTCCTCCTGAGCCGCCGGATCCGCGGCGCTGAGCGCGCTGACGGTCGCGGCCCGCGAGGCCGGATCCGCTGCTGTCGCGATCCGATGCAGGCCGTCGTCCACGAGACGTCCGGAAAGCGCCGCCGTCCCGCCGACGCCGGCGACCACGAGCAGGCCGGCGAGCAGGACGAGCAGAAGCCTCGCGATCTGCTGTCGCGCCCGCTTCACCGCAAACGTCATCGTCCTCATCCCACCGGTCACTGCGGCTCGCCTGCGGAATCGTCACCGATCCGAACAAACGCACCGCTCCCCATCCTGAACGGCCGCACCCCTCGGGCGCAACGTCCGCCGCGGATGCCCGCTCACCGGGCGTCGGGCGCGGGCGCGACCTCGTTCTGCACGCCGTTCGCCACCGCGGGCACCCGGCGTTCGAGCACGAGGGCGAGCAGGCAGATCAGCACCGGTCCCGCCACCATCGCGACGATGAACCAGATCTGGCGCCCCTCTCCGAGCAGCAGCCCGGCCGCGATCGGGCCGGCGATCGCGCCGCCCTGGAAGGCGGCGGAGTTGATCGCGTTGTAGCGGCCGCGGTTGCGCTCCGAAGCGAGATCGTTGTAGATCGCCGGCACGGTCGGCTGCAGCATGGTCTCGCCGAACGCGAAGACGCCCATGAAGGCGAGCACGCCGATCGCTGCGGCCAGGCTGCGCGGCAGCAGCCCGGTGAGCCCCAGCAGCACCCAGGAAACGCCCCAGATGAGCGCCATCAGCTGCATCACCCTGGTGCGGCGCCGCCCCGCGATCAGCTTCAGCACCGCGAACTGCAGCAGCACGATGACGGCCGTGTTCACCGCGAAAGCGAAGCCGATCACCTGGGTCGACACTCCGGACACCTGGCGTGCGAAGGCGGGGAATCCCGCCTCCATCTGGCCGTAGCCGATGAAGACGGCGAGGAAGGTCAGCAGCGTGAGCCACAGCACGGCCGGCCGGCGCAGGATCGCCCGATATCCGTCGACCGGCGCGTCGCCCTCCTCGGGATCGGCATGCGTGCGCACGTGTCGCAGCGGACCGAGCAGCAGCGCCATCGGGATGAGCGAGCTCGCCGCGTCGATCAGGAAGATCGCCGTGAACGTCTCGGGCCGGTGCACGTCGACGAAGAAGCCGCCGAAGATGCCGCCGACCCCGATGCCGAGGTTGATCAGCGCGAAGTTCACCCCGAAATACTGCTGGCGCACCTCTCCGTCGACGATCGTCGCGATCAGGGCGTTGAACCCCGGCCAGGAGACGCCGAAGTTGACACCCATCAGCACGAGAGCGACAGCAGCGACGACCGGCGAGGTCGCGAACGCGAGCAGCGCGCAGCCCGCGATCATCGCCGCGAGGCCGACGAGCAGCACGCGCCGGGCGCCGTACCGGTCGATCAGCGTGCCGCCGGGGCCGGTCACGACCAGCCCCGTGATCGCGATGACGCTCATCAGCGCTCCGGCCAGCCCCAGGTCGAAGCCGCGCACCTCATGCAGGTAGATGATCGTGAACGGCAGCGTCATGCCGCGGCCGAGCGTCTGGATCGCAACGGTCGACAGCAGCCAGCGACCCGGGGTGGGCAGCGCTGTCCAGAAGGTTCTCATGCCGGTCACCGCACAAGTCTGTCTGAGGCCTCCGACATTCGTGTCCCGCTCCGCCGGGAGCAGCACGGGTCGTCCCGGTTCAGCGCACCGCCGCGGTCACCCGGCTCAGCGCCTGGGCGAGGTCGCCTATCAGATCGTCCGGATGCTCGAGCCCGATCGAGAGCCGCACGACGTCGGCGCCCGGGCGGGCCTCGGCCGCGACCGGCCGATGCGTGAGCGCGGCCGGGTGCTGCACCAGCGAGTCGACCCCGCCGAGCGACACGGCGTGGGTGAACAGCCGCACGGAGCCGGTGAGAGCCTCCGCGGCGGCGTATCCGTCACGGAGCCGGATCGCGATCATGGCCCCGCCCCCGCGCATCTGCCGCGGGATCAGGCCGCGTCGATCCGCGATGCCCGGGTAGAACACCTCGGCCACCTCGGGCTGCTCTGCGAGCCAGGCGACGATCCGCTCGGCCGACTGCTGCTGCCGCTCCAGCCGCACCGGCAGCGTCGCCAGTCCCCGGTGCAGCAGATAGGCGCCCAGGGGGTGCAGCAGGGCGCCGGTGATGGCGCGCACCCGGCGCAGCGCCTGCGCCGTCTCCTCGGAGCAGGCGATGACTCCGGCGATCACATCGCCGTGCCCTCCGATGTACTTCGTGGCGCTGTGCAACGACATGCGCGCGCCGAGATCCAGCGGGTTCTGCAGCAGCGGCGTCGCGAAGGTGTTGTCCACGAGCACGGGCACCTCCCCCGCCTGCGCGACCACGCCCGCGATGTCGACGAGGTCGAGTGTCGGGTTTCCCGGGGTCTCCACGACGACGAGCCCCGTGTCGGGGCGGATCGCGCCGTGCACCTCGTCCTCGGCGCAGAACGTGATCTCGGCGCCCAGCAGGCCCGAGTCGAGCAGGTGGTCGGTGCCGCCGTAGAGCGGGCGCACCGCGACGATGTGACGGAGGCTCATCGCGCTCGTGTGCGAGAGGATCGCGGCCGTCATCGCCGCCATGCCGGAGGAGAACGCGACCGCGGCCTCGGCGTGCTCCAGTTCCGCGAGCGCCTCCTCGAACCGGGCCACCGTCGGGTTCCAGAGCCGCGCGTACACGTTGCCGCCGTCTGGCAGCGGATGCCCGCCGGTCGCCATCGCCTCGTACGAGTCGCCGCCGTGCAGGATGTCCGGCAGCGGGTTCGTGGAGGACAGGTCGATCGGCGCGGCATGCACGCCCAGTGCGGCGAGGTCGGCGCGCCCGGCATGCACGGCGACCGTGTCGGTGTGCTGCGGCCGATCGGACAGCGGGACGTCGTGCGACGGGTCATCGATCATGGCTCCAGGATCCCTCGTCGCACAGGGGTTCGCAAGAGTTGTTGTTGCAAGGCTCGTTTGCACTTGCAATCATTGTTCCGTAACCAATTTGTCGCCCAGGAGAGGTGCACGACTTGACGCCCGCACAGAATCCCGTCGCCGACGCGCTCGATCTCCGGATCCTCGCCGCCCTCACGGACCACCCCGAGGCCTCGATCAAGGAGCTCGCCGCAGCGCTCGAAGTCCCCGCCTCGACCTGCGCGTTCCGGCTGCGTTCGATGCGCAACCGCGGCGTGATCGTCGGAACGCGGCTCGCCCTGGATCCGGCGGCGCTCGGCCGGCCGGTGCAGGCGGTGATCCGGGTGCGTCTCGGCAGTCACAGCAAGAGCGGCGTGGAGGCGCTGTTCGACGCGCTGCAGGCGACCCCTGGGGTGCTGCAGGTGTTCCACATCGCGGGCGCAGACGACTTCCTCGTGCACGTGGCGGTCGCCGACCCCGCGGCGCTGCGTGACATCGTGCTCGAGCGGATCACCGTGCACGCCGTGGTCAGGGCCACCGAGACCCAGCTCGTGTTCGAGCGTCGCGACGGCGCCGGCCTGCTGGCCGACGACTGACCTCGGGAGCCGCTACTCGTCGTGGCGGTTGTACTTGCCCTGCCGCTCGTGCGTCGAATGCTCCGCCGGTGCGCTGCCATCGGCATGCACGGCATCCGAATAGGTGCCTTCGGCGTCGGGATCCGGTCCGCCGCGTTCGGTGCGGGTGTACTGCCCGTGCACCGTCCGCTCCGGCTCCGGCTCCCCGTCGACCTCGGTGTACGTGCCCTCCAGCCCGTCACGCGGATCGCCAGTGCTCTCCGACTGCGGGCGCTCGTCTTCGTTCATGACCATTCCTCCCATCGGGAGATGACATCTCTCCTGTCCAGGATACGTCCGGGACGCACGGATGCGCAGGCCTGGCCGGATGTCGTCAGCGGGCCGAGGACTATAGTGCCCCGTAAACGCGCCGCGACACAGCGCCTCCCGGACAGGAGCTTCGATGACCTGGTTCTACAAGCTCAGTGTCATAGACGGCCCCCTGCCTCTGACGGTCTGGGGACTGACGATCGTCGGCGTCATCGTGCTGCTGATCCGGCGGCCCACTCCCGCCTGGCTGTGGCGCATCGTCATCGCCCTCGCGGTCGGCATCGGCGGAGGCGTCGCGGCCGTCGCGGTCGCGAACGCGACGGCCGCGTTCGGGCCTGCGCTGCCCTCCGCGTGCTGGCTCTGGGTTCCGGCGGGCTTCGGAGCGACCCTGCTCGGGATCGTGTCGCTGTGGGAGCGCGGGGTCTGGCGCAAGATCGTCGCGGTGCTGCTGGTGATCCTGGCACTGCTGTCGACCACTCTCGGCGTGAACGCCGCGTTCGGGATCAACCCGACCGTCGGCGCCCTGCTCGGCGCCTCCGCGCAGGACGACATCCACACGCTGCCGACGCCCGGCCCCACCCAGACCGCGTCCGGTCCGCTCTACAAGACGTGGAATCCCCCCGCCGACATGCCCGCGCACGGCACCGTCGGGCAGCTCGCCGGCGACAAGGCGATCCGATCGACCGCCGGGTTCGTTCCGCGCAGCGCCACGGTGTATCTGCCGCCCGCCGCACAGGTGAAGAACCCGCCGCGACTGCCGCTCGTCGTGATGATGATGGGCTTTCCGGGAAGCCCGGATCCGACCTTCATCGCCACGGCTCTGGACGCGCTGGCGGCGAAGAACAAGGGCCTCGCGCCGATCGTGATCGTGGCCGACCAGCTCGGCAGCGAGAGCCAGGATCCGGTGTGCGTCGACTCCCAGAAGTACGGCGGCGTCTCGACGTACTTCAACACCGACATCCCCGCGTACGCCACGAAGAACCTGAACGTCCTGCTCGACCACAGCGCCTGGACCATCATGGGCTATTCGAACGGCGGGGCGTGCGCGTTCACCTGGGCGACCCATCACCCCGACATCTGGGGCAACGTGATCGGCATCTCCCCGGACGAGTATCCCGGCGTGGAATGGCGCGCGGAGGCCACCAGGACGCTCTTCGACGGCGACGCCGCCGCGTTCGAGGCGAACATGCCCGCCGCCGGCGTCGCCGCCCACCCTGGCGCGTTCACCGGTCATCTGGCCGTGTTCACCGTGGGTGGGAACGACCCCGGATTCATCCCGGGAGCCCAGCGCAACACCACGCTCGCCGAAGAGGCGGGCTTCACGACGACCTTCCACGTGGTGCCGGGAGCCGATCACGTCGTCTCCGCCCTCAACGGGGGCATCCCGTTCGCCATGGACCTGCTGTACAAGCACCTGGGTCTTTCGGCACCCTGAACGCACACCCGAGCACCGACCGCGAATCGTCCCCGCAGAGAGAGCCAGCGTCATGACAGCCTCTGAGTCCCCCTCCTCCGCCCCCGCGTCGGCCCCGTCCACAGGGCCCGCGGCACCGCGCACGCCCCGGAAGGACGGCGCCGTGCTGAAGTACGTGCGCGCGAACCCGTTCAGCGTCGCGCTGGCCTTCGTCGTCCTGGTGACGGGGTTCGTGTTCGGCACGTTCTGGGGAGGATTCCCGCAGGAGCTCGCCGCCGGCATGATCACGACCGGGCAGCTCGCGTTCTGGTGGACGCCGTTCACCGCACTCGTCATCGTGGACTCCCTCATCGGCGGGATCATGGTCATCGCGCTCACGCTGACGGTCGGCGCCTACGCCGAGCGACGGCTGGGGACACTGCGCGCGATCGTGCTGTTCCTCGTGACGGGCGTCGTCGCGATCCTGCTCGGCGTCGGCCTGCAGGCGCTCCTGCTCACGTGGGGATCCGACTGGGGCGATCTGGCGAGCATCGACCTGGTGCTGGATCCCTCGGTCGGCGTCGTCGGGATGATCATGGCCGCGAGCGCCCTGGCCCCGGCGCTCTGGCAGCGCCGGATCCGCGTGATCGGGTTCACCCTGCTGCTCATGTTCGCGCTCTACGCCGGCGACAGCGACAGCATCTTCCGTCTCATCGCCGGGCTGCTCGGACTGCTGGCGGGCGCCGTCGTCTCCCGCGGAGCCGTGCTGGGCGCCTGGCATCGCAGCTCCTACCGGGAGGTCCGCGCGATCGTCGCGTCGATCGTCGCCGCGACCGGACTCGGGCCGATCATCGTGCTCATCTCCGGATCCGTGGCGGCGCCGCTGAGCGCGGTCGTCGCCGGATTCGCGCCGATCACCGAGACCGAACTGCCCGTGTCGTGCACCCAGCACTACACCGCCGACTGCCTGCGACAGGCCGACGCGATCCTCACCGCGGGCCCTGGTCCGTTCCTGGTCAGCATCGTGCCGCTGCTGCTGGCCCTGCTCGCCGCCTGGGGGCTGCGCACCGGGCGCCGTGCGGCGTGGATCCTCGGGATCGCGGTGAACGCCGCGATCGCGGTGCTCACCGCCGGGGTGCTCGGGGTCACGGAGCTGCTGGACGCGAAGACCCGCGACCTGCTGCGCGTCGAGGACGCGATCGCGATCGTTCTCGCCACGCTCGTGCCGATCCTGGTCGTCGGTCTCCTGCTCGTCACCCGGCGCCGCTTCCTGGTGCGGGCGCCGCATCGGGCGGGGCTGCAGTTCCTGATCACCGTTGCCGGCGCCTGGATCGTGCTGGCCGCGGTGTACGTGGTGATCGGCCTCGTCGACGGCGAGAACTACCTGGACGGACGACCCTCGCTCGGCGGTCTGCTCGGCGACATCCTGCGCCCCTTCGTGCCCGCGGGGTTCCTGCCGCCCGCGACCGAGGAGGCCATCCCCGTCGACGGCATGGCCCTGGTCGTCTATCAGTGGATCGGCGTGCTGTTCTGGGGCGTGTTCATCCTGGCGATGGTGCGGCTCTACCGCGCCACCCGGATCGAGCGGAACGCCGAGGAGGAGGAGCGCTTCCGCGCGCTGCTGCGCGCGGGGAACGGCGGCACTCTGGGCTTCATGGGCACCTGGCCCGGCAACAGCTACTGGTTCAGCGCCGACGGTCGCGGAGCTGTCGCCTACCGGGTCATCAACGGCGTCGCGCTGACGACGTCGGATCCGCTCTGCGCCGCGGGCGAGGAGCGGGCCACGATCGAGGAGTTCGTGCACCACTGCGAGACGCAGGGCTGGTCGGCCTGCTTCTACAGCTTCCACGAGCGCTTCCTGCCGGTGTTCCAGGAGTTCGGCTGGCAGTACCTGTCCGTGGGCGAGGAGACGGTGCTCGACCTGCCCGGCCTGGAGCTGACCGGGAAGGCCTGGCAGAAGGTGCGCCAGCCGCTGAACCGCGGTGAGCGCGAGGGCATCACCACGCTGTGGTCGACCTGGGCGGATCTTCCGCCGAAGTACACCGCGCAGATCGTCGCCGTGAGCGAGGAGTGGGTCGCGAACAAGAAGCTGCCGGAGATGGGGTTCACCCTCGGCAGCACCCAGGAGCTCAAGGATCCCGACGTCGGCGTCTTCCTCGCCATCGACAAGGAGGGCACCATCCAGGCCACCACGAGCTGGCTGCCGAGCTGGACGGACGGGAGGATCACCGGCTGGACCATCGACTTCATGCGTCGGGGAGACGGATCAATGCCCGGAATCATGGAGTTCGTGATCGCCTCCGCCGCGCTGCATATGAAAGAGCAGGGCGCGCAGGTGCTGAGCCTCTCCGGGGCCCCGCTCGCCACCAAGCCGGGCCAGGAGAGCGCCGAGCCGACTGTCATGGACCGGCTGCTCGAGTGGCTCGGCCAGATGCTCGAGCCTGCGTACGGGTTCACCTCGCTGTTCCGGTTCAAGAGCAAGTTCAATCCGCGCTACGAGACCATCTACATGGCCTACGCGGACCCCGCGAGGCTGGCGGCGATCGGCATGGCGCTCGGCAACGCCTACCTGCCCAACGCCTCGCCGAAGGAGTATCTCGCGCTCGTGGAGACGATCACGAAGCGTGACGGAGGAGCCTGAACCGGTGCCGTTCGTCGCTGTCGGATCCGGTCCGTGACGCGCCGAACGTCATCGAATGTATGGAACTCTCAGGATCTGTCCGTATTATTACGGAGTTGTAACACCCTCCGCTGCCCGAGGAGCACATCATCCCTTCGCGATCACCCGAAACCGCGCCCCCCTCTGCCCAGATGCCGACATCGCCCTCCGCCACCCCCGGAACCGTCGTTCCCCGGTCGCGTCGAGAGCTTCGGGAACAGGCGGCGCTGCGCGACCAGACGTCCTCCGCAGGCACGACCGCACACGTCACAGCACCGGACCACTCGGCTGCTCGGCGATCCGCGACGCACGCGCCGAAGGCCGGACCACGCAGAACAGGCCACACCGCGAAGACCGAGACGAGCGTCGCGCCGGGCAGCGCGCGACCCCGTCGTTCGGCCAAGCACCTCAGTCGCACCACAGGTGCAGCCCTCGCGATCACTGCACTCGTGGTCGGCACGGCCCTCCCGGCGATCGGGCTGGTCCGCGCGCAGGACGGCAACGCCGCGACGACGACCGCCGCCGACATCCGCGCGCAGTCGTTCACGGCGGCCAAGGGCGTCCTCCCCGACGTCCAGGTGCACGGCACCTTCACCGCGACGACCCCCACCGAGCTCACGGCGATGCAGGCCGCCACCGCCGCAGCGGCTCGGACCGGCGTCTCCTCGATCGCCAAGCCCGGTCAGGTCATCTACCCCATGGCCGCCGGCTCCTACACCCTCACCGACGGCTTCGGCGCGGCGCGGACCGGTCGCAGTCACATGGGACAGGACTTCGCGGCGCCGGTCGGAACCCCGATCTACGCCGCCGCCGACGGCTGCGTCACGATGTCACAGGAGAGCTACCAGGGCTACGGCGTGTCCATCGAGATCGCCCACCCGGCCCTCAGCGGCACCAACGCCGTGTCGACCCTGTACGCGCACATGACCTACGGCACCCGCGCGGTGCAGGTCGGCGAATGCGTCACGGCCGGCCAGTTCATCGGACGCGTCGGCAACACCGGCTGGACGGTCGGGAGCTGCCTGCACTTCGAGGTGCACATCAACGACAGCGCGATCGACCCGCTGGCCTGGCTCGAGGCCAACGTGTTCTGACGCGCCTACCCGGTGAGGATCTCGACGAAGGCCCCTGCTCGCGGGGGCCTTCGTCGTCCGCAGGCGCGAACGTGCGCGGCTACTCCGTGAGGGCCAAGGAGACCTGCTCGATGTGGAACGCCACCGCACGGCGTGCCGCCTCCGCGGACCCCGAGGCGATCGCATCGAGGATCCGATCATGCTCGAGATCGGATGCCACCCGACGATCTCGCGTGAGGTTCAGGAACTCCGACTGCGGATCGAGTGCCTGGCGCATCAGTGTCACGATCGCGGCCAGCACGGGGTTGCCACTCGCCTCCGCGATCGCACGATGGAAATGCCCGTCCAGCCGAACCCACGCGCGGAGATCGACTTCCTCGCGCATCTTCTTCGTGTGTTCTTGCAGCAGCGCGAGCTGTTCGGGCGTGCGGCGTTCTGCGGCGAACCCGGCCGCGGGGATCTCGACCTGCAGCCGCGCTTCGATGAGATCTTTCGCCGAATAGCCCCCGAACGTGAGCTGCGGATGTTCGGTCTTCGACAGCACGAAGGTGCCGCTGCCGGTACGCGTCTCGACGAGGCCGAGAGTGGCGCACGCACCGAGCGCCTCTCGCAGGATCGAACGGCTGACGCCGAAACGCCGCGCCAGCTCGATCTCACCGGGGAGCCGATCGCCGATGGCGACATCGTCACTGGCGATCAGCGTCCTGAGAGCCTTGAAGACTGCCTCCGCGGCACTGATTCGCGGTACAGGTGCGGGGTGAAAAGAACCAGACACGACCGACCTCTGTTCCCTCTAGCGTCCGGATCCACTCTATTCGACCCTTCGGACATCTCGGCCTTGTGCGATCCCGCATCTTCTCTTAATCTGTAGGACAGCCCGACAGCCGGACAGAACGCGCACAGTCGGCACGACGAAAGACAGGACATGGATCAGAACAACGAGGTTCGGGCCACGGATGTGGCCTCACCCGGCGTCGTCGATGCCGGCGACAGCGGGTACCGGAAGTCGCTCAAGCGGCGGCACATGAGCATGATCGCGATCGGCGGCTCGATCGGGACCGGACTCTTCCTCGGCGCCAGCGGGCGCATGGAGATCGCCGGCCCCTCACTCGCGGTGGTCTACATCGTGTGCGGGTTCTTCGCCTTCATCGTGGTGCGCGCGCTCGGCGAACTGGTGATGTACCGCCCCTCCTCCGGCGCGTTCGTCTCGTACGCACGCGAGTTCATGGGCGAAAAGGGCGCCTTCTCCGTCGGCTGGCTGTTCTTCCTCGACTGGGGAACGACCGTGATCGCCGACATCACCGCGATCGCGCTCTATGCGCATTTCTGGTCCTTCTTCACGCCGATCCCGCAATGGCTGCTGGCGCTCATCGCACTGGTCATCGTGATGGCGATGAACATCACCTCCGCGGTGCTGTTCGGCGAGCTCGAGTACTGGTTCGCGCTGATCAAGGTCGGAGCGATCGTCCTCTTCGGCATTCTCGGGATCTACTTCATCGTCACGCAGACCCCGATCGCCGGGCACACCCCCGGTCTCGCCATGATCGCCGACAACGGGGGCTTCTTCCCCAAGGGCATCGCCCCCATGTTCGTCATCGCACTCGGCGTCGTCTTCGCCTATGGCGGGACCGAGATGGTCGGAGTCGCCGCCGGCGAAGCGAAGGATGCCCGCGCGGTGGTTCCGCGCGCCGTCAACTCCATCATGTGGCGCATCATGCTGTTCTACGCGGGCTCGGTCGTCCTGTTCACCCTGCTCCTGCCGTGGACCTCCTACAAGGCCGGCCAGAGTCCGTTCGTGACGGTCATGAACTCGATCGGGATCCCCTACGCCGGCGACATCATGAACCTCGTGGTGCTCACCGCGGCGATGTCGAGCCTGAACGCGGGCCTGTACTCCACCGGTCGCACGCTCCGCTCTCTCGCCGCGGCGGGGACCGGACCGAAGTTCGCGAACCGGATGAACAAGGCCGGAGTCCCGTACGGCGGCATCCTCATCACGACCGGACTCGGCGTGATCGGCGTGATCCTCAATCTCATCGTCCCCGGTCAGGTGTTCGAGATCGTGCTCAACCTGGCGGGCCTGGGCATCGTCGGCGTGTGGGGCTCCATCATCGTGTGCCATTGGCTCTTCGTGCGCAGGATGAAGAGCCAGGGGCGCGAACGCCCGAAGTTCCGGTTGCCGTGGGCGCCGGTGACCAACGGCATCACCCTCGTCTTCCTCGCCGTGGTCGTGCTGCTGATGGCGTTGGACCCGGGCGTCGGCCGCATCACCCTCGCGGCGTTCGTCATCGTGGTCATCCTGATGGTCGTCGGCTGGTACCGGGTGCGCGGACGCATCAACCCCGAGGCGCTCACCTCTACGATCGACATCACGGGAGAAGCCCCGTCGCCGGTCGAGGCAGATCAGACCTGACCAAGGGAACCAGCGTGAGTGACGGAAGCGGGACGATCCGGCACCGGATCGGCATCATCGCCGGTTCGGGGCCGGAGGCAGGCATCGACATGTGGCGCAAGGTGCTCGAAGAGCATCGTGCGCTGCTCGGCGATCGTTATCGCGGCGACATCGATGCGCCGGAGACCGTCATCGTCTCGCTTCCCGAGCTCGGCTATTCGATGGACCTGGAGAACGAGGAGGATCGCGTCTGGATCGCCCTCAGGAACGCGGCCGAACGGATCGCGGAACAGGTCGATGTGTACGTCATCGCGTGCAACACGCTCAACTACTTCGCGGATCGGCTGGAGGCGCTCGGCCTCCCGGCAGTCCTGCTCACGCCGGCGGAGGCGGCGCTCACCGAGCTACGGGCGCGGGGGGCCGCGTCCGTGGCACTGCTCGGGTCACGCCAGACGATGGATCTCGGCGGCTGGTCATCGTATGCGCGCCTGAGCGAGCACGTCGCCGTCGAGCTCCCCGAGGATCAGGACCGCGTGCATCGCCTCATCTCCGAAGTGAAGCTCGCGGGCGGCTCGACACCGGAGATCGAGGCTGAGTTCGCGCGCATCCGGTCGCGTATGCACAGCGATACGGTGCTGCTCGCCTGCACCGAGCTGCCGTTGCTGGAGGGCGCCGCTGCCCAGGAGGAGTCGGGAGCGATCGACGTGTCCCGGCTGCTTGCGCGTGCGGCCGTGCGCTGGCATCCGTCGCCTCCGCCGGAGAGAAGCGTGAGCGGCGACGCCACCCGCCCGGTCGCGGTGCTCTACACCGGCGGCACTTTCGGGATGGTGCCCACGGAGCACGGCCTGGCTGCGAACCCGCATCTGCACGCGGAGGTCGCGGGGCTCGTCGCCGGACTCGATCCCGGCGGTCCCGTGGTTCCGTGGACCTACGCGCGATCCGAGCCGGCGATCGACAGTGCCGAGGTCTCCCCCGCGACCCTCGGTGTTCTCGCCGACCGGATCCGCGCCGTCGCCGCACAGGACCGTGCGCGCGCGGTGGTGGTGATCCACGGCACCGACAGCATGGCGTACAGCGCCGCGTACGTCGCGTTCGCGCTGGCGGACCTCGAGGTCCCCATCGTGTTCACGGGAGCGCAGCGACCGTTCGGCACGGGGGGCAGCGACGCTCCGGACAACTTCGCGCAGGCGTTCGGCGCGGCCTCGGGCCGACTCGCGACGGGCGTCTGGATCGCCTTCGCAGGCCGGATCCTCCCGGCCGTTCGCACCACGAAGCGCTCCAGTGAAAGCCTTGACGCGTTCATCGCCCATCTCGGGCTGGCCGGCTCGCCATCAGGCGTGGCGCCGTCAATGGCATCAGCGCTCCGCGGCGCCGTCGGGCGCGCCAACCCGCGCATAGGCCTCATGAAGGTGTCTCCCGGACTCAGCGGCCGCCAGCTCGATGCCATGCTCGACGACTGCCCGGCCGGCGTGGTCCTGGAGTGCTACGGCGCGGGGACCGCGCCGATGGCGGCCGGGGAGCTGGTCGGAGCGGTGCAGCGAGCCACTGCCCGGGGCAGCGTGGTGCTCGCGGTCACGCAATGCGCCGACGGCGGCGTGGAACTCGGACGCTACGCCGTGGGGTCCGTCCTCGCCCGGGCGGGTGCACTGTCCGCGGGCGACATGACGACCGAGGCGGCGCTGGGCAAGCTCGGCGCGCTCGCGCGCGCCGGCTACGTCGGCGACGAACTGCGGGCGCTTCTGGCACGGAACCTGATCGGCGAACAGCACCCGGCCGCATCGGCGGGCTGAGCGCCGATGCTCACCTCGGGGGATTCGCATCCCTGCATGCTCATATGCGCATCGCACGAAGAGTTCACGTGTCGTTGTTGTGGGCGTCCCCGAAGCATGGTTGCATCGGGCTTCATGACAGATGAAACACATCTCCACCGCCACGCCGACGCCCCACAGCCCCGCTGGTGCTCCTGCGCCGTCCCCGACGATGTCGAAGCGGAGCGTCGCTCAGGGCTGAGCCGACGCGGATTCCTCACCGGGGTCTCGGCCGCGAGCGCCCTCGCCGCGGCCGGCTGGGTCGCGACGAACCCCGAGCCTGCCGCGGCCGCCGCGGGCGGCATCGGCAAGTCCGTGACGATCACGATCATGGGATCCTCCGACATCCATTCGCACGCCGTCAACTGGGACTACTACACCGACGCGGCCTACAGCGACAAGGCGGGCAACGTGGTCGGGCTGTCCCGGGTGTCGAGCGTCGTGAACCAGATCCGCGCCGACCGCGGACGCGACCGCACCCTGCTGTTCGACGCGGGCGACACCATCCAGGGGACGCCGCTCGGCTTCTACTATGCGACGGTCGATCCCATCACGAAGACCGGTGCGATCCACCCGATGGCCGCGCAGATGAACGCGATCGGCTACGACGCCGTCGCTCTCGGCAACCACGAGTTCAACTACGGCCTCGACTTCCTCGACACCTGGATCAAGCAGATGAACGCGCCCGTCCTGGGCGCCAACGCGGTGCACGCCGGCACCACCGTGCCCGCGTACACGCCGTACACGATCAAGACGCTCAACCCGAAGGGCGCAAAGCCCATCCGGGTGGGCGTGCTGGGCCTGACCAACCCCGGCATCGTCATCTGGGACAAGGCCAACGTGAGCGGCAAGCTCGAGGTGCTCGACATCGTCGAGACCGCCCGACGCTGGGTGCCGGTGATCCGCGCTCAGGGCGTGGACGTGCTCGTCGTGAGCGTGCACTCCGGCGACAGCGGCACCTCCTCGTACGGCACCGATCTGCCGAACGAGAACGCCGCCGCGCTCCTCGCCGAGCAGGTCCCGGGGATCGACGCGATCCTGTTCGGGCATGCGCACAAGGACATCCCGCAGCGCTTCGTCACCAACGCCAGCACGGGCCAGCAGGTGGTGCTGAGCGAGCCGATGTGCTGGGGGCAGCGCCTCAGCGTGTTCGACATCGAGCTGCAGCAGGTCAAGGGCCAGTGGACCGTCGTGTCGAAGAAGGCGACGAACGTCAACACGAACACGGTGCAGGACGACCCGGCCCTCGTCTCGGTGGTCCAGGCGCAGCACGACGCCGTGGTGGCGTACGTGAACAAGCCGGTCGCGACCTCCACCGAGGAGCTCTCCGCGGCAGAGTCCTGCTGGAAGGACACCGCGATCCTCGACTACATCAACAAGGTGCAGGTCGACACCGTGACCGCGGCGATCGCGGGGACGCCGGAGGCATCCCTGCCGATCGTGTCCATCGCGGCGCCGTTCAACCGCGCCGCCACCTTCCCCGCGGGGCAGGTCACGATCCGCGATGTCGCCGGGCTGTACATCTACGACAACACGCTCATGGCGTCGGTGCTCACCGGAGCCCAGATCAAGGACTATCTGGAGTACTCCGCGAAGTACTTCCAGCAGGTGGCCCCTGGCGCCCCCGTGAACCCGGCCGCCTGGACCAACGCGGGCCTCACCCCGGACTACAACTACGACCAGTTCTCGGGCGTCAGCTACGACGTCGACATCTCGCAGCCGCAGGGATCTCGGATCGCCAACCTGTCGTGGGCCGGGGCGCCGATCGCGGCGGACCAGAAGTTCGTCGTCGCGGTCAACAACTACCGTCAGTCAGGCGGCGGCGGGTTCCCGCACATCGCCACGGCGCCGGTGATCTACAACGCCCAGGTCGCGATCCGCGAGGCGATCGTGGCCTACGCGTCCGCGGCAGGGAAGATCAATCCGGCGGACTTCCACGTCGTGAACTGGCAGCTCACGCGCGCCGGCGTCCCCGTCTTCTGATCCGCACGGCAGCGCCCCTTCCTCCGCCGTCCTGCGGAGGAAGGGGCGCTGTCGTGAACAGACGGGTCACTTCACGGTCGGCGGCGCAGGGATCGCGTACCCCGAGGGCGCCACGTTCGCGTCGAGGGACTTCTTCCACGCCCCCGAGGAGATGTACTCCTTCAGCGCCGCCCGCACCTGGTCGAGACGGTTGTCGCCCTGCTTCAGCCCGATGCCATAGTTCTCGTCGGTGAAGCCCTTGCCGATCACGCGCAGCACCCCCTTGTACTCAGGCACGGCGGCGAAACCGGCCAGGATGAGGTCGTCCGTGGAGACGGCGTCGACCGTGCCGGCGGCGAGGTCGCGCACGCACTCCGACCAGGACGGTACCTTCACGACGGTGATCTTGCCGCGGTAGTTCGCGGTCAGGTAGTCGATCGAGGTCGTTCCCGCGGCCGCGCACACCTTCTTGCCGTCCAGGGTCTCCGGGCCCGTGATGGTGTCGTCGTTTCGACGGATCAGCAGATCCTGATGCGCCACGAAGTACGGACCGGCGAAGGCGACATCCTTCTCCCGCTCCGGCGTGATCGAGAAGGTCGAGACGACCATGTCGACCTTGCCCGAGGTCAGCGCGCTCACCCGCTCCGACTGGTCGATGCGCTGCCAGGTGATGTTCTTGGTGGGGATGCCGAGCTTGCCCGCCACGAAGTTCGCGGTGTCGATGTCGAACCCTGCATAGCCGGCGTCGGTCTTCAGGCTCACCCCCGGCAGGTCGTCGGCGATGCCGATCGTGAGGGTGCCGGTTCCGGTCGCGGCGTTGTCGCCGGTGCTGTTCGGCGGCGTGGACGAGCATCCGGCGACGAGCAGGGACGCGGCCAGCAGTCCGAGCGCGGCGGTGGTCAGACGGCGCATGTCACACCCCCCTGTCCTTGTTCGTCGGATCGGGGTCGGGCGGATTCTTGTCCGGTTCGTCGAGGTTGTCCCATTCGTGCATCTCGACCTGGACGGTGCCGAGCGCCGCGATGTCCTCCTCGTCGTCCTCCTCATCGAGGTTGTCCCACTCGCGCGCGTCGAACTGCACCGTGCCGATCGCCGCGATCGACTCGGTGCGCGGCCCGGCGGGCTGCGGCGGGTAGCGCAGCCCCGTGTCGGTCCACTTGCTCAGCATCCGTCCGTCCGTGTGCGCGGCGACCCGGCCCTTCACGAAGAACCAGCCGAGCTCGAAGATGATCAGCAGCGCGGGGATCCCGATGACCACCACGACGAACCCGGTCTTGTGCCAGAAGTACGGCGACGCCTGCCAGCCCGAGATCGCCATCCCGACGATCACGAACACGAGGAAGCCGAGCCCGATATAGCTCGTCCACGGAGTTCCCGGCGCACGGAACGAACTCGGTGGGAGCACTCCCCTGTCGGTGAGTTGTCGTAGCCGCAGCTGGCACACGAAGATCGTTCCCCACGTGAACACGACGGCGATGGAGGCGGCCTCCAGCGCGATCTCGAACGCGTCGGGGCTCACCGCGTTCAGGATCGAGCCGAGCACGTAGATCACGGCCGTCATGACGATCCCCGCCCACGGCACACCGGATCCGCTCATCTTCAGGGTGAAGCCCGGCGCCTGCTTCGCCATGCCGAGGCTGCGCAGCACCCGGCCCGTGGTGTACAGCCCGGAGTTCAGCGACGACATCGCCGCGACGATCAGGATCGCCTGGATGACGTTGGCCATCCACGGCATGCCCATCCGCCCGAACACCGTCACGAACGGGCTGATGCCCGGAGTGAACTCGCTCGTCGGCAGGATGCACACGAGCAGCAGCAGCGCGCCGCAGTAGAACACGGCGATCCGCACGATGACCGCGTTCACGGCCTTCGGCACCTCGCGCTTCGGATCCTCCATCTCGCCCGCCGCGATGCCGACCATCTCGATCGCGGCGTACGCGAACACGACCCCCGACATCACGATGATCGGGCCGTACCAGGCGAATCCGCCCCCGGTCGGCCAGAACCCACCGGGATTGGACCACAGGTTCTGTATGCCTGCGCGGTGCCCGCCGACGTCGAAGCTGAACGCGACCACGATGATCCCGATGACGAGGAACACGATGATCGCGGTGACCTTGAGCACCGAGGCCCAGAACTCGAACTCGCCGAACGCCTTGGCGGACAGCAGGTTCACGATGAGCACGACAGCGAGAGCGATGAGCACCGTCGCCCAGGTCGGCATCTGCGGCCACCAATACTGGATGTACAGGCCCACCGCGCTCAGTTCGGCGATGCCGGTGAGCGCCCAGTTCGTCCAGTACATCCAGCCCGTGTAGAAGGCCGCCTTCTCACCGAAGAACTCGCGCATCCACGACACGAACGCACCGGAAGTCGTCCGGTACAGCACCAGTTCGCCCAGCGCGCGCATGAGGAAATAGGCGATCACGCCGACGAGGGCGTAGCTGAGCACGAGAGCCGGGCCGTTGCTGTGCAGCCGCGACGCGGATCCGAGGAAGAGTCCGGTTCCGATCGCACCGCCGATGGCGATCATCTGCACCTGCCGGCGGTTCAGGCTCTTCTTGTAGCCGGCCTGCTCGGCGTCGTGCTCCGTGCCGTGCCCCTCTTCGAACTGCGGGCTCTGCGTGACATCCGTCTGCGACATTCGTTCCCCCTCTTCACCGTTTCTCGCCGGTGAGGCGGGTCGCAGTACGGCTCGGAGCATCGGCGCTGACGTGGTACCGAGAATGGCACGGATCTCGCATCGAGGGCAATGCATTCCCCGCGCGTTCTCGAACCGCGTCCGGATATTCGTGCACGTGAGAACGCCGACCGTGCGCGCACGGCATGATGGAGTACCGGGAGCCGAGGAGGGCCAGATCGTGGACAGCGACATCCTGCAGCACTGGGCCCGCGCGCGCGCCGAGGAGCTGCCCGGAGCCTACGCCGACCAGCCCTTCGGCCCCGAGGTCGACGTGTTCCGCGTGCGGGAGCGGATGTTCATGGCTCTGTCGCTGTCGACCGGCGCGGCGACGGTGACGCTCAAGGCCGCGCCGGAGGACGCGGAGGCTCTGCGCGCCGCGTTCCCGGCGATCATCCCCGGCTACCACATGAACAAACGGCACTGGATCACGCTCCGCCCCGACGGAAGCCTCGAACAGGACCTCGTCCAGGAGCTGGTCACGGAGGCCTACAGGCTCGTGGTCGCCGGACTCCCCCGGACGCGCCGCCCGGTGGATCCGGAGATCTTCGGACGGATCTGATCCGCGGCGCTACCTCTACCGCCTCACCCCAGCCGCAGCTCCTCCGGTTCCAGGACCAGATCGATCAGAGCGCCGTTGCGCAGCACCACCATCTCCATCCGCCGTCCGATCGCCCCCTCGACCATGACGCGCTGCAGTCCGGTCGGATCGAACACCGCGGTGCCGTCGATCGAGAGCACGATGTCTCCCGGATGGGCCCCTGCGAGTGCCGCCGGGCTCCCCGGAACGGTCGACATGACCTGCATGCCGGTCGCGGATCCGACCTTCGCGGCGGCCTCCGGGGCGAGCGGCACCTTCGCGCCCGCCACGCCGAGCCAGGCCCGGCGCACCCGGCCTGCCGTCGCGAGCGTGTCGATGATCGCGAGGGTGGTGGTGTTGATCGGCACGGCGAGCCCCAGTCCGACCCCCGCGACTGCGGTGTTCACGCCGACCAGTCTGCCTGCGCTGTCGGCCAGCGCTCCCCCGCTGTTGCCGGGGTTCAGCGCCGCGTCCGTCTGGATCACCTCATCGATCACGCGCCCCGACGCCGTCGGCAGCGAGCGGCCGAGCGCGGACACGATGCCCGCAGTGACGCTGCCGGCGAGCCCCCGCGGGTTGCCGAGGGCGACGACCAGCTGCCCCACGCGCAGCCGCCCGGCATCGCCGACCGGCACCGGATCCGGCGTCCGCCCGTGGGCGCGGAGCACGGCCAGATCGCTCAGCACGTCGGATCCGACCACCTCCGCATCGACGGCGCTGCCGTCGGCGAACGCCAGGCCGACCTCGCGCGCACCCGCGACCACATGCGCACTCGTGAGCAGCAGTCCGGCGCGGATCACCGTGGCACTGCCCGCACCCGCGCCGTCGGCCGTGCGCACGTTCACCGCGGCGACCGCGGGGAGCACAGTCTCGGCGACGCGCACCACGATCGTGGAGTACGCGTCCAGAGCTTCACCGTCGTCCATGCCCAGCAGTCTCCGCCCGCGCGGACCGGCTCCGGCCCGCGTTCGCCGACGGCTGACGGCCCGGCGAGTCCGGCCCCCGCGACGGCGGCCCGCGATCAGCGGCCGACAGCATCCTCGTCGAGCCCGAGGTGCCTGCGCACCGCTGCGGAGATCGCTTCGACCTGTGCGAGCTGCTCGGGAGTCAGCGCGTCCAGAAACAGCTCCCGAACGGCCCGCAGATGCGGGACGGAGCCGGCCCGGAACTCCTCCCTCCCCTCTTCCGTCGCGATCACATCCACGCCATGCGCACCGTCCGCGCAGGGCTGGCGCCGGATGAGGCCGCGCTTCTGCATGCGGCCCAGATGGTGCGAGAGGCGACTGCGTTCCCAGCCGATCAGTGCGGCCAGCTCCGAGGAGCGCATCGAGTGCCGCGGCGCCTCGGTGAGAGCGAGCAGCACCTGGTAGTCGCCGGACGAGAGCGTCGACTCGCTGGAGAGGCGGCCGGCCAGCCGCGCGCGCAGCGCCTCGGTCGTCTCGATGTGGTCGCGCCAGATGCGCAGCTGCTCCCGCGTCGGCATCGTCCGGGAGTGGGTTCGATCCATCGCGCCTCCTCGGGAATTGATACGTCAAGTCTATCGTTGCATCGGTATTGACACGTCAATACGACGGTCAGGATCCTCGGAGGACGCACGATGAGCACCCAGAGCACCCCTCTCGAGTTGGGGCTGAACTCGTTCGGAGATGTGGCGACCGACGGCGGGCGGGTGATGAGCGACGCCGAATCGCTGCGCCTGCTGATCGACGAAGCCCAGCTGGCGGAGTCGGTCGGGCTCGACGTCTTCAGCGTGGGCGAGCACTACAAGGAGGACTCGGTCGACTCCGCGACGCCGGTGCTGCTGGCGGCCGCCGCGCAGGCGACCTCGACCATCGGCCTCGGCACGTCGGTGACCGTGCTCTCGACCCAGGATCCCGTGCGGCTGTACCAGGAGTTCGCGACCGTGGACGGCATCTCAAACGGCCGCACCCAGCTGGTGCTCGGCCGCGCCTCCGCGATCGAGTCGTTCCCGCTGTTCGGCTACGACATCGCCGAGTACGAGGAGCTCTTCGAGGAGAAGCTCGAGCTGTTCGTCCGGCTGATGCGCGAGGACCGCGTGACCTGGTCGGGCACGTACCGCGCACCCCTCGACGAGGTGCGGCTGCACCCACGCATGCCCGAGGGCGGCATCCCCGCCTGGATCGGCATCGGCGGCAGCCCGGACTCCGTGATCCGCGCCGCCCGCTACGGGCTGCCGCTGATGATGGCGATCATCGGCGGCCGGCCCGAGCGCTTCGCCGGCCACGCCGAGCTGTATCTGCGGGCGCTCGCCCAGTTCGGCCACGAGGAGCTGCCGATCGGGCAGCACTCGCTCGGGCTCATCGCCGAGACCGACGAGGAGGCGAAGAACCTGCACTGGCGGTACTGGGAGCCGGTCGTCGCCAAGATCAGCAAGGAGCGCGGGTTCTACCCGCCGACCGCCGAGCGCTACGCCGAAGAGGTGGACACCGGCGCGCTGTACGTCGGTTCCCCCGAGACGGTGGCCCGCAAGATCGCCGGCATCGTGCGCGCCAACCACCTGTCCCGCTTCGACCTGAAGTACGACCTCACCCACTTGCCGCGTGACGTGCGCGAGCAGAGCATCCGCCTCTTGGGCGAGAAGGTGGCGCCCCGCTTGCGCGAGCTGCTCGACGAAGATCCGGACGCCTGGCACCTCACCGGCCGAGACACCGCGCAGATCGTCAAGGGCGGCAAAGCCGTCCATGCCTGAGACCACCCAGGAGAACACCATGATCAGTCACCACGGCCCCACCATCGGCATCCTCGGCGCGGGGAAGGTCGGCACGACACTCGCCCGCCTCGCCATCGACGCCGGGTTCCGCGTGCTGATCGCGGGATCCGGTGATCCGCAGCACATCGCACTGACCGTCGATGTCATGGCGCCCGGGGCCATCGCGGTGCGGCCGGAGTATGCGGCAGGCACACCGGACATCGTCATCCTCGCCCTTCCGCTGGGCAAGTACCGGAGCGTTCCGGCGGAGGAACTCGACGGCAAGCTCGTGATCGACGCCATGAACTACTGGTGGGAGACCGACGGCATCCGCGACGACCTGAGCGACCCGCGCACCTCCACCAGCGAGATCGTGCAGGAGTTCCTGACCGGATCCCGTGTCGTGAAGGCCCTGGACCACATGGGTTACCACGATCTCGAAGACGAGGCGCGCCCGGCAGGATCGCCGGGCCGCAAGGCGATCGCGATCGCCGGGGACCGGGACGACGATGTCGCACGCGTCGCCGAGGTCGTGGACGCCCTCGGTTTCGACCCCGTGCGCGTGGGGTCCCTCGCCGACGGCGTCGTGCTCCAGCCCGGCCACGCCACTTTCGGCGCCGACCTGCCCGCCGACGAACTGCGCGCGGTGATCCGCGCCGCCGAGGCGGAACTCACCCCGACCGCTCTCGTCTCCTGACCCCGGTGCTGGTGTTCGAGCTCACCCTGGTCACGGTCCATTCGGTGCTGCTACGCACCGCCGGTTGCGCGGTTGTCAGCGCGCCGCCGCGAGCCGGTCGTGCTCGAGCGCGAGCAAGGACACCAGATCGTAGGCGACGTGCGATGCCGCGACGCCGGTGATCTCGGCGTGATCGTACGCCGGCGCGACTTCGACGACGTCGGCTCCGATCAGGTGCAGACCGTCCAGGCCGCGCAGGATCTCGAGCAGTTCGCGACTGGTGATCCCCCCGGCCTCGGGCGTTCCGGTGCCGGGGGCGTGAGCCGGATCCAGGACGTCGATGTCGATCGACACATACAGGGGCCGCCCGCCGATCCGGTCGCGCAGCTTCGCGACCACCTCGTCGACACCCTGCCGGTAGACGTCTGCGCTGGTGACGATGCCGAACCCGAACCGGCGGTCGTCCTCGAGATCCTTCTTGCCGTACAGCGGTCCGCGCGTGCCGACATGACTGAGCGCCTCGGTGTCGATGATCCCTTCTTCGACCGCGCGGCGGAACGGCGTGCCGTGCGTGTACTCGGCCCCGAAATACGTGTCCCAGGTGTCCAGATGCGCGTCGAAATGCAGCAGCGCGACCGGGCCGTGCCGCTTCGCCGCGGCGCGCAGCAGCGGCAGTGCGATCGTGTGGTCACCGCCGAGGGTGACCAGCCGGGTGCCCGCGGCGGTGAGGTCGAACGCCGCTTGCTCGACCCGGTCGATCGCCTCGCCGATGTCGAACGGATTCACGGCGATGTCGCCCGCGTCCGCGACCTGTGCGAGCTCGAACGGCGAGACGTCCAGAGCAGGGTTGTATGGACGCAGCAGTCGCGACGCCTCGCGGATGTGGTTCGGCCCGAACCGCGCTCCCGGGCGGTACGACACGCCGGAGTCGAAGGGCACGCCCGCGACGACGACGTCGGCGTGGTCGACCTGATCGAGACGCGGCAGGCGGGCGAATCCGTCGCGTCCGGAGAAGCGCGGCGTGCGGGAGCTGTCGACCGGGCCGATGCGCGCGGTCATGCGAAGACCCCAGCCGGAACGTGCACGAGGTTCACGCCGCGCGCGGCGACGGCATCGCGGATGGTCGCGGCCAGCGCCTCGACGGTCCGCACCCTCCAGCCCCGTCCGCCGAAGGCGTCCACGAGCGCGGCCCAGTCGGGCTGTGCGAGCCGCACACCGATCGGCGGGATCCCGCGATCGCCCTCGTTCTGCTGGATCTCGGCGTAACCGCCGTTGTCGTAGCAGACGACAGTCAGGTCGAGGCCCTGTTCCACGGCGGTCGCGAACTCCTGCACCGCGAACATCAACGCGCCGTCGCCGAGGACGCAGACCACGGGCTGCGCCCGGTCGCCATGCACGGACTCGCGCGATGCCGGGCGTCACCGAGGTCGCGGTGATGCTCTACGAGCGGATGCTGCGCAGCTTCTTCCTCGGCGAGGAGCCCCGGCTGTTCCCGCACTCGCTGGACGAGGTGGAGCTGCAGATCATGGAGCTCCTCCAGGTCGACGGACGGCTCGGTTACGCGGAGATGAGCGAGCAGGTCGGGCTGTCCATCAGCGGCTGCCGCACTCGCATCGCCCGACTGATAGAGGCCGGGGCGATGCAGATCGGCGCCGTGCTACGTCGTGACCAGGCCGACTCAGACGGCATCGCGTTCGGCTTCGGGATCGTCCTGAACGGCGACGACACCGCCGCGCTCGCACTGCTGCTCGCCGAATCGACGTTGGAGTTCCTGGCCGCCGGCGTCGGCCGCTTCGACCTGGTGGCGACGATCACGTTTCACACGCTCCCCGAGTTCACCGCGCTGCTGCGACGACTGCGCACGACAATCGGCGTGAGCATCGTCGAGGAGTGGATGCACGCGCACATCCACCAGGAGCGGTACCAGAACAGCCTCAACCGGATCCGGGCCGCCCGCGAGGCCGCACCCGCCTGAACACGGCGCCTAACGTCTCGTCGGAAAGGCCGCCCCTCGAGACGAATCGAACGCAGTCGCTCAAACGCTGCGAGCGTTGCTCGGAGGGTCTTGAAGCGCACGCCGTCACCTAGAACAGGTGATCGTGACCGCACCCGTCTTGCTGATCTTCATGTCTTCGACGACGCCGTGCTTACCGCGATGCGTACCGGCGACGACCTCACAGCGGTCCTCGTTCGCGAGCTTCGATTCTTCGGTCATCCCTCAAGTATGGACAAGCGCACCGGAGATGTCGGACGAAGTCGAGCCCGGGACGACAGAGGCCCGGATCACTGATTTTCCTCAGTGTTTCCGGGCCTTCCCTGTTGGCTGGGGTACCTGGACTCGAACCAAGAACAACGGTACCAGAAACCGCCGTGTTGCCAATTACACCATACCCCAAGGGCGAAACCAGGGCCTCGCACCGAGAGTCAAGCTTACCCGAGCTCGCCTGGGGATCCAAACCGGAACAGGATCCCGCGCGCGTCGTGTGCGCCCGAGCTCACGCCGACTGCACTGCCGGTTGCCGAGTGCACGGACAGTTCACGTGAACGAGCGGTGCACTCGGCAAGAAGCCGTGCACTCGGCGACGGCCGCCGATTGCGGTGCCCCGCGCGAGCTCAGCCCAGGAACGCCGCCAGCGCCCGCAGGCGCCGCAGCGTCTCGTCCTTGCCGAGCAGCTCCATCGACTCGAACAGCGGCGGCGACACGCGGCGGCCGGTCAGGGCCACGCGGGGCGGACCGTAGGCGACGCGCGGCTTGAGCCCGAGCTCGTCGACGAGCGCGGCGGCGAGAGCGTTCTGGATCGCCTCGGGCGTGAACGTCTCGAGTGGCTCGAGCGCGGCGGCCGAGGCCGTCACCACCTCGGCGGCGTTCGCGGGCAGACCCTTGAGCGCGTCCTCCTCGTAGGAGACCTCGGACGCGAACAGGAACCCGAGCATGCCCGGCACCTCGCCGAGCAGCTGCACGCGCTCCTGCACGAGCGGGGCGGCGCGGAACGCCAGGACCAGCTGCTCATGCGTCGGCTCGCCGTCGAAGACGTCCGCAGCGGCGAGGTACGGCAGGATCCGCTCCGCGAAGTCCTTGCCCTCCAGCAGACGGATGTGGTCGCCGTTGATCGACTCGGCCTTCTTCTGGTCGAAGCGGGCCGGGTTCGGGTTCACGTTCACGATGTCGAACGCCGCGGTGAACTCGTCGAGCGAGAACACGTCGCGGTCCGCGCCGATCGACCAGCCGAGCAGCGCCAGGTAGTTCAGCAGCCCCTCGGGGATGAAGCCGCGCTCGCGGTGCAGGAACAGGTCGGCCTGCGGGTCGCGCTTGGAAAGCTTCTTGTTGCCGGTCTCCCCCAGCACGAGCGGCATGTGCGCGAAGCGCGGTACGAAAGTGGTGACACCGGCGTCGATGAGCGCGCCGTAGAGGGCGAGCTGCCGCGCCGTGGACGGCATCAGATCCTCGCCGCGCAGCACGTGCGTGACACCCATGAGCGCGTCGTCGACCGGGTTCACGAGCGTGTACAGCGGGGCGCCGTTCGGGCGCACCACCACGAAGTCCGGGAAGGATCCGGCGGGGAAGGTCACCTCGCCGCGGATCAGGTCGACGTAGGTGACGTCTTCGTCGGGCACGCGCAGGCGCAGCGCCGGCTGGCGCCCCTCGGCGCGGAACGCGGCCCGCTGCTCCTCGGTGAGCCGGCGGTCGAAGTTGTCGTAGCCGAGCTGCTTGGCGCGGCCGTTCGCCTCGTTGCGGGCGTCGATCTCCTCCGCGTTCGAGTAGCTCTCGTAGACGGATCCCGCCGCGACGAGCTTGGCGATGACGTCACGATAGATGTCGCCGCGCTCGGACTGGCGGTATGGCCCATGCGGGCCGCCGACCTCGACGCCCTCGTCCCAGTCGATCTTGAGCCAGGTCAGCGCGTCGACGAGCTGGCGGAAGCTCTCCTCGCTGTCCCGGGCGGCATCGGTGTCCTCGATGCGGAACACCATCTTGCCGCCGGTGTGCCGGGCGTACGCCCAGTTGTACAGCGCGGTGCGGACCATGCCCACGTGCGGCAGGCCGGTCGGCGAGGGGCAGAAGCGGACGCGGACGTCGGATCCTGAGGCGGTCGTGGTGCGGGGATCGGGAGTAGCCATAGCCCTTCGATTCTAGGCGGGAGTGGATCCCGGCCCGCACACGGGTCCGGGGCCGGGCGGAGGTTCCCGCCCGGCCCCGGACCGTTCTCTCACTGCGCGACGAGCTGTGCGACGTAGCCCGGAAGCCGGGGCGCGCCCCATCCGGTCGTCAGGTCGTACCCGCCCGTGGTCGGGTAACCGGGAACGACATTCGGCGTGAGGGATCCGTCGGCCGCGATGTCCCACATCCGGTTGCTGTCCAGCATCCCGCTCGGCGTCGTGCCGTACTTCTGCGGCACGACGTCGTCGAACGCCGCGGACTTGTCGAACGACGCGCTGTACAGCACCTTGTTGAGATCGCCGATCGGCGCCTTGCCGGCGGCAGCGCGCGCCTGGTTTCCGATCGCGGTCGCCGCTGCGGCCTGCGGAGACGCCGCAGACGTTCCGCCGAAGACTCCCCACGCCGGAGCACCCTGCGTGCTCGGGAAGTAGGTGTGATAGACGAGCACTCCGCCGTTCACGGCCGCGTTCCACGCGAGATCTGGCACGCCGCGAGCACCGCCCACGACCCCGGAGACGCCGTCCTGGAACGCCGGCCTCTGGTACACCGTCGACAGGCCACCGCCGGTGCCGATCGCGAAGCCGCCTTCATTCCACACGGCCTCGCTGTCACCGCCGGCGTTCCAGCCCCAATAGTCGGGGTTCCGGCTGCCGTCGGCGAGGTAGGGCACGTCCTGGGTCGGGTTCCACGTCCAGCCCGACTGCACCTGCGTGCCGCCGACCGACGTGACGTACGGCGAGACGTTCGGATAGCTCACCTCTGGGGTCGAGCCGACCGTCGTGGCGCGGTGCGAACGGACGAAACCGGTCGACCCGTTGTCGCCGGACGACGAGAAGAAGGTGTCGCCCTTCGCCAGGCCGCGCTGGAAGGTCTGATCGAACTTCGTGAACTGCGCCTTCGCCGCCGCTCCGGATCCGAACGTCTGCTCGTCGGTGCCGAACGACATCGAGAACACCGTGCCCGACGGATACTTCGTGACTGCCCAGTCGATCGCCTTCATCAGGTTGGGCAGGCCCTGCACGCCCTGCGTCTCAGCCGGCGGGGTCGACAGCAGCACGATGTGCGCCTTCGGAGCCATCGCGTACGCCCACTGCACGTCGAGGTTCGCCTCGCCGGCCCAGCTCGCCGCCGCGTTAGGCCCGGACTGACCGATGCCCTTCCCCGTCGGGTTCGTGTAGTCGGGCGCGCCCAGGGGGGACACCGCCTCGAAGTCGGGCGTCGGTCCGCCGAACGTCTGCGCGAAGAAGTTCACGTCGTTCGCGGCAGTCGGGCTGCCGTAGGCGTCGACGAGCACGATCGTCTGGCCGGCGCCGTCGTTGCTCGTCGCGAGCGGGCCGAGCCCGTAGTGCGCGCGCAGCTCGTCGGGCTTGTAGCAGTGGATCGTGGTGGACACGCGGCCGTCGGGTGCGGGTCTCCTGCAGGCCACAGCGCCGGTCGCGTCCGCCTGCGTCGTGAACGCCGAATCGGGTGCCTGCGCGGCATAGGGCACCACGTCGGCGGCTGCCGGGGGCGGTGACGAGACCGGGGAGAGAGCGAGAGCGGTAGCTCCGGCCATCGCCGTGACGCCGAGCAGGGCGCCGAGGGTCCTCGTTCGTGACATGCCAACCTCCTTGTTGACGGATAACCCGGACCACCGGATCAGCGGGCCGGGACCGTCCACGACGCTAGCACCGTGAGGGCACCCGGACCCAGGACACTCAGCCGTCTCATAAGGGACGGATCCCCTGGACCGCCCCGCGACGCCGCTTCAGACGTGCGAGCGCCGCTCAGCGCTTCCCGAGGGGCGAGAGCGCGACGATCGCGACGACCACGACGAGCGCGGCGATCGCGAGGCCCGCATAGGAGAAGGACTGCAGGATCACGCCGGCCAGCACCGCACCACCGGCGGCGCTCAGGCTCATCAGCGAGTCGCTGCGGCCCTGCCGACGCGTGCGCAGCTCCGGAGCGGACGCTTCCGTGAGCAGTGCGGCGCCCGCGACCGTCGCCGCGCTCCAGCCGAGGCCGAGCAGGATCAGCGCGACCATGACGCCCGCGGCGCTCTCCCCGGCGAACATCGCGAAGCTCAGCGATCCGACCAGCAGCACCTGCCCGAGCAGCACGGTGCGCAGCCGCCCCCAGCGATCGGCGAGGATCCCGAACACCGGCGACAGCCCGTACATCCCCGCCACGTGCATCGCGATCGTGACGCCGACCAGCACCGTGACATCCATCTCCATCGACGCGCCGGACATCCCGCTCATACCGCCCGTGCCGCTCATGGCCATGTGCGAGAGGTGCACCGGGGTCATCGCCATCACGGACGCCATGGTCACGTGCGACCCTGCGATCGCGAAGATCGCGTAGCGGGCGGCCACGGGGCGATCCACGCGCTGCAGGCCGGCGGCGACGGATCCGGTCTCCGGGAGCGTTCGCGAGACGAGCAGCGGATCCGGCCGCAGCGCGATCAGATACAGCGCGAACGCGGCGATCTGCGCGACCAGCGAGAACAGGTACGAGCCGGTGTGCACGGGCATCCCGATCGCGTGGCCGAGCTGCTCCCCCGGGCCCAGCAGCAGCGGCCCGGCGACCCCGCCGATCGTGGTCGCCCAGACCACGACGGAAAGGTCGCGTCCGCGATGCTGGGGCTGGGCGAGATCGGTCGCCGCGAAGCGGGACTGCAGGTTGCCCGCGTTGCCCATGCCGATCATGATGATCCCGACCAGCAGCAGCGGGAACACACGCACCGCCGCCGCGGCGATCACGACGAGGATTCCGACGAGCGCGAGCAGGTTGCCCAGCGTCAGCGCGAGCCGGCGACCGCGGAGCCCGGCGAGGCGGGCGAGCGGAATGGCGGCGAGGGCGGCGCCGAGCGTGACCGACGCGGTGGCGAGACCGGAGAGGGCGTCGCTTCCGGAGATGTCGGCCGCGAGCAGCGCCCCCAGCGAGACGGTCGCGCCGAAGGCGATCCCGCCGAGCACCTGGCCGAGCGAGAGGATCCCGACGGTGCGGCGCTGGATCCTGGTGCGATCCAGCGCGCTCAGCGTCACGCCGCTCACCCGGCGGGCAGCGCGTCGCGCACGGAGTTGCGCAGCGTTCCGATGCCCGAGATCTCCACTTCGACGGTGTCGCCGGCCTCGAACGTCCCGACGCCGGCGGGGGTGCCGGTCATGATCACGTCACCGGGCAGCAGCGTGAAGACGGCGGAGGCGTAGGCGATGATGTCGGCGACGGAGTGGATCATATCGCTCAGCGGCGCGTGCTGACGCACCGCGCCGTTCACGCGCGTGGTGAGCTCCGCCTCGTCCAGGGCGACATCCGTCTCGATCCAGGGGCCCAGCGGGCAGAAGGTGTCGAAGCCCTTCGCGCGCGCCCACTGGCCGTCCTTGCGCTGCAGGTCGCGGGCGGTGACGTCGTTGCCGACCGTGTAGCCGAAGACGTACTGATGCGCTTTCTCGGCGGGGACGTTCTTCGCGATGCGCCCGATCACGACGACGAGTTCGCCCTCGTGCTCGGTGCGGTCCGAGAGCGCCGTCGGGCGCACGATCGTGTCGCCCGGGCCGATCACGGCGGTGTTCGGCTTCAGGAACAGCAGCGGCTCTGCGGGCGCCTCGCCGCCCATCTCGGCGGCGTGGTCGTGGTAGTTCTTGCCGACGCACACGACTTTGGAGCGCGGGATCACGGGCGCGAGCAGTGCCGCGTCGGCGAGCGGCACGCGCTCCCCCGTCGTCTCGTACCCGGCGAACATCGGATCCCCGGCCAGCACGACCAGCTCGCCCTCGTCGAGGATTCCGTACTTGATGCCGTCGTCATGGCTGAACCGCGCGATCTTCACGGGTTCAGCCTATCGAGCGAGCTACCCCACCGGGCCCTTCGACAGGCTCAGGGACCGGGCTCAGGGACCGGGCTCAGACGTGCTCGGCCTTGTTGCCGCCGGCCTCGAGCACGTCGCCCGCGGGCAGCTCCTTGTGCCCGCCGAACTGCAGGCGCATCGCGGAGAGCACCTGATTCGCGAAGCGATCCTCGTCGCGGGAGGCGAACCGCTCGAACAGCGACGCGGCCAGCACCGGCACGGGCACCCCCACGTCGACGGCGGCCTTGACCGTCCAGCGGCCTTCGCCCGAATCGGAGACCCGCCCGGCGAGCCCCTCGAGCGTCGGGTTGCCCTGGAGTGCGGCGGCGCTGAGGTCGAGCAGCCAGGACGAGATGACCGAGCCCCGTCGCCACAGCTCGGTGACCTTCGGGGTGTCGATGTCGAACTGGTAGTACTCGGGCTCTTCCAGGGGCGCGATCTCGGCCGAGTGCTCGGCCTCGCGGATCCCGGCGTCGGCGTTCTCCAGCAGGTTCAGGCCCTCGGCGAGCGCCGCCATGATGCCGTACTCGATGCCGTTGTGCACCATCTTGACGAAGTGCCCCGCGCCCGACGGACCGCAGTGCAGGAAGCCCAGCTCCTCCGGGGCCAGGTCGCCGGTGCGGCCGGGAGTGCGCTCGATGTCGCCGGCGCCCGGGGCGATGGTCTCCAGGATCGGAGTGATCGTCTGGAACGCCCTGTCCGGGCCTCCGACCATCAGGCAGTAGCCGCGCTCCAGGCCGAACACGCCGCCGCTCGTGCCGACGTCGACGTAGTCCAGGCCCTTCTCGTGCAGCGCCTTGGCCCGGCGCACATCGTCGCGGTAGTTCGAGTTGCCGCCGTCGATCAGGATGTCGCCCGGCTGCAGCACTGCCGACAGCTCGTCGACCACGCCGCCGGTGAGGCCGGCCGGAATCATCAGCCAGACGACACGCGGCCCCTCGAGCTTCGCCGCGATGTCCGCGTAGTCGGTCGCACCGATCGCGCCCTCCGCCACCAGCGCGGCGACGGCGTCCGGGTTGACGTCGTAGACGACGCACTCGTGCCCTCCGCGCATGAGACGGCGCACGATGTTCGCGCCCATTCGTCCGAGTCCGACCATGGCCAGCTTCATAGCGGGTCCTCTCTCAAGCTTTGCAGGAACGGGGCCGGGCCCTTCGACAGGCTCAGGGACCGACGGTGGTATCGGGGCTCAGGGTCCGGCGGTGGCGGGTCAGGCGTCCAGGCGCACGAGCCAGCCGTGCGTGTCCTCACGGCGGCCGTACTGGATGTCGGTGAGCTCCTGACGCAGCGACATCGCGAGTTCGGTCGATTCCGGACCGGAGTGCACGATCTCGAAGTCGTCGGCCATGAGCGTGCCGATCGGCACCACCACGGCGGCCGTGCCGCAGGCGAATGCGCCCACGATCTCGCCCGAGGCGGCACCGTCACGCCACTCCTGGATCGAGAGCTTGCGCTGCTCGACGGTGAGGCCGCGATCCTTCGCCAGCTCCAGGATCGAGGCCAGCGTGATGCCCTCGAGGATCGAGTCGGACGCCGGCGTCAGCAGCCGGCCGTCGCGGGTGACGAGCACGAGGTTCATGCCGCCGAGCTCCTCGATGTATTCCCCGTCGAGGAACAGCACCTGCTGGCAGCCCTTCTTGTACGCCTCCTCCTGCGGAAGCAGGCTCGAGGCGTAGTTGCCGCCGGTCTTCGCCGCACCCGTGCCGCCGTGGCCGGCGCGCGCGTAGTCGCGGGACAGCCAGATGTTCACCGGCTGCACGCCGCCCGGGAAGTACGCCCCGGCGGGGCTTGCGATCAGGTAGTAGCCGACCTTCTTCGCGGCACGAACGCCCAGGAACGCCTCCTTGGCGAACATGAACGGACGCAGATACAGGCTCTCCTCGGGGTTGCTGGGCACCCAGGAGGAGTCGACCGCGACGAGCTGCTTGAGCGATTCGATGAACAGCTCGGTGGGCAGCTCGGGCAGCGCGAGTCGGCGCGCGGAGCGCTGCAGGCGCGCGGCGTTGCGGTCGGGACGGAAGGTCCAGACGGATCCGTCGGCGTGCCGGTACGCCTTGAGGCCTTCGAAGATCTCCTGCGAGTAGTGCAGCACCGCTGCGGCGGGGTCCAGCGGGATCGGCCCGTACGGCGAGACCCGCGGACGGTGCCAGCCGCCCTTGTCCGACCAGCACAGGTCGACCATGTGGTCGGTGAAGTACTGCCCGAATCCGGGGTTCTGAAGAATCTCCTCGCGCTGGGCGTCGGGGACCGCCTCCTCGTTGCGCGTGACCCGCCAGATGAGGCCGGCGGGTGAGGGAGCCTGAAGGGGAAGTTCGATGGTCATGATTCGTGTCCTGACAGGTCGTGGCGTTGGCGACTGTGCCGGATCCCAGGTTACGCCTGGAGCCGGGCGATGATCGCCGCGCCGGTCTGCTCTGTGGTGCGGGCGCCGGTGCGCGCCGCGATGTCCTCCTCGACCGCGCGCTGCACACGCGCGCCCTCGGCGCCAAGTCCCAGGTGGTCCAGGAGCAGGGCGACGGAGAGGATCGCCGCGGTCGGGTCGGCCTTCTGCTGACCCGCGATGTCGGGTGCCGAGCCGTGCACCGGCTCGAACATCGACGGGAACGCGCCGTCGGGGTTGATGTTGCCCGAGGCGGCGAGGCCGATGCCACCGGTGACGGCGCCGGCCAGATCCGTGAGGATGTCCCCGAAGAGGTTGTCGGTGACGATGACGTCGAAGCGCGAAGGGTGGGTGACCAGGAAGATCGTGGCCGCGTCGACGTGCAGGTAGTCTACGGCGACGTAGGGGTACTCGAGCGCCACCTCGTCGACGATCCGCTTCCAGATCGCTCCGGCGTGCACCAGCACGTTGGTCTTGTGCACGAGGGTGAGCTTCTTCCGGCGCTTCTCCGCCAGCGCGAAGGCGTAGCGGACGACGCGTTCGACGCCGAACGCCGTGTTCACGCTGGTCTCGTTCGCGACCTCGTGCGGCGTGCCCTTCCGGATGGCACCGCCGTTGCCGACATACGGCCCCTCGGTGCCCTCTCGGACCACGACGAAGTCGATCTCGCCCGGGTCTGCCAGCGGCCCCGGCGCCCCCGGGTACAGCCGGGACGGGCGCAGGTTGACGTAGTGGTCGAGCTCGAAACGCAGCTTCAGCAGCAGTCCGCGCTCGATGTTCGCGTCCTTCAGACGCGGGTCTCCGGGGAGCCCTCCCACCGCGCCGAGCAGGATCGCGTCGTGCGCGCCGATCGCGTCGAGGTCCTCGTCGGTGAGCGTGTCGCCGGTCTCGAGGTACCGCGCGGCGCCGAGCGAGAAACGGGTCTTCTCGAAGGTCACGTCCGATCCGGCGGTGACGGCGTCGAGCACCTTCTCCGCCTCGGTGACGACCTCGGGACCGATGCCGTCACCGGGGATGACGGCCAGCTTCACGACACGCGACATGGTGCTCCTTGCGAATGGTGCGGGTGCAGGTTCCCAGGCTATCGGGAGCCGGGGAACCTGCATGCTCGCGTGTCGGGCCCTTCGACAGGCTCAGGAGCCGAGACGGCGACCCAGGGTGAGCGCCGCGATCACGGCGGCGCCGATCACGAGGACGCCGCCGATGAGCGACGTCACGGTGACGCCCGTGCCGAAGGCGTCGGCTGCGGCCTGCTGCAGCGCGTGCGCGACGGATGCCGGAAGCCCCTCTGCCGCGGAGAAGGCCCCCGCGAGGGTCTCGCGCGCCCGGTCCGCGGCCGCTGCGGGAACCCCGTCCGGGATGATGAGAGAGCTGCGGTAGAACGCGGTGATGATGCCGCCGAGGATGGTGGTGCCGAGCACCGCGCCCAGCTCGTACGCGGTCTCGGAGACCGCACTCGCGGCTCCCGCCTTCTCCGCGGGGGCGGCGGCCAGGATCAGCTCGTTCGACACGGTCTCCGCGGCGCCGATCCCGGTTCCGAGCAGGACGAACGCGACGATCAGGGGCGCGACGCCGTGTGCATGCGTGGTGAACGCCACGACGAGGTAGCCGGCCAGCGAGAACACGAGCGCGGACGGCACCAGGATCTCGGGCCGCACCCGGCGGGCGACCGGCACGACGGCGAGACCCGCGACGATCATCATGCCCATCCCGGGGATGAGGGCGAGCCCGGCGTCGATCGGCTTCAGCCCGAGCACGAGCTGAAGGTGCTGGGACACGTAGTAGAGGAAGCCGACCAGGGCGATCACGCTGAGCAGGTTCACCAGGATCGCGCCCGTGAACATGCCCCGGCGGAAGAGCGCCATGTCGAGCATCGGGATCTCGGCGCGCAGCTGTCGGCGCACGAACAGGAAGCCCATCCCGACGCCGAGCACGAGCAGGATCACCACGAGCGGCGTGACGCCCTCGACCGCGAACTCCTTGATCGCGTAGACCACCGGCACCGTCGTTACCATGGAGGTCAGGATGCTGAGCGGATCGATCCGGCCGGGGTTCGGGTCGCGGCTCTCGGGTACCAGGAGCGGCGCGAGGATCAGCAGCGGGATCAGCACGGGCACGGCCACGAGGAACACGGCGCCCCAGGCGAAGTGCTCGAGCAGCAGCCCGCCGACGATCGGGCCGAGGGCGGATCCTGCCGAGAACGCCGCCGCCCAGACGGCGATCGCGAGGCGGCGCTGCTCCCGATTGCGGAACACCGAGCGCAGCAGCGACAGCGTCGACGGCATCAGCATGGCGCCGAAGAGGCCGAGCAGCGCGCGGGCGGCGATGAGCAGGCCGGCCGTCGGGGCGAACGCGGCGAGCGCGGAGACCAGCGCGAAGCCCGTGGCTCCGATGAGCAGCATCCTGCGCCGGCCGAACCGGTCGCCGAGCGTGCCCATGGTGACGAGGAGGCCGGCGAGCACCAGCGGGTAGACGTCGATGATCCACAGCTGCTGGACGCCGGTGGGGCTCAGCGCCGTGGAGATCTCGGGCAGCGCGAAGGACAGCACCGTGTTGTCGACGGAGACCAGCAGCACGGGCAGCATGAGCACGACCAGCGCCGCCCAGCCGCGCGCGCCGACGCGGGGGCCATCGGTCTCCTGCAGGGAGATCGTCGCGGTGGTGGGCATGGTGCACCTCTCAGCTTTCCGAATTACTTAACCGTCCAGATGGTACAGTAACAGACATGGCCAGACCTCCGCACGCCCGAGAGCGCGTCCTCGACGCGTTCGAGGCGCTCCTCATCTCCGACGGCGAGCGCGCCGCGACTCTCGACGCCGTCGCCCGTGCCGCGGGCGTCTCGAAGGGCGGTCTGCTCTACCACTTCGGGTCGAAGGACGACCTGGCTGCGGCGATGATCGCGCGCCTGGACCGCCTCGGCGCCGAGGACGTCGAACGGATCCGCTCCGCCGCCGAGGGACCGGTCGAGTACTACCTGCGCACCTCGGTCATGATGGACGACGCGCTCGACCGGGCGATCATCGCCGCCACCCGTCTGGCGCAGGGCGGCAGCACGGCCGCCACCGATGCGCTGCACCGCATGCGGGAGGATTCCGCGGAAGTGATCCGTCCGCACGTGCAGGATCAGGCCGCGCTCGACCTCGTGATGCTGCTCAGCGACGGCCTGTTCTTCAACAACACGCTGGACGCGGACGGCTCCGACGGGGTGGTCCCCGCCGGAGCCGCACTGGAGGCGCTGATCGCGCTGGTCAGCAGCGCCACGCGCCCGCGTCGCTCTCGGGACCGTTGAGCCAGGACGGAGCGCCAGCGACGTCCGCCTCCCGGGGTCGCAAGAGCGGGGCTCAGACCTCGACGAGCTCGATCTGGCGGAACAGGTCGGCGTCGATGGCCACGCGCACCTCGTCCAGGAGCGCCTCCGGGATCGGCGAGTCGAGCGTGAGCACGGACAGCGCCTGGCCGCCCGCGGTCTCCCGCGCGATCTGCATGCCGGCGATGTTGATCCCGGCCTCGCCGAAGCGCTGGCCGTAGACCGCCACGATGCCGGGACGGTCGGTGTAGAGCATCACGACGTGGTGCTTCTCGATCGGCAGCTCGACCGCGTGGCCGTTGATCGCGACGAGCTTCTCGATCTGCTTCGGCCCGGTCAGCGTGCCAGAGACCGAGACCTGACTGCCGTCGGCGAGCGCACCGCGCAGCGTGATGACGTTGCGGTACTCCTCGCTGATCTCGTCCTGCACCAGGCGCACCGCGACACCGCGCTGCTCGGCCAGCAGCGGGGCGTTCACATACGAGACCGTCTCGCTCACGATCGGGGTGAACACGCCCTTGAGCGCGGCGAGGCGCAGCACGCTCACGTCGTAGGCGTTCAGCTCGCCGTGCACCTCGACATCGAGGCTGGTGAGCGGCGACTGGGCGAGGAAGGAGAGGATCTGGCCGAGCTTCTCGGTGAGCGGGATGCCGGGGCGCACGTACGGGTCGATGACCCCGCCGGCGACGTTGACCGCATCCGGGACGAGATCGCCCCCCAGTGCGAGGCGCACCGAGCGGGCGACCGAGACGCCAGCCTTCTCCTGCGCCTCGTCGGTGCTGGCGCCGAGGTGCGGGGTGACGACGACGTTCGGCAGTGCGGTGAGGGCACGGGCCGAGCCCCCCTCGACCGGCGGCTCCGACGTGAAGACGTCGAGGCCGGCGCCGGCGATCTCGCCGTTCTGCAGGGCGACCAGCAGCGCGTCCTCGTCGATCAGCCCACCGCGGGCGACGTTGACGACGTAGGAGGTCGGCTTCATGGCGCGGAACTGCTCGGCGCCGATCATGCCCGTGGTCTCCGGGGTCTTCGGCATGTGGATCGTGAGGAAGTCCGCCTCCGCGACCAGCTCGTCGAGGCTCACGAGCTGCACGCCGAGCTGCTGCGCGCGGGCACTGGTGACGTACGGATCGAAGGCGATGACGCGCATGTCGAACGCCGCGAGGCGGGCCGCGACGAGAGCGCCGATCCTGCCCAGCCCGACGATGCCGACGGTCTTCTCGAACAGCTCGACGCCGGTGTACGAGCTGCGCTTCCACGCCCCCGCAGACAGCGAGCCGTGCGCGGCCGGGATGCGCCGGGCGAGGCTGAGGATGTGACCGACCGTGAGCTCGGCGGCCGAGACGATGTTCGAGGTGGGCGCGTTCACCACCATGACGCCGGCGGCCGTGGCGGCCTTGATGTCGACGTTGTCCAGGCCTACTCCCGCGCGAGCGACGACCTTCAGGACCGGAGCGTGCGAGAGCGCCTCCGCATCGATCTTCGTGGCGGAGCGGATCAGCACCGCGTCGGCATCGGCGAGGGCGGCGAACAGGGCCTCCCGGTCGGTGCCGTCGACCGAACGGACGTCGAAGTCGGGCCCGAGTGCATCCACCGTGGCGGGAGAGAGCGTCTCCGCGAGCAGGACGACGGGCTTCTTGGCGGACGTGTTCACGGCGTTCTCGGGCACAGAGATCCTTCGGGAGGGGAGGGGGCCGATGCGCCGCACCGTCGGGGCGCGAATGTGCGAACACTCTACCCGAGCGGCACAGGCGCCTCCTGCCGTGTGACGGCGTGCGACGTCAGCGCGGCGTCGCTCAGTGCCCGCCGCTCAGCGTGTAGCCCACGACGTCGAGCCAGAACACGGCGACGAGCCCGAGGCCGGCGACCAGCACGAGCGCCACGGTGCCGAGCCTGCGCCGCCGGGTCAGTGCGATCGCGGCCCCGTAGACCACCGCGGGCAGCACGATGGACAGGATCAGCGCCACCCACGTCGTCGCTCCGACCGGGAGGCCCACCAGCGGGACCATGTATGCGATCGCATTCCAGATCGCGTAGGCGTACAGGAGGCCGGTGAGGCCGAGGATCCCGTAGAGCACCCAGCGCGGGCGGCGCGGGTCGCCCTCCCCCGTCTCCGGTGTCGTCTCGTCGAGGCTCATGCTCCCACCGTCCCGAACATCACGAACGGCCACGGCACGAGCAGCACCACGCCGGCGATCAGCGCGACGATGCGGATCCAGGTCGCCCTGCCGCGGGTGAGCACCCAGGCCGCGGCGAACCACAGCACCGGCGCGAGCACGGCAAGCCACATCCACGGTAGATACATCCAGTCCGCCACGAGCAGCGAGGCGCGAGGGCGCAGGCGGAGGCCGCCGACCGCCCAGCCCACCGCGAAGAGCAGGTATGCGCCGCCGACGATGCCGTAGAACACCAGCGCGACGTTGCCGATCCCCGCGGGCTCCTCGTCCGCGTCGCGCACGGCGGCCGCGGCCGCTGTCGGTCCGGCCGGCGCCTCGGGCGACGCCGCGAACTCAGGAGCGGGAGACGGCTCCTTCGGCTCGGGTCCTGAGGGCGGGGTGGACGAGGGATCGGGATCGTCGCCGTCCCAGCGCAGAGCTTCATCCGGATCGGAGGTCATGTCACCAGCGTAGCGATCGGAAATCCCTGATCCCGCGGCCCCGCCCCACTATGCTCGGTGCCAGCATCAGCCGAAAGGACCACCGTGTCTGAGAACAGCAGCAAGAAGCCCGCGGCACGAGCGGCCTCCAAGCCGGCCGCGAATCCGGCGTCCGGCAGCGGGGACGCCCCGGCGGATCCTCCCGCCGGGTGGACGCCGACCCCCGAGTCGAAGAGCAGCGCCACGCGGCTCCGTTGGATCGCCGGGGTGCTCTGGGCCGTCGCGATCGCCGCCGAGGCCGTCGGCATCTTCTGGCTGCTGCGTCAGCGCCAGTTCGTCGGCAAGGACGGCCAGCTCGTCCGCAACCCCGACACGGGTCTGCTCGAGCAGCAGGGCGCGACCGCGACCTTCCCGCAGTGGGCGTTCATCACGCTGATCGTGCTGTTCGTCGTGATCGCGGCGCTGTCGATCACCGGATCCTTCCTGTGGAAGAAGGCGAACCGGCTGGATCCCGCCCGCCGCTCCGACACCGTGCGGTTCTTCGTGCAGAACCAGCTCGGCGCGATCATCGCGGTCATCGCGTTCGTGCCGCTCATCATCATGGTGTTCCTGAACAAGGACATGAGCAAGGGCCAGAAGACGACGGCCGGCATCGTCGGCATCGTCCTCGCCGCGCTCGCCGTCGTGCTGGGCATCGACTTCAACCCGCCGTCCGTCGAGCAGTACACCGCCGATCAGTCCACGGTCATCCAGCTCCTCGGCCAGGACAAGGTCGTGTGGGTCAACGGCGGGACGGTCTACCACGTCTGCGAGCAGGTGTCGGCGATCCAGACCGGCAGCAACAAGCTCACCGGCACCACCGCCGAGGCCGTCGCGGCCGGCAAGACCCGCCTGACGCTCGAGTTCGCCTCCGAGCTGCGCAAGTGCGGCCTCCCCGTGCCCGACAACGCCACCGCGATCGCGGATGCGCTGCGTGCGATCCGCGACGGCAAGACCGGCACCGCGCTCCCCGCCCCCGTGTGGGCTTCCGGAACCCAGGCGCCGATCACGATCCCGGACGCGTCCTCGTCGGGCTCGACGCCGGTGCCGACCACGACGCCTTAGCGGAGACGCCGTTGCTCGCTCAGCCCGCGTCGGCCACCATCAGCACAGCGACCGGCTCGCCCCGCAGCGCATCGGGGATCACGGCCTCCGCGGTGCCGTCCGCGCATCCGACCAGCGTCGCGGCGGATCCGTCGGCCCAGCGCGCCTCGCCCGCCATCGCCAGTTCGACGGGCAGCTCCAGCGTCCCCGTCGCGGGGTCGAGGGCGTGCACGTGCACGAGGCCCTCGGCGCGCGTGTAGGCGCGTGGTGCGCCGGTCCGCTCCCCCGCACGGATCCACGGCCGCGTGCCGTAGACCGCGTCGCCGTTGTCCTGAAGCCACGTGCCCAGCTCGCGCATGGCCCGGCGCTGCAGTTCCGGGATCTCCCCGGTCGCCGTCGGGCCGACGTTGATGAGCAGGTTGCCGTTCTTCGCCACGACGTCGACGAGCAGGCGGATCAGCGCCGCGCCGGAGAGCGACTGCCGCTCGTCCTCGGCCTGGTTGTACCCGAACGAGTAGCCGAGGCCGCGGGTGGACTCCCAGGGCGCGTCGATGATGTCCGGGATGTGCGTGTACTCCCGCGTCAGGAAGCCGTGGTAGGGCACCCCCCAGCGATCGTTCACCACACCGTCGGGCACCTGTGCGAAATAGCGGCGCAGCAGCGCCGCGACCGCGAAGTCGTCCGGGCCCTTGCCGCGATCCGGCCACTCGATGTCGTTCCAGAGCAGGTCCGGGGAGAACCGCTGCATGAGCTCGTCGAGCTGGGCGGCGGCGTAGCGGGAGAAGTGCTCGTCGTTGCGGCGGAACCGGAACAGATCCGTGTCCGACTCGATCGCCGGGAAGTCGCTCGCGTGCCAGTCCAGCGCCCCGGAGAAGTAGACCCCGAAGCGCGCACCGGCGCGCCGCGTGGCGTCGTGGAACTCGGCGATGAGGTCGCGGCGCGGTCCGCGGGCGACGGCGTTGAAGCCGGTCGTCTCGGTGCCCCAGAGGCAGAATCCCTCGTGGTGCTTGGTGGTCGGCACGATGTAGCGGGCGCCGGCACCCACGAGCTCGCTCACGAACGCGTCGGCGTCGAACGCCGAGGCGTCCCAGAGGTCGGCGAGGTCCTCGTACGAGGTGCCGGGACCGTAGAGCTCCTGGTGCCGCTGCCAGGTCGGGCTGCCGGCGATCCTCACGGTGTTGCCGTACCACTCCGCGTACTGGTGCCAGGCGTAGGCGTCCTCGGTGGGGATGTGCACGCCCGCGCCGTGCTGCACCGCCCAGGCCGGCACCGAGTACAGCCCCCAGTGCACGAAGAAGCCGAGCTTGGCGTCGCGGTACCAGTCCGGCACGCCCTGGGTCGGATAGACCGGCGCCGCAGTCCCGAAGTCGGGTCCGGTGCGCTTCTCGAAGTTCATCATGCGGGGATCCCCTCTCCGCGGCGGCTGACGTGCGCCGTGAGCGCCGGAGTGCCGGTGGTGTCGAACGGGTACACGCCGGGTGCGAGCCGGTGGTGGCCAAGGCGCAGCAGATCCTGGTCCACGCCGCCCGGAGTGAGCGCGAGCGTCCAGTCCGCGGCGAGGTCGTACAGCTCGGGCTCGAGATAGCCGATCTTCACGATCACCACATCGGCGCGGGCGGGATCGATCCCCAGCATGCGGAAGTCGTGGAGATGGTGGAACGGCTTGCGGCGCTCCGTGAGGATCGCGTGCACGCTGCCGGCGCGGATCACGACCTGGGTGCCGGCGGCAGGATCGCCCTCGGTGATGGAGAACACCTCGCCGGCGATCCGGACCGGGCCGCGCGGGCCGGGATCCACGCGCCCGCCGACGTCGAGCGTCACGATCGCGCCGACACCCGCGGCGACGGCCTGCGCCACCGCGTCCCGGTCGAACACGGACGCGTGCACGACGACCCGGCCGGCAGCGGCGAGGTCCTCGCGCGCGAGCAGCTCGCCCAGCGTCCACGAGACATCGCCCGCACCGCCGGCTGTGGGGTTGTCGCCCGAGTCCGAGATCACGTACGGGCGGGCGGCGCCCGCTGCGAGCGCACGATCGAGCGCCGCTCCGAGAGGCGCGGTCGGCCCCACGAAGACGAAGTCGCCGCGCGCGTCCCAGTACTGCCGGGCCAGGCGCTCCGCCTCGCGGGCGATGACCTCGCGGTCGTCGCCGGTGACCATCACGATCGCCATGTTGCGGGGCTCATCGGCCCATGCGTAGCCGACCCAGATCGCGGCGTCCATGACGCCGTCGAGCTCCTCGACGGCGGGGACCTCTGCGTAGATGCCCCGGGCGGGCTCCAGCCGGGTGCTGGTCTTCTCGCCCGGCAGCAGCACCGGCACCGGCACCCACGCCTTGTACGGGCGGCGGCGCAGCACATCGGATCCGTGCGGGCCGCGGAGCCGCACGAGCAGGTTCCACACCGCGCGCTCCTTGGTGTTCATCCAGTCCTCGTGCGGTGCCATCCGGTAGCAGGTGAGCAGGTCGAGCGCGTCGCGGAGCACCTCGGAGACATTGCCGTGCAGGTCCATCGAGGTCGACACCAGCACGTCGTCGCCGAGCGCCTCCCGCACCGCGGTGGCGAGGTCGCCCTCCGCGTCCTGCATGCCGACGACGCTCATCGCGCCGTGGATGTCGAAGAAGAACCCGTCGAACGGTCCTCCGGCAGCGATCTCGGCGCGGATCCCGCGCACGATCGCGTCCTTCATCCGCTGATAGGTCGCGGGGGCGACCGCTCCGCCGGGAAGCGAGCGCCCGTGGTGGATCGGCACCCACTCGACCGCGTCCCGCAGCTCGCGCCCCGCGTCCAGGAACGGGTAGTAGCCGAGGAGGTCCGCGCCCTCCCGGATCGTGAACGCCTCATCGCCGGAGATGTGCGGCGAGAATGTGCTCGACTCGATCGAGATCCCGGCGATCCCGATCCGCGGACGGGCGAGTCCGCCCTCGGCCAGCGGCGGAAGCGGGCCCATCCAGACGGTGTCGGCGTCGGGGCGGGCGGCAGGGGCTGCGGGCTCGGTCATGAAGCTTCGTTCCTTCTCAGACGGTGATGAGGGAGGTGGGCGCGGCGGCAGGATCCGCGACGCGCGCGGCGGCGAGCGCGGCCGCGCCCAGCGCGACGGCGTCGGCGGAGATCTCGGCTTGCACGACCCGGAGCGGGAATCCCGAGACCGGGGCGTCGGTGCGCAGCGTGTCGAGGATGCCGGGTTCGAGCAGATCCCAGGCGCCGTGCACGCCGCCGCCGACCACGACCATGCCGAGATCGAGCAGGGACGCCGTGGTGGAGGCGGCGAGCGCGGTCGCCCGTGCGGCGTCGGCGAACACCTGCCGCGCCTCGTCCTGCCCGGCGCGGGCGCGCTCGGCGATCTCGGGGGCTCCCGCGGTGATGCCGGTCGCCGCCTCGTAGCGCTTCGCGATGGAGGTCCCCGAGGCGAGCGTCTCCAGATGGCCGACCTGCCCGCACGTGCACATCAGGTCGCTGAAGCCCGGGGTGTGCCCGATCTCGCCCGCCGCGCCGTGCACGCCGTGATGCAGCGCGCCGCCCAGGGCGATGGCGCCGCCGACCCCGGTGCCGAGCATGATGCCGAGCACGTCGCTCTCGCCGCGCGCGGCGCCCCAGCGCAGCTCGCCGAGGAGGAACGCGTTCACGTCGTTCTCCACCCACACGGGCACGTCGAGGCGCGCGGACAGCTCCGCGGCGAGCGGGAAACCGCTCCAGTTCGCGAAGGTGGCCGAGGCGGCGACGACGACGCCGCGCTCCTGGTCGATCACGCCGGCGGCTCCGACACCGGCGCCGGCGAGGCGCACGCCGTGCTCGGCGCACAGCCGGCGCACGAGTGCGGCGGCGGCGTCCGCCATCGCGGGACCGCCCTCCCGTGCCGGTGCCGGCACGACGCCCCGGGCCAGAACGGATCCGTCCGCGTCGGTGAGCACGGCGGAGATCTTCGTCCCGCCGATGTCGATCCCGGCGATCGCGGGCGCGCTGGTCTCCCGGCGCTCGTCAGCGCCGGCTCCTGCGTGGTCGTTCATCGTCCGCCGAGTCCCGCCATCGCGATGCCCTTGACCAGGTGCTTCTGCAGCACGATCACCAGGACCGTGGTCGGCACCATGGAGATGATCGCCGCCGCCATCTGCAGATCCCATCGGGTTCCGGTGAGCCCGGAGAAGGTCGCGAGACCCACGGGGAGCGTGCCATGCGCGTTGTAGTCGACGGTCACGATGAGCGGCCACAGGTAACTGTTCCAGAACGAGAGGAAGGTGAAGACCGACAGCACGGCCACGGCCGACTTCGCGAGCGGCAGGATGATCTGCAGAAAGGATCGCACGGGTCCCGCGCCGTCGACGCGGGCCGCCTCTTCGAGCTCGTACGGGATCCCGCGGAAGAACTGCCGCATCAGGAAGGTGCCGAACGCGGTGAACGCGAACGGGAAGATGAGCGCCTGATAGGTGTCGACCCAGTTCAGCCACTGCATCACCTGGAACATCGGGATGACCAGCACTTCGGCCGGCACCATCAGCGTCGCCAGGAAGAGCACGAACACGGCGTCACGGCCCTTCCAGCGCAGCCGGCCGAACGCGTAGCCCGCCGTGGTCGACACGAACAGCACGACCAGGGTGCCCGCGATCGCGACGAAGAACGAGTTGCCGATGTACGTCAGGAACGGCCCGTAGGCGAACACGTCGGCGAAGTTCGACCAGCGCAGCTCCGAGCCGACCAGTTTCGGCGGCATCGAGAACATCTCGTTGTTCGGCTTCAGGGCCGAGAAGAACGAGTACACCAGCGGCGAGACGAAGATCAGCGCCGCGGCGTAGACGAACACGTGCGCGATGATCAGGCGGGTCCGCTCGCCCGCGGACAGCGGCGCCTTCGGGCGCCCCTTCCGATCTTCGAGCGGGGTCTCCTCGGCGGCCTCGGCGGTGACGGTCCCCGGCAGCAGGTCAGTGCTCATAGTGCACCCACTTCTTCTGCGCGCCGAACTGCAGCGCGGTGATGATGATGATGAGCGCGAACAGGATCCAGGCGCCGGCTGCGGCGATGCCGAGATCCTGGAACTTGAACCCCTGGTTGTAGATGAACTGCACGAGCGGCTGGGTGGCGTTGCCCGGGCCGCCGCCGGTGAGCAGCTGCGGCTGCGCGAAGACCTGGAGGGAGGTGATCATCGTCATGATCGTCGCGAAGAAGATCGACGGCGAGATCATCGGGACGACGATGCTCCACTGCATCCGCAGCCCCGAGGCGCCGTCGATGCGGGCGGCCTCGACGACCGACTCCGGCAGCTGCTCGAGGGCGGCCGAGAAGATGAGCATGTTGTAGCCGAGCCCCTGCCAGACGCTCATGATGATGACCATCGCCATCGCCCAGAACGGGTCGGCCAGGAAGTTCGGCAGCTTCATCCCGAACCAGCCCTGCGCGATCCCGTTGAACAGGCCCTGAGGTTGCAGCATCATCTTCCACACCAGCACGCTGGCGACCATCGGGGTCACGACGGGGATGAAGAACAGCACGCGCAGCGCCCCGCGTCCGCGGATCCGCGGTCCGAGCGACATCGCCAGCACCAGCGAGCAGACGATGCTGAGCGGCACGTAAACGAGCGTGAAGACGGCGGTGTTGCGCATGGCCGGCCAGAAGTCCGGGCTCGCGGTGAACAGCTTGACGTAGTTGTCGAAGCCGTTGAACGTCTTGTCTCCGAACGTGGGCCAGTTGTAGAAGCTCATCACGATCGAGAGCACCACGGGAACGACCGTGAAGACGGCGAGGCCGATCAGTGCGGGGCTCGCGAAGCCGAGCGCCTGACGGCCCTCGGCACGCGCCAGCGACCGCCGACGGCTCTGGGTACCGCGGCGGGGCTGGAGCCCGCGGCGGGATGCGGCGATGGTCACCGTTCCTCCTTCTGCTGCATGGATCCCCGGTCCGGCGGAGCGATCCGCCGGACCGGGGAGGTGATCACTTGCCGAACTGCTGCTGCGCGCTCTGCAGCACGTCGGCCATCTTCGCCTGGCCGTTGTACACGCTCACCAGCTGCGGCTGGACGTAGGTGCCGACCTTCGACCAGTTGTCGGTGACGTACTGGCCCTGCACGTGCGAGAACGCGGCCTTGAAGACCTCCTCGACCTGCGGGCGGAACTTCTCGTCGATGGACTGGAAGTACAGCGGCTGGCTCTCGGTGCGCGCGGGGTAGCTGCGGCCCGAGGAAGCGATGTAGTCCTGCGAGTCCTTGCTGAGCAGGGATCCGAGCACCTTGAGCGCCGCGTCCTTGTTCTTGCAGGTCTTCGAGATGCCGTAGCCCGAGCCGAGGATGAGGCTCAGCGATCCGTTGCCGTTGCTGGGCAGCGGCGCCATGCCCGCGGTGAAGCCGGCCTGGTTCTTCAGGTAGCTGACCGCGTTCCAGGTGCCGTCGACCGCCATCGCGGCGTTGCCGTTCGAGTACTGGTCCTCGCCCCAGCCGCCGTCCGAGGCGCTCGCGACGGGCAGCGCGACCTTCTGGTCGGTGACGAGGCTCGCGTACCAGGACGACGCGTCCTCGAACTTCTTGTCGGTGAGCTGCAGCTTGCCGTCCTGCGTGGCGGGCTGCACGCCGGCCTTCGCGATCGGCAGCGCCTGCCACTGGAAGTCGCCCATGCCGACGGCGAAGCCCTGCTTGCCGTCGCGGGTGGCCGCCTTGGCGGTCTTCTCGAAGTCGTCGAAGGTCCAGCCCGGCTTCGGGTCTGCGGCGCCCGCCGCCTTCAGCTGGTCCGCGTTGTAGTAGACGAGCATCGTGGCGGTGTCGAACGGCAGGCCGTACAGGTCGCCCTTGTTCTTCAGGATCTCTGTGGTGCCGGCGGCGAAGTCGCCCTCCTTGAGCCCCGCGGCCGTCAGGTCGGCGGCGGCGAGCTTCTGGAAGCCGGCCGTGTAGCTCGAGAGCATTCCGCTGTTCATGCCGGTGACACAGGCCATGTTGCCCGAGGCCATGTTGGTGGTGAGCTTCGTGAAGAAGTCGTTCCACGGCGACGTGCGCAGCTCGATCTTCAGGTCGGGGTTCTGCTTCTTCGCGATGTCGACCTGCGCCTGGAGCGCCTTGGTGTCATCGGCGGAACCCGCCCACATGTCGACCACGACGGTCTTGCTGTCGGCGCCGGCGCTGCTGCTCCCGGCACCGCATCCGGTGAGGACGAGCGCGGCGCCCACCGTGAACGCCGCCGCGGGGACGAGGTGAATCTTCTTCATTGAAATGCCTCCTCAGGCACGGAGAGAGATTCTTCGTTTGATGTCGAACGAAGAAGTTCGGGGTATGTGCGTTCATCCTGCCAGAAGTCGGATGAAGATGCCACACGAACATCCGATGTCTCCGTAGGATTGTGAGATTTCCGTGACAATGCCACACGAAACCGCCCGTGGCCGCTAGTGTTGTCTTCATTCGATCTCAAAGGAAGTGTCATGACGCCCTTGACTGACGGCGCGCCCTCCCCCGCTGACTCGCACGTCTCCGGTGACCACTCCCGGCAGATCGTCGAGTTCGTCGCCCGCGGCGAGGCGGCATCGCGCTCCGATCTCGCCCGGCTGCTCGGCGTCGCCCCGTCCACGGTGTCGCTGCGCGTGCAGGAGCTCGTGGAGGCCGGGATCCTGCGCGAAGACGGACAGGGGCAGTCCTCAGGAGGACGCCGCCCCCGGCGCCTCTCGCTCGGCCGCACGCAGCGCCGCGTGCTTGCCGCGGAACTCGGCGGGGAGCACGCGCGTCTCGGGATCCTCGATCTCGGCGGCCACCTGCACCGCACGAAGACGATCCCGATCACCATCGCGGACGGCCCCGACGCGACTCTCGCCCTGCTGGAGGCCGGCTTCCGCGAGCTCGCCGAGGGGGCAGACATCAGAGCGGTGGGCGTCGCTCTGCCGGGCCCCGTCCACTTCGAGACCGGCAGCGTCGATCAGCCGTCACGCATGCCGGGCTGGCCGGGCTTCCGGTTCGGCGACGCCCTCGCCGAACGCTTCGGCGTCCCGTCCGCGGTCGACAACGATGCGAACCTGATGGCGCTCGGCGAGCACCACCGCAGCCTCTCCCGCACCCAGCACAGCATCACGGTCAAGGCCGGAACCGCGATCGGCAGCGGGATCATCGTGGCCGGATCCGTGCATCGCGGCGCCACCGCCGCCGCCGGAGACATCACGCACACCCGCATCGCCGAGGCTGCGGACATCCCCTGCTCCTGCGGCAATCACGGCTGCCTCGAGACGATCGCCAGCGGCGCGGGACTCGTCCGGCAGATGCGTGAGCGCGGGATCGCCGTGACGGGTGCCGCCGACGTGCTGGACCGTGCGCGCAACGGCGATCCGATCGCGACCACGCTCGTCCGCACGGCGGGCACCCACCTCGGCCAGGTGCTGTCCGGCGTCGTCAACTTCTTCAATCCGCACGCCGTGTTCCTCACCGGCAGCATGAGCACGAGCGAGCCGTTCCTCGCCGCGGTGCGCAGCCGGGTCTACGAGGCGTGCCATCCGCTGGCGACCCAGACGCTGCGGATCGAGTCCGCACGCACCGGTCCGGACGCAGCGCTCTACGGCGCCGCCCGGATCGCTCTCGAGCGGATCGACCCGGTGGCCTGACCCCGGCCGCCGCGTCGCCCGGCCTCAGCCTGCGTCAGCCTGCGTCGGCGAGTGTCAGCTCGATGACGGGGATCAGCACGTCGGGCCGCCGCACGGGCAGGTGCACTGTCAGCGTCCCGGCGGCCTCTCCCGCCGGCGTCATCAGCGTCGCCGCCTGATCCGGGTCTGTCACGGACGTCCGCAGCCAGGATCCGTCGTTCAGGAGGCGCGCATACGTGACCCGCCCCGCCAGGCCCTCCAGGTGCAGGTGGCCGAGCGGCCAGGAGAACAGGTGCACGTAGAGCCGGTCGCCGCCCCGGGTGTACACGCCCTCGCGCGGTGCCGGGAACCCGGCATGGCCCGCCCCGACGATCGCACCGCGGTGCAGGCGCATCCATTCGCCGAGCTCCGCGAGCACGGCCTCGTCACGTGCGGCGATGCTCCCCCGCCCGTCCGGGCCGATGTTGAGCAGCATGTTGCCGTCCATGGACACCGAGTCGGCGAGCATCTGGGCGAGCAGCACGGCGGACTTCTGGTCGTGGTTGTCGCGGTGGTATCCCCAGGATCCGTTGATCGTCTGGCACGCCTCCCACACCTGCGGCACGCCGTCGACGACGATCGGCGACGTGGGCTGGTACTGCTCGGGGGTGACGAAGTCCGCCGGAATACCCAGGCGGTCGTTCACCAGCATCTGCGGCTGCAGTTCGCGGCACAGCGCGAGGAGCGCCTCCGCGTCCCAGTCCGCCGGTCCCTTGCCCTCCCAGCCGCCGTGGGACACGGGGTAGGTGAAGTCGAAGAACAGGTAGTCGATGTCGCCGTACCGCGTGAGCAGCTCGCGCACCTGGCCGTGCAGATAGGCACGATACCGGCCCATGTCGCGCTCGGCGTTGCGCGCCCGCTCCGCGTCGTCACCGCGCAGCGGATGGTTCGCGTCGACCGTGAAATCCGGGTGATGCCAGTCGATCAGCGAGTGGTAGAGGCCGACCCGCAGGCCCTCGGCGCGCAGCGCGTCCACGTACTCGCGGACCAGATCCCGCCCGCACGCCTGCACCGATGTGTAGTCGGTGAGCGCCGAGTCCCACAGGCAGAATCCGTCGTGATGCTTCGTGGTGAGCACGACGTAGCCCATGCCCGTGGCCTTGGCCCGCCGCGCGAGCGCTGCGGCGTCGAAGAGGTCGGGATCGAAGTGATCGAAGTACGTCCGGTAGTCCTCCGCGGACAGCCGCTCGTAGTTCTGCACCCACTCGTGCCGCGCCGCCCCGCTGTACAGACCGAAATGCACGAACATCCCGAACCGTGCCTCGTCGAACCACTGCTGCCGCATCGCGTCGCCTCTCTCTCCGTCGGAATCCATCCTGGCATAGACATCGGATGTCTGCCCGAGCGGGTATCGCGTGACAGCTCTGTGACGTTCTCGATTCGCATCTAAGGGTTGCCTTACCTATATTGGTGGTGTCCCCACTCCTGAACCGAAGGATCCCTCGTGAAGCGCCGCCTCCGTCTGATCTCCGCCGTCGCGGCCACCGCCGCCGCCGCTCTGACCCTCGCCGCCTGCAGCGGCTCCGGATCCCCCGCTCCGAGCGGCAGCGCCGGCGGCGACAGCCTTGCCGGCCAGACCATCACGGTCTACAACGCTCAGCACGAAGAGCTCACCAAGAGCTGGACCGACGCCTTCACCAAGGCGACCGGGATCAAGGTCCAGGTGCGCAACGGCGACGACACCGAGATGTCGCAGCAGCTGATCCAGGAGGGCAAGCGCTCCCCCGCCGATGTGTTCCTCACGGAGAACTCCCCCTCGATGTCCGCGGTCGAGAAGGCGGGCCTGTTCACCTCCCCCGGTGCCGAGGCGCTGAAGAACGTCCCGACCGAGTACCGCCCGTCCTCGGGCAAGTGGGTCGGCATCGCGGCGCGCTCGACCGTGTTCGCGTACAACACCGCCAAGCTCACCGAGGCGCAGCTGCCGAAGTCGATGATGGACCTGGCCGATCCGTCCTGGAAGGGCCGCTGGGCCGCATCGCCGTCCGGCGCCGACTTCCAGGCGATCGTCTCCGCCCTCGTGCAGCTGAAGGGCGCGACCGCGGCCGAAGACTGGCTCAAGGCCATGAAGACCAACTCGGTCGCCTACAAGGGCAACTCGACGGCGATGAAGGCCGTCAACGCCGGTGAGATCGACGGCGCGATCATCTACCACTACTACTGGTTCGGCGACCAGGCGCAGACCGCGGAGAACTCGAAGAACGTCGCTCTGCACTACTTCAAGAACCAGGATCCCGGCGCGTTCGTGTCGATCTCCGGCGGCGGGGTGCTCGCATCCAGCACGCACCAGGCCGCCGCGCAGAAGTTCCTCGCGTTCGTCACGGGCACCGAGGGCCAGAAGATCCTGCAGACCGGCACCTCGTTCGAGTACCCGGTCGGATCCGGCGTCGCCGCGAACCCGAAGCTCGTGCCGCTGAAGGATCTGCAGGCGCCCACCATCGACCCGGCTACGCTGAACTCGAAGCAGGTCACCGACCTGATGACTCAGGCCGGATTGCTGTAGGACGACGAAATCACCACCACAGCCACCACGCGAGGGGCGGACGGAGCTCGACCGCTCCGGTCGCCCTTCGCGGTATCCTCCTGGGGCGTGGTGGCCGCCGCCGTGGTCGTCGCCGCGCTCTCCCTGCTGCCGCTGCTGTTCGTCGCCGGCACGGCCGCCCAGATCGGATGGGAGCAGTCCGCGGCGCTGATCTTCCGCCCTCGCGTCGGCGAACTGCTGACGAACACCGTGCTGCTCGTGGTGATCACGGTGCCGCTGTGCGCGGTGCTCGGCGTCGGCGGCGCGTGGCTGGTCGAGCGCACCTCGCTCGCCGGCGCGGGCGCGTGGGGTGCGGTGCTGGCGATGCCCCTGGCGATCCCGGCTTTCGTGAACTCCTACGCCTGGGTGTCGGCGATCCCGTCGCTCGCCGGGCTCGGATCCGGGGTGCTGCTCGCGACGCTGTCGTACTTCCCCCTGGTCTACCTGCCCGTGCGCGCCGCGCTGGCCCGGCTGGATCCCGGGCTCGAGCAGGCCGCCGCAAGCCTCGGCCGGGGACCCGTGCGGGTGTTCTTCGGCACGGTGCTGCCGCAGCTGCGGCTGGCCCTGCTCGGCGGGGCGCTGCTGGTCGGGCTGCACCTGCTCAGCGAGTACGGCGCGTTCGCGCTGATCCGCTTCGACACGTTCACGACCGCGATCATGGACCAGTACCGCTCCACCTTCAACGGCGCGGCCGGCAGCATGCTGTCCGGGGTGCTGATGCTGCTCTGCTTCGCGCTGCTGCTGTTCGAGGGCAGGGCGCGCGGGCGGGCGCGATACGCGCGGATCGGATCCGGCACCGCCGCGCCGCCGCGCCGGATCCGCCTGCGGGTGTGGCAGGTCCCCGCCCAGCTGGCCCTGCTGGCGCTCGGGATCGCCGCCCTCGGCGTCCCGGCCGTCGTGATCGGCGGCTGGCTCGCGCACGGCGGCGCCGCGGTGTGGGAGGCGTCCGAACTGGCGTCCACGCTGCTGCAAACCCTCGGCCTCGCGCTCGGCGGCGGCCTCGTCACCGTGGTCGCCGCGTTCCCGCTCTCCTGGCTCGCGGTGCGCCATCCCGGGCCGCTCAGCCGCGTGCTGGAGCGGACGAACTACATCACCAGCTCGATGCCGGGCATCGTGCTCGCGCTCGCCCTGGTCACGGTGTCGCTGTTCTTCGTGCCGGCGGTCTACCAGACCACGGCGCTGCTGCTCATCGCCTACGCGCTGCTCTTCCTCCCCCGCGCGCTGGTGCCCCTGCAGGCCGGGATCGCGCAGGCTCCCGAGGCCCTGGAGGAGGCAGCGCAGGCGCTCGGGCGAAGTCCGCTGCGGGCCTTCGTCGGCGTCACCCTGCGCCTCGTGGCGCCCGCCACCGCGGCCGCCCTGGCGATGGTGTTCCTCGCCGTGGCCGGAGAGCTCACCGCGACGCTGCTGCTCTCACCCATCGGCGTGCAGACCCTCGCCACCCGGTTCTGGAGCCTGTCCAGCGAGATCGACTTCGCCGGCGCGGCTCCCTACGCGACGCTGCTGATCCTGCTCTCCGCGCCGATGACGTATCTCCTGTTCCGGCAGTCCACAAGAGCCTCCACGGCCACGGCCGCGCCCGCAGACGCTCTGGAATCGAAGGCGGAGTCCTCATGACCGCACGCAACCTCGGATCCTTCGGGGCTGTGCCCGCTCCCGGCACCGGTCCGCTTCCCACGGCCCATCTGCAGGTCGCCGGGGTGACCGCCTCGTACGGCGGCCGGCAGGTGCTGCACGGGGTCGATCTGGCCGTGCAGACCGGCGGCATCACCGCCGTCGTCGGCGCCTCCGGGTCGGGCAAGACCACGCTGCTGCGGATCATCGCCGGGTTCGAGCGCCCCGACAGCGGCGAGGTCGTGCTGGGATCCGCCACCGTCGCGGGGCCGGACGCCTGGGTGCCGGTGCACCGCCGCGACATCGGCTACGTCACGCAGGACGGCGGGCTGTTCCCGCACCTGTCCGTGGCGCGCAACATCGCCTTCGGACTGGACGGCACCCGGCGGGGCGCCCGCGAGCGCCGGATCTCCGATCTCCTGGATCTCGTCTCGCTCCCGCATGACGTCGCTGACCGGCGGCCCGACCAGCTCTCCGGCGGCCAGCAGCAGCGCGTCGCGATCGCCCGGGCCCTCGCGCGGGAGCCGGAGCTGATGCTCCTGGACGAGCCGTTCTCCGCCCTCGACACGGGCCTGCGCGCCGCGACCCGTGAAGCCGTCGCGCAGATCCTCACGGACGCCGGCACGACGACGATCCTGGTCACCCACGACCAGTCCGAGGCGCTCAGCTTCGCCGACCAGGTCGCCGTCATGCGCGACGGCCGCCTGGTGCAGACCGGGCACCCGTTCGTCGTCTACACGCGCCCGATCGATCGCGGCGTGGCGGAGTTCCTCGGCGACGCGATCGTCCTGGACGCGTGGCTGGACGGATCCCTCGCCTCCTGCGCACTCGGGTACGTGCCGGTGCGCAACCCGCCCGTGCAGGGCCGTGTGCGGCTCATGCTGCGGCCGGAGCAGGTGCGGCTCGTCACCGAATCGTCGATCCACGCGATCATCGAGGAGGGCGTGCACTTCGGCGCGGAGTCGTCGGTGCGGATCCGGCTGGAGCCGCGCGCCGACGCGGATCCGCGCCTGCCCGGCGATCCCCCCGCGATCACGATCCGGCACTGGAACGCCGCCCTCACCCGCCCCGGCCAGCGCATCGCGCTCCGCGTCGTCGGCGAAGGCGTGGTCTTCCCGGCGTGACACGACGCAGAACGGGCGCCCCTCGAAAGGGACGCCCGTTCTGCGTGCGGAAGAGGATCAGCGCGCGGCAGAGCCCTCGACGTAGTCCTCGTCGGACTGCTTCCACGCGAACAGGGCGCGCAACTCCTTACCGGTGACCTCGATCGGGTGCCCCTGCTCCTTCTCGCGGAGGGCGAGGAACTCGGTCGCGCCGTTGTCCTGGTCCTCGATGAAGCGGGTCGCGAACGCGCCGGACTGGATGTCCGTGAGGACGTCCTTCATGCGCGCCTTGACACCGGAATCGATGATGCGCGGGCCCGACACGTAGTCGCCGAACTCGGCCGTATCGGAGATCGACCAGCGCTGCTTGGCGATGCCGCCCTCCCACATCAGGTCGACGATGAGCTTGAGCTCGTGCAGCACCTCGAAGTAGGCGATCTGCGGCTGGTAGCCCGCCTCGGTGAGGGTCTCGAAGCCGGCCTGCACGAGGTGGCTCATGCCACCGCAGAGCACGGCCTGCTCGCCGAACAGGTCGGTCTCGGTCTCCTCGGTGAAGGTCGTCTTGATGACGCCGGCCCGGGTGCCGCCGATCGCCTTCGCGTAGGAGAGCGCGGTGGCCCAGGCGGTGCCGGACGCGTCGCGCTCGACGGCGATGATGTCCGGGATGCCGCGGCCCGCGACGAACTCGCGGCGCACGGTGTGGCCGGGGGCCTTCGGCGCGATCAGGATCACGTCGACGCCCTCGGGCGCGTCGATGTAGCCGAAGCGGATGTTGAACCCATGTGCGAACGCGAGGGTCTTGCCCTCGGCGAGGTTCGGCGCGATCGAGTCGCGGTAGATGCCGCGCTGGTGCTGGTCCGGCGCGAGGATCATGATCAGATCGGCCCACTGGGTCGCCTCGGCGACGGTCTTGACCTCGAAGCCCGCCTCGGTCGCCTTCGCGATCGACGCGGAGCCCTCCTTGAGGGCGATCGTGACCTCGACGCCGGAATCGCGCAGGTTCATCGCGTGCGCGTGGCCCTGCGAGCCGTAGCCGACGATGGCGACCTTCTTGTTCTGGATGATCGACAGATCCGCGTCTGCGTCGTAGAAGATCTCGGTGCTCACTTGTGTTTCTCCTTGTTGGGGTATGTGGAAATCTGAGGGTTCAGCTGCGCAGGACGCGCTCGGTGATGCTCTTGCCGCCACGGCCGATCGCGAGCAGGCCCGACTGGGCGAGCTCTTTGATCCCGAACGGCTCGAGAGCCTTCAGCAACGCCTCGACCTTGCCCTTGTCGCCGGTGACCTCGACCACCAGCGCCTCGGGGGCGTAGTCGACGACGGACGCGCGGAAGAGGTTCACGACCTCCAGCACGTTTGAGCGCGTGTTGTTGTCGGTGCGCACCTTGACGAGCATGTGCTCGCGCTGCACCGAGGCGTTCTGCTCCAGCTCGACGATCTTGATGACGTTGATCAGCTTGTTCAGCTGCTTGGTCACCTGCTCGAGCGGGAACTCCTCGACGTCGACGACGACGGTGATCCGGGAGACCCCCGGGACCTCGGTCACGCCCACGGCGAGGGACTCGATGTTGAAGCCGCGGCGCGCGAACAGGCCGGCGACGCGGGTCAGCAGACCAGGGGTGTCCTCCACGAGGAGGCTCAGGACATGCGTGGACATGGATCAGTCCTCCTCGTCGAAAGCGGGCGCGTGCTCGAGCGCGTACTGGATGTAGCTGTTGCTGACGCCCTGCGGCACCATCGGCCACACCATGGCGTCCGCGCTCACGACGAAGTCGATCACCACGGGGCGGTCGTTCGTCTCCAGTGCGAGCGTGATCGCGGCGTCGATCTCCTCTTCCTTCTCCACTCGGATCCCGAGGCAGCCGTAGGCCTCGGCGAGTTTGACGAAGTCGGGGATCCGGATCGTCCCGTGTCCGGTGTTCAGGTCGGTGTTCGAATGCCGGCCCTCGTAGAACAGGGTCTGCCACTGGCGGACCATGCCGAGGGAGGAGTTGTTGATGATCGCGACCTTGATCGGGATGTTGTTGATGACGCAGGTCGCGAGCTCCTGGTTGGTCATCTGGAAGCAGCCGTCACCGTCGATCGCCCACACCACGCGCTCGGGTTCGGCGACCTTGGCGCCCATGGCCGCGGGGACCGCGTAGCCCATGGTGCCGGCGCCGCCGGAGTTGAGCCAGGAGTTGGGTCGTTCGTACTTGATGAACTGCGCCGCCCACATCTGGTGCTGCCCCACGCCGGCCGCGTACACGGCCTCGGGGCCGGTCAGCTCGCCGATGCGCTGGATGACGTGCTGCGGGGAGAGCAGGCCGTCCTCGGGCTCGGAGTAGCCGAGCGGGAACTCTGCACGGAGGCCGTCGAGGTACGCCCACCACTCCTCGATGTCGCCCTTCGCGCCACCGAGGAGGCCGCGGAACGCCGCCTCCAGGTCGGTGATGACCTCCCGGACGCCGCCCACGATCGGCACGTCCGCGATGCGGATCTTGGAGATCTCGGCGGGGTCGATGTCGACGTGCACGACCTTGGCGTCCGGCGCGAACAGCTCCGCCTTGCCGGTCACCCGGTCATCGAACCGGGTGCCGAGGGCGATCAGCAGGTCGGCCTCCTGCAGCGCCAGCACCGCGGGCACCGTGCCGTGCATGCCGGGCATGCCGACGTGCTGCGGATGCGAGTCGGGGAAGGCGCCGCGCGCCATCAGCGTGGTCACGACAGGCGCGCCGGTCAGCTCGGCGAGCGAGAGCAGCTCCGCCGACGCGCGGCCGCGGATGATCCCGCCGCCGACGTAGAGCACCGGCTTCTTCGCCTCGGCGAGCAGGGTCGCGGCGGCCTGGATCTGCTTGCCGTGCGCCTTGGTCACCGGCCGGTACCCCGGCAGGTCGTACTTGGGCGGCCAGACGAACGGCGCGGTGGCCTTCTGCGCGTCCTTGGTGATGTCCACGAGGACGGGGCCGGGACGGCCGGTGCTCGCGATCTCGAAGGCCGCTGCGATCGCCCCCGGAATGTCCTCGGGGCGCTTGACCAGGATGGAGTGCTTCGTGATCGGCATGGTGATGCCGACGATGTCGGCCTCCTGGAACGCGTCCGTGCCCATGAGGGTGGAGAACACCTGGCCGGTGATCGCGACGATCGGGATCGAGTCCATGTACGCGTCGGCGATCGCGGTCACGAGGTTGGTGGCGCCGGGACCGGAGGTCGCGATCGTGACGCCGACTCGGCCGGACGCGGTCGCGTAGCCCTCCGCGGCGTGCCCGCCACCCTGCTCGTGCCGCACCAGGATGTGCCGGAGCTCGGTCGAGCTCATCAGCGGGTCGTAGACCTCCATGATCGCGCCGCCCGGGATCCCGAACACGTCGGTGACTCCGAGGAGCTCGAGGGAGCGGACGACGGCCTGGGCGCCCGTGAGGACGGGTGCCGACGCCGGACGGGCAGGCGGGCGGGGGACGGCTGGAGCGGTGTCAGCGGTCATGAAGGTTCCTTGCGATGATGAACGATCGGCGGAGACGGCGGGACAGCGCCCCGTCGTGGAAGACAGTCCGGCGGGGGCCGCGGGGTGCGGACCGTGCGAGCCGGAGATGCAGGGCTGGAACGCCTCGGGTGCAGCGCGGAGAGGTCGGCTCGCTGCGTCGAGAACGCCCTCGACGGCACAAGCCCGGCTCTGGCTCATCGACGAGTGGGTCGAGAGCGCGAGCCGCGATATCGACCCGAATCAGATCACCATCGCGCCCGGCGGTCATGGCGACGGCCGGAGCTCTGCGTCCGATCCGGGATCCGGTTGTGCCGATCACGGTGCGAACGTGCATCCAGCCTAACGCATCTTCCGGCACATCCCCGCCGTCCGCGCGCGCGGACGGCGGACGGTCGGATCCGTGCTGGGCGCGCATGCAAGCAGTCTATTGCCCGGCCGTGCGCAGGTCGGCGAGCCGGTCCAGGAGCACGGCGAAGGCCGCAGGATCCGGCACCCGCAGCCCGGCGGCGGTCTCCCCCGTGCCGATCCGCACCCCCAGATCCGCGCCCGACAGCGTGTGCATGCCGTCCTCGTCGGTGACGTCGTCGCCGGCGAACAGCACGGCAGAGGCCCCGACGTGCGCGCGCAGCCGGGCAAGGGCGACGTCCTTGCCCTCGGCCCGCCAGGAGAACTCGCGCAGGTGGTGCCCGGTGCGCCGCCGCCAGGACGGGATACGCTCCGGCGCCCACTTCTCCACGCGGACGAAGGCGAGCTCTTCCTGGCCGGGGGCCGCCGTGCGGGTGTGCACCCCGAAGCCGAACGTCTTCGGCTCGTAGACGACCCCGTCGAGGTCGGCGATCAGCGCGCGCAGCTCGTCGATCACCTCGGTGCGGTCAGCCGGTTCGGTGGACAGGTCGGTCTCCTCGCCGGAGTCGGGGAACCAGTACTGCGCGCCATGCGAGCCGGCGAGCAGGATCCGCGAGGTGTCGTCGTGCTCCGTGATCTCGCGCAGGTGGTCCAGGCTCCGACCCGAGACGTAGGCGACGAACGTGTCCGGCAGCGCGGCGAGCCGGGCGACCGCGGCGGCGGCTGCGGGGAGCGCCCGCGAGGCCATCGGGTCGTCGGTGTGCGGGGAGACCGTGCCGTCGAAGTCGAGCGCGACCAGCAGGCGCGGCTCCCGGGCGAGGGCGGCGAGCGCGGGGTCGTCGCCCGCTGGGGTCCAGGTGCGGGTCATCGATTGCTCCGTACATCGTCGAGGGCCGCGAGGAAGTCCCGCGACCAGGCGTTCACGTCGTTCTCCAGCACCCGCCTGCGCAGCGCCCGCATCCGCCGGGTCTGCTCGCGCGGCGGCATCTCGACCGCCTGCATGATGGCGTCCTTGAGTCCCTCGATGTCGTGCGGGTTCACCAGCACGGCCTGACGCAGTTCGTCGGCCGCGCCGGTGAACTCGCTGAGCACGAGCACGCCGCGGTGATCGTCCCGGGTCGCGACATACTCCTTCGCGACGAGGTTCATGCCGTCGCGCAGCGCAGTGACCAACATCGCGTCGGCCGCGAGGTACAGCGCGACCATCTCCTCGCGCGGGAAACCCTGATGCAGGTAGCGGATGGCGGTGTGGTCCATGGTGTCGTGGTCGCCGTTGATGCGGGCGACGGCGAGCTCGATCTCCTCGCGCAGCTGCACGTAGGCGTCGACGCGTTCGCGGCTCGGACTCGCGACCTGCACCAGGGTCACGTCCTCCACGGAGAGGCGGCCCTCCGCGAGCAGCTCTCCGAACGCCTTGATGCGATGCCCGATGCCCTTGGTGTAGTCGAGCCGGTCCACGCCGAGCAGGATCTTCTTCGGGTTGCCGAGGCCGGCGCGGATCTCGGCCGCCCTGGCGCGCACGTCGGGCCGCGCCGCGAGCTCGACGTACGGCACGGTGTCGATCGAGATCGGGAAGGCGCGCGCCGTCACCGTCCGCGGGCCGCCGTACGGCGCGACGACGGTGGAGCCCTTGACCTCCAGACGCAGCCGCCGGCGCACCGCGGCGAGGAAGTTCGTCGCATCCTGCGCGCGCTGGAATCCGACCACGTCGGCGCCCAGCAGCCCCTGCAGCACCTGATCCCGCCAGGGCAGCTGGGCGTACAGCCCGTGCGCGGGGAACGGGATGTGATGGAAGTAGCCGATCGTCACGTCGGGGCGCAGCTCGCGCAGCAGCGCCGGGACGAGCTGCAGCTGATAGTCGTGCACCCAGACCGTGCCGCCCTGGGCCACCGCGTCGGCCGCGCGCTCCGCGAAGCGCCGGTTCACCCGCACGTACGCGTCCCACCACTCGCGGTGATACTGCGGCGACGAGATCACGTCGTGATAGAGCGGCCAGATCGTGTCGTTCGAGAAGCCCTCGTAGTACTCCTCGACATCCGCGTCCGACAGGGTCACCGGAAGCAGCCGGATGCCGTCCTCACGGAAGGGCGCGAGTTCCAGGCCGGCCTGACCCGCCCAGCCGACCCAGGCGCCGTCGACGGCCTGCATGACGGGTTCCAGGGCCGCGACCAGCCCACCCGGCGAGCGCCGCCAGATCTCTTCGCCGTCGGGGCCCTGCACACGATCGACGGGTAGCCGGTTGGCGACGATGACGAAAGAGGCGGGAGGTGATGCTGCGGACATGGGGTGCTCCTCACTGCAGCGGGGGATGGCTCCTCCAGGCTAACGAACCTGTCGGCTCGCTATCGCACCACGTCGGCCCGCGGCTCCTGGGCCGGCCCCCTGCGCCCGGCCAGGGCGAGCACGGCGTTGCCCGCGCCTGCGAGGAGCACGAACCCCGCCGCCAGCACGGGCAGCACGAGGGCGGGCTGCGCCCCCGCGACCTGGGCGAGCTGACCCGTGGCCACGGCGCCGACCGCCTGGCCGACGATCAGCGCAGAGCCGAGCATCGTCATCACCGTGGCGGTGCGGTCGAGGGGGCCGAACGCGGCGCCGAGGCTGAACTGCGTCACCAGGGTCGGCCCGATCCCGAACCCCATCAGCGTCAGCGCGACGAGCATCGCCATCGCGTCGTGCACCGAGAGCAGCAGCAGGCTGCCACCGAAGAGCACGCCGGCGAACACGAGCCACCGCGCAGGCAGGGTGAACCGCGCAGGAAGGAAGGCGACGGCCAGCGCGAGCAGCGCGGATCCGACTCCCATCGCGCCGTACAGCAGGCCCGCCTCCTCGGCACGGCCGTGCTCGGTCATGAACGCCGTGAGCGCGGTGAGCATGGTGCCGAAGAACAGGCCCACTCCGAACATGCCGGCCACCACGATCAGCAGACGCGGCCGGAACAGCTCGGCGACGTTCGAGGCGGCGCGCCCGTCAGCGCCGCGCCGGGCCGACACGTGCGCGGCGCTCGGGTGCAGGGCGAAGGCGCCCACGAACACCAGGATCAGCGCGGCAGCGATCACCAGCGGCATCCACGGCGCGATCGCGGTGGCCAGCACGCCGACCAGGAACGGACCGAACACGAACACGGTCTCGTCTGCCGCCGACTCGTACGACATCGTCGACGAGACCGTGCGGGCCCGGCGCTCCGCAGGGATGCGCTCGGCGATGATCGTGACCAGCCGGGATCGCGACATGGGCGAGACCTGAGGTGCGGTGGCGCCGATCGCGAAGGCGCTGAGCAGCACGAGCGGCTCCGCCGCCGCCGAGTAGACCACCAGCGCGAAGCCGATCAGCGCTGCCGTGTTCGCCACCGCCAGCACGCCGAGCACCACGCGCTGCCCGTACCGGTCGGCCGCGGCTCCCAGCAGCGGGCCGAAGCACGCCGTGCCGATGCCGACGGCGGCCGAGGTGAGCCCGCCGAGCGAGAGCGACCCGCGGGCCGCGACCGCCACGGTGAGCACGCCGACCACCATCATCGCGAACGGGAGCCGTGCCACGAACGCGATCACGAAGTAGGGCAGCCCCGCCAGGCGGAACAGGCTCGGACCCGAGCCGGAGAAGGTGTGCGATGTCATAGCGGTTCGAGTCGCGCTTCTGCCGCGTACACGGACGCGGTTCGGGTGCCGCCGCTGTCCGCCGGAAGAGCCGACGGCCGGTAGGTGCACTGCTGTTCGGCCCATTCTACTGAGATGCCGTCTTCCGAGTAGCGTGGAGCCATGCGCAACTACGTCTTCGCCAGCGGTCTGTTCAGCGCTGTCACGAGCGGGATCGCGTTGCTGCGCGGCACGCGCGACGCGCCCATCACGTGGCGGGCGCTGCTGGCCTGGCTGAGCTGGGGGATCACGATCGCGCTCGCGATCGGAGCCATCACCGACATGCGCAAGGACGAGCGGGGCGAACTCGTCGCGCACGACTCCCCCGTCGCGCGCACCCAGCTCAAGCGCACGAAGAAGGAGCTGAAGGCGGTTCAGAAGGCCGAGCGCAAGGCGCAGAAGGCCTGAAGCCCGCCGGCCGGGATCAGGCTCCCTCGAGCCCGATCTCGTAGTGGATGAACCCGGTCCGCGTCGCCACCCGGTCGTAGAGCGCCCGCGCGGTCGTGTTCGTCTCGGCCGTGAGCCAGTACACCTTGTCGCTGCCGACGGCCCGGGCCGCCTCCGTCACGTGCGCGATCAGGGCCCGCCCGACACCGCCGCCGCGCACCGACGGATCCACGAACAGATCCTCGAGATAGGTGTACCCGCCCTTCGACCAGGTCGCGTGGTGCTCGAGCCAGTGCACGAACCCCACCGCCCGACCGGCGTCGTCCCGCGCGAGAGCGCCGTGCATCGGGACGGCGGTGTCCAGGAACCGCGCGAACGTCGACGCGGTGACATCGTCGGCGACCTCTGACTCGTAGAACTCGATGTAGGCGGCCCAGAGCGGCAGCCACTCGTCGCGGTCATCAGCGGTGAGCGCACGGATCGTCGTCATCCGCCGATCCTACGTGCGAAGCCGCCGCCGGGACCGCACTTCACCGTGTGAGGATCAGCGCTTCGCCCTGTCCTCCCCCGCCGCACAGGGCGGCGACGGCCGTTCCCGCGCCGCGTCGCGCCAGCTCGTGCGCCAGGTGCACGACGAGCCTGTTGCCGCTCGCGCCGATCGGGTGCCCGATCGCAATGCCGCCGCCGTGGATGTTGACGATCGCCGGATCCAGTCCGAGCTCGGTCGATGACCGGGCCACGACCGCGCCGAACGCCTCGTTGATCTCCACGAGGTCGAGGTCGGCGACGGTGATGCCCTGCTTCTGCAGCGCCCGCTCGATCGCCCGCGCCGGCTGGGCCTGCAGCGAGTTGTCCGGGCCGGCGGTCTGTCCGCTCGCACCGATCGCGGCGAGCACGGGCCACCCCTTCGCCTCGGCGTTCGCGCGCGTGGTGACGATGACCGCCGACGCGCCGTCGGAGATCTGCGACGAGTTGCCCGCGGTGATCGTGCCGCCTTCCGCGAAGGCGGGGCGGAGGGCCGCAAGCGTCTCGACCGTCGTCTCGGGACGGATCCCCTCGTCCGCCGTCAGCACGACGGGCTCCTGTCGCTTCTGCGGCACGCTGACCGGCACGATCTCTGCGTCGAACACGCCGGCGTCGCGCGCGGCGGCGGCGCGCTGATGCGAGCGGGCGGCGACTTCGTCCTGCGCCTCGCGGGTGAGCCCGAAACGCGGGTTGTGGCGTTCGGTCGACGCCCCCATGCTCTCCCTGTCGTAGGCGTCGGTGAGCCCGTCGTAGGCCATGTGGTCGAGCACGTCGACCGATCCGTACGCCCAGCCGTCGCGGGAGCCCATCAGCAGGTGCGGGGCGCGGGTCATCGACTCCATGCCGGCGGTGACGACCGTGAGCGCATCGCCCGTGCGGATCATCCGCGCCGCGTCGATCACGGCGGTGAGCCCGGACAGGCACACCTTGTTGACGGAGTGGGAGGGCACGTCCCAGCCGATGCCCGCACCGATCGCGGCCTGACGCGCCGCGTTCTGGCCGGATCCGGCGGCGAGCACCTGCCCGACGATGACGGCGTCGACCTCGGCCGGGTCGATCCCGCCCTGCTCCAGCGCGCCGCGGATCGCGAAGGAGCCCAGCTCGGGTGCCGTGAACGGCGCCAGCTGTCCCTTCAGCCGGCCCTGCGGCGTGCGCGCCGCCGCGACGATGACGATGTCTTCCGCAGCCATGTTCACTCCAGTCCCTCCGCGACGAGCAGCTCCGGCTCCGTCGCCTCCTTCACGTCCTGCACGCTCACGCCGGGCGCGAGCTCGACCAGCAGCAGTCCCTCCGGCGTCACATCGATGACTGCCAGATCAGTGATGATCCGGTGCACGACCCCGCGGCCGGTCAGCGGCAGCGAGCACTCGGCGACGATCTTCGCGGAGCCGTCCTTCGCGACATGCTCCATGAGTACGATCACCCGCCCCGCGCCGTGCACCAGGTCCATCGCGCCGCCCGGCCCCTTGACCATCTTCCCGGGGATCATCCAGTTCGCGAGATCGCCCCTGGCGCTCACCTGCATCGCGCCCAGGATCGCCGCGTCGATCTTGCCGCCGCGGATCATGCCGAAGCTCAGGCCGGAGTCGAAGAACGCCGCCCCGGGCAACGTGGTCACCGTCTCCTTGCCGGCGTTGATGAGGTCGGGGTCGACAGCGTCCTGGGTCGGATAGGGGCCGACGCCGAGGATCCCGTTCTCGGACTGCAGCACGACCGTCACGCCGTCCGGCACGTGGTTGGGCACCAGCGTGGGCAGGCCGATCCCGAGATTCACGTACGACCCGTCTGCGAGTTCCGCCGCCGCGCGTGCGGCCATCTCGTCCCGTGTCAGCGCCATGTCAGGCCTCCCCCGCCTCTGCATCGGCCGACGGGCGGACCGTGCGCCGTTCGATCCGCTTCTCGATGCCGGATCCGACCTCGACGATCCGGTGCACGTAGACGCCGGGCAGGTGCACCTGATCCGGATCCAGCTCCCCCGGCTCCACGAGTCGCTCGACCTGGGCGATGCAGACCCGCCCCGCCATCGCGGCGAGCGGGTTGAAGTTGCGCGCGGCCTTGTTGAAGACGAGGTTGCCGTGCCGGTCGCCGAGCGCCGCGTGCACGAGCGAGAAGTCGGTGGTGATCGCCTCCTCGAGCACGAACTCACGCGGCGCACCTTTCACGTCGAACGTGCGGACGTCTTTCGGCGGCGAGGCCACGGCGATGGTGCCGTCGGGTGCGTAGCGGCGGGGCAGGCCGCCCTCGGCGACCTGCGTGCCGACGCCGGTCTGGGTGTAGAACGCGGCGATCCCGGATCCCCCGGCGCGGAGCTTCTCCGCGAGCGTCCCCTGCGGCGTCAGCTCGAGTTCGAGATCGCCTTCGAGGAACTGCCGCTCGAACTCCTTGTTCTCGCCGACGTACGACGAGGTCATCTTGCGGATCCGCTGCGCGCCGAGCAGGATGCCGAGGCCCCAGTCGTCCACCCCGCAGTTGTTGCTCACCACGCTGAGCTCGGTGGTGCCCTGGGCGAGCAGCGCCTCGATCAGGGCGATGGGGTTGCCGGAGAGGCCGAACCCGCCGACCGCGAGCGATGCGCCGTCGGGGATGTCGGCCACCGCGTCGGCGGCCGAGGGCCATTGCTTGTCGATCACTCGCTGCTCCTTCGCATGGGACTCGATTCCAGGATGCGCCCGGCGGCCGTCGCGCTCAAGCACGGGCTTGCCATGTGGGCGCGGCGTCGGATAGCGTCCACATCATGGAACAAGCGGTTCCGAATCGACGCACGGTGCCCGGTGCGCAGGCGATCGCCCGGGCGTCCGCGCTGCTGCGCCTGGTGACGGCCTCCCCCGAGGGCGCCGCGCTGCACGAACTCGCCACGCGTGCCGGGCTCAGCCGCTCCACCGTGCACCGGCTGCTCTCGGCGCTGCGCATGGAGGGCCTGGTGGATCAGGATCCGCAGACCGCGCGATGGATGCCTGGCCCGGAGCTCTATCTCATGGGAACAGTGGCCGCGGCGCGCTATGACATCACCGAGCTCGCGAAAGACGTGGTGCGGTCGCTGGCCGTCAAGACCGAGGAGAGCGCGTTCCTCTCCGTCCGCCGCGCGGATGAGACCGTGTGCCTGCTGCGCGAGGAGGGCGCGTTCCCGATCCGCTCCTTCGTGCTCAGCGAGGGAGTGCGCTTCCCTCTCGGCGTGGCCAGCGCCGGGCTCGCGATCCTGTCCTTCCTTCCCGACCACGATGTGGATGCCTATCTGGCGCGGCACCCCGACCTCGGCGAGCGCTGGGGGCGGGTGCACGGGGAGAAGCCGCTGCGCCGCCGGCTCGCCGAGACCAAGGCCCGCGGCTATGCGGTCAATCCGGGGCTCATCGTCGAGGGCAGCTGGGGCATGGGCGCCGCGGTGTTCGATCGGGACGGGAGGGCGGAGTGGGCGCTGAGTCTCACCGGCGTCGAGTTCCGGTTCGGGCCGGATCGGCTGCCCGTGCTCGGACGCACCCTGCTCGCCCACGCGCATCAGCTCTCGGCACGGATCGCCGGGGCACGCCGCTAGACGGCTCGGCGCAGCGCCGAGCCGTCCGCGGAACCGGCCGGGGCCGACGGGGTCAGCGCATGCCGGGGCGGGTCGCGGGCACGAGCTCGGGGCCGGTCGGCTGCACGAATCGCACGGTGACCGTCCCGGAGACCGAGGAGTCGGCGAGTCCGTAGTCCATGACGACGCGGTTCCGGTTGACCTTGCCGCCGTCGGGCGTGATGGTGAGGTGCAGCGGCCGCAGCAGGTCGAGGAACTCGCGGGTCGCCTGCTCTCGTCCCGGCGCCCTGTCCGCCCACGCGTGGAACAGCCGTGCGGGCACCGTGCCCTCGCGGCGCAGTCCGTCCGCGATGGTCTGCCGGGCGAGGTCGTCGTGGAAGTCCAGGGCCTCGAGCGCGATGTCGACCTTGTCGATCACGCCCTGGTCGAGGCGATCCGGGAAGTCGATCTCGAGGCGCAGCGGCACTTCCACACCGCGCAGGGGCACGACCGCGTCCATGCGGCCGCCGCCGCTTCCGCCGTCGAGCTCGATCGGACCGAGGTGGCGGCTCTCGAGCGGGCCTCCGAGCGAGGTCGGCGCTGTTCCGGATCCGGGAAGCTGCGGCATCTTCGGCATCATCGCGGTCACCACTGGGTCGAGAGGGCTTCGCTGGCAGCGAGCTGGGCGACCTTCTTCGTCGCGTCCGCGTCGGTCTGGAAGTAGTCGGCGACCGTCGCGTTGAACAGCTCCCTTCCGAGGGTGTATTCGCTCGTGGTGTACGTCAGGCAGGTGGCCACGGTGGCGTACAGCGCGGCCGCGGAGCCGTGGGTGCCGTCTGCGCCCACGCCGACGCGACCGTCGCGGGGAGTCGGGCTCGACGCCGGCGCGGCGCCGAGCGAGGTCTGCGCGCCGCCGAGCGCGGTGATGATCCGCTGCATGTTGGTGGAGATCAGGTCGGCGTTGGCCTGCTGCATGCTGATCGTGCCGTCCGATCCGGGGTAGCGCCCGAGTGCGAACGCGTCGAGATCGAAGTCCGGCTTGTTGTCCAGGATGTACGTGTTGCTCTTGTCCATCATGTCGGTCAGCGACTGCTCCTGCTTCCGGATCCCGTCGCCGAGCATCATCAGCCCGTCCGCCAGCGACTGGAAGATCTCGAGATAGCTCCCGCCCGAGATCGACGCGCTCGCGGCGATCCCTGCGACGCCCGCGGTCGCGAGCGTGGAGATGCCGATGAGGGCCGCCACCGCCGGAGCCGCGGCGCCGGCCGTGGCGATCGTGGCGAAAGCGCCCACCACGGCTCCGACCACCGTCAGGGTGACGGTGCCGTAGGCGTCGGCGTCGAGGTCGGCCTGCTTCTTCCACGCGTTGGTCGCGTTCACGCAGAGATTCGTCACGTCGTCGCGCACCTTGTCCCACATGGTGTTCTCGACGTTGTAATTCACCTGGAGAATCGCAGTCGCCGCGCCCAGCCCGTATCCGACCATGGAGAACTGCGTGTAGTACTTGTCGTGGAACGGCGTGACGAATGAGCCCTTGATGTTGCTGATCAGGACGTCGCTGACGGTGTGGTTCGCGGTGGAGATCTCGCCGTTGTCCTGCACGGAGGGGCCGGAGCCGGACGCCCCGAACGCGGCGGCCGTCGTGGTCGTCGCCTGCAGCGGAGCTGTGCACGCCGAACCGTCGGGCAGTCCCTTCCACTGTGCGGTCCAGTCGTCCACATAGCCGCGGATCTCGTCGAACCGGGGTGCCCGGGATGGGTGGTTCCAGCTGATCCACCCGGTGAACTCGCCGCCGCCCTGGCCATCCGCTCCCGGACGTGAGTAGCTGTTGGCCGCGACGTATCCCCAGAGCGCATACGTGTCGTCGTAGGCGAAATGCACGCAGTAGTCGTCGTCGGCCATCCAGCAGTCGATCGCAGCCCGCTTCATCTCCCCGATGATCGTCGGGAACTCGTCGTAGGTGCGCATGATCCTCCTCGGTCGTGGGAGCCGGTGAACCGAATGGCCTTCCCCCCGGGCTTCCCTCTCCATCCTGGCTCACGGTAGGCGTGCGGGTAAGACCTGCGCAACGGGCAGAACTACCCATGCCGCGCACCGGTCCGGCGGCACCGCCGCGGGCTATGCTCTGACGCGTCGCCTTCCTTCACGGGGGTCGAGGATCGAGGAGATGACATGACGCACGCAGACGGATCCGCCCCAGCCGACCGGCTGGGCGCTCCTGATCCGCACCGGGCGCCCGGTCGCCGCGTCGGCACCACCGCGCTCTGGCTCGGGATCGCCGCGCTCGTGGTCGCCGCCGCGCTCGTGCCGTTCTTCCCCGGATTCGGACTGCTCGCGGTGCTCGTGCTCGCGGCGCTTGCCGGCCTCGCCGCTCTCGTGCTGGGCATCCGAGCTCGCCGGATCGGCGCCGGCGGAGGCGTCGCCCGCTGGGCTCTCGCCCTCGGCATCATCGGCATCGTGCTCGACGTCGTGATCATCGCCGTGCTCGCGGTGGGCGCCCTCGCCCACCTGCGGCGCGCCGATGTCGAGGTCAGGGCGCAGGGCGCCCCCACCTTCTCCGTGACGTACGCCGACGACTCGCAGTCGTACACCGAGGACTGGCTCGGCAGCGGCTGGAAGCGGTTCACCACGACGAAGTCGACAGCCGAGATCACCGTCACGCTGCCGAAGGACGCACCCTCGACCACGCTCAGCTGCCAGATCCTCTGGAACGGGACGGTCGTCGTGGACGAGAAGTCCGATTCCGGGTCCGTGACCTGCCGCTACGGCGCCCGCTGACGGAGCCCGTCGCTGCCGCGCCTCCGCGGCGTTGCATTTAGATACCAACAGTTATATACTTTTGGTATGAATCGCGGTGAGGTGCTCCAATCGATCATCTTCTCGACGCACACCCTCACCCGGATCGCGGCCCAGGAGGCCGGCAACGACGCCCCCGCGGCGCAGTGGCGGGCGCTCAGCCTGCTGGACGGCGCCCTCGGAGATCGTTCCTCCGGCGCGCCCCGGGGACGGCGCGTCGGCGAGCTGGCCAAGGCCAGCCGCACCACCCAGCCGGGCATGACCCGGCTGATCGGCCAGCTCGAGCACGAGGGGCTGGTGCGCCGCACGCCCGATCCGGACGACTCTCGCGCCACCGTCGTGATGATCACGGATGAGGGCACGAAGGCGCTGCAGGCGTGGCGGCAGGAGCTGCAGCGGATCCTCGCCCCCCGATTCTCGGATCTCGACGACGCAGACTGGGCGCATCTCGCCCGGGCCGCGGAGATCCTGCACACCCACTCTCTTCTGGAAAGGACAGCACGTTGAGCAGCATCGGTTCCGCACCATCCGTCTGGAGGCAGCCCGCGCAAGTCTGGGCCGTGGCTTTCGCCTGCGTCGTCGCCTTCATGGGCATCGGCCTGGTCGACCCGATCCTGCCCGCGATCGCGGACTCGCTCAAGGCGACGCCGGTGCAGACCGAGCTGCTGTTCACGAGCTACCTGCTCGTCACCGGCGTGGCGATGCTGTTCACCAGCTGGATCTCGAGCCGCATCGGCCCGAAGGCGACCCTGCTGCTCGGCCTCGCGCTCATCATCGTGTTCGCGCTGTTCTGCGCCCTGAGCGGCAGCGTCGACGCCATCATCGGCTTCCGCGCGGGATGGGGACTCGGCAACGCGCTGTTCATCTCCACCGCGCTCGCCACGATCGTGGGCGCTGCCAGCGGCGGATCGAGTTCGGCGATCATCCTGTACGAGGCCGCGCTGGGCCTCGGCATCGCGATCGGCCCGCTGCTCGGCGGCATCCTCGGCGAGATGAGCTGGCGCGGCCCGTTCTTCGGTGTCGTGGTGCTCATGGCGATCGGCTTCCTCGCCGTCCTCACGCTGCTGCGCGGGCCGTTCGGCAAGCGCGAACCTGTGGCGTTCTCCGCCCCGTTCCGCGCCCTGCGCCGCCCGGCGCTCGGAGTGCTCGCCGTCACCGCCCTGTTCTACAACATCGGCTTCTTCGTGCTGCTCGCGTTCTCGCCGTTCCCCCTCAAGTTCAGCGCGATCGGGATCGGCCTGACCTTCTTCGGGTGGGGCATCGCCCTGGCCGTGACCAGCGTCTGGGTCGCCCCGGTGCTGCTGCGCCGCTTGCCGATCACCCGCATCATCGTGATCGTGCTGCCCCTGCTCGCCATCGTCCTGTTCGTGGCCGGCATCCTGGTGGCGATCCCGGCGGCCCTCGTGGTGTGCATCATCGTCGGCGGTCTGCTGCTCGGCGTCATGAACACGGTGCTCACCGAGGCCGTCATGGAAGCGACGGATCTCCCCCGCTCCGTCGCGTCCTCGGCGTACTCGGCTGTGCGCTTCATCGGCGGCGCCGTGGCCCCGCCGCTCGCCGCGCTGCTCTCGCACCTGTGGGGCGACACCGTCCCTTACGTGTTCGCCGGAGTGTCCGTGCTGATCGCCGCGCTGGTGGTGCTGCTCGGGCGCAAGGCGCTCGCCCACATCGGCACCGGTTCGCACGACGCCGCGGAGGACGCGGAGGCGATCCTCATCGGCGACGCCGCCTGAGGGTCTGCGTCCGGCCCGAGGGCGCAACAGACGGCTCGTCCCGCACAACGGTGCGCGGGGCGGGCTTCGTCGGTGAAGCGCTCTACGCTGGAGGCATGCTGATCGGTATCGTCCGTCCCGTGGAATCGAAGACCGCCACCGTGCAGGCGGAGGAGCTGGACGAGATCCAGGATCTGCTGGCCGCACAGACCCCTCCCGGCTGGGAGCTCGCGTCCGCGCCGGTCGCGATGGCGAAGAAGGACACGGTCCTCACCGCCGAGGGCACGATCGTGCGCCGAGACGGGGTCGAGGAGATCGAAGCCGACGACATGGCCGCCCTGGAGGCGAAGGTGCCCGAAGGCTACCGTCTGCTCTCGGTGCGCACCGTCTGAGCCACCGACCCCGCACGTCACCAGGAGCGGTCACTCCGCGTCTGTCGGCGCGATCCTCGTGTAGCGCAGCAGGAGTTCGTCTCCTGCGCGCAGAGCGGACGCGAGCCGCATCTGCTGCGCCGCATCTCCTGCGCCGTGGGCGATGCGGCCGGACGACCCGCTCTCGAGCGTGGGGGCGAGCGTGAGACACAGCTCGTCGACGACGCCCTCCTCCAGGAAGGATCCGAACAGGCTCGGACCGCCCTCGGAGTGGATGCGCGTGAGCCCGCGCTCGACGAGGATCTCGCGCACCCGCCTCGGGTCGACGTCGTCGACGCCGGCGTCGATGACGGTCGCGACCTTGGCGAGCGCCTCGCGTCTCTGCGGCGACGCGGAAGCGACGGTGAACACGATCGGCCGCACCGGCGCATCGACGAAGATCGGCGAGGAAGGGTCGAGGTCGAGGCGCCGTGTCACGAGCGCCAGAGCAGGGTGCGGCGGCATGCCGCTCGCCACCCGCCATGCGGCGGCATCGTCGCCCAGGCGCATCCCGCCGTACTCCTCGATCCGGGCGGTGCCGGCGCCGAGGAGCACCACATCGGCCCAGCGCCGGAGCAGGTCGAACATCCGGCGGTCCGCGTCATCGCCCAGGCCACCGGATCGGCCCGCGCGGGTCGCCGCTCCGTCGAGGCTCGCGATGAAGTTCATCCTCAGCCAAGGCAGCGCCGGCGACTCGAGCCGCGCCAGCAGGGCCTCGTCGTCGAGATCGGAGGCGGGATCCGGCCAGAGCTCGTCGATGCGGGTCATACGTTCCTCGTCGGGTGCATGTTGTGCTCGAGCCGGACAGGATCCCGCCAGCCGAGGATGGCCTCCGTCATGCGCACCGCATCGACGGTCTCGACCACGTCGTGCATGCGCACGATGCGGGCGCCGTTCAGGATGCACGCCACCATGGCCGCGAGCGAGCCTGGCAGGCGCTCGCCGCGTGGCCGGTCCAGCGTCTCGCCCACGAAGTCCTTGTTCGATACCGCCACGAGCAGGGGCAGGCCGAGATCGGCGAACTCGCCGAGGCGCCGCGTGAGCTCGAGCGAGTGCAGCGTGTTCTTGTCGAGGTCGTGCCCCGGATCGATGATGATCCGATCACGCGCGATCCCGGCGCTCTCCGCGCGCGCGATCCGCTCAGCAAGGAACGCGTGCACGTCCGCGACCACATCGTCGAAGCGCGCGGGCGGCTTCTCCTCGCGCGGCGGTCCGACGCTGTGCGTGATGACGACGTGGGCATCGCTCCCGGCGATGACGCCTGCCATGTCCGGATCGCCGAGACCGCTCGTGTCGTTGATCACGGCGGCACCGGCGGCGATCGCGGCACGGGCGACGTCGGCCTTGTTGGTGTCGACGGAGATCACGACGTCGGACGCCGCCGCGATGGCCTCGATGACCGGGACCACGCGGTCGATCTCCTCCACGGTCGACACGACGGGTCCGCGGCCGAACGGCACCCCGCCGATGTCCACCCAGTCCGCGCCGAGATCCGCGGCGCGCACCGATGCCGCCACGGCGCGCTCCAGCGCGAACGTCGCGCCGCGGTCGTGGAACGAGTCCGGGGTGCGATTGACGACGGCCATCACCGCGACGCGCCGATCGAAGTCGAACTCGCGGCGCCCGATCCGGCGCAGGGGCGTGGAAGCTGTCATCTCTGTCCCCGATTCAATATCCGTAGCTGGTGAACACGCTCAACCGGCCCGAGGCGAGCCCGTCCAGCACGAGACGCTCATGCGGCGGGACAAGGTCGGGAAGGTCTGTGAGCCGGAACCAGGCGAGATCGGCGCACTTGAGCGGCTCCTTGATGGTGGGGCGCCCGTCCCAGACCCTCGCCGTGAAGAACCAGTCGACGCGCTGCTCCCGCGGGTCCGCGGTGCCGTCCGTGCGCTGCATCGCGGTGACCGGCGTGAGAGCTCCGGGGTGGAGCATGATCCCGAGCTCCTCGACCGCTTCGCGGCACGCCGTGGCGAGCGCGGTCTCACCGAGCTCGACATGACCGGCGATGGCGGCGGCCCACCGGCCGTCCATGAAGCCGGTGTTCTGCCTCAGCTGCAGCAGCACCCGATCCTCGTGGCGAAGGTAGACGTAGGCGGCGGGAACCACCGCGAAGGATCGCGCGTTCATGAGACCCCATCCTGCTCCGTCGCCGGACCGGTCAGATCTCCGCCGGGTGCGGACGGCACCGGGTGCACGACGACGCAGCAGTGACCGGCCCGGGGGCAGAGCTCCGCGCGACCCGGATCCTCTCCGGCTCCGGCGAGAGCGCCCTGCACGAAGGCGTGATTGAGAGAGCACACCAGGGCGGTGTGCTCCTGCACGACGCTGTGGAACGGGCAGTTGCGCAGCACGATGTCGCCCGCAGGATCGGTGACGGGCTCGTAGCCGGCGACGGTCAGCGCATCGGGCACCGTGTGCGACCGGCACCCCAGCGCCTCGCCCTCCTCCGCTGCGGCGCCCCGCAGCGCTGCGCCGACGCGGTCCGAGGCCGATCCTTCGACAGCCGTCGCCAGGATCCGCGCGAGGAGCGCGTAATCGCGCGGCGGGAGGGTGACCGAGAGCTCCCGGGAGCTGCGCGAGTACTGCTTCGCCGGCCGGCCAGATCCTGGTCCGGTGCGTCCCGGAGTGCGCGCGAACCCGACCTCGATGAGCCCCGCCTCGGCGAGCCGATCGAGGTGATATGCGGCCAGGGCGCGACCGACACCCGCCGCAGCGGCGGCCTGTTCGCGGGTGATCGCCTCGCTCTGCGCGACCACGACGTCGTAGAGGCGGCGCCGGACATCGTCTGCGAGCAGGCTCACCTCGTGAAGGTCCTGGTTCGATCCGGCAGTGCTCACGCGCGCCTCCTTCTAAAACAAATATATCTTGACGAAAGGTCGCGAGAGTGCCATTCTAAAAAACACAGAGGAAATTTATAGAAAGGTGCGGTCATGTCCGAGACGTTCTCGCTGCCGATGCTCGAGGCAGGCCCGGATCTGGCCCCGCCCCGGCGAACCGCTCCCCTGCGCGTGGGCGGTGGCGGCGCCGAACCTGATCTGGCACGGGCGGAGCTGGCGGCCGAAGACTTCCTGGACGCGCTGGGGGTCTCACTGGAGTCCGAGCACCTGCGCGCCACCCCCGCGCGGATGGCGCGCGCCTGGGCGGAGCTGCTCAGCCCCCGGCCCTTCGACCTCACGACCTTCCCGAACGAGGAGGGGTACGACGAACTGGTGATCGTGAAGGATGTGCCGGTGCGCTCGATATGCGAGCACCACCTGCTGCCGTTCACCGGCCGGGCCACGGTCGGTTACCTGCCGGGAGAGCGGATCGTCGGCCTGTCGAAACTCGCCCGGATCGTGGAGCACTTCGCGTGCCGCCCGCAGACCCAGGAGCGACTGACCAAGCAGATCGCCGACTGGCTGCAGGAGAACCTCGCGCCGCGCGCCGTCGGAGTGGTGATCACCGCCACGCACTCGTGCATGACCCTGCGCGGCGCGCAGGCGACCGGTTCGAGCACCGTCACCTCGACGCTGCTCGGACAGCTGCGCGAGGATCCGCGCTCCCGGCAGGAGTTCCTCGCCCTGTCCGGCATCACCGCATCATGACCGATCACACAGAGCATCAGGAGAGCCGCATGAGCACCACGGAGAACATCGTCATCATCGGCGGGGGCCTCGCCGGGGCCAAGACCGCGGAAGCGCTCCGCGACGGCGGGCACGCCGGCAGGGTCACCCTGATCGCCGCGGAGGATCACCTGCCCTATGAGCGCCCGCCGATGTCCAAGGACTACCTCGCCGGCAAGGCAGCTTTCGACAGCGCGGTCGTGCACCCGCAGAGCTGGTACGACGGTCACGACGTGACCCTGCGCCAGGGCGTGCGCGCGACCGCGATCGACACGGCCGCGCACCAGGTGACCCTCGACGACGGCACGACGCTCCCCTACGACAAGCTCGTGCTGGCCACGGGATCCACAGTCCGGAAGCTGCCGCTGGACGGAGCGGATGCCGACAACGTGCACTACCTGCGCACCGTGGAGGATGCCGACGCGATCCGCGCCGCATTCGGACCCGGCAGGCGACTGGTGATCATCGGCGGCGGGTGGATCGGCCTGGAGGTCACGGCCGCGGCGCGCGCCTCCGACACGACGGTCACCATCCTGGAGGGCGCTGAGCTGCCGCTGCTGCGCGTGCTCGGTCCGACCATCGCTCAGGTGTTCGCCGACCTGCACACCGCGCACGGGGTGGAGGTGCGCACCGGCGTGCAGATCGCGGGGATCGACACGGTCGACGGCCACGCCACCGGTGTGCGGCTGCAGGACGGCGAGGTCGTCCCGGCCGACGCGATCGTCATCGGCATCGGCGTGAGGCCCGTCACCGATCTCGCCGAGGCGGCCGGGATCGCGGTCGACAACGGCGTCCTCGTCGATGCCAGCCTGCGCACCAGCGACCCCGACGTGTACGCCGTCGGCGACATCGCGAACCACGACCACCCCGTTCTCGGTCACCGGGTGCGGGTCGAGCACTGGGCCACGGCGCTGAACCAGCCGGCGGCGGCGGTCGCCGCACTGCTCGGCGGGAGCACGCCGTACACGGAACTCCCGTACTTCTACACCGACCAGTACGACCTCGGCAGCGAGTACATCGGACACGCCTCCTCAGACGATCGCGTCGTCGTGCGGGGAGATCTGGCGACGCGCGAGTTCGTCGCCTTCTGGCTGGATGAGGAGGATCGGATCCTCGCGGCGATGAACGTGAACGTGTGGGACGTGATCGACCAGATCAAGCCCCTCATCGCGGAGCACCGCGTCGTCGATCCGGTGCTGCTCGCGGACCCCGCCGTGCCCTACGACCAGCTCTGAGGCACCCGCGCCGCCAGCGCCGCCGCGCACGAAAAAACCCCCGATCTGGCGAGAGATCGGGGGTTTGTGCACCCCCTGGGACTCGAACCCAGAACCCACTGATTAAGAGTCAGTTGCTCTGCCGATTGAGCTAGAGGTGCGCGGCAGACCGGTTGCCCGGCCGAGGAATCACATTACCAGCGGATCCGACGGATGTGAAATCCGGGCGGGGTGCCCGCGCATCCCTGGCGTGTCGTGCGTTCCAAGTGCGCCGCGAGCCCTCTCGCCCCAGAACCGACGGGTCCGGCACCGTATCCTTGGAGGCGTGACTGAGACCCGCGCCGAAGCCGAATTCCAGAGCGACCTCGACCTCGCCCTCCGCCTTGCCGATGCCGCCGATGCGCAGTCGCTGCCGCGTTTCGACGCCGCGGATCTGAGCGTCTCGCTGAAGGCCGACCACTCCCATGTCACCGACGCCGACCTCGCCACCGAGCGCGCGATCCGCGACATGCTGCAGTCCGAACGCCCGGAGGACGGCATCCTCGGCGAGGAGTTCGGGACCACCGGCGATGCGCAGCGGCAGTGGATCATCGACCCGATCGACGGGACAGCCAATTTCCTCCGCGGCGTTCCGCTCTGGGGCACCATGATCAGCCTGGCGGTCGACGGCGTCGCCCGGGTCGGCGTCGTGAGCATGCCCGCGCTCGGCCGCCGCTGGTGGGCGGCCCCCGGACTCGGCGCCTGGGCGTCGACCGACGCGGAGCCGCGGGCGATCCGGGTCTCCGACGTCTCCTCGCTCGACGATGCGAGCATCAGCTTCCAGAGCATCGCGCAGTGGGACGAGGCAGGGCACCTCGACCGGCTCGTGGCGCTGTCCCGCCGGGTGTGGCGCGACCGCGCCTACGGCGACGTGTTCGCGTACATGATGCTCGCCGAAGGCCGTCTCGACATGGTCGCCGAGTTCGGCGTCAAGGAGTATGACATCGCCGCGGCGTTCGCGATCGTGGCCGAGGCCGGCGGGACCGCGACGGCGTTCGATGGCAGCCCGACCCTGTCGGCGCGCTCGGCGCTCGCCACGAACGGCGTGCTGCACACGGCATTCCTGGAGCAGGTGCAGACGGCGGGGTGAGATGTGACGGACGATGCGCTCGCATCCGCCTGGGCGGACGTCGGCAGCGAGGATCGGGAGCGCATCGGCCGAGCCCTCGACGCCTTCCGGGCCCTGATCCCGCGGGCCGTGATGACCGAGGGCGAGGGCGGACCCACTCACCGCAGCGCTCTGCGCGGGCTCGCCTACGGACTCGATGAGCTGGAGCGGACCGCGGAGGCCCGCGAGATGTACCGCACACTCGCCGAGGTCTGCGAAACCGCACTGGCCGACCGTGCGCACCTCGACGCGTCACGCGAACAGCTGATCGACGATCGTCTGTACGCCCGTGCCGCGGAGCGCATCGTGGGGCAGGATCCGGACACCGTCCCGCCCGCGGTGATCGCGGACCTGGACGCGCTGATCGCGGAGGGCGAGCAGCAGCTCGGCGTGGCGCACGGCCGCGTGCTGTGGCTGCTGGAACGCCGGGCGCTCTGGCTGACCCGCCGGGACACCGACGAGGGCCTGCGGGCGTACGACCTGCTGATCGCCCGCGCGGCGGCGGACCAGGAGGGCGGCGGCAACCATCTCATGGCGCTCGCGGCGAAAGCCAGGGAGCTGTCGCGCCTCGATGAAGACGACGTCTCCGCCCTGCTGTGGGGGCACGTGCTGGACGGTCGACGCGTACTGCTCGGCCTGGACCATCCCGCGACGCTGGACGCCTGGTGGTGGCGCGCCAGGACGCGGTTCTGGTCCTCGGACGCGATCGGCGCGGAGGCGGACCTCGCCCTGCTGGTCCCGGCCCTGGGCCGGGTGCGCGGGGAGGACGATCCGCTCACTCTCGAGACGATGCGGTTCCGCGTCTCCGTGCTGCGCCTGCTGGCCCGCTCCGGGGCGCCTGCCGAGGATCCGCTGCCGCTGCTGCGCCGCATCACCGTCCTGGAGACGGCCCGGTTCGGCCCGACCAGCCGTCAGGTGCTGAACACCCGCATGGTCGCCGTCGAGGTGCAGCTGGACGGATCCGACCGCGCCGGCCGTCGAGGACTCGTCGACGAGGCCCGCGCGATCGTCGATGACGCCGCCGAGCATGGTCCGCTCGATCGGGTGGCGCTGAGGTCGCGGAACCTCGAGGCACGGGTTCTCCTGGACGCCTCCGCGGCGGACAGATCCGCCGCCCTGGCCGACCTGGCACGAGCACGGGCTGCGGAGCGCTGCGCGGCGATCGACGACGCCTGCGCGCAGCGCGCATCGGCCCGGGCGGACGACGGTCACGGCGGGGAGGGCGCACGGGCGTCGGATGACGAGCTGTTCGGCGAGCTGCGACGCGCCTGGGCGGATCGCGCCTCCGGGTTCGACCCGCTCTCCGCGGACGCCCTCGATCTCCTGCGTGCGGGTGCGGATCGCCTCCGCTCCTACGGAGGCGACGCCCGGCGTCACGAGATCGGTGTGCGCGACGAGCTGGGCGCGCGGCTGCGCGACGCGGGGCGGGGCGAGGAGGCGCTGGCCGACTACCAGCGCTCACTGGAACTGGAGCACGCACTGGCAGACGAGTCAGAGACGCCGGACGAACGCCGCGGTGCAGCGACACGGATCGCGCAATCCCGGCAGGCGATCGGCGTCACCCTGCGCGGCCTCGGGCGCACCGCGGAGGGCGAGGAGACGCTGAGCCGGGCGATCGCCGACGCGGAGCGCGACGGCGCGACCCGCTCCGCGATCGACGGCCTGCGCAACTCTCGCGCCCTGGCCCTGCAGGAGCTCGGCCGCACCGACGAGGCGTGCGCCGAGATGCGCGCACTGTACGACGCGTCCGGTGATGTGCACCGCGCGATCGACCTCGCCGCCGTGTATCTGAACAGCGACCGGCCCGCTGAGGCGGAGGCGCTGCTGCGACCGGTGCTGGAGGCGCTGGAGGCAGAGGGAGCGGGCGAGAGCGTGCCGGCGCTGCGCGTGCTCGGCAATCTCGCGCTCGCCGCCTGCCAGCTCGATCGCGACGCCGAAGCCGCGGCGTCCTACGACCGCCTGTACGAGGTGCAGGTCCGCGTGCTGGGGCCGGAGCATCGCGACACCCTGATCACGCTGCACAACCGGGCCCTCGAGGAGCGCCATCTCGGCCGGCCCGCGGAGAGCGCCCGGCGGTTCGAACACGCACTGGAGCACCGCACCGCGGCCCTCGGCGCCCGGGATCCGCACACGCTGAGCACCCTGGCGGCCCTGGCCGGTGCGGTGCAGGACGGCGGAGACCTCCCCCGCGCCCGTCTGCTCGCCGAACAGGCGGTCACGCTGTCCACCGAGGTGCTCGGCCCGACGCACCCGCTGACCCTGCACCGGATCCGCGACCTGGACGGGATCCTCGCCGCACTCGGCAGAGAAGAGGGCGAGCGCGAGACGCTCGCCTCCGCGACAAGGGCCGACTTCGCCGCCGAGGCCCCCTCGGGCGCAGAGGGCGAGACAGCGGGTCGGCAGAATTCGCTGAGGGCACGGGCCTCGAAGACCCGCTCCGCCCTCATCGGCGGGGTCGTCGTCGCCCTGATCATCGGCTACCTGATCTGGTCTCGGATGAGCTGACGCTCCGGATCCCCGGAGAACCCTATGAAACGCCGCGGGGCTCTTCTGCCGGGAGCCCGGACGCGGGATCCTCTGTGTGTGCCGCCACGATTCCGGCGGCGATCCGAACGCATCACCCGAGCACGAGGAGCATCCCATGACCAACTACCTGCTGATCTACCGCGCCGATCCGGCCGCGATGGCCGCGATGCCGGAGCCCACCCCGGAGCAGGGCGCCGAGATGATGAACGCCTGGAACGCGTGGGCCGAACGCGCCGGCGACGCGATCGTCAACTTCGGCGACCCCACAGCCCCGGTCTCCCCCGGCGCCGATCCGACCGTCGGCGGATACTCGCTGCTGCAGGCGGACTCATACGACGAGATCGCCGCGCTGCTCGACGGCCACCCGCACACCGCGATGGGCGGCACCATCGACGTGTACGAGACCCAGCCGGTGGTCATGGGCTGAATCCGCCCTGACACGACGAAGCCCTCGGGATCCTGCACAGGTGCGGGATCCCGAGGGCTTCTCGGCGACAGCGGCTTGGTTCTGACGAGCGGAGCTCGTGGTGGAGCTGGGGGGAATCGAACCCCCGTCCAACGCTGAGTCTCCACGCCTTCTCCGGGCGCATTCTGTGCAGACGTTCTACTCGGCTCCGACCTTTGTCACAGACACCTAAGTCGACAAGCCCAGCCTGGGAAGAGTCCCGCGTGACGTCCAGACGCCGTCACACAGCAAGATTCCTAGATGACGCCAGGATCCGTATCGGAATCACATACGGCCTGACGGACTATCGGGCTCGCTTACGCAGCGAGGGCGAAGTCAGTGCGCTTTGTGTTGGCACTTATTGTTTTGCAGGGAGCGTTCACGAGATAACCCTGCATCCTCGGCCCGCTTCTCGTGGATTCACAGGCGCTGTCGAAACCGATCAGCCCCGTGGTCCTTCTCTCGAAGGAGCCGCTGTCGCACTGTGGAATTGTCACCGGGTGCCGAAACACCCGAGCATCACAGACTACAACGGTTCGACGCCGCCCGCCATTCCGCGGCGCATCGGACCCGCCTCGTCGCGATGGCGGCGTGCCGTAGAGTCGCGACATGAGCGAGGTCATGATCACCGTCCGCGGCGAGCACGAGGTGCGTGTCGCGCCCGAGCGCGCCATCGTGAGCCTGTCCGTCTCATGGGAGGGACCGGACCGGGCGGACGTCGTCGAGCGCACGCTCGCGCTCGCCGCTCCGGTGCGTGAAGGGATCCAGACCCGCGAAGAAGAGGGTGCCGTCACGACCTGGTCCAGCAAGCGGCTGGCCGTGCGCTCGGAACGCCCGTGGAGCGGAGACGGCACCCGACTCGCGCTCGTCTACCATGCCGCGGTCGACTTCACCGCGACGTTCGTCCACTTCGCGGAGCTCTCCGGCTGGGTGGCCGAGATCTCCTCCTGGGACGGCGTATCGCTCTCCGCCACCGACTGGACGCTCACGCCGGAGACCCGCGCGCGCGTCGAGCAGGAGGTCGCCGCGGAGGCCGTGCGCACCGCGCTCACCCGCGCGGGCGCGTACGCCGCCGCCCTCGGACTCGCTCGGGTGGTGCCGGTCGAGATCGCCGACGCCGGCCTGCTCGCGGACAGCACTGCGACGCCGGGTCTGCAGGCGAAGGCGATGCGCGCCTTTGCCGCGCCCCCGGAGGCGGTCGGCGTGGAACTGCAGGGAGACGACATCGCGATCGCGGCGACCGTCGAAGCGCGGTTCCTGGCCGGCTGAGCCGGGAACCGCGCTCGGACCCTTTCGGGTGATCAAGCCCCGGTGACCGTCATTTCCCGATCATCGGCGGTGGGAAGGAACCGCGAATCAGCGCGTTCCGCTCGGGTTGCATGCCATCCCCGGTGACGGCACGACGTCCTTCAGTCCGGCCTTGACGAAGGACCCATAGGACTGCACCCCGTGGTACCGATCGACGCCGCCGGGGCTCTGGCTGCCCCGCACCGCGATCGCGTCGTCGTTGAACCCCGGAGGGTTGTTCTCGATCGAATCCGCGATGTCGAGGCCCGAATAGGCGCACTCGGACGCGGCGTGGGCGGGTCCTGAGGTCGGATCCCCATTTCCGGTGTATTCGCCCGCATAGGCTGCGGTGGATCCTGCTGCAACGAGCCCCAGCGCGATCGCACATCCGATCGCCAGTCGTTTCATCTGATGGTCCTCCTTCACGCATCAATCCTCGCCGAGGCGCGGAAATGCGCCGCGGTGCGCGAATTCTACGCGCGCGCCCGCGGCTGCGGGAAGAGCGGGCCGTCAGATCGCGAACGGGGTGAGCTCGGCGGCCAGACGCTCCGACACGTGCGCATGGATCCGGGTGCCGGCCTCCTCGTGCACGACGTCGAGCAGCAGCCCGCTCTCGTGCACGGCTGCCACCAGGTCGCCCCGGTCGTACGGAACCACGGCCACGATCTCCACGGCGGGCTTGGGCAGGATCGCGTCGATCGCCGCCCGCAGCTCCTCGATGCCCTCGCCGCTCCGCGAGGAGACGAAATACGCCCCGGGGACGAGCCCGCGCAGCACCATCCGCTCGTCCTCGTCGATCAGGTCGGCCTTGTTGAAGACCACGATCTCGGGAACCTCGCGCGCTCCGACATCGCCCATGACGTCGCGGACGGTCTTGATCTGCCCGGCCGGATCCGGGTGGGATCCGTCCACCACGTGCACGATGACGTCGGCGTCGCCGACCTCCTCGAGCGTGGAGCGGAAGGCCTCGACCAGCTGGTGCGGCAGGTTGCGGACGAATCCGACCGTGTCGGTGAGCGTGTAGACCCGGCCGTCGGCGGTTTCGGAGCGGCGAACCGTCGCATCCAGGGTGGCGAACAGGGCGTTCTCGACCAGCACACCCGCGCTCGTGAGCGCGTTCAGCAGGCTGGACTTGCCGGCGTTCGTGTACCCGGCGATCGCGACCGACGGGATCGTGTGCCGCTTGCGCTCGGCGCGCTTGGCCTCACGTGCGGGCTTGAAGTCACGGATCTGCTTGCGCAGCATGGCCATCCGGGTGCGGATCCGTCGCCGGTCCAGCTCGATCTTCGTCTCACCCGGTCCGCGCGATCCCATGCCCGCGCCGCCCGCGCCGACCTGGCCACCGGCCTGACGGCTCATCGACTCGCCCCACCCGCGCAGACGCGGAAGCAGGTACTCGAGCTGCGCGAGCTCGACCTGCGCCCGACCTTCCCGGCTCTTGGCGTGCTGGCTGAAGATGTCCAGGATCACGGTGGTGCGGTCGATCACCTTGACCTTGACCACGTCCTCCAGGGCGCGACGCTGAGACGAGCCGAGCTCGGCATCGGCGATCACGGTGTCGGCGCCGACGGCCGCGACGATGTCCTTGAGCTCCTGCGCCTTGCCGCGACCGAGATAGGTCGCGGGATCCGGATGCGGGCGGCGCTGCAGCAGCCCGTCCAGCACCACGGCGCCGGCGGTCTCCGCGAGGGCGGCGAGTTCGCGCAGCGAGTTCTCCGCATCGTCCTGCGCACCCTGCGGGTACACGCCGACGAGGACGACGTTCTCCAGCCGCAGCTGGCGGTATTCGACCTCGGTGACGTCCTCGAGTTCGGTGGAGAGACCGCCGACGCGCCGCAGCGCGTGCCGTTCCTCGAGATCCCACTGCTCGCCGTCGCCCGAGCCGTAACCGGCCGTCGCCGTGTCCTGCAGCGCCTGGGCGGCTCCGAACACGTGCGATTCTGCGCGCCGCTCCGCTGCTGCCAGAACGCGCTCGACCGCGTCGCCGTGCTCGTCATGTGTCGTGGACTGCGTCATCCGCACCTTTCTCGCACCCACCGAAATCGGTCGGGCGCCTTAACTTTAGCTGTGCGTGTCCGGTACGCTCGCTGCATGGGGTCGGACCACTACTTCACTGCGGCTCCCGCAAGCCCCGAGAACCTCCGCAGGATCAGGGTCACTCTTGCGGGCCGAGAGGTCGAACTCACCACCGCAGCCGGTGTCTTCAGCCCCGAACATCTGGACGTCGGCACCTCCGTGCTCCTCGCGAACACGCCGCCTCCCCCGCCCGGCGGTCACATTCTCGATCTCGGCTGCGGCTGGGGACCGATCTCGCTGTCCCTCGCCCTCGCCGCCCCGCACGCCACCGTCTGGGCGGTCGACGTGAACGAGCGGGCGCTCGACCTCGTACGCCGCAACGCCGCCGAACTCGGCCTCGACAATGTCAACGCCGTGACGCCGGGCGATGTTCCCGCGGACGTGTCGTTCCGGACGATCCGTTCGAATCCGCCCATCCGGGTCGGCAAGAGCGAGCTGCACGATCTGCTGGAGCAGTGGATCCCGCGGCTCGACGAACGCGCGGACGGCTGGTTCGTGGTGAGCCGCAACCTCGGCGCCGATTCCCTGCAGCGCTGGCTGGCGTCCACCTTCGATGACGGCTACAGCATCTGGCGCGCGACGACCGCCCGCGGCTTCCGGGTGCTCAAGGTGCGCCGGCACGGAACTCCGCGCACCGAGGTCATCGAACTGCCCTGAGCGCCCCTGAGAGGCAGTGACCGACCCCGCCCGTCAGGCCTCGCCCGTCAGGCGAGTTCGATCTCGCCCGAGAACGCGAGCTGGGCGGGACCGGACAGGAAGGCGTGCTCGCCATCGGCTCCGGGAGCCATGGTCACCCGCAGCGTGCCGCCAGGAACCTCGACGAGCCACTCGTCCGGGGCGCTCGCGCCCGCCCAGTGCCGCACGGCGAGCGCCGTGGCCACGACGCCGGTGCCGCAGCTGAGCGTCTCGCCCACGCCGCGTTCGAACACGCGCATGCGCACGCGGCCGATGCCGTCCTGCACGAGCGGTTCGGCGGGCACGACGAACTCGACGTTCGCGCCGTGCTCGGGCATCGGGGCGAGCTCGGGTCCCCGCGTCAGTTCGAGGCCGTCGAGCTCGGCATCCGAGGCGATCGCGACCACGACGTGCGGATTGCCGACGTCGATGCCGAGCCCCGGCCGGGGCACGCTCAGCCCGCCGGTCCGCGCGAGCGGGTCGTGACCGGACAGGCGCCAGGTGCCGATGTCGACGCGATATCCGTCGTCGCTGCGCGTGACTTCGCGCACGCCCGCTCGAGTGCCGATCGCCAGCGATGCACCCTCGTCGAGCGCGGCGAGCCCTGTGCGCAGCAGGTAGTGCGCGAACACCCGGACGCCGTTGCCGCACATCTCGGCGACGGATCCGTCCGCGTTGCGGTAGTCCATGAACCACTCGGCCGCGGGGTTCTCAGCGAGGGCGACGGCTCCTTCGGGGAGCGCGGCCGAACGGACCACGCGCAGCAGACCGTCCCCGCCGATGCCGAAGTGCCGATCGCAGAGCGCGGCGACCTGCTCCGCGCTGAACTCCTGCGCGCCGTCGGGGTCGGCGATGATGACGAAATCGTTGCCGGTGCCGTGCCCCTTGGTGAATGCGACCATGCGTCGATTCTACGGGCGCGGCCCGTCGCCGGGCTCAGGGGTCGAGCGCGCGGCTCTGCCCTGGGCGGATCCGCCGGGGGCAGATCCGCTCGCGGGACGCGCACCGAGGTCGCACGCTGAGGACATGACCGAAGATGCGCCTCGCAACCTGTTCGACGCCGACACCCGCCGCATGCTGTTCGCCCGCCGGGTCCTCGTCCTCGACGGGGTCCTTGACGACGACAACGGCGTCCTGCTCATGGCGCAGCTGCTCGCCCTCGCCGCGGAGGATCCCGCCGCCGAGATCACGCTGTGGATCCACTCCCCCGGCGGATCCGTCCCGGCGATGCTCGCGATCCGCGATCTCATGCGCACCGTCCCCTGCGACGTCGCGACGGTCGCGTTCGGGCTGGCCTGCAGCGCCGGCCAATTCCTGCTGTCGGCGGGGACGAAAGGCAAGCGACGCGCACTGCCGCACAGCCGCATCCTGCTGCACCAGGGATCGGCCGGGATCGGCGGCACGGCGGTCGACGTCGCCCTGCAGGCGGCGGACCTGAGGCACACCCGCGACACCGTGCTCGGGCTCATCTCCGAGGACACCGGCCAGCCGATCGAGCGGGTCTTCGAGGACTCGCTGCACGACCGCTGGTACAGCGCCGAGGAGGCACGGGAGTACGGCTTCATCGACGAGATCACCGCCGACTTCGCGGCGATCCTGCCCCCGCTCACCCGCCGCAGCATCGGCCTGACCGCAGAAGGAGCATGACATGGCCTCATTCCTCGTCCCCAACGTGATCGCGACCTCCCCGCGCGGGGATCGCGTGCTCGACGTGTACTCGCACCTGCTGTCCGAGCGGGTGATCTATCTCGGCACCCCGCTGGATGCGGATGTCGCCAACGTGCTCGTCGCCCAGCTGCTGCATCTGGACGCCACCAGCGCGGACCGCGACATCCAGCTGTACATCAACTGCTCCGGCGGCGATCCCAGCGCCATGCTCGCCGTGTACGACACGATGCGGTTCATCCGCTCCGACGTGGCGACGTTCTGCATCGGGCAGGCGGTGTCGGTCGGCGCGGTGGTGCTCGCCGCGGGCGCGCCGGGCAAACGCGCGGCGCTGCCGCACGCGCGTGTGATCCTGCATCAGCCGGCTGCGCAGGGGCGCGGCACGATCCCCGATCTCATCCTGCAGGCCGACGAGGTGGTGCGGGTGCGGGACGATCTGGAGCGGATCCTGGTCGCGCACAGCGGGCAGACGGCCGAGCGCCTGCGAACCGACACGGACCGTGATCTCGTGCTGACCGCCGAGGGAGCGCGCGACTACGGGCTGGTCGATCAGGTCGTCGTGCAGGTCCCCCCGGAGCACACATCGCCTGCCGGCACGAGCTCGTCGGGCGTTGTTCAGGCAGCCAGCGCGTAGGTTCCGCGGGCGGGCTGAGCGGCCTGCCGGATCGGCGCGGCGGAGCCCATCGTGATCCGCTCGGCGACACCGAGGGTCAGATCGAGCAGCGTCAGTTCGAGCGCGCCGGAGACTGCGGCCAGCATCTCACTGGACGCTTCTTTCCTGCCGCGCTCCATCTCGGACAGATACTGCGGGGAGACGCCGGCACGGCGTGCCGTCTCCGCGAGCGTCTCGCCGCGCCCGATGCGGGCATCCCGCAGCAGTTCGCCGACCATTTCGCGCCAGAGCCGCTCGGGCTCTGCCGTGGGGTGTTCCGTACCGGGGGTCTCGCGCGTCGAGGTCATGGCGCCATGCTAGGCAGGCCGTTCACGACGACGCGAGCGGATCCGCTCTGAGCAGAATCACCCGCCCCACGGTCGAGATGCCGAGAATCCGTCGTGGGGATCAGACGTCGTGGATGAGCCGTTTGCCGGTGTTGCCCACCTCGAAGCGCTCGTAGCCGAGAGCGTCGTAGAAGCCGAGCACCTGCTCGTTGCCGGTGCGGACCATGAGCTGCACCTTGGGGCATCCCATCGCCTGAAGCAGCCGCTCCGCCTCGGCGACGAGCGCGCGTCCGATGCCGGCGCCCCGGCGATCGGACGCGCTGGCGAGGTAGTACAGCCAACCCCGGTGCCCGTCGTAGCCGCCCATCACGGATCCGACGATCCGGCCGGAGGGATCACCGTCGGCCGGTTCCTCCGCGACGAGGAACAGCTCGGGCTGCACACGCAGCTTGCGTTCGATGTCGGCGCGGGGGTCGTTCCACGGACGGGTCAGGCCCGCGTCCTCCCAGAGCGCGATGACCGCGTCGGTGTCGCGGCGCTGGAACGCCCTGATCTCGAATGCGGCGGTCATTCGCTCTCCTCCACGATCCCGTGCACGTCGATCGGACTCCGCGCGTCGATCCACTCCGCTTCCGCGTAGCGGCGGAACCAGGACACCTGGCGTCGGGCGTACCGACGGGTGAGCGCCTGGGTCTCGGCGATCGCCTCGTCCTGGGTGAGCGTCCCCTCGAGCTGGGCGAGCGCCTGGGCGTAGCCGATCGCCCGGCGTGCCGTGGTCCCCCGTTCGAGACCGTGGGCGCGCAGCTGCGCGACCTCGTCCAGCAGGCCCGCCGCCCACATCCGCTCGACGCGGCAGTCCAGCCGCTCGACCAGCACGGCGCGTTCGACGCCGAGTGCGAGCACCCGGGTCCGCGGGGCCCAGAGCACGGGGCGCTCCGGAAGGGCGGCGCCGTGCGTCCGCTCCCCCTGCGCGAGCACTTCGAGCGCTCGGACGAGGCGGCGGCCGTTCTTCGGATCGACCCTGGCCGCCGTCGCCGGATCCTGCTCCTTCAGGCGTGCCAGCAGCGGCACGGGGCCGTGCTCCGTCAGCTCGGCCTCGAGCCGGGTGCGCAGCGCGTCGTCCCGCGGCGGGAAGCGGAAGTCGTACAGCACACTCGACACGTACAGGCCGGATCCCCCGACCAGGATCGCATCCGCGCCGCGGGCATGGATCGCCTCGATCGCTGCGCGCGCCCGCGGCTGGTACCCGGCGACCGCCGCATCCTCGCTCACGTCGAGCTCGTCGAAGAGGTGATGCGGGATGCCGCGGCGCTCTGCGACGGGGAGCTTGGCGGTGCCGATGTCCATACCGCGGTAGAGCTGCATGGCGTCGGCGTTCACGATCTCCGCGCCGCGGCCCACCGCGGTCAGTGCCTCAGCGAGGTCGAGCGAGAGAGCGCTCTTGCCCGTGCCCGTCGCGCCGACGACGGCCCACAGGCGCGCGGCGGCGTCTGTGGGCGGCGTCTCGCTCACACCCCGATGCGCAGGGTCGGCAGGCCCAGCGACACCGCCCGGGGTGCGCCATCAACGGCCGGCGCTGCGGGTACCGCGCAGGACTCGGATTGCGAGCGGTCCCAGGCGTCGCCGCCGCGCGTGCGCCGGATCTTCAGCGGAGCGCCGTCGGCCGAGTCAGCCAGCAGGTGGAACGGTGCCGCATGTGTGACCGTGACCGTGACGACGTCGCCGGGGCGCGGCCGGTCCGATCCTTCGGGCAGTTCGAAGTGCACGAGGCGGTTGTCCTCAGCGCGGCCAGTGAGGCGGTGGGTCTCGGCGTCCTTCTTGCCTTCTCCGACGGAGACGAGCACCTCGACCTCGCGACCGAGCTGACGCTGGTTCTCCTCGAGGGAGATGCGCTCCTGCAGGGCGATGAGCCGGTCGTAACGCGCCTGCACGACCGCCTTCGGGACCTGATCCGCCATGGTCGCGGCCGGGGTGCCCTCGCGGATCGAGTACTGGAACGTGAATGCGCTGGCGAAGCGAGCCTGCTCCACCACCCGCATCGTGTCCTCGAAGTCCTCTTCGGTCTCGCCGGGGAAGCCGACGATGATGTCGGTGGAGATCGCCGCGTTCGGGATCTTCGCGCGCACCCGGTCGAGGATCCCGAGGAACTTCTCGCTGCGGTAGGAGCGGCGCATGGCACGCAGGATCCGGTCACTGCCGGACTGCAGCGGCATGTGCAGCTGCGGCATCACGCTCGGAGTCTCGGCCATGGCATCGATGACATCGTCGGTGAAGGCCGCCGGGTGCGGGCTGGTGAACCGGATCCGCTCGAGTCCCTCGATCTCCCCCGCCGCGCGCAGCAGCTTGCCGAACGCCTGACGGTCGCCGAACTCGACGCCGTAGGAGTTGACGTTCTGGCCGAGCAGGGTGACCTCGATCGCACCGTCGTCGACCAGCAGGCGGAGCTCGTTCAGGATGTCACCGGGGCGACGATCCTTCTCCTTGCCGCGCAGGCTCGGCACGATGCAGAACGTGCAGGTGTTGTTGCAGCCGACGGAGATCGAGACCCAGCCGCTGTGCGCGGAATCACGCCGTGTGGGCAGCGTGGACGGGAAGACCTCGAGCGACTCCAGGATCTCCAGCTCGGCCTCGCCGTTGTGGCGCGCGCGCTCGAGCAGTCCCGGGAGGGAGCCCATGTTGTGAGTTCCGAAGACGACGTCGACCCAAGGTGCCTTGTCGAGCACGGCCTGCTTGTCCATCTGCGCCAGGCAGCCGCCGACGGCGATCTGCATGCCGGCGTGCTTGTCTTTACGGCTCTTCAGGTGGCCCAGCGTGCCGTAGAGCTTGCCGGCGGCGTTGTCGCGCACGGCGCAGGTGTTGATGATGACGATGTCGGCTTCGGCGTCCGCGTCGACGCGGACGTAGCCGGCGCTCTCCAGCGAGCCGGAGAGCCGCTCCGAGTCGTGCACGTTCATCTGGCAGCCGAACGTGCGCACCTCGTACGTGCGCGGACGTCCCGCATCATCGAGCGCCGCATCGGAGGCCGCGATGATCGTGGGTTCGCTGAGGGGAATGGTCATGATGTCAGCCATTCTACTTTCGGCGCACGGCCACCGGCCCCATCGGGCCTCACCGTCAGTCGGAGTCCTCGAACCGCACCCGGCCCCTGCCTGCACCCGACGGCGTCTCCCGCCACGCGGTACGCGCGGCGTTCATCGCGACCCCGCCACCGTAGCCGCGCCGGGAGAGCTGGCCCACGAGCCGGCGGATCGCGGTGTCTTCGTCGTACCTGCGGAGACCGGCGACCTTGGACCGCGCGTATTCCAGCGCGCGTTGCGCGTCGTCGTCCTCAAGGGCGGACAGCGCCTCATCCGCGATCTCCCGCGGGATGCCGCGCTGCGCGAGTGCACGGGAGATGGCGACTCGCCCCTGTCCCTTCCGCTCCGAGCCCGAGGTGACGAGGTACTCGGCCAGCGCCGTGTCGTCGAGGTAGCCCCGCTGCTCGAACTCGTCCACGATGAGCGCTCGGTCGTCGGCCGCAACGGAGAGTTCACGGAGGACGTCCGCCGCCTCCCGGCTCGTCAGCTGCTTCGTGCGGAGCTTGCGCACCAGCACTTCTCGCGCCTGATCGAGCGGATCACCCTCGTCCTGCTCGGCCACGCTGTGACGACCGACCGCACGGAGCCGGGACGGCCCGGCACCCGCGGCGCCCCTGCCGGATCGCTCCGGCCGCGGTGGCGCCGCCCCTTCTCGAGGCAGCGCCGCCGCGGCGGGGTGGCGCGAGCTCGGGCCGCGGAACAGCGGGGTCACGGGGGCGAGGCGTCCGCCTTCCGACGACACCCCGCCCTCGCTGTCGCCCGTCATGATCAGGCCGGACGCCGCTGCGTCAGCTCGTCGACCGCCTCAGCGGGGACCGACGCACCGCCGATGCCGAGCTTCTGCTTGATCTGAGTCTCGATCGTCGCAGCGATGTCGGGGTTCTTGAGCAGGAAGTTGCGGGCGTTCTCCTTGCCCTGGCCGAGCTGGTCGCCGTCGTAGGTGTACCAGGCCCCCGACTTCTTCACGATGCCGTGCTCGACGCCGAAGTCGATCAGGCTGCCCTCGCGGGAGATGCCGATGCCGTACAGGATGTCGAACTCGGCCTGCTTGAACGGCGGCGCCATCTTGTTCTTGACGACCTTCACGCGGGTGCGGTTTCCCACCGCCTCCGCGCCGTCCTTCAGGGTCTCGATACGGCGGATGTCGAGACGGACCGAGGCGTAGAACTTCAGCGCCTTGCCGCCGGCGGTGGTCTCGGGGGATCCGAAGAACACTCCGATCTTCTCGCGCAGCTGGTTGATGAAGATCATGGTGGTGTTGGTCTGGTTCAGACCGCCCGTGAGCTTGCGCAGCGCCTGCGACATCAGGCGGGCCTGCAGACCCACGTGAGAGTCGCCCATCTCCCCTTCGATCTCCGCGCGCGGCACCAGCGCCGCCACGGAGTCGATGACGATGAGGTCGATGGCACCCGAGCGCACCAGCATGTCGGCGATCTCGAGCGCCTGCTCACCGGTGTCCGGCTGGGAGACGAGCAGTGCGTCGATGTCGACGCCGAGCTTCGCGGCGTAGTCGGGGTCGAGCGCGTGCTCGGCGTCGATGAACGCCGCGATGCCGCCGGCGCGCTGCGCGTTGGCGATCGCGTGCAGGGTCAGCGTCGTCTTTCCCGAGGACTCAGGACCGTAGATCTCGACGATGCGGCCGCGCGGCAGTCCGCCCACGCCGAGGGCGACATCGAGGGCGATGGATCCGGTGGGGATCACGGCGACGGGGGCGCGCTCGTCGCTGCCCAGTCGCATGACCGAGCCCTTGCCGAACTGCTTGTCGATCTGAGCGAGTGCGGTCTCGAGGGACTTCTCGCGGTCTGCGGGTGAGGGCATGACGTGCTCCTTCGTGCTCGTGAACTGCCGCCTGTAGGCTGTCGCGACTGCTCCGGCTGGAGCGAGCTCTCCGACAAGGCGAATGACCTCGTGGTCATGTCGAACACGCTAGAAGGGGCCACCGACATTGTGGCGTCGGCCCCAGGAACCGTGGACGATCCGATCAGGAAACCATCTGTGCAGGACGATACCCGCTCATCGAACATGTCTTCGACGACACGCCGAGGATGTTCACGCACCGATCGAACACGAGCCGATCCACGCACCAGCGCGAAGCCCGCGCTCAGGCCCGCTTGGGCTCCATCCGGCCCGCGCCGTGCCAGCGCCCCTCGGGGACGTCCATCTCGGCGCAGAGCGCGAACCAGACCTCACGCGCCGGGACTCCGTCCGCCATCGCCTGCGCCGCGGTGCGGCCGCCCACCGTGCTCAGCACCAGATCCGCGACCAGCGCATCTCCGCGCACGCCGAACTCCGCATCCACCGCACGGAGGAACTCGCTTCGCCGCATCCGATCAGCGCAGCGACAGTTCGGACTCGACCGAGGCCACCAATTCGTCCGGGACCATGTCCGGGATGGGCTGCAGACCCTCGAGCTCCGCGATCCGATCGCCGACTTCGCGCATGATGGTCGAGATGGGCACGTCGAGCGCCTCGGCCACTGAGGCGAGGATCTCGCTGGACGCCTCTTTCTGACCGCGCTCCACCTCGCTGAGGTACCCGAGCGCGACGGACGCCTTGCCGGCGACCTGACGAAGCGTCCGGCCCTTCTGCAGACGGAAGTCCCGCAGCACGTCGCCGATCTCCTGTCGTACGAGAATCATCGGGACCTCCTCTCCCCTGTCGAACTGTTCGAGACGGCCGACCGGATGGTCAGTCTAACTCGCCCCCGTGGGTTCGACGCTAGTATTTCGATCTGTGCATTGAATGTGAGCACACACGACTCAACTTCGGGATCAAGCCTACTATTCCCGGGCTGAGGAAGCGCCGTCAGCGTCCGTCGTCGCGATCACATCCCCGACCAGGGCGAGCGCAGCCTCGACGGTCGACAAACGGATCGCGGCGCGGTCACCAGTGAACCGGAACGTGCGGCTCACCGTCGCCGCAGCAGTGCTCACGCCGATGTGCACGGTGCCCACAGGCCGGCCGCCCTGCGCGGTGGGCCCCGCGACACCGGTGGTGGAGACGCCGACATCGGCCGCGCGTCCGTCGACGGCGAGGGCGCGGCGAACGCCGTCCGCCATCTGCTCCGCCACCTCGGGATCGACCGGTCCACGCGCGGCGAGCAAAGCCGGATCCACTCCGAGCACGCTCGCCTTGACGGGAGTGGCGTAGGCGACGATCGCGCCGTTGAGCACCGCGGATGCGCCGGGGATCGAGACGATGTCGGCCGAGAGCGCGCCGCCGGTGAGGGACTCCGCGACGGCGAGCGTGAGACCGCGAGCCCGAAGAACATCGACCAGGGCCGCGGCGTCCGTCGGCGGCGGTGTCATCCGGCGGAGTTCCGGTCGGCGCGGGCCCCGCGGATCTGGGCGGCGATGTAGTCGATGCCGCTCGCGATCGTGAGGATCAGCGCCACGACCATCAGCACGGTCGTCGTGATGGCCCAGACGGGAAGCCCGATCCACACGTGCAGCGGCAGCAGCGCCCAGGACAGCGCCACGGCCTGCACCGTGGTCTTGATCTTCCCCATCCACGCCGCGGCGACGATGTGCTCCTTGGCGACGATGAAGCGGTGCACCGTGATGCCCCACTCACGCACCAGGATGATCAGCACGAGCCACCACCACACCTCGCCCAGGATGGCGAGGCCGATGAAGCCCGCTCCGGTCAGCAGCTTGTCGGCGATCGGATCCCACAGCTTGCCGAAGTCGCTCACCAGGTCGTACTTGCGCGCCAGATACCCGTCGACCCAGTCGGTCGAGATCGCCAGGATGAACAGTCCCGCAGCGACCCAGCGCAGCACGGGCTGGCCTGCTCCGTTCGTTCCGCCGAGCAGCAGCGCCACGAAGAAGACGACAGCGAGCGGGATCCGTGCGACCGTGATCGCGTTGGGGAGCTGACGGGGAATCGCCATCAGTCGCGCCCGGTGAGGCCCCAGGCGTCCTCGTCCGGCTCCGCCTCGACCTCGGGAAGGGCGCGGTACTGGGCCTCCAGCGGATCCTCTCCGTAGCGATCGTCCGCATGCCCCGTGGCGGGCACGGGCGGGGCGGGAAGAGGCGGCGCCGTCGGAATCGGCGGGGTGGCGGGAACAGGCCCGGCGGGCGCGGCATGGCTCGACGGCGGATCCTCGCCGCGCAGCTTTGCGAGGACTCCGGGCAGCTGCTCGGTAGTCACCAGCACGTCTCGGGCCTTGGATCCTTCGGACGGGCCGACGATCTCGCGCGACTCGAGCAGGTCCATGAGCCGACCGGCCTTGGCGAAGCCGACACGCAGCTTGCGCTGCAGCATCGACGTCGAGCCGAACTGCGAGGAGACGATGAGCTCGGCCGCCGCCAGAAGCAGCTCGAGGTCGTCGCCGATGTCCTCGTCGACCTCCTTCTTCCTGCCCTCGACGGCTTCGGCGACGTCCGGCCGGTACTCCGGGCGCGCCTGCCCTGTGACGTGCTTGACGACGGCGTCGATCTCGCTCTCGTCGACCCAGGCGCCCTGCAGACGGAACGGCTTGGAAGAGCCCATCGGCGAGAACAGGGCGTCGCCCTGGCCGATCAGCTTGTCGGCGCCGGGGCTGTCCAGGATGACGCGGCTGTCGGTGACGCTGGTCACGGCGAAGGCCAGACGCGACGGCACGTTCGCCTTGATCAGGCCCGTGACGACGTCGACGCTCGGGCGCTGGGTCGCGAGCACCAGGTGGATGCCGCTCGCCCGCGCGAGCTGGGTGATCCGGACGATGGAGTCCTCGACGTCGCGCGGGGCGACCATCATCAGGTCGGCGAGCTCGTCGACGACGACCAGCAGGTACGGATAGGGCTTGAGCACGCGCTCACTGCCCGCGGGCAGCACGATCTCGCCGGCACGGACCGCGCGGTTGAAGTCGTCGATGTGGCGGAATCCGAACGACGCGAGGTCGTCGTACCGCATGTCCATCTCCTTGACGACCCACTGCAGCGCCTCTGCGGCCTTCTTCGGGTTCGTGATGATCGGAGTGATCAGGTGCGGCACTCCCGCATAGCTGGTGAGCTCGACCCGCTTCGGGTCGATCAGCACCATGCGCACGTCGGCGGGGCGCGCGCGCATCAGCAGGCTCGTGATCATCGAGTTGACGAAGCTGCTCTTGCCGGATCCGGTGGATCCGGCGACCAGCAGGTGGGGCATCTTGGCGAGATTCGCGACCACGAAGTTGCCGCCGACGTCCTTGCCGACGCCGATGGTCATCGGGTGCGTGCTCTTCTGAGCGACCGCGGAGCGCAGCACGTCGCCGAGCGCGACCGTCTCGCGGTCGGCGTTCGGGATCTCGATGCCGATCGCGCTCTTGCCGGGGATCGGCGAAAGGATCCGCACATCGTTCGAGGCGACCGCGTACGCGAAGTTGTTGCTCAGCTGCAGGATCTTCTCGACCTTGACGCCGTGGCCGACCTCGACCTCGTACTGGGTCACTGTCGGTCCGCGGGAGAAGCCGGTGACCTTCGCATCGACGTTGAACTGGGTGAGCACGTTGGTGATCTGCTCGACCACCCGGTCGTTCGCCTCGGAGCGCGCGACCGACGGCGGTCCCGCCTTGAGCGCTCCCGGTGACGGCAGGATGTAGGGCGCGACGGGCGCCTGCGGGCCCTTCTGCCCCGGGCCCGCGGTGCCGAAGCCGTCGAATCCGGCGAGCTCCACCTCACCGGTGTCGCCGTCGTCGAGGAGCGCCGTGGTCTGGTGCTCGGCGAGCGCGTCGGCGACGGAGCGCACATCGGTGAGCACCTCGGTCACGTCGTCGTAGGCGTCCGCGTCGGTGATGACGGCCTGGTCGTAGGCGGTCGCCTGCGCGAGGGTCGGGGTGTCATCCTGCGCGGTCAGCAGCTCGGTGAGGTCCTGAGAGCCCAGACCGCCGTCCGGATCCTCCTCGCGCCCCGTCTTGTTGCGGCGCCACCAGGGCAGCACGTCGGGGTCGTCGACCTTGTCCGCGTCATCGACCGCCGCCGGATCCTCGACCTTCGCCGGCTTCTCGGCGCGTTCGGCGTCGAACATCCAGGCGTACAGGTCGCCCAGGCGCTGCCCGATCCGGTTCGGCGGCGTCTTCGTGAGGATCAGGATGCTGAGCGCGGCCAGCAGCGCCAGCACGATGTAGGCGGGGATCGCGGTGAGGTAGCTGAGCGGCTGCCCCAGCATCCAGCCGAACAGACCGCCCGCGGCGCTCAGCGCCACCATCCCCTGCTTCGGCTGCGGCAGCCCGCCCGCGACATGGCAGAACCCGGCGAGCGTGACGACGAACAGGCCGAAGCCGATCCCGATCCGCCCGTTGTCGTGCACCGACGACGGGTGCCGGAACAGCCAGCCGGCGAGCAGGAGCAACAGCACCGGCATCACGAATGCGGCGCGGCCGATTAGACCGCCCACCGAATAGGCGCTGATGTTCGCGGCCACGGCGTTGCCGATGAAGAACCATTCGTCCACGGCGCCGGCGACGGCCAGCAGCACGAGCAGGAACGGGAAGCCGTCGCGGCGCTGCTCCTTCTCCAGGTTCTCCGGCCCGAAGGCGCGGAACAGCCCGCCGACGCCGTGCGCGATGCCCATCCAGGCGCGCGCGATCATCGGCGGCTTGTCCGGCTCGTCGACGTACTTGCGCGGGGCGGGCGCCGCCTTGGCGCGCGGCTTCGCCCCGGACGCGGCTCCGGAGCGGGCGCGCGCCGAAGGCTTCTCCGCCGCGCTCTTGGTCGCGCTGGGACTCCTGGCCATGTCTCCACGCTAGGGCCGGGCACCGACATCGGCCCGCAATGACGCGGCTTTCCGCGGGATCGCGGGCCGACCCTTCGATAGGCTCTGGGACCGGCGAGGCCCATGGACCGGCGGGCTCAGGGTCCGGCGAGGCCCCGGGACCGGCGGGCTCAGGCCTCGATGACGAGGGGGACGATCATCGGGCGCCGGCGCAGCTTCTGGTTCACCCAGCGGCCGATCGTGCGACGGACGATCTGCGAGAGCGCGTGACTGTCGCGCACGCCGTTGCCCGCCGCCTCCTTGAGCGCGGCGACGATCTTGGGCGCGACGTCGTCGAAGACCGAATCGTCCTCGGCCACGCCGCGCGCGTGGATCTCGGGGCCGGAGATGATCCGCCCGGTCGTGGAGTCGACGACGACGATCACGGACACGAATCCCTCTTCGCCCAGGATCCGACGATCCTTCAGATCCGCGTCCGTGATCTCGCCGACGGTGGCGCCGTCCACGTACACGAAGCCGATGTCATGCTGCCCTGCGACGCGGGCGACACCGTCCTTCAGGTCGATCACGGTGCCGTTGGAGCCGACGATGGTGCGCTCCGCGGGGATCCCGGTGTCCTGCGCGAGCTTCGCGTTCGCGATCAGATGGCGGTACTCGCCGTGCACCGGCAGGACGTTGCGCGGCTTCAGGATGTTGTAGCAGTACAGCAGCTCCCCCGCAGCGGCGTGGCCGGAGACGTGCACGCGGGCGTTGGCCTTGTGCACCACATCGGCGCCGAGCTTCGTCAGGCCGTCGATCACGCGGTAGACCGCGTTCTCGTTGCCGGGGATGAGGCTGGAAGCGAGGATCACGGTGTCGCCGGGCCCCGGCTCGATCGCGTGGTCGAGGTTGGCCATGCGACTGAGCACTGCCATCGGCTCGCCCTGGGATCCGGTCGACATGTAGACGATCTTGTCGTCCGGCAGGTCGCGCGCCTTGCGGTAGTCGATGAGCACGCCGTCCGGGACCTTCAGGTAGCCGAGCTGCTCGGCGATCGTCATGTTGCGCACCATCGAGCGCCCGAGGAACGCCACCCGGCGGCCGTGCGCGTGTGCGGCGTCGATGACCTGCTGCACGCGGTGCACGTGGCTGGAGAAGCTCGCCACGATGACGCGTCGCGGCGCCTTGCCGATGATCTGGTCGAGCACCGGGCCGATCGAGCGCTCCGTCGGGGTGAAGCCGGGCACATCGGCGTTGGTCGAGTCCACCAGGAACAGGTCGACGCCCTCTTCGCCCAGGCGCGAGAACGCGCGCAGGTCGGTGATCCGCCCGTCCAGCGGCAACTGGTCCATCTTGAAGTCGCCGGTCGCCAGGACCATACCCGCAGGCGTGCGGATCGCCACGGCGAGCGCGTCGGGGATGGAGTGGTTGACCGCGACGAACTCGAGATCGAACGGGCCGACCTGCTCGCGCTGACCTTCCTTCACCGTCAGGGTGAAGGGCTTGATCCGGTGCTCCTTGAGCTTCGCCTCGACGAGCGCCAGCGTGAGACCCGAGCCGATCACCGGGATGTCGCCCTTCAGGCGCAGCAGGTACGGGACGGCACCGATGTGGTCCTCGTGCCCGTGTGTGAGCACCACCCCGACGACGTCGTCCAGGCGGTGCCTGATCGGCTCGAAGTCGGGCAGGATCAGGTCGACGCCGGGCTGGTGCTCCTCGGGGAACAGCACCCCGCAGTCGACGATCAGGAGCTTGCCGTCGAATTCGAAGACGGTCATGTTGCGGCCGATCTCCCCGAGTCCGCCCAAGGGGGTGACGCGGAGAGTGCCGGGAGCGAGCGCTTCGGGCTCGGCGAGGGGAATGGTCATGGATGCCTCCTAGGCGGGGCGCACTGCGCGCCCTGTGGTCTTGGTTCCCCGTGCCTGCCGAGCGGCACGACGTGCGGATACGCGCTCAGGTCGCATCGATCCGCACCAGCCCGGCATCAGCCACACCTCAGCGGGTCGTGCCGTGCACCTTGGGGAGTGCGCCGCCGGCGGCGGCATTGCGGTCGGGACGGAAGTCGGAGAAGTCCGCACCGGGGATGTTCGTGACGAGCGCGAGCTCGTCCTCGATCGCGGCGGCCTCCCACTCCTCCGGCCCCACCAGGGGCAGGCGGACGCGCGGGCTGTCGATGCGGCCCAGGCCGTGCAGGATGTACTTCGCCGAGACCGTGCCGGGGACGTGGGTCATCGCGGCGCGCACCAGCGGCTCGAGGCGCTTGTGCTCGGCGGTGGCGGCGGCGAGGTCGCCGCGGTTCACGGCGTCGACGATCGCGCGGTAGGGCGCCGAGGTGATGTTCGCCGTGACGCCGATGAGGCCGGTCGCACCGATCGACAGGTGCGGGAGCACGTTCGAATCGTCACCGGAGAAATACATCAGGTCGGTCTGATTGAGCACCCGGCTGACCTCGGAGAAGTCGCCCTTGGCGTCCTTGACCGCGAGGATGTTCGGGTGCTTGGCCAGGCGCAGGATCGTCTCGTACTTGATCGGCACGCCGGTGCGGCCGGGGATGTCGTACAGGATCACGGGCAGGTCGGTGGCGTCCGCGACGAGCCGGAAGTGCGTGAGGATCCCGGACTGGGTCGGCTTGTTGTAGTACGGCGTGACGATCATGATGCCGTCGGCGCCGGCCTTCTCGCTCGCCTTGTAGAGCTCGATCGCGTGCGCAGTCTCGTTGGATCCGCCACCGGTGATGATCTTGGCGCGGCCCGCGGCCACGTCCTTGCCGACCTCGACCAGCCGCAGCTTCTCCGCATCGGTGAGGGTCGAGGTCTCGCCCGTGGTGCCGGTGACGACGATGCCGTCGGCGCCATCGGCGATCACCCGGTCCATGTGCTTCTCGACGGAGGGCCAGTCGACCTCGCCGTCGGCCGTCATCGGAGTGATGAGGGCGACGAGCACCTGTCCGAAGGGATTGCCCGTATGCGTCATGCTCCCAGCGTATCGGTTCGGATGGTGCGCACGCTGTGCCCGATTAGGCTCGCGCCATGGCCTGGCAGACCCACGACTCCCGCACCGTGTACGACAACCGCTGGATCTCGGTCCGCGAGGACAGGATCACGGGTCCCTTCGGTGACGGGATCTACGGGGTCGTCTCGATGATGCACCCTGCGGTGTTCGTCGTGGCACTGGACGATGAGGAGCGCGTCTGCCTGATCACCCTGGACCGCTACACGACGGGCGTCTCTGTCGAGGTTCCGGCCGGCGGCAGCGACGGGGAGGATCCGCTGCGGGCAGCACAGAGCGAGCTCCTTGAGGAGACCGGGTTCGAGGCGGACGAGTGGACGTCTATCGGGCGCATGAATGCGTTGAACGGGATCGCGGTCGCCCCCGAGCACGTGTTTCTCGCCCGTGCCCTTCACCCCGTCGCCGACAGCGCGCACTCGAAGGCCGAGGAGGGCATCGACCGGGTGGACTGGGTGCCGTTCCCCGAGGCCCTCGAGATGGTCGCGGACGGGCGCATCACCGACGGCGAGACCGTCGCGGCCCTCGCCTACGCGGGCATCCACGTGGGGCGGTTCGGCTGAATCGCGCTGCTGAGGTCGAGCGGAGTCTCGGCCAATGTGCAGGGCGCGCCCGTGTTGTGCAGGGTGCGGCTCGTTCGATTCGGTCCGCTACCGACGGGAGCCCCGTGTTTCCGGCGCCCCTCTGCCGGACTCGGGTCACCCGCCCTGCAGAACGGCCGTGGCGCCCTGCGCAATAGCGCCGAGCGCGGTGAGGCGGCCCTGGATGGCGGCCAGCACGCGTGGCCAATCGTGCAGAATCATCGCGTAGTCGAAACGCAGCGTCTCGTAGCCCTGTGCGGCCGCGGCGGCATCGCGCATCAGATCCTTGTGCCTCATCGATGGGCCGTCGTGGTTGAGCCGACCGTCGACCTCGAGGATGATCCGCCCGCCGAGCACGAAATCGACTCGCCCGACACCGTCGATCTGCACCTGCGCGGACAGACTGATCCCGCAGAGGTGCAGACGGAACCGCAGCAGAGACTCCAGTCCGCTTTCGGACTGGTCGTCAGCGAACGCCAGCACCTCACGCAGCGCGAAGGACACACGCTCCGACAACCACCGCATCCCGGACGCGCCGATGAGGCCGAGGTGCAGGGCCGACTCGACGGCCACGAAGAATGCCTCGGTGGATGCACAGGCGGCGTAATGGAGCAGGGCGAGAAGCACGTCCGCGAACCCGAACCCCACTCCTCGGCTCCACCGATCATGGTGAACGCGGCACTGGCAGCCGGCGTGCGGATGCTGACGTCCGGACGGGCCGATCCACACGTGCGGCCCCGGGGACTCTTCGTGGTCGGAACGCCCAGACCCGTCCATCTCGTGACCCTGATCCCGCACGTCGTCCTCGTCGTGCACCCAGACACCGTGGTGACGAAGTGCTGCCGCGCACGTGACCTCGCCCCCATGTCTCGCCGCGGTGAGAACGTCCGAGTCCGCCCCGGGGACGGCATAGACGCCTTTGCGTACCAGGATGATCGCGCCGTGCACGAGAGCATCCTGGATGGCGGCTCGGCGGATCCCTCGTCGCTCCAGTTCGTTCCGGCGCGCCACTCCGCCGCGCTCGATCAGGAATCGTTCGATCGGTGACATGCATCGAGCCTGGTGAGGTCGAAGGGATCCGCGCCCTCGATTCACGGAACCGGTGCAGAACTCGGGCCGGCGGGTGACTGTGCGGGGTGATGGCATCCGGCGCCGGTCGAGCCGTTGTGCAGGGAGGCCGAGCCGTTATGCAGGGTCAAACGCGTCCCCGCGCGGCCGTAGGCCTCAGTTTGCCCCGAACCCGTGCCCGACGATCGCCCCCGGCCCTGCAGAACGGCGGCCCCGCCCTGCAGAACAGCCTGCGACCGGGCTCAGAGCCGTTGCGACGGGGCTCAGACCCGTTGCGACCGGGCTTAGACCCGTCCGCGCCGGGCCACCCCGGCGGTGAGCGAACGCGGCAGGACGCGGGAGACGGCGACGATGAGCTTGTAGCGCAGCGAGGGGATCGACACGGCCTTGCCGTGCGCGGCGTCGCGCAGGCCGACCCGGACCACGTCCGGCGCGTTCAGCCACAGGAACCGGGGCACGCCTTCGTCTCCGGACGCGAGCCCCATCCGTGCGTGGAACGTGGTGTGCACGAAGCCCGGGCAGACGGCGGTGACGGTCACTCCGTCGCGCGCGTACTCGGCGTTCGCCCAGCGGCTGAAGCCGATCAGCCACGCCTTGCAGGCCGAGTAGGTCGACCGCGAGATGAAGCCGGCGACGGAGGCGACGTTGATGATGCGACCGCCGCGGCCGCGCATCACGCCGAGCGCGGCGTGCATGAGCCGCATCGACGCTTCGACGTGCACCCTCAGATGGCGCACCTCGTCCTCGATCGGGTTGTCGGCGAACTGCAGCGGCAGGCCGAAGCCGGCGTTGTTCACGAGGACGTCGATCGGGCCCCGGGCGATGCGCGCCGCGACGCGGTCCACGTCGGCCTCGACCGCGAGATCCGCGGTCAGCACCTCGACCTCGATGCCCTGGCTCGCGCGGAGCTCCGCTGCGAGCGACTCCAGCGCGTCCCGGGAGCGGGCGACCAGCACCAGATCCGCGCCCTGGCCCGCGAGCTGGCGGGCGAACTCGGCGCCGAGCCCGGCGCTGGCACCCGTGATGAGAGCGGTCGGCATCAGCGCTCGTACCCCAGGAAGCGGTAGCGGATCCCGGTGCGGCTCGTCAGCCACTCCCCCGTGGACGCGAGGCGGAAGCCGTCGCGCGGCGGGGCGAACGCGTCGCCGGCGACGTCCAGATCGAGCTCGGTGACCTCCAGTCGGTCGGCGTCGCCGATCACCTCGCGGAAGATCTCCGCGCCGCCGATGATCCAGGCCGCGTCCAGCCCGCCGAGCCCGGCATCGATCGAGCCGACCCTGCGTGCGCCCTCGGCGGCCCAGTCGTCTTGGCGGGTGATCACGATGTTCTCCCGGCCGGGCAGGGGGCGGAATCGCTCCGGAAGCGAATCCCAGGTGCGCCTCCCCATCATGACGGGCGCGCCGAGCGTCACCTCCTTGAAGTGCGCAAGGTCTTCAGGCACGTGCCACGGCATCGTCCCGGACGCGCCGATCACGCCGCCGTGCGCCTCGGCCCAGATCAGCCCGAGACGGGTCATACGGCGACCGCGGCCCGGATCGCCGGGTGGTGCTGGTAGTCCTCGACCGAGAAGTCCGAGAACTCGTAGTCGAAGATCGACGCGGGCTCGCGAGTGATCCGCAGCGTCGGATACGGATACGGATCCCGCGTGAGCTGCTCGCGCACCTGGTCGAGGTGATTGTCGTAGATGTGGCAGTCGCCACCGGTCCACACGAAGTCGCCCGGCTCGAGTCCGGTCTGCTGCGCCACCATGAGCGTCAGCAGCGCATACGAGGCGATGTTGAACGGCACGCCGAGGAACAGATCGGCGCTGCGCTGGTAGAGCTGGCAGGACAGCTTGCCGTCGGCGACGTAGAACTGGAACAGCGCGTGGCAGGGCGCCAACGCCATGTCGGGGATGTCGGCCGGGTTCCACGCCGACACGATGATGCGGCGAGAGTCCGGGGAGTTCCGGATCTGGTCGATCACCTGCTGCAGCTGGTCGATGTGACCACCGTCCGGCGTGGGCCAGGAGCGCCACTGCACGCCGTAGACCGGCCCGAGGTCGCCATCGGCATCGGCCCACTCATCCCAGATGGTGACGCCGTGCTCCTGCAGCCAGCGCACGTTCGAGTCGCCCCGGAGGAACCAGAGCAGCTCGTAGGCGATGGATTTGAAGTGCACCCGCTTGGTCGTGATGAGCGGGAAGCCCTGCGAGAGGTCGAAGCGGATCTGCCGCCCGAACACGCTCGTGGTGCCGGTGCCGGTGCGATCGTCCTTGTGGGTGCCCGTGGCGAGGACGTCGCGGAGCAGGTCTTCGTACGGCGTGGGGATCGCGGCGCTCATGCGCTTCACGATACCGGGCGACGCCGACACCGAGGCCGGGACATCGTGACTTGATCCGTCATATCCGCCCGGTCGGGCGCACCACGGACGTAGCCTCTCACCATGCCCCTGCCGCTCGCGCTCCTCGCCGCCGCCGTGCTGCTCGCCGTCGCGACGCTGGCCGGAGTGCTGCTGCGCCGCCGCGACGGCCGCCGTGTCGCGGTGCATGGGGACCACGTGGTGGATCCGGCCGACCTCATGCAGCCCCTGGGCGCGCACGCGACCCTCGTACAGTTCAGCACCGAATTCTGCGCGCGGTGCCCGCAGGTGCGCCGCATGCTCGGAACCGTCGCCGCGGAGCGCGAGGGCGTCGTGCACGCCGAGGTCGATCTCACCTCCCGTGCCGATCTGGCCGCGCGCTACAAGGTGCTCTCCACGCCGACCACGCTGCTCGTCGACGCAGGCGGCCGGATCCGCTCGCGCTTCACCGGTGTTCCCACCCGTGCCGATGTCCTCAGCGCACTCGACACCACACTGCCCCTGGAGGCCCGCTCATGACCGCTCCCGCCGGCATCGATCCCCGAGGTCCCCGCTTCGCCGCCTGGATCACGTCCGTCCTGCTGCTTGTCGCGACCGTGCTGGGGATGGTCGGGATATCCACGCATCGCGGACAGCTCTGGTTCGAACCCGGCGGGGTGATCGTCGATCCGAACACGTGGACGCTGCCGACGACGACCGTGTGGCTGCGTCTGTTCGACCCCGCGTTCCTGCTCACGCTTCTGATCGCGCTCCTCTTCCTGTGGGGCGTGCTGTCCTCGCGCACGCAGCCGTGGAGCGTGCTGTTCCGCACGCTGGTGCGCCCGCGCCTCGCCCCGCCGAGCGAACTCGAAGATCCGCGTCCGCCCCGGTTCGCGCAGGGTGTCGGCCTGTTCGTCGTGACGGTCGGGCTGATCCTGCACCTGGCCGGCGTGCCCTGGGCGCTGCCGATCGCGACCGGGATGGCCTTCATCGCCGCGTTCCTGAACGCCGCGTTCGGGCTCTGCCTGGGCTGCCAGCTGTACCTGCTGCTGCAGCGCGCGGGCGTGCTGGGGCGCACGCCGCGACTTCCCTGAAAAGGGCGGCTCCGCCGCGGGCCGATCGATAGGCTGGCACTCACACCTACCCATCGGAGGATCCCATGTCCGTCACGAGCGAAGCCGCTGCCACCTGGACCGGAAGTCTCATCGAGGGCGAGGGATCCGTCTCCCTGTCCTCCTCGCACCTCGGCACCTTCCCGCTGAACTGGAAGGCGCGCTCGGAGGGATCCGAGACGACGACCACCCCCGAGGAGCTCATCGCCGCCGCGCACTCGTCCTGCTTCAGCATGGCGCTCTCGCACGCCCTCGCCGGCAACGGCACCCCCGCCGAGCGCGTGGACACCACCGCCTCGGTGACCTTCAAGCCCGGCACCGGAATCACCGGCAGCCACCTGAACGTGAACGCCAGCGTGCCGGGCCTGGACCCGGAGACGTTCCAGCGCCTCGCGCAGGAGGCCAAGGTCGGCTGCCCCGTGTCGGCGGCGCTCGCCGGCATCGAGATCACCCTCGAGGCGACGCTCGCCTGACCCGCACGTCAGCGCGATTTCGTCTTCGCAAGACGGATCGCCTCACGAATCGCGGCCCGGGCGTCTTTGCGGTGCCCGGCCGCGTCCTGCACCACGCCGAGCCGGTATCGCGCCCGCCAGTCATCCGGCGAGGCCGTCGCGACAGAGCCGTAATGCTCGAGCAGCCGGGTCGCGTCGTCCGGAAGCAGCCGCCCGTTCGAGCGCATCGTCTCGGGCGCCTCGGGCATCCCGCCCTCGGCGTCGAGCGTCCGCCCGAGCCGATCGGCGGCGACGCCGAACTGCAGCTCGCGCACGAGCGCCCAGGCGCCGATCAGCGCCAGCGCGATGAGTGCGACCCCCATCGTGACGGCGAGGGGCTGCCCGCCCGTGAACAGCGCGATCGCGTACCATCCGGCGACCGCGACGTAGAGGAGGAGAAGCGCCCCCATGACGATGACGCCGACGCGTGAGCCCATCCCTCCATCCTAGATCGACCCCGCGATGTGCCCGCTCGCAGGCCCGGGCCGACTCGGACAGCACGCGACAGCAGCACGACAGTGCCGTGACAGTGCCCGGGGTGACGATCGTGTCATGACGAACCCCACCACTGACTGGGCCCTCGAGGCCGACGGACTCGTGAAGGTGTTCGGCGCGAACCGCGCGGTCGACGGCGTCGACCTGCAGGTGCGCACCGGCACCGTCTACGGCGTGCTCGGCCCCAACGGCGCCGGCAAGACGACCACCATCAACATGCTTGCGACGCTGCTGCGGCCGGACGGCGGCACGGGCCGCGTGTTCGGCCACGACGTGGTCCGCGAACCGCACGTCGTACGTCAGCTCATCGGAGTGACGGGGCAGTTCGCCTCCGTCGACGAGACGCTGTCCGCGACCGAGAACCTCATGATCTTCTCCCGCCTGCTCGGCCTGAGCCGCAGTCGGGCGAAGGCGAAGTCCGCCGACCTGCTGGAGCGCTTCGGCCTCAGCGAGGCCGCGAAGCGACCACTGAAGGACTTCTCCGGCGGAATGCGGCGGCGCCTCGACCTGGCCGCCTCCCTGATCGCGCAGCCCCCGCTGATCTTCCTCGACGAGCCGACCACGGGGCTCGATCCCCGCACGCGCGGCCAGATGTGGGACACGATCCGCGAGCTCGTGCGCACCGGCTCGACCGTCCTGCTCACCACGCAGTACCTCGATGAAGCCGATCAGCTGGCCGACCGGATCGCGGTCATCGACCGCGGACGGGTCGCCGCCGAGGGCACCGCCGACGAGCTGAAGGCCTCCGTGGGCACGTCCTCGCTGCAGCTGCGCCTGCAGGACGCCGCCGACACCGAGGACGCACTGCGCGCCGTCGAGCAGGTGCTGGGCGTGCGCGGGACGCTCTCGCCCGAGGCCTCCCGGATCACCGCACCCATGGCGGATCCCGACCGGGTCGCGGATCTGCTCATCACGCTGCGCGAGGCGGGCATCCACCTCTCCGAGATGAGCGTGCAGAAGCCCACCCTCGACGAGGTGTTCCTCACCATCACCGGGCATGCCGCCGAGGGCGACGAGCCCGAACCCGCATCCGCCGCACAGAAGGAGGAGGTGCGCGCATGAGCGCTCTCGCCCCGACCACCACCCGCATCATCCCCGCCTCCGAGCGCGTCCTGCACGGTCGCGCCGGCCTCGGCCTCACGCTGCGCAACACGCTCACCATGGCGGGGCGCGGGCTCATCAAGATCCGCCGCACGCCCGAGCAGCTCATGGACGTCACGCTGCAGCCGATCCTGTTCACCCTGATGTTCACGTACATCTTCGGCGGGGCGATCTCCGGCGACGTCGCGAGCTACCTCCCGGTGATCATCCCGGGGATCCTCGTGCAGACGGTCATCACGACGTCCATCGTGACCGGCGTGCAGCTGCGCGAGGACATGGACAAGGGCGTGTTCGACCGGTTCCGGTCATTGCCGATCGCGCGCATCGCGCCCCTCTCCGGTGCGCTCCTGGCCGACACGATCCGCTACGGGATCGCGACCGTGCTCACCTTCACGATGGGCTGGATCATGGGGTTTCGCCCCGCCGGAGGGCTCGGCGCCGTGATCGTCGCGGGTGTGCTGGTCATCGTCTGCTCGTGGGCACTGAGCTGGATCTTCGCGTTCTTCGGCGTGATCGCGCGCACCGCGTCGAGCGTGCAGGGCATCTCGATGATCGTGCTGTTCCCGTTGACTTTCCTGTCCAACGCGTTCGTGCCGGTCAACACGATGCCCGGCTGGATGCAGTGGTTCGTGAACATCAACCCGGTGTCGCATCTGGTCTCGGCGGTGCGCGATCTGGCCAACGCCGGGGTCTTCGGCGCGGACGCCTGGATCTCCCTGCTCGGAGCCGCGGTCGTGGTGGCCGTCTTCGCACCGCTCACGGTGCGGGCGTACATGCGCAAGGCGTGATCCTCCGGTCGATGCGGGGTGTCTGCGAGGCGCAGGCACCCCGCATCGGCGTACCGGGCGCGAGGCATCCGCTGTACGTCCGCCCTTCCGGGATCAGTCAGGCGGGCAGGTGGCCGAGGGCCGCGAGCCCCCGCGTCACTCGCTCACCCGCACCACTCCGCGCTGCGTCCGCCCTCGCCCGGGCGACCGCATCCGCCCCGGCGATGCGCTCCGCGTCAGCGACGTGGCGGGCGAGGTTGAGCGTCGGCATGTTCTGCCGCCCGCCGAGCGCCTCGGCGAACGCAACCGCATCGACGCCGCGATCCTGCAGTCCTGCGGTGCGCAGTGCCCAGGCGGACCAGCCCAGCAGCGCCGTCCCGAGCACCGGCCGGTCCACGCCTTCGCGGCGCTGACGGCACACCGCGATCGTGCGGGTCCGGAGCCGCCGCTCCCAGATGCCGAGCTCCGCCACGGGCAGACCCAGCGACCGCGTGGCGGCGGAGAGGTAGCCGGAGAGCGCCATCAGATACCAGGGTGAGCGGCGCTGTACCGGATCGGCGAAAGACTGCATGGCGCGCGCGTACGAGGCCGCGGCGCCCGCGATGTCGCCGTCGAGCAGATCCGCCTCGGCGAGGCCGTACGCGCCGATCGAGGAGAGCTCGAGCCCGTCCTGACTCATCCCGCCGTCGTCGGCGAGGCGCTGGAAGAGCGTTCTCGCCTCCGCGGAACGGCCGAGGCACAGCAGCGCGCCGCCGCGCACCCACTCCTGCTGGCTGATCTGATCCTGCGCGTCGAACTCCTCGAAGACAGTCGTGGCACGCGCCATCCACGTCATCGCCTCGCCCGGACGATCCGACTGGGCGGCGAGCTGCGCGGCCAGATCCGCGGCCATCCCCTCGGCCCATCGCTCATCGAGAACGCGCGCCCGCTCCCATGCGGTGCGGGCCGCCTCCGCGGCGGTGTCGACCTCGCCGTCGTTCTCCGCGGCGTGAGACAGCAGGATGTCTGACGCGAGGAGTGCGCGGGGATCCGATCCCTCGGGTGCGGACGCGAAGGAGGCGCCGGTCGCGACGCCGCGTCCGGACGAGATCAGCGCGCCTGTGAGCACCTGCCAGGCGGGCGCGAGCAGATCGCCGACGGTCTCCGCGCGGATCCGCACCAGGGCGAGGCCGCGCGCGGCGATCGGATCTCCGCTGATCATGCAGCCGAGGGCGCCCATGGCGAGAGCGATGATCACGATGTCGACGTCCAGCGCGCCGTCCGGCACCGCCTCCGTGACCTCGATCATGGGCCGCGCGTATCCGATGAACTCCGTGAACGATCCGCGGATGAACCAGGACTGCCCGAGGACGGTGAACAGTCGCACCGCATCGGCATTCCGCCCGTCGGCGATCAGGTGGCGCATCACGTGAACCAGGTTGTCGTGCTCCTCGGTGATCGCCCGGTGGGCGTGGGAGGTCAGCCCGGCTGGGAAGGTCCTCGCCCCGAATCCGTGCCGGGTCGCGAACGCGACCGCCCACGCGATCACGGCCTCCCACGCCGCATCGACGCCGGCCGAGTCCTGAAGCCGGTCGTAGCCGAACTCGCGCACCGTCTCGAGCATCCGGAAGCGCATCTCCGAATCGTCGGCCGACGCGATCACGGTGAGGAGGGAATGCCCGGCGAGCCGGTCGAGGATGTCATCCGCGGCGGATCCTCCGAGGATCGCCGCCGCCGTCGCCGCTGAGAAGCCGCCGGGCAGGACGGAGAGCATCGCCAGCGCCCGCTGGGTGTCGGACGCCAGGAGATCCCAGCTCCACTCGATCACCGCCTCGAGCGTGCGATGGCGTGCCGGGGCGGATCGATCGCCCGTCGTCAGCAGCGCGAACCGGTTCTCCAGGCGCGCTTCGATCTGCGCCGGGGTCATGGTGCGCACCCGAGCAGCGGCGAGTTCGATGGCCAGAGGCAGCCCGTCCAGGCGTTCGCACAGCCGGGCCACCACGTCGAGGTCCAGACGTGCCCCGGGCCGCGCGGCGTGCGCCCGCTCCAGGAACAGCCGCACGGCGGGAGCCTCCGTGGTCGCGTCGATCCCGAGCGGGTCCAGCGCGAGCACGCGCTCGGCCGCGATCGACAGAGCGGTGCGACTGGTCGTCAGGATCCGTAGCGACGGCACGGCGGCGAGAAGCTCGGCCGCCCACTGCGCTGCACCGTCGATGACCTGCTCGCAGTTGTCCAGCACCAGGAGCGTGGCGCGGTCGCTCAAGGCGCCCGCGATCCGTGCACCGAGATCGGGGCGAGGCCGGGTGTCGCCCAGGCGCCGGCTCGCGGTGTTCTCGCTGATGCCGAGCGCAGCAGCGATCGCGACGGGGACGCCGGCGTCCGCGCGCACGCCTGCCAGCGCGACCACGATCACGACGGGAGCGTCGGACTCCCCCGCGAGAGCCTGCGCCACGCGGGTCTTGCCGAGGCCGCCCGCACCGACGATCGTCAGCAGCCGCGTCCTGCCCAGCAGCGCTCTGGCCTCCGCGAGCGCCTCGTCCCGGCCGATGAGCGCATTCGGCGCGGCCTGCACGCCGATCCGCACGCGCGGTCCGTCGTCCTGTGCGCGCAGCAGTCGGGCGTTGCGTTCGGTGATCGCTGATCCCGGCGAACTGCCCAGTGTCTCGCGCAGGGTCGTGCGCAGCCGGGCGAAGACCGCGAGGGCATCGGACGAGCGCCCGGCGGCGTCGAACGCTTCCATCAGCGCCAGATGGATGCCCTCGTCGATCGGATGCCCGGCCGCCAGCGCATCGAGCACGCTCGCCGCGCCCTGCGCATCCCCGATCGCGGTCAGCGCCTCCGCGCGACGCAGGTCGATGTCCGTGCGGAGAGCGGCCGCCGCGTGGGCGAGGTCCTCGGCGATGGGTGCCGCACCGAGATCCGCTCCCGGGTCGCCCCGCCACAGGTCTGCCGCGGCCGCGAGCATCTCGCAGCGCCGCGGATCCGTCTCCGCCAGAGTCGACGCGCGAGCCAGCATTCCTCGCGCATCGGCGAGGTCTGTGTCGTCCGTCCCGAGCGCATAGCCGCCCGGGACGCTCAGGATCGCATCAGCGCCGGCGAGCGCCCGCGCCCGGGACACGAGCGTCTGCAGCGCAGCCTTCGGGTGCTGCGGCCCGTCTTCCCCCCAGATGTCGTCGGCGAGGGTCGCCACCGAACGGGTCGCGCCTCGGCCCGCGATCACCAGTGCCGCGAGAAGCGCACGCATCGGCGCACCGCCCGCGTCGCGGTCCGCGATGCGGACCGGGCCGAGCACGCCGATGCGCGCCGTCATGCGCGCGGCCGGATCCCCAGATCGATCACGTTCTCCAGGCCCACGACCACACCGCGGAGGTCTCGCGCGAACGGCAGCGCGAGACGGATCCCGGGCGCGTAGGCGGACGCCGGCTCGACCGTGTCGTGCACGATCGAGAGCGTCTCTCCGGGCCCGGAGAGGATCACCTCCTGCTTGGCGATCACGCCCGGCCGGCGCAACGAATGCACGGGGACGCTCGCGACCTGCTGGCCGCGGGCGCGCTGATCGACGTGCGGCGCATCGACGGGCCCCTGCTCAGAGCGGGCGGCGGCGATGAGTTCGGCCGTGCGCACGGCGGTGCCGCTGGGCGAGTCGATCTTGGTGTGCTGGTGGGCCTCGATGATCTCCACGGATCCGAAGAACGGCGCGGCCAGGGTTGCGAGAGCGGTGCCGAGCACGGATCCGAGCGAGAAGTTCGGCACGAACAGCGCGCCGGTGCCTGCCTCGTCGATGACCGGCCGGATCTGCGCGATCCGCTCCGATGACCAACCGGACGTGCCGACGAGCAGGTTGATGCCGCGATCCGCCGCGGCGCGCACGACCTCCGCGCTGGATCCGGGGGTCGAGGCGTCCACGACGAGGCCGGCGCCGTCGAGCTCGTCCATGCTGCTGGAGGATCCGAGCATCGCTCCGACCTCGAAGCCGTCGAGCTGCTCGATCACGCGCCCGATGATGGTGCCGAGCTTGCCGGAGGCGCCCACCAGGGCCACGCGCGTCGTCATGGCTCCAGTCTATTCAGCGGGCGCGACGCGCTCCTCCGCGTGCCAGCCGGATCTGCACCACGGCGGGGCGTAGCGTCGGAGCGTGCCCACGTTTCGGATCGCGTCCCCGGAGGACGCCGACGCCCACGCCATGCTCGTCGACTACTTCACGCTCCGCGCCGCGGAGTTCCCCGGCGGCTCCTACTCCCCCACCTATCCGACGGCGGCCGCGTTCCGCGCACCGGACGGCGTGTTCCTGCTGCTGGAGGACGACGGCGCGATCGTCGGCTGCGGTGGGATCCGCCGTGTGGCGATGCCGGATGGCGAGTCGGACGTGTTCGAGGTCAAGCACGTGTTCCTCCGCCCGGCCACCCGCGGCCGCGGCTGGGGCCGGCTGCTGCTGGACGAGCTCGAACGCCGCGCCGGCGCGCTCGGCGCCCTTGCGCTCGTGCTCGACACGCACCACACGCTCGAGGCGGCCGGCCACCTGTACCGCCGCAGCGGTTTCGCCGAGACCCCGCCCTACAACGCCAACCCGAACGCGACGCGGTGGTACCGCAAGGACCTGACGCCTGCCCCGCACTGAGGCGGTGATCGCGTCGGCGCACGACGACGTCAGACGGCGAGCGGATCCGGCAGGCCGGTGCGCAGCTCGATCGGCAGGTGGCTGAGATCGTTGTGGGTGAGCAGGGTCCACGGGCGCCCCTGCTTCTGCGAGATCACGGTGAGCCCGCAGTTCGCCTGGTTCAGCGTCATCCAGCGCCACTCGGGCGCCTCGAGCACCTCGCGCACGAACCACGAGATCACGAAGTTGTGCGTGATGAGCACTTCGTGCACGTCACCGGGCTTGCGCACCAGGAACTCGTTGACGGCATCGGCCATCTGCGCACGACCGGCCTCGATCTCCGCATCCGTGATCGAGCCGAAGAACGGCTCGTACACCGCGGGGGTCTCCTCGGTCATCCCGGTCGGCACGCAGTCGAACAGGAGCGCCGAGGGCTCCGCCTCGACCGAGGGGATCCGCGCGGAGATCGCCCGGGCCGTCTCCGCGGCACGCAGCAGCGGAGAGTGCCAGATCGCGTCCAGCGGGAGCCCGGAGAGCCGGTCCGCGATCAGCTCGGCCTGCCGTTCCCCGCGCGGCGAGAGGGGTCCGTCGGCGAGGCCGTACTCGGCGTCCTGATGCTCGCCGTGCCGGACCAGATAGATGTAATGCGTCACAACACTCGCCTCGTCTCCGACTCCGTGGCCGGGGTACTTCCAGCTTATGTCACGGAACGGACACGGCCCGGGAGACCCGTCGACTCAGCCGGCAGCCTTCGTGAGTTCGGCGAGCTGCGCACGTCCGAGCGCGACGCCGGCGCCCTGAATGAGCTCGTCCACCTGGTCGGTCGCGAACGCGTTCACGATCGGCGCGGTGATCGTGCGCTGCGCGAGCAGCCACCCGATCGCCACGGCCGCGACCGGCACCTGCAGTTCGGAGGCGGCGATGTCGAGGGCGCGCAGCACCTTGATGCCGCGGCGGTTGATGTTGCCGCGCAGCTGCATGCCGCGCACGCCCTGCAGCGCCTGCTTGGAGCGGTGCCTGCCAGACAGGAAGCCGTGCTCGAGAGCGTGTGACGGCGTCACCGCGAGACCCTGGGCTGCGGCGACAAGTCGCAGATCGCCCTCGAAACCCTGACGGCGCAGCAGGTTGTACGGCTCGTCCAGCACCTCGATGCGCGGATATCCGGCTGAGGCGAGGATCCGCGCCTCGACCAGACGCTCCGGCGTGAATCCGAAGGCGCCGAGAGTGCGGATCTTCCCGGTCTCGACGAGCCATTCCGCCGTGGCCAGAGTGTCTTCGAGAGTGCTGCCGTCGTCGCTGCTGCCGTCGAGGTAGAGCACGTCGATGCTGTCGACGCCGAGGCGCGTGAGCGAGCCCTCGACGGCGCGGACCAGATTGACCGATCCCAGCCCCGGGTTGTCGGGATGCCCGCCGACCCGGACGTTGAGGACGATGTCGTCGCGGTTGGCCCGCGTCGCCACCCAGCGGCCGATGATGTGCTCGCTGCGGCCGGCCGCGAAACTGTCCGCGGTGTGCACGGCGTTGCCGCCGAACTCCAGGTAGCGGTCGAGGATGCGGGTCGCCGTCTCGGCGTCGGTGTTCCAGCCGAACTCGGCGCCGCCGAGGATCAGCGGGAAGGTGCGGATCCCGGTCTCGCCGATCGGGACGCGCAGGCCGGTGCCGATCCCGGGTCCCACCACGGGGATCGGTGCGGACGGGTGCGGCAGCGGGGCCGTCGCGTGAACGGCCTGCGCGGGCGCGCCGGATCCTGACGCGGTGTCCGGTGTGCCCGGTCCGACGCTGAAGAGACGCATGCGATCACCCCCGTGCTGGCTGCGTTGCGTTGTCAGGCGCACCCCCCGGTGCGCTCCTTAGAGAGTAAGCGAGCCCCGGAACCGATCCGTTCATTGAGACGACCGCGGGACGAACATTGCGTAACATTTCCGTCACGAAGGTGCAGAAAGGCCCGCCATGTCCGCCGTTCGGCGGACATGGCGGGCCTCGTCAGGCTATGCGGGTCAGACCTCAGCGGTCTCCGCCACGGCGTCGGACGCCTCGGCGGGGGCCTCGTCGATGACCGGCTCGAGCGACAGCTTGCCTCGGTCATCGATCTTTGTGATCTTCACGAGGATCTTCTGGCCGACGGAGAGGACGTCGTCGACGTTCTCCACGCGCTTGCCACCGGCGAGCTTGCGCACCTCGGTGACGTGCAGCAGGCCGTCCTTGCCCGGGAGCAGGGAGACGAACGCGCCGAAGGTCGCGATCTTCACGACCGTGCCCAGGAACTGCTCGCCGACCTCGGGGTTGGTCGGGTTGGCGATCGCGTTGACCTGGGCGCGGGCGGCCTCAGCCGCGGGGCCGTCGGTCGCGCCGATGTAGACGGTGCCGTCCTCCTCGATGGAGATCTGCGCACCGGTCTCGTCCTGGATCGCGTTGATCGTCTTGCCCTTCGGGCCGATCAGCTCGCCGATCTTGTCGACCGGGATCTGCACGCTGATCACGCGCGGAGCGGTCGGCGCCATCTCGTCCGGGCTGTCGATCGCGGCGTTCAGCACGTTCAGGATCGTCAGGCGGGCTTCCTTGGCCTGGGTCAGCGCACCGGCGAGCACCTCGGAGGGGATGCCGTCGAGCTTCGTGTCGAGCTGGATCGCCGTGACGAACTCGCTCGTGCCGGCGACCTTGAAGTCCATGTCGCCGAGCGCGTCCTCGGCGCCCAGGATGTCGGTGAGCGCCGCGTAGCGGGTCTCACCGTCGACCTGGTCGGAGACGAGGCCCATCGCGATGCCTGCGACGGGAGCGCGCAGCGGCACACCCGCGTTCAGCAGCGACAGGGTCGACGCGCAGACGGATCCCATCGAGGTGGAGCCGTTGGAGCTCAGCGCCTCGGAGACCTGACGGATCGCGTACGGGAACTCCTCGCGCGTCGGCAGCACCGGCACGAGGGCGCGCTCGGCGAGGAAGCCGTGCCCGATCTCGCGACGCTTCGGCGAACCCACACGGCCGGTCTCACCGGTCGAGTAGGGCGGGAAGTTGTAGTGGTGCATGTAGCGCTTGGAGGTGGTGGGCGACAGCGAGTCGATCTGCTGCTCCATCTTGAGCATGTTCAGCGTGGTGACGCCCAGGATCTGGGTCTCGCCGCGCTGGAAGATCGCGGAGCCGTGCACCCGCGGGATGACCTGCACCTCGGCGTCGAGCGGACGGATGTCGGCGAGGCCGCGGCCGTCGATGCGGACGCCCTCGGTGAGGATCCGGCCGCGCACGATCTTCTTCGTGACCGACTTGTAGGCGGCGGAGAACTCGCTGAGCGCGACCTCCGGCTGCTCGCCCGCCGCGACGGCGGCGACGAGCTCGGCCTTGACGCGGTCCTTGATCGCGTCGTCGGCGTTCTGGCGCTCCTGCTTGTCGGCGATCTGGTAGACGTCGACGAGCTCGGCGAAGGCGCGGGACGACACGAAGTCGAACGTGGCCTCGCTGTACGGCAGGAAGACCGGGTACACACCCGGCTCCTTCGACGACGACGCGGCGAGCTGCGCCTGCGCCTCGACGAGCTGCTTGAGGAACGGCTTGGCCGCCTCGAGACCCTGGGCGACGATGTCCTCGCTGGGCTTGGTGGCGCCGGCCTTGATCAGGTTCCAGCTGCCCTCGGTGGCCTCGGCCTCGACCATCATGATCGCGACGTCGGTGCTGCCGTCACCCTTGGTGACGACGCGGCCGGCGACCACGAGATCGAAGACGGCCTCCTCGACCTGCGCGGCATTCGGGAACGCGACCCACTGGTCGGCGTGCTCGCCGTGACCCGGGACGAACGCGAGACGCACGCCCGCGACAGGACCGGAGAACGGCAGACCCGAGATCTGGGTGGACGCCGATGCCGCATTGATCGCGAGCGCGTCGTAGTACTCGCCCGGGGCGATCGAGAGCACCGTGATGACGATCTGGACCTCGTTGCGCAGGCCGTCGACGAACGACGGGCGCAGCGGGCGGTCGATCAGGCGGCAGACCAGGATCGCCTCCGTGGAGGGACGGCCCTCACGACGGAAGAACGATCCGGGGATCTTGCCGGCGGCGTAGGAGCGCTCTTCCACGTCGACGGTCAGCGGGAAGAAGTCGAAGCCCTCGCGCGGCGACTTGCTCGCGCTCGTGGCGGAGAGGAGCATCGTCTCCTCGTCCAGGTAGGCGGCGACCGCGCCCTGCGCCTGCTGCGCGAGACGGCCCGTCTCGAAGCGGACGGTGCGGGTGCCGAAGCGGCCGTTGTCGAGAACGGCCTCAGTAGCGGTGATTTCAGGACCTTCCAAGAGGTCTCTCCTTCTTTGTTTAGGCTCGCTCTCCCGTATGGAGCGCGAGCATGGACGGATGCGCACAGAGGCATCCTGTTCGATCCTATCAGCGCTGCGACACGCCACCGAGCCGGGCGGCGGCCCCCGCCCCCGACGCGACTCAGGCCCCGCGCGGCTCCCGCACGCCGCGCTCGCGCCCGAGCCGCACGTAGTCGTGATGCTTGGCGCTGCGGCCGTCGCCCGCGGCTCGCCCGTGCAGCCGGCGCCACACCCAGGGCAGCGCGTGCCGGCGCCACCACACGCCCGCCCCCGTGCGCTCCGTCGCGTGCAGCGCCTCATCCAGTGCACCCAGCTCGTCGGCGAGCGGCACGCCGAGGGCCACGCCGGCACGGTATGCGACGAAACGGTGCCCGCGGCTGGAGAGGTGCACGAGGTCCTCACCCCAGTTCTCCCGCTCGGCCAGCTGCGGGTGCAGGTCCATGTCCACGAGGATCGCGCCGCACCGGCGAGCGATCCCGGAAAGGACCGAGGCCCAGGCCGAGAACCGGCGGGTGTAGATGCACGCCGCGGGATTGCCAGGCAGGAACGGCGTGACCAGCAGCACATCAGCGCCGCCGGCGCGGAGACGGCGCACCGCGTCCTCCAGCCGGACGGCGAGGTCGGGGATCGAGACGCGCCGCTTCACCAGGTCGTTCGCACCGATCAGGATCGAGACGAGGTCCGGGCGCAGCTCGAGCGCGCGCTCCAGCTGCGTCCCGCACACATCCGAGACGCGCTTGGAGCGGATCGCGAGGTTCGCGTAGTCGAGCGGGTCGCGTGCCGCGAGCAGCAGCGCGAGTCGGTCGGCCCAGCCGCGCAGGGCTCCGTCCGGGCCCGGATCGCAGAGCCCCTCGGTGAGCGAGTCGCCGAGCGCCACGTAGCGACGCCAGGGCTTGCGCTCCCCCGCGATCGGCAGCTCGGGCCGGCTCGATCGCGGGGCCCGCATGCCCGTGTCGATCCGGTGCAGCTCCTGGGCCTCGGCGAAGTGGCCGATCAGCTCGTCGCACACGGCGCTCCAGCTGCGCCCCTCGACAGCCGCACGCCCGGCCCGGCCGAACGCACGCCGCTTGCGCGCATCCCCCGCCAGGTCGCGTACTCGGACGCGCAGATCCTCGAGGTCGCCCGGCCGGTACAGCCAGCCGTCCACGCCCATCCGCACCAGGTCGAGCGGCCCCCCGCGTCCGGTCACGATCACCGGCACGCCGCTCGCGTGCGCCTCCTGCAGGGTCTGTCCAAACGTCTCGCTCTCGCCGGGGTGCACGAAGATGTCGAACGACGCCATCGTCTCGGCGAGCTCCGGACCGCTGCGATGTCCGAGGAACACGGCGTGCGGCAGCAGAGCCTCCAGCCGCGGACGCGACGGTCCGTCGCCCACGATCACGAGACGCAGGCCGGGCACGTCGGCGAGCACGCGCAGATCCTCGACCTGCTTCTCCGGGGCGAGCCGGCCGACGTAGCCGACCACGACCTCGTCGGCACCGCGATGGATCCACTGCTCGAGCCGGCGATCGGGGTGGAACCGCTCGGCGTCGACGCCGCGGCCCCAGCGCCTCACCCTGTCGACGCCGAGCCGGGCGAGCTGCTCCTCGGATTCGGACGAGGGGGCGAGCGTGAGCGTGGCGCGGCGGTGCAGCCGGGAGATGTGCGCCTCGGCAAGCGCTGTGGTGAGTGCGACCCCGTAGCGCGCCGCGTAGGCGGCGACATCGGTCTGATAGGCGGCGACGGCGGGCACGCCGATCCGCTCCGCCGCCAGCGCGCCGCGCCAGCCCAGTGCGAACGGGGAGGCGAGGTGCACGACGTCGGGCTGGAAGCGGGTCAGCGACGCCGACAGCCGGTGCGCACTGGAGGTGCCCACCCGGACGGTGCGGTAGCCGGGAAGGGCGACCGACGGGATCGGCTCGATGCGCGCGTGCCCGATCATGCGCGGCATGTCGGCCGCAGCGGGTGCGTACACCCGGGCTTCATGCCCGTGGCGTTCGAGGTGGCGGAGGATCTGCAGGACGGACCCGGTCACACCGTTCATGTGCGGGAGGAAGGATTCCGTGATGATCGCTGCTCTCACGTGATCAGGATCCCGCCCCAGCACGCCACGGATCGGCGGGAATCGGCGCGATCGCGCAGTGTTCACCGGATGCACCGCGGCCGGACATCGGCTGTCTGCCCCAGCGGCCCCTGTCGGTCGCCGGACGGATGCGAGCCGTTTCGGAGAGGACGGTTCGGCGGGCTGGTTCGCGGTCGTTCGTGGCCGAGCGGGGACAGCCGGGCTAGGCTGACGCGCATGAGCACCGACGACAATGCCTCTTCGGACATGAAGCGCAAATTCAAGGAGGCGCTCGAGAAGAAGAACGCCCAGCAGCAGCACCGCGGTGAGGCCCACCTGAACGGCGACTCCGCCGTGCACGGCACGCACACCGCGCAGACCAGGCGCGAGTTCCGCCGCAAGAGCGGCTGATCAGAGCGCGAACACGCGAGGGCGTCGACGAGGAATCGTCGGCGCCCTCGGCATATGTGCCGCGGATCCACAGGCTTCGGGGTTAGCGTCGGGGTCGTGACCCTCCCGAACGCCACGCGATCGCACGGGGGCAGGATCCGGCGCGCACGCGCGTTCCTGGCCACCGCGGCCGTCGGCGCTCTGCTGCTGGCACCGCTGGCGCTGTCCGGCGACCCGGCACGCGCAGACGACTACCCGTCGTGGCAGGACGTGCAGAACGCGCAGGGCAACGAACAGGCCACGCAGGCCGAGGTCACGCAGGTCAACGACGCACTGGCGTCGACGCAGGCGAAGGCCGCGGCCGCCTCGACCGCCGCGCTGCAGTCACACCAGGCGGCCACCACCGCGCGCTCCGCCGCGGACGCCGCCGCCCAGCGGGCCGACGAATTGTCCGCGCAGGCCGCGGCCGCGCAGCAGGCCGTGCAGCAGACCCACGATCAGGTCGGCGCGATCGTCGCCGGCCGCACACGCACCGAGAACGCCGCGCCTCTCGCCGTGCGGCTGTTCACCTCGGCCCACCCGGAAGAGCTGCTCACCCGACTCGGCGTGATGGAGAACCTCGACGCGACCTGGTCGGCCCTGGGACAGCACGCGATCGAGCAGCAGGGCGTCGCGTCGTCGCTGCAGGGCCAGGCGCAGACGGCGCGCACGGCGCGAGATGCCCTCGCCGCCGCAGCGGAGCAGGCAGCGCAGAAGGCGCAGCAGGCCGCGGATGCCGAGGCCGCCGCCGTGAAGGATCTGCAGGGCCATGTCACGACGCTCTACGCACAGCTCGCGGCACTGAAGAACACCACGGCCGACGTCGAACGCCGATACCGGATCGGCCAGCAGGTCGCGGAGCAGGCGGCAGCGGAGGCGGCCGCAGCAGCAGCAGCCGCTGCGGCCGCGCAGGGCTCCGGGGGCGGAGGCGGAGGCGGGGACTCGAGCCTCGGCGGAGGGGGCGTGAACGTCGATCCGGCCGGAGCCCAGGCGTACGCGCGCGGGCAGCTCGGCAACTACGGCTGGGGACAGGATCAGTTCGGCTGCCTGTACAACCTGTGGATGCAGGAATCCAGCTGGCGGGCCGATGCGCTCAACCCGGACAGTGACGCCTACGGCATCCCGCAGGCGCTCCCGGCGGACAAGCTCGCCACGGCGGGGCCGGACTGGCGCACGAACGGCGACACTCAGATCGACTGGGGTCTCAGCTACATCCAGAGCCGATATGGCTCCCCCTGTGGCGCCTGGGCGCACGAAGTGTCCAACAACTGGTATTGAGGCGTGACGGGCGCCACCCCGCTCGGTCGTCGGCGTGCGTCCGCCGGTGCTACCGTCGATGCTGTCCTCAGGGCGGGGTGAAAGTCCCCACCGGCGGTGTCGCGGCCAGTCCGCGCGAGCCCGCGAACGGTCCCCATGGCGGGGACCGCCGATCCGGTGCGATTCCGGGGCCGACGGTCAGAGTCCGGATGAGAGAGGACAGAAGGAGCAGTTCATCATGCCCACCAAGATCGCCATCGTCGCCGCGCAGTGGCACGCCGAGATCGTCGAGCAGACCGTCTCGGCCTTTCTCGCACGGCTCGATGAGCACGGGATCACCGACGTCGACGTGCACCGGGTTCCCGGAGCGTTCGAGATCCCGCTGCACGCGCAGCGGCTCGCCCGCACCGGTCGCTATGACGCGATCGCGGCGAGCGCGCTGGTCGTGGACGGCGGGATCTACCGTCACGACTTCGTCGCCGCCACGGTCGTGGACGCGCTGATGCGCGTGCAGCTCGACACCGACGTCCCGGTCTTCTCCGCCGTGCTGACCCCGCACAACTTCCATGAGCACGCTGAGCACCGCGACTACTTCCGGCGGCACTTCGCCGTGAAGGGCCGCGAGCTCGCCGACGCCGTGTCGGCCACGATCGAGAGCCTCGCGACGATCGGCTGATCCGGGCTACTCCCCCGCGAGACCGCCCAGCAGGTGCCCGAACGAGCGTCCCTCGCCGAGGTAGCTGCCCGGGTCGAAGGGATCCTTGTCTGCGGCGGGCTCGCGCCGGGCCATCGCCTCGGCGAGCTCGCGTGCGCCGCGCTCGACCCGCGTGCTGAGCGGTGCGACGTCGTCGGCCTTCGCGCCCCAGTCACTGGACGCGGCGAACACGCCGGTCGGGACGGGCTCCGCGTGCAGGTAGGTGAACAGCGGCCGGATCGCGTAGTCGATCGCGAGCGAGTGCCGGGCCGTACCGGCGTTCGCTCCGATCAGCACCGGCTTGCCGGTGAGCGCGTCCGGGTCGAGCACGTCGATGAACGACTTGAACAGGCCCGAATAGCTCGTCGAGAAGATCGGCGTGACGACGATCAGCCCGTCTGCGGACACCACCGTGTTGATCGCCGAGTCGAGCGCAGGTGGCGCGAACCCGGTGAGCAGGTTGTTGGTGATGTCGTGCGCGAGGTCGCGCAGCTCGATCACGTCGATACTCACCTCGGAGCCGAGCTCTCCGAGCCGGTGCGCCGTCTCGGCTGCGAGGCGATCGGCGAGCATGCGCGTCGATGAGGGGTTGCTCAGTCCTGCGGAGATCACCGCGATACGTCGGGCGGCCATCTCAGTTCGCCGCCTTCGTTGCCGCGGCGCCGAATGCCGAGCCGGCCGTGGCCGGGACCACGCCGCCGTCCTGGTAGGGCGATCCTGCCGTCAGGTTGTCGCCACGGTTGGCACCGGGACGTGCCTCGCGGGCGGGTCCGTCGCCGTACACGGCCTTGACGCGGGCCGCGTGGGTGGGAGCGTCCGGCACGGCGGCGGGACGGTTCTGCGCGAGCTCCTTGCGGAGCACCGGCACCACCTCGCCGCCGAGCAGATCGAGCTGCTCGAGCACGATCTTCAGAGGCAGGCCCGCGTGGTCCATCAGGAACAGCTGGCGCTGGTAGTCGCCGTAGTGGTCGCGCATCCCCGCGTAGCGGTCGATGACCTGCTGCGGCGAGCCGACCGTGAGCGGCGTCATCTCGGTGAAGTCCTCCATCGAGGGGCCGTGGCCGTAAACCGGGGCGTTGTCGAAGTACGGGCGGAACTCATCAATCGCGTCCTGCGAGTTCGGGCGGATGAACGCCTGTCCGCCGAGGCCGACGATCGCCTGCTCCGGCGTGCCGTGTCCGTAGTGCGCGTAGCGCTGACGGTACAGCTCGATGAGGCGCTGGTAGTGCTCCTTCGGCCAGAAGATGTTGTTCGCGAAGAAGCCGTCGCCGTAGTACGCGGCCTGCTCGGCGATCTCGGGCGTGCGGATGGATCCGTGCCACACGAACGGCGCGACGCCGTCGAGGGGGCGCGGGGTGGCGGTGAAGCCCTGCAGCGAGGTGCGGAACTTGCCCTCCCAGTCCACGACGTCCTTGGTCCACAGCTCGTGCAGCAGGGCGTAGTTCTCGATCGCGAGCGGCAGTCCCTGACGGATGTCCTTGCCGAACCACGGGTACACCGGGCCGGTGTTGCCACGGCCCATCATCAGGTCCATGCGGCCGCCGGACACGTGCTGCAGCATCGCGTAGTCCTCGGCGATCTTCACCGGGTCGTTCGTGGTGATGAGCGTGGTCGAGGTGGAGACGATGAGGCGCTCGGTCTGTGCGGCGAGCGCGGCGAGGAAGGTCGTGGGGCTGGACGACCAGAACGGCGGGTTGTGGTGCTCGCCGATCGCGAAGACGTCGAGGCCGACCTCCTCCGCGTGCTTGGCGATCGTGAGCGTGTTCTGGATCCGCTCCCGCTCGCTGGGAGTCTCGCCCGTCACCGGGTTCCGGGTGATGTCGCTGACCGACATGAGGCCGAACTGCATGCCCGACCAGGTGCTCGTCTCGCTCACTGCGCTCTCCTTCAGATTTCTATTCATTTGAATATATCTGCTTCAACGCGTCGACGCTGCGTCTATTCCCACGCTAGGCGAACAGCCCCGCTCCGACGTAGGAGCCTTTCTGCGCGCCGGGCGGGATCGCCCAGACGCCGGATCCGATGTGCCGGATGTACTCGCTCATCAGATCCGTGGACAGGCGCTTCTGGATCCCGATGAACTGCTCGGGCGTGCGCTGATAGGAGAGGAAGAACAGGCCTGCGTCGAGCGTGCCGAGGTCGCTGTTGCCATCCACGTAGTTGTAGCCGCGGCGAAGGATCTGCACGCCGTCGTTGACTGTCGGGTGCGCGAGCCGCACATGCGCGTTCGTGTCGATGCGGCCGCCGTGGAACGACGGCTCGGTGAACTCCTCGCCGCCCGACAGCGGCGCGCCGCTCCCCTTGGCGCGGCCGATCGTACGGTCCTGCTCGCTCAGGCGCAGGCGATCCCAGGTCTCCACGAGCATGGCGATCTTGCGGGCGACGAGATACGAGCCACCGGCCATCCACGCGGGCTCGTCCCTCTCGCCGACCCAGACGTGCGCGGCCAGGGCCTTCGCGTCGTCCGCGAGGATGTTCGCGGTGCCGTCCTTGAACCCGAAGAGGTTCCGCGGGGTCTGCTGCTCGGCTGAGGTGCGGGAGGTGCGCCCGAAGCCCAGCTGCGACCAGCGAAGGCGCGCACGGCCGAAGGCGATCCGGCTGAGGTTGCGGATCGCGTGCACCGCGACCTGCGGATCGTCGGCGCAGGCCTGGATGCACAGGTCGCCGCCAGTGTAGGCGGCGTCGAGCGCGTCGCCGACGAACGCCGGCAGACCGACGAGTACCGCGGGGCGACGGGCCGCGATCCCGAACCGGTCGCCCTCGGTCTCGAAGAGCGCCGGCCCCAAGCCGAACGTGATCGTGAGACCGGTCGCGCCGAGTCCCTGGGCCTCGCCGGTGTCGTCCGGCGGGGCCTCCGGCGACCCGCCCACCGCGCCCGAGGCACTGACGTCGAGCCCCTTCGCCATGCGTGACGCGGCGTAGCTCCAGTCCTGCAGCAGCGAGACGAGGTCGTCGCGGCTCGCGTGCGGCATCATGTCGAAGCTCGCGAAGTGCAGGTGATCCTGCACCCGCGTCGTGATGCCCGCCTGGTGCGGCCCCTCGAATGCGAACTCGTCGACCGGAGCGCCTCCCGCCTGGGTCGCGGCGACGGCCGTCGCGGCGCCCGCGCCCACGGCGAGACCCGCGACTCCGGTGCCGATGGCCCAGCCCAGGAGCCCGCGGCGGCTGACCCCTGCCGATTCTTCTGGCGCGCTCATCTCAGTCCAGGATCGTGCCGGTGAGCTTCGACAGCGGCTCGGCCAGCGCGTTCAGCAGGTCGGTGAGGTCGCGCTTCTGCGTCTCGGTGACCGTCGAGTAGCGGGCGAATCCGGCCGCGAGCGAGCCGTGCACGGCGAGCTCCGCCTCGAGTGCGGAGAAGCCGCGGTCGATCTGCGCGACGAGCTTCCTGCCCTCCGCGCCCTTGCCGTCGGCGAAGTCGCGCACGAGCGAGAAGGCCATCTTGGACCCCTCGACGTTGGCGGCGAAGTCGGACAGGTCGGTCCCGGACCACCAGTCCTCCTCGCCGGTGATCTTGCCGTTCGCGACCTCGTCGAGCAGCGAGATGGCGCCGTTGGAGATGCCGGCGATGCCCTGCGCGTCGAGATCCTTCAGGAACACGTCGGAGTGCACGTGGTCGTACAGCTCCTGCAGGTCGGCGAGGAGCTTGTCGGCGTAGACGCCCCGCTCCGCGGCGGTCGAGGGCGCCCAGTCTTTCGTGGCCGGTGTGGTGCCATCCGAGTTCATTGCGCCCGCCGCCGGCGTCCACAGATCCTTCTCGATGCGGTGGAACCCGGTCCAGTCGATCCCCTCGGCCTTGGCGTCGAGCTCACGGAAGTCCAGGCGCGGATCCAGGGTGCCGAGCTTGTCGGCGACCGGCTCGATCCGCTCGTAGTAGGAGCGCACGATCGAGAACTGTTGCTTCGCCGCCGCGTCGTCGCCGGAGCGGTACGCGTCGGCGAACGTCTTCGCCGCGGGGAGCAGCTGACCTACCTGATCCTTGACGAAGGCGGCGTAGAGCGAGACGGCCTTCTTCTTCTGCTCCGCGTCGTCGCCCTGCGCGGCCACCTTCTTGCCGGACACGGCGAATCCGGCCCTGCCGACGCCCTGGCCGATCATGCCGGGCTTGCAGACGGTGAAGTACGCGCCCGGCTGCGCGACGACGGTGAGCGTCCGCGACGCGCCCGGCGCCACGTTCTCGACCTCGCCGACGATCCGCACGCCGTCCTCGGCCAGCAGATAGAACTCGGTCACCTCCGCGCCCTTGTTGGTGACCTCGAACGCGAGGGTGCCGCTTGTGGCGGCGTCAGAGGAGACGGTGCACGCGTCGGCGGTGGAGGAGACGGTCAGGCGTCCGGCGGAGGAGACGTCGGCCTTGGCGACGCAGCCGGTGAGGGCGAGGCCGAGCGCGGCGACGGCGCCCACGACAGTGAGCGAGCGGCGGGCGAGGGTCATGATGCTCCTTCGGGAGTGTGCGAGGCGAGGGCGGAGACGGAGGTGGTGCCCTCCGGAACGGGTACGGCGGAGGCGACGGGCCTCTGCGATGCGGGTCGGCGCAGGCCGCGGACGAACAGGGTGCCGACGATCGCGAGGTAGAGCACCCAGGCGATCACCTGGATCCAGCTCATCCGCGGCATGAACCCGACCGTCGCCTGCAGCAGCACGGCGAGCGCGCTGTCGGGGCGGATCACGGCCGTGACGTCGAAGGCCCACCCGAAGGGCATCCCGGCGAGCCCGACCACGACGACGCCGTGCGCGTCGAGCGGCGCCGCCGAGGTGAACGGCCCGGGGAAGACGCCCGCCTCCTGCAGGTCGCTGATGGCGTAGGCCAGGACGCCGGCGGCGATGATCACGAGGAAGGCTCCGCTCCAGGTGAAGAAGCGGGACAGATCGAGCTTGACGGCGCCGCGGGCGAGCAGCCAGCCCGCGAGCACGGCCACCGCGAGGCCCAGCGCGGCACCCATCACTGCCGAGGGCGCATCGCCGAACGACTGTACCATCGACCACAGCAGCAGGGTGGTCTCGATCCCCTCACGAGCGACCGACACGAATCCGACGAGCACGAGCGCCCACATCGTCCCGGCTGCCAGAGCGCGGTCCACGCCGCCCTGCAGCGTGGACTTCATCGTGCGCCCGGCCTTGCGCATCCAGAAGATCATCCAGGTCACCATGCCGACGGCGACCAGTGAGAGCGTCCCTCCGATGATCTCCTGCCCCTGGAACGTGAGGGCGTAGGCGCCGAACGTGAGCACGGCGCCGATCGCGAGGGCGAGCAGGATCGCGGCGCCCACGCCGGCCCACATCCGCGGCAGCACGTCACGGCGGTCCAGCCGCTTCAGGTAGGCGACGAGGATGCCGACGACGAGTGCGGCTTCGAGGCCCTCGCGGAGGCCGATCAGGAAGGTGGCGAGCACGGGCGGATCCTTGGAGTCGTGATCGAAGATAGGTTAGGCAAACCTCACTTACCCTACACAACCGGCGCGCGGCCGCCAATCCCGCATTCGTCCCCCGTCGCCGACGGAGGTAATCCTCGGCAACAAACGGCCGCACACCAGCCGCACCGTCCTAGCCTCACCTCATGGCCGAACTGAACCTTCCGATCCTTGACCTGTCGCAGCTCGATGCCGGTGCCGAGGCGGCCGCACGGTTCCGCGACGACCTGCGCGCCGCGACGCACGACGTGGGGTTCTTCTACCTCACCGGAACCGGCGTCACCCCCGAGCTGGAGTCGCGCCTGCACCGCGCCGCGCTCGACTTCTTCGCACTGCCCGAAGCGGACAAGCTGTCGATCGAGAACGTGAAGAGCCCGCACTTCCGCGGCTACACCCGGATCGGCGGAGAGCGCACGCAGGGTCAGGTGGACTGGCGGGAGCAGATCGACATCGGCCCGGAGCGCGAGGCCGTCGACCGCGGCGCCGCGTACAACCGGCTCACCGGCCCGAACCTGTGGCCCGCTGCGCAGCCCGAGCTGCGCGAGATCGTCTCCGAATGGCACGAGCACCTCTCCGGTGTCGCGCGGAAGCTGCTGCGGGCCTGGGCACTCGCCCTGGGGGCCGCGGAGTCGTACTTCGAGGAGAACTTCGGCGATCCGTCGACGCTCATCAAGATCGTGCGCTACCCCGGCACCCACGAGCCCGAGCCGCAGCAGGGCGTCGGCGCGCACAAGGACTCCGGCGTGCTCACCCTGCTCTGGGTGGAACCGGGCAAGGGCGGTCTGCAGGTCGAGCGCGACGGCGACTGGGTCGACGCGCCCCCGGTCGACGGCGCGTTCGTCGTGAACATCGGCGAGCTGCTCGAGTACGCGACCGGCGGGTACCTCAAGGCGACGAACCACCGGGTCGTGTCACCGAAGGCGCCGGACGAGCGGATCTCGATCCCGTTCTTCTTCAACCCCGCGCTCGACGCCCGGTTGCCGTTGATCGAGCTGCCCGCGGAACTCGCCGCGCAGGCCCGGGGCGTGACGAAGGATCCCGCGAACCCGATCCACGCCCTGTATGGCGAGAACGCGCTGAAGTCGCGCCTGCGCGCCCACCCGGACGTCGCCGCGATCCACCATCCCGACCTGGTCGGCGCCACGGTCTGACGAGTCGGGCAGCGCACGGCGGACACGGTCCGTCCCCGGCTCAGCGTTCCGGACCGCCCTCGACGATGTCGCGCAACGCCTGCACATGCGCCTCGAACGCCCGGGATCCGGTCGCTGACGCCCGCACCCAAGTGCGCGGGCGGGCTCCGACCTGCCCCTTGCGCACCACGACGTAGCCCACCCCGGCCAGTGCGGCGATCGACTTGCTGATCGCCGAATCGCCGGCCTGCAACACGTCCGCGAGCGTGGCGAAATTCATCTCCACGCCGTCGCGCAGCGCCGCCATCATGGAGAACCGGATCGCCCCCGCGAAGTTATCGTCGAGTCGGGTGCGAGGGTGCGGTTCAGCCATTGCGGTCTGCCGGGAAGAGCGCGGTGACGAGAAAGAGCAGGAGCACTGCGGCCGCGGCGATCACGCCGAGCGCCACACCATCCGCGGGGCGGGCGGCACCGATGATCGGGGCCAGACAGGCGATGGTGACCGACAGCGCAAAGGCCGTCCACTGCGGTGGGCGCCACGCCGCCCCGAGCGCCGGAACCGCGTTCACGAGGCGTCCGATGCCCGCGATCGCCAGCGCGAGCAGAGCGGGGATCAGAGCAAGCGACTCCGAGCCGGTTCCCGCGGCCGACCACGGCCCGACCACCGCGATCAGCCCGAGACCGAGACCGAACAAGACAGTGGCGACCCGCGCCGCGACCGTCATCTCTGCGTGCTGAGCCGGGGGCGGCTTCGGCGTTCCGCGCGCATCGCGCAGCATCGCCGCTGCGGCCCCGACACCGCTGCCGAGCAGGATCACGGATCCGATCACGACGAGCACGACGGGCACGCTCCGTCGATCGAACGTGATGAAGAGCGCGAGCAACAGCAGCCCCGCCCCGACACCGGCGAGAATGTTCTGCATGATCCGCGGGGCACCTCGCAGCGCCTGCCGCGCGCGATAGCGTTCGCGCAGACCACGGGAGAGCTGATCCCACAGCACCACGACGAGGAGCGTCGCGAGCGTCGGGATGGCGTGCGTCCTCACCGAGGCATCTCTCAGCGCCTGCGCGAGGACCCAGGAGGCGAACGCCACCGTCGGAACGATCGCGTCGACCAGGTAGATCCGCGCCAGCGCGCGTCGGTCCAGCACCTCGTCTCGTCGCTGGGCGACACGGGGCAGCGCGTCCAGCGCCGCGCGTGCCTCCGCCCGCGGATCCCGCTGTGCGGATCCGCTCGCGCCGCGATCCTCAGTCATCGTCCCGCTCCGGCAGCAGGCTGACGACGACCGCCGCGATCAGAGTCACGACTCCGAGCACGATACCCATCGCCAGCGCGATCTCGGCGTGAACACTCACGAGGAGCGCTGTCGCCGCCACCGACATCGCGCCGAAGCCGAACATGCTCCACTGCGCGGCCCGCCAGGTCTCCCCGAGGTCAGAGAGCCGGCCCGTGAGCAGCGCGATGAGGAAGAGGATCATCACCCCGGCCATGCCGAACGAGCTGACCGCCGATCCCCATCCCGCCAGCACCGCCGTTCCGCTCAGGGCGACGCTGACCGCGACGGCGGCACCCACGCCGATCGTGCCGACCCGCGCGGTGCGAGTGAACGGAAGATGTGCAGGGGCGGCCCGCGGCGGGTCGTTGCGTGCCTCTCGCTGCAAACACATGCCGGCCCACAGGCCCGCGGCGAGAAACAGCAGGGACGGCAGGAGCAGCCAGTGCCAGGCGAAGGCAGCGGAGAACGTGCCGATGAGCATGAGTGCGAGCAAGAGCACGAGGCCGCCGACCATGAGCCCGTAGTGCACGCCACGACGCGCACCCCGCAGCACGCGACGCGCGCCGTACCTCTCGCGGACGCCGCCGGCGAGCACCGACCAGATGAGGAAGACGGCGAGCGCGTTCAACGGCGCTGGCGGACGGTCGGGATCGTGAAGACGCACCCCCCACGCGAGGAAGTAGACCCCGATGTAGGCCGCGATCGCGATGCCCTCAATGATGTACAGCCGCCCGAGTCGTCGCAGATCCAGCACCCGCTCGGCACGATGCTGCACACCGGGCAGCACGTCCAGATACGCCCGCGCGACGCGCGCGTCCGGCGGATCCAGCGGGCTCTGCCCGCGTATCGGTTCCTGCTCCACGGCTCCCCCTCGATCCGCTCCTTCGCTTTCCTGCAGGAAAGCTCATCCCACTTTCCTACAGGAAACCGAGCTGGGCGTCAACGACCGGAGGATCCGTCCGACACAGACCGAGGCCCGCCCCACACCGTGGGACGGGCCTCGCAAGAATGTTCTGCGCGATTGTACGCTGGCTGCTTAGCGGCGCAGCCCCAGGCGCTCGATCAACGACCGGTAACGGTTGATGTCGACGTCCTGGAGGTAGCCGAGCAGACGACGGCGCTGACCGACGAGCAGGAACAGGCCACGACGCGAGTGGTGGTCGTGCTTGTGCTCCTTGAGGTGCTCGGTGAGGTCCTTGATGCGCTGCGTCAGCATGGCAACCTGCACCTCGGGGGATCCGGTGTCACCGGGGTGCGTCGCGTACTCTTCGATGATCGCCTTCTTGACGTCTGCTTCCAGTGCCATAGGTGATCCCCTTCCTCTTTGCTGCGCGGTGCCCGACGCCTGATGCGTGGGCTCTCTTTATCCGCGGCCGATCGAACGGCAACCGCCCAAGTCTATCAGCACCGGACGCTGCGGCGGGTCGCGGCGGAAGTCGCCGCTCCCCCGCGCCGTTACGCTCATGTGGTGGGCCTCTTGATCGATCTGCGACCGCTGCGACAGAGTCCCGCGTTCGCCCGGATGTGGATCGGATCCACGCTCAGCGGCATCGGCGGCCAGCTCACGGTCATCACCGTCATGCTGCACGTGTTCGCGCTCACGCACAGCACGTTCGCGGTGTCGATGATCGCCGTCGCCGGCCTGGTCCCGATGATCCTCGCCGGGCTCTACGGCGGCATGCTCGCCGACGCATTCGACCGGCGGCGGGTCGCACTCATCGCCGCGACCGTCGCGTTCGCGTCGACCGGGCTCCTGATGACGCTGACCTGGACCCACGCGGTGACGATCTGGTGGCTCTACGCGCTCAGCATGATCGTCGCGGCCGCGAACTCGGTGGGCATGGCCACGCGGACCGCGATCGTGCCGCGCCTCCTGCCCCGCGAGATGCTCGCCCCCGCGTCGGCGCTGAACGGCGTCGCGTTCGGGATGACGGTGATGGTCGGGCCCGCCGTCGCCGGCCTGCTCGTCGCCCTCACCGGCTACGGCTGGACCTACACGATCGACGTGATCCTGATGCTGTCGATGTTCCTCGGGCTGTGGACGCTGCCGGCATTGCGCCCCGAAGGCGAGATCGTCCGACCGGGCCTCGCCTCGCTCGTCGACGGCGCGCGGTTCCTGCGCGGGGCGGCGAACATCCGGATGCAGTACATCCTGGACATCTGCGCCATGACCTTCGGCCAGCCGCTCGTGCTCTTCCCCGCGCTCGGCACCGTGATCCTCGGCGGCGGGGCCGTGACCACCGGCCTGCTCACGGCCGCCGTCGCCGTCGGCACGTTCCTGTCCAGCCTGTTCTCCGGACGCATCGTGCACTACCGCTGGCACGGCCGCGGCATCGCCCGCGCCGTGCAGGCGTACGGCGCGGTGATCGCACTGTTCGGCGTGGTGCTGCTCGCGGGCATCGGGAGCGGCCGCGCCACGGAGGACTCCCCGGACGTCCTGCTCATCGTGCTTGCCTGCGTGACGCTGGCGCTCTCCGGCGCTGCCGACAACGTCAGCTCGATCTACCGCAACACCATGATGCAGGCCGCGGTGCCGGACACGATGCGGGGTCGGTTGCAGGGGATCTTCGTGATCGTCGTCGCCGGCGGCCCCCGGCTGGGCGCGCTCTATGCGGGCGTGCTGGCGTCGCTCACAGCACTGTGGTTCCCGCCGCTGCTCGGCGGGCTGCTCGTGATCGCACTGGTCGCCGTGTTCGTGCGGCTGAGCCCGCGCTTCCGCAGTTACGACGCCGAGGATCCGCAGCCCTGAAGCCCTGCGGATCCTCGACGCGACCGTCGCGTCCCGCGTTCTCAGCGCTGCCCGGCCGGCTGACGGATCGCGACGTTGATGCGGTTCCACACGTTGATCGCGCTGATCGCCAGGATCAGAGCGGCCAGCTGGCGCTTGTCGAAGTGCGCCGACACCTCGGCCCACAGCTCGTCCGGCACCGGATCCGCGGTGTCCGCGATGCGGGTCAGCGCCTCGGTGAGGGCGAGGGCGGCCCGCTCCCGCGCGGTGAACAGCGGTGCCTCGCGCCAGGCGCCCACCCCGAACACGCGTTCGTCGCTCGCGCCGTCGGCGCGCATCTCCTTGGAGTGCTCGATCGTGCACCAGCTGCAGCCGTTGATCTGACTCGCACGCAGGTGCACCAGGTGCAGGAGCTCCTCGGGGAGGTCTGTGGAGCCCGCGACACGGCTGAGCGCGGAGAGCGCATCGAGTCCGCCCTCAAGAAGGAACGCCGGGTGCGGCATGCGCGCCTTGATCGCGACGACGGTCGTGGTGTCGATGGTCTGGTCGATGGTCATGTCAGACTTTTCCCGTTCTCTGTGTCTCGCCGTCGCGCATCGGACGGTCACTCTGATGACACGTGGCCGGCAGGAGATGTGACATGACGGATCAGAATTCCTTCGCTGTGCTGTTCGAGCAGCACCGGCCCCGCCTGCGGCGCCTCGCGGAGCGCATGCTCGGCGCCACCGCGGAGACGGACGACGTGGTGCAGGATGTGTGGCTGCGCGCGTCCGCGGCCGGAGTCGATGACATCGACAACATCGGCGGCTGGCTGACGACGATCGCCTCGCGCGCGTGCCTCAACGTGCTGCGCGCCCGCTCCACCCGCGGCGAGATCCCGATCGATGATGACGGCACGGATCCCGTCGTCGAGCGGGATCCGTGCGGTGCGGATCCGCTCGAGCACGCGCAGCAGGAGGACGCGGTGGGCGCTGCGCTCACCGTCGTGCACGAGCAGCTCTCCCCCGCCGAACGCGTCGCGTTCGTGCTGCACGACTCGTTCGACGTGCCGTTCGAGCAGATCGCGGATCTGCTCGAACGATCCCCGGACGCGGTCCGTCAGCTCGCCAGCCGGGCACGGCGCCGCGTGCGTTCTGCAGACGTCGCCGGCACCCGTCCCGCACGCGAACGTCGCGCCGTGGTCGATGCGTTCTTCGCCGCGGCCCGGGGCGGGGAGTTCGACCGCCTCGTCGCGCTGCTCTCGCCCGAGGTGGAGCTGCGGATCGATCAGGGCCTGTCGGCCACGGCACTCATCCGCGGCGGCGCGACGGTCGCGAGCCGCGCGCTCATGTTCGCGACTCCCGGTGCCGTGCTCACACCTGTGCTGATCGACGGTCTCCCCGGCGTCGTGGTCACGATCGGCGAGCGCGCCGTCTCGGTCATGGCGTTCGATGTCGACGGTGACCGGATCGCGGCGATCGACGCGTTCGTCGGGCCCGCTCGCGTGGCGGCCCTGACGCTCCCCCGCTGACGAGAACTCGGCCCGGGCTCGATCCGGGGCCGATCCGGGGAATGTCCCCGGTCCGGTGCAGAGTGTGCAGATGAGCACCCCCATCCGCACCTCCACGCTGCCCCTCACCGGGCCGTACGACCTCCGCGAGGTCGCACTCATGGGATTCGGCCACCGCGACGAGTCCTCTTTCGACGGGGTCATGCGGCTCGCGTTCTGCACCGACGCCTTGGACGCCCAGGTTGGCGTCGAGGTGCGCCAGTCGGGCGACCTGCTGACGCTGACCGTGCGGGGTGAGGGCGATCTCGACGCGATCTCCGCACAGGTCGCCCGCGTGGTCTCCGCCGATCCCGACGGCGACGCGTGGGCGGCGGTGTGCGCCGCGGATCCGGTGCTCGCCCGCGTGCATGCCGCGGCACCCGGCTTCCGCCCCTCGAACTTCTACAGCCCGTACGAGGCCGCCGTGTGGGCGATCCTGTCCGCGCGACGCGCCCGAGGCCAGGGCATCGCGCTGCGGCAGCGGCTGTCGCAGCAGCACGGCGCCGTGTTCGAGCTCGCGGGGCGCACCGAGGCCGCCGTGCCACTGCCGGAGCAGCTCCTCGCCCTCGAGAGCTTCCCCGGGCTGCCGGCCGACCGGATCCCGCGACTGCACGCGATAGCCCGTGCCGCACTGGACGGTCAGCTCGACGCGCCCCGCCTGGCTGCGATGACGCCCGACGAGGCGATGCTCGACGTCCAGCGCCTGCCGGGTATCGGCCCGTTCTACAGTGCGCTCATCGTGATCCGCGCCTGCGGGCTGGTCGATGTGCTCTCGACGCAGGAAGATCACACCCGGGCGGCGGTGGAGGCCCTGTATGGGCTCGATCACACGCCCGACGATGTCGAGCTGGTGCGGATCTCCGACGCGTGGCGCCCGTTTCGCACGTGGGCTGCCGTCTCGCTGCGGGCCGTCGGATCACGGCTCCTCGACACGACCGCGACCTGAGCGCCGTTGTCGGCGCAGGCGAGGTCGCCCCAAAAGTAAGAGGCGGGTACCGCACGATGCGGCCCCGCCCCTTGACGAAAGCTCCGGGCTTACGCCTCGAGAGCGCCCTGCAGGTCGAGCATGATCGTGACGTCCTTGCCGACGAGCACGCCACCGGTCTCCAGCGCGGCGTTCCAGGTGAGGCCGAAGTCCTCGCGGTTGATGACGGCCTTGGCCGAGGCGCCGGCCTTGTAGTTGCCGTACGGGTCGGATCCGAAGCCGCCGAAGTCGAGCTCGAACGTGACGGGCTTGGTGACGCCGTGCAGGGTCAGGTCGCCGTCGACGAACAGGTCGCCGCCCTCGGCGCGGGCACCCGTGGAGACGAAGTCGATGGTCGGGTACTTCTCCGCGTCGAAGAAGTCGGCCGACATCAGGTGGCCGTTGCGGCCGGCGTCACCGGTGTCCAGCGAGGTCACGTCGACCTGCGCCTCGACCCGCGCCTCCAGCGGGTTCTCCGGCGCGACCAGCGTCGCGCTCTTCACGCCGAAGGTCCCGCGCACCTTAGAGATCATCATGTGACGCACGCTGAACGTGACCTCGCTGTGAGCGGGATCCAGGTTCCAGGTGCCTGCGCGGTAACCGGGGATTTCGATGGTCATGACTGCTCCTCGTCGAAAGGGTTCGTGGGGTCGCGGTGAGCGACATGATGGTGCAACCTGCATTCAACTGAATGCATTCCCGACGCGGAGAACTTTTTTCAACCGCGGCGGACATGGCGAAGGCCCCGTCGGATGACGGGGCCTTCGCGCGGATCCGATCAGCCGACGGCGACGAGATCGATGATGAAGATCAGGGTCTTGCCGCCGAGGAAGTGCCCGGATCCTGCAGGTCCGTAAGCGAGGTGCGGCGGGATGACCAGCTCGCGGCGTCCGCCGACCTTCATGCCGGGGATGCCCTCCTGCCAGCCCTGGATGAGGCCGCGCAGCGGGAACTGGATCGTCTCGCCGCGACCCCAGGAAGAATCGAACTCCTCGCCGGAGTCGTGCTCGACACCGGCGTAGTGCACGGTCACGGTGTCGCCGGGCTTGGCCTCATCGCCGGTTCCTTCGATGAGGTCGCGGATCACGAGCTCGCTGGGAGCGGGTCCGGTGGGGGCGTCGAACTCGGGCTTGGTGCGCTCAGTCATGCATCCATCCAACCCGACCTGCGCGCCCTCGGTCAACGCGAGCGACTGTGCCGAGGGCGAACAGGGGCCGAGCTGAGAACCCTTGACATCCTTCCGGGCACGGTGCACTCTGATCTCAGATCAACTCAGCGCTCGGAAGACTTGCAGGCATCGCCGCAGCTCCGGGCGCTGAGTCTTTGTCCGCCGCCGGCTCGGACGCGGGCGCTCAGGCCGCCGCCCGCTCAGACCGCGAGCAGCGCATCCCGTGCGGCATGCGTGCGCAGCAGGAGCGCCTGCTCATCCTGCGCCGCGAGCGGATCCCGCCCCGTGATGATGCGCTGACGGACGGTGGCGAGGGTCGTCGCATCCTTGATGAATCCGCGCATGATCGGACGGCGATCGCCGCGCAGGCTCGCCGCCCAGCGCAGCCCCACCCGGCGTCCCGTCGGAGTGGCGAGCATCCCGACCTCCTGCGGCGTGAACCATCCGGCCGTCGCGTAGTCGCTGAGGCGGGCGAAGGTGAGCCGCGACTCCTCCTTGCGCAGCAGGATGATTGCGATGATGAAGCCGACGAACAGCGGCACCTGCAGCACCAGATACAGCACGAAGAAGTTGCCGATCATGGACGACCCGTTCCATAGGGCGTGCAGCGTCATGGCGCCGACCAGGCCGATCGCCCCGTAACCGGCGGCGCGGCCCGCCGACGCTCCTCGGCGCGCCGCCAGGCCCATGGCAAAGCCGGTAACCGACGTGAACATCGCGTGGGCGAAGGGCGACATCAGCCCGCGCAGCACGAACGTGAACGTCAGGTCCGACGTCCCGCCCTCGATCAGACTGACCGCGAAGTACTGGATGTTCTCCGTGAAGGCGAAGCCCGCGCCGACCAGCGCACCATAGACGATGCCGTCGATCGGCCCGTCGAACGCCCGGCGTGCCATCAGGAACACGAGGAAGACGCCGAGACCCTTGGCCGACTCCTCCACGATCGGCGCCTGGAGCACCGCGCTCAGGTCCCCTGTGCGCTGACCGACGAGGAGCGTGAGGCCGAGGTCGACGAGCAGCGCGATCCCGACCGAGGCGATGGCGCCCCAGGCGATCGCGAACGCGACCAGCGACTTGGGCTCCGGCTCCCACCGGTCGATGAAGAACACGCCGAAGAAGACGATCGTGAGCGGCACGAGGGCGAGCAGCATGCCGATCACGGAAGCTGCGGGACCGAGGGCCCAGACGAAATAGGCGATCAGGCCGAGCAGCGCGAAGCCGAGAACACCGAACGCCCACACCGAGGCGTGCCGGCCCTTCGCAGACGGGACAGGGAGCGCCGGCACCGCGATCTGCGGAGCGGGTGGCATGTAGGTGCCGTACGCCACCGAATCCTGATGGTCGGCGCGCTGTGCGAGCACGGATCCGTACACGGGCGCGGCCGGCGACGACAGGCTCTGCGGGTATGCCTGCGGCTGCACGTACTGCGGGGCCGGCGCCGAAGACACGGCCGGCGGGGGCGACTGGTACGGCATGGCCGGCGGGGGCGACGGCCGCGCACCGGGGCGCTGCTGCGCGGGGTCGCTGTGTCCTCCAAAGCTCATGGACAAAGCCTAGAGGGCACCATCCGCCGCCACGTAGACATCGCCACTACCGTGGAAGCATGCGGTTCGCTCATCTGCGCCGTCCCGAGTCCGACAGTCTCGCCCTCGCGGTCATCGACGCCGCCGGAGCTACCCTCGTCTCCGATCTCGTGGATCCTGCGCCTGCCACCCTCCAGCACCTCATCGACGGCGGGGACACGCTTCTCGACGCCGTGCGTGCCGCGCACGAGCGCGGCCAGGCCCCCGTGCACGCTCTCGACGGGTTCTCGTACGCCGCGGCGGTGCTCGCTCCGCCGGTCGTGCTCGCGGTCGGGCTGAACTACGCCGCGCACTCGAGCGAGCTGGGCCTGAAGACCGACACCGCCCCGACGGTGTTCACCCTCTGGCCGAACTCGCTGGCCGGACACGAGCAGACCACGTCGTGGCCGCGCGCGCTGTCCGAATCGGTCGACTACGAGGCCGAGCTCGGCGTCGTGATCGGAACCGCCGCGAAGGACGTCGCCGTCGAGGACGCACTCGACCACGTGTGGGGCTACACCGTCGTCAACGACATCACCGCCCGCGACATCCAGTTCGCGGAGGCGCAGTGGTCGCGCTGCAAATCGTTCGACGGGTTCTCCCCCACGGGTCCGGTCGTCGTCACGGCGGACGAGATCCCGGATCCGCAGGACCTGCACATCTGGGCCGTGGTCGACGGCCACACCGTGCAGGACGCCACGACCGGGCAGATGGTGCGTACGGTCGCGACCCTGATCGCGCATCTGTCCCGGTCCCTCACGCTGCTGCCGGGAACACTCATCTCCACCGGCAGCCCGGGCGGGGCCGGCTACTCGCGCGATCCGCAGATCTTCCTCCGCGACCGCTCCACCGTGACCGTCGGGATCGACGGCATCGGCGAGCTCACCACGCACTGCCGCATCCTGGACTGATCGCTCGCCGCCATGCACGCGAACGGCCCGCCGCTCCGGGGAGTGACGGGCCGTTCAGCGTTCGCCGTGAGCTCAGGCCCCGGCGTCGACATCCCGCGTCGGGAGCACCGGGATCGCCGCGGTGATCGTCTCCAGGCCCGACAGGCGGGCCGGAGACAGCTGCTTGGCGACCTCCTCGCGCGACATGAGACCCGCCTCGACCACCAGGTCGGCGACGCTGCGGTTGGTCAGCAGCGCCGTCTTGGCGAGGGCCGCGGACGCGGAGTATCCGATGAACGGGGTGAGCGCGGTGATCACGCCGACCGAGGAGCCGACCATGGCGCCCAGGCGATCGAGGTTCGCCGTGATGCCGTCCACGCAGTTCACGCGCAGCGTCCACATCGCCTGGCGCATCCAGGTGATCGACTGGAAGATCGAGTGCGCGATGACCGGCTCGAACGCGTTCAGCTGCAGCTGGCCGGCCTCCGCCGCCATCGTGACCGTCATGTCGGATCCGGCGACGGCGAACGCCACCTGGTTCACGACCTCGGGGATGACCGGGTTGACCTTGCCGGGCATGATGCTGGATCCGGCCTGCATCGCGGGCAGGTTGATCTCGCCCAGTCCGGCCTGGGGGCCCGAGGAGAGCAGGCGCAGGTCGTTGCAGATCTTGGAGAGCTTCATCGCGTTGCGCTTGAGCGACGACGAGAAGGACATGAAGGATCCGGTGTCGCTGGTGGCCTCCACGAGGTCGCTCGCCGTCGCGAGGTCGAGACCGGTGATCTCGCGCAGGTGCTTCAGCACCGCGGCCGCGTAGGCCGGGTGCGTCGTGATGCCCGTGCCGATCGCTGTGGCGCCCATGTTGATCTCGAACATGAGCGCGGCGTTCTCGCTGAGCCGGGTGTGGTCGAACCCCAGGGTCGAGGCGAAGCCGTGGAACTCCTGGCCCAGCGTCATCGGAACGGCGTCCTGCAGCTGGGTGCGACCGACCTTGAGCACGTCGTGGAACTCGCGCGCCTTGGCGAGGAAGGCGACGCGGAGGTGGTCGAGCTCGTCGAGCATGGAGCGCAGCGTCAGCGACAGGCCGATCTTGATCGCGGTCGGGTAGACGTCGTTCGTGGACTGGCTGCGGTTGGTGTGGTCGATCGGCGACAGGAACGCGTAGTCGCCCTTCTCACGGCCGGCGAGTTCGAGCGCGATGTTGGTGATGACCTCGTTCGCGTTCATGTTGGTCGAGGTGCCGGCCCCGCCCTGGATGACGCCGACGATGAACTCCTCGTGGAACTCGCCGTCGATCACCTTCTGCGCGGCGGCGGCGATGAGATCCGCTTTCTCCGGATCGAGGACCCCGATCTCCTTGTTAGCGAGCGCGCTCGCCTTCTTGACCATCGCGAGCGCCTCGATCAGCTCGGGATAGACCGAGATGGGGCGCTTGGTGATCGGGAAGTTCTCCGCCGCGCGGAGCGTATGGATCCCCCAATAGGCGTCGGCGGGAATCTCCTTGCTTCCCAGAGAGTCGGATTCGGTTCGGGTGACGGCAGGCGCAGCGGCGGCCATGGACACATCCTCGTGGGTGATGGCGAACAGGGAAGGGGGATTGCTCCCATCCTACCCGGCGCGCGATCACCGCCCGGGCTTGCGCGAGAACGCCTCCAGCCGTTCCCGGGGAGTGAGCGCGGCCATCCGTGCCACCCATTCCGGGGTGAAGGTCACCGCCGGATCGGCGTCCACGACCGGCACCACGGTGTGCGTGATCGTCTCGGGGCGCACGTGCACGAGCTGGAACGACTGCGCCGCGTCCATGCCGTTCACCCGGTCGGCGGGGCTGGCGACGTCCATCGTGTAGCACGTGGCGGAGGCGACGCTCACCGGGATCCCGGCGAACATGGCGTGCAGCGAGTAGTGCAGATGCCCGGCGAGGATCCCGCGGACATCGGATCCGCGCAGGATCCCGGCGAGCTCGTCCTGATGTCGCAGCTCCAGTATGTCGAAGAACGGGATGTGGCTGGGCACCGGAGGATGATGCATCGCGAGCAGAGTGCCGTGTGCGGCAGGCGTGCGCAGCTCGTCCGCGAGCCAGGAGAGCTGCTCCGCGTCCAGATCGCCGTGATGCCACCCTGGCACCGTCGAATCGAGGGCGATCACGCGCAGCCCGTTCAGATCCCACACCCCCGTGACCGGATCCTCGGTGGGTGCGGCGTCGAGCAGATGCTCGCGCAGCGCGGGCCGCTCGTCGTGGTTGCCTGCGACCCAGATCGCGGGCGCGCCGATCCGCTCGGCCACGGGATCGACCGCAGCACGCAGCCGCCGGTAGGCGTCGGGTTCGCCGAGGTCGGCGAGGTCGCCGGTGACGACGATGGCGTCCGCGCGCCCGGCTGCGCTCTCGATCGCGGCGAGCGTGCGATCGAGCGTGCGATCCACGTCGTAACGGCCGCCGAGTGCCGCGCCTCCCGCGAGCAGGTGCGGATCGCTCACGTGCACCAGAGTGTGCGTGGGCGGCGCGTAGCGGCCGAACTGCGGTGTGCCGAGAGGAGCGGACGGTGCCATCCGGTCAGGCTATCGGGCGGCGGCTCAGCGCACGACGATGAGCAGGATGCCGCCCACGACGGCGAGCAGGCAGACCGCGAAGCAGCCGTAGGCGGCCAGCAGCGCCAGCGTCCGTTGTCCGCCGCTGAGCGGGCTCTTCTTCGCCGCCTTCACCGCCGCCTTCGCCGCGCGACGGGCCTCCTTCTCCGAGATCACGGTGATCGCGTCGGTGAACTCGGCCGGGGTGACGACCGGGGATCTCCCCGAACGCACCATCATGCGCAGCCCGAGGGCGTAGAAGCCGACCACGACCACGGTGCCGACGAGCGCGGCGCCGAGCACCTGGAAGAATGCCTCCCAGTGGATCACGATGCTCATCGCGTCTCCCCCTTCGCCTTCGCCCGCTCCCTGGCGCGGCGCGCCCTGGCCTGTCGCGGAGTGAGCGGCGGCGCGTGCGGCACGTCGATCGCGTGCCCGGAGGCGGCGACCTCGCTGAACGCGTTGTTCGCCGTGACCGCGTTGCGTCGCGAGCGCAGGAACATGCCGACGATGAGCGCGATCGCCAGGATCGCGTCGATCAGCACGCCCCAGCCCCCGCCGACGCGCACGATCAGCGCCGCCAGGGCGCCGACGACCGCCGCCGCGGGGAGGGTGAGCACCCAGCCGATCGCGATGCGCCCTGCGGTGCGCCAGCGCACCGTGGATCCGCGACGGCCGAGACCCGAGCCGATCACCGAGCCGGAGGCCACCTGCGTGGTGGACAGCGCGAACCCGAGCGCGCTGGAGGCGAGGATCGTCGCCGCCGTGGAGGTCTCGGCGGCGAAGCCCTGTGCGGGCTTCACATCCGTCAGGCCCCTGCCCAGGGTGCGGATGATCCGCCAGCCGCCGAGATAGGTGCCGAGTGCGATCGTGACCGCGCAGGCGACGATCACGTAGATGTGCGGCTGGTGGTCGCCCTGCGCCTGCCAGCCGACCGAGATCAGCGCCAGGGTGATCACGCCCATGGTCTTCTGCGCGTCGTTTGTGCCGTGCGCGAGGGCGACCAGGGACGAGGTGAAGATCTGACCCCAGCGGAAACCGCTGCGCCCGTCGGGCTTGCCGTCGTAGCGGCGCGTGATCAGGTACGCCAGCTTGGTGGCGACGTAGGCGATCAGCCCCGCGGTGAGAGGTGCGATGAGCGCCGGCAGCACGACCTTCGACAGCACGACGCCGAAGTTGATGCCGCTGAGACCGACGCCGACCAGGGTGGCGCCGATGAGCCCGCCGAACAGCGCGTGCGAGGAGCTGGACGGCAGACCGAGCAGCCAAGTCAGCATGTTCCAGGTGATCGCTCCGATGAGGCCCGCGAAGATGAGCGACGGCAGCAGGTGCGCGGTGCTCGGATCCTCCTGGATGATGCCGCCGGACACGGTGGCGGCGACCTCCGTGGACAGGAAAGCGCCCACGAGATTGAGACCGGCCGCGAGGAGCACGGCGACTTTGGGCTTGAGGGCCCCCGTCGCGATCGGGGTCGCCATGGCGTTGGCCGTGTCATGGAACCCGTTGGTGAAGTCGAAGAAGAGTGCCAGCAAGATCACCAGCACGACGATGAGGGCTGCGGTTTCCACCGGTCGCTTTCGTGAAGTGGAGGGACGTGACGAACGAAGAGTTCACCGGGAGTACAGCATCCGTTAACGGGCCGTGTGAATCTTCCCATCCTGCCCGGTGCCGGTCAACTCGACCTCGGCTAGCGTGGGTGGGTGACCTCTGTCCCCTCTCCTGTCTCGTCCGCTCTCCCACCCGCGCCGCCCCGCGCCGCACGTCGCCCAGCGATCCGGAGCCATCACGGAGACGTGTTCGACGATCCGTACGACTGGCTGCGTGCCAAGGAGGATCCCGAGGTGATCGCGCACCTCGAGGCCGAGAACGCCTACACCGACGCACGGGTGGCGCATCTCGCGCCGCTGCGGCAGACGCTGTTCGATGAGATCAAGGCCCGGGTGCAGGAGTCGGACCTGTCCGTCCCCACCCGTCGCGGCGACTGGTGGTACTACGGCCGCACGGTCGAGGGGCAGCAGTACGGCCTGCAGTGCCGCGCCGCCGTCGCCTCCCCGGACGACTGGACGCCTCCGGTGCTGGATCCGGCCGTCCCGGTGCCGGGCGAGCAGATCCTGCTGGACGGCAACGTCGAGGCCGAGGGTCACGAATTCTTCGCGATGGGTGCGTTCGACGTCTCCGACGATGCGACCCGGCTGCTGTGGTCGACGGACTTCGAGGGCGACGAGCGCTACACCGTGCGAGTGCGCGATCTGGCCGCCGGTGAGACCCTGACCGACGAGATCCCCGGCACCTCCGGAGCGTTCTTCACGCCCGACGGCGCCTCGATCCTGTACACGACGGTCGACGAGTCCTGGCGGCCGGACACGCTCTGGCTGCACCGCATCGGCACGCCGGTCTCGGATGACGTGCAGCTGTTCCACGAGCCGGACGAGCGGTTCTGGCTGGGCGCCGGGATCACCCGCAGCCGGCGCTACCTGGTGATCGGCGTGGGATCCAGCATCACCAGCGAGGAGCATCTGGTCGACCTGAACGACCTCACCGCACCGCCGCGCGTGGTCTGGCCGCGCCGCGAGGGCGTCGAGTACTCCGTCGAGCATGCCGTGATCGACGGCCGCGACGAGCTGCTCGTGCTGCACAACGACGGCGCGCTGGACTTCGAGCTGGTGTCGGTGCCGGCGTCCGATCCCGCCGGCCCGCGACGCACGATCCTGGCGCACACGCCAGGACGGCGTCTGCTCGACGTGGACGCGTTCCGCGACGTCACGGTCGTCGCGTACCGCTTCGAAGGCCTCGAGCGGATCGCCCTGATGGATCCGGTGACCGGGGCGCTCGATGAGCTCGGCTTCGACGAGCCGCTGTTCTCCGCCGGCTTCGGCGGCAACCCCGAGTGGGCGGCGCCGTACCTGCGGCTGGGGTACGGCTCGTTCGTCACGCCGTCGACGGTGTACGACCTGGAGCTGAGCACCGGAGAGCTGCACCTGCGCAAGCGCCAGCCGGTTCTCGGCGGCTACGATCCCTCGGACTACGGTCAGCGCCGGGATTGGGCGATCGCGCCGGACGGCACGCGGGTGCCGATATCGCTGGTGTGGAAGCGCTCGTTCGGCGAGCCGGGATCCGAGCCGCGCCCCGTGCACCTGTACGGCTACGGCTCTTACGAGCACTCGATCGATCCCGGCTTCTCGGTCATGCGCCTGTCGGCCCTGGACCGCGGCGTCGTGTTCGCCGTGGCGCACGTCCGCGGCGGGGGCGAGATGGGCCGGCAGTGGTACGAGGACGGCAAGCTCGGCCAGAAGGCCAACTCGTTCACCGACTTCGTCGCCTGCGCCCGGCATCTCGTCGACGCCGGTGTCACCACGCCCGACCGCATGGTCGCGGAGGGCGGCAGCGCCGGCGGGCTGCTCATGGGAGCCGTCGCGAACCTCGCGCCGGAGCTGTTCAGCGGGATCCTCGCCTCCGTCCCGTTCGTGGACGCGCTGACGACGATCCTGGATCCGTCCCTGCCTCTCACCGTCATCGAATGGGACGAGTGGGGCGACCCCCTGCACGACGCGGAGGTGTACGCGTACATGAAGTCGTACACGCCGTACGAGAACGTGCGCGACGGCGTCGCCTATCCCCCGATCCTGGCCGTCACCTCGCTCAACGACACCCGCGTCCTGTACGTCGAGCCCGCGAAGTGGGTCGCGCGTCTGCGCGACGCCGGATCCGACGACGTCATGCTCAAGTGCGAGATGGTCGCCGGACACGGCGGCGTCAGCGGCCGGTACAACTCCTGGCACGAGCGCGCCTTCGAAATGGCCTGGATCCTGGACCGGCTCGGGGTCGCCGGGAGCTGAGGATCCGTCCCGAGATCAGGCGATGTGACCGAGATCAGGAGGATCCAGCCAGATCCTCCTGATCTCGGTCAACCTGCCTGATCTCGGCACGCGGGGCTTCGTCCTCCACAACGAGAAATCCCCCGTCGCCCCTGTGGACAGCAGGGACCGGGGCGCGAATCTGCCCCACTCTGGGCGGATGGACCTTCATACCTGGCTCGCCGAACATGGCGGCGTCGTGCACACCTCGGACCTCTACCGGGCGGGGATCAGCAAGCGTGCGATCGCCGAGGATGAGCGTGGAGGCGGCGTCGCGCGGGTCCGGCGGTCGTGGATCGTCCTTCCCGGGAGCGACCCGGCACGCGTGCACGCCGCGAGGATCGGCGGCCGCGTGACGTGCGTCACACAGGCGGCGGCGCTGAAGCTCTGGACCCCATCGGATCCTTCGACCCACGTCGCCGTCGCCCCGCACGCGTCGCGGCTCGAGCACGAGGGGATCCACCTGCACTGGGCCACCGGCCCGGCACCGGTCTCCGCGCGAGCGGTCGTGGATCCGCTCATCAACGTCCTGTTCCACGTCGCACGGTGCCAGGAGCCCGCGGACGCACTGGCGATCTGGGAATCGGCGATCCGCAAGAAGCAGATCGCGCTCGAGGTGCTGCAGGCCGTGACCTGGCGCTCCGCCAGCGCCCGCCGGCTGCTGGTCGCCGCAAGCGTCCTCTCCGATTCCGGCCTCGAGACGCATTTCGTCGAGCTCATGCGAGCAATCGGGGTCGTGGTGCAGCAGCAGGCCGTGATCGACGGTCACCGCGTCGACGCGCTCATCGGCGAACGACTCGTGGTGCAGCTCGACGGGTTCGAGTTCCACGGCAAGGCGAAGGATCGCCGGCGCGATCTTCGCGCGGACGCGCGCCTCATGCTTCGCGGCTTCGTGGTGCTGCGCTTCGATTACGCGCAGATCATGTTCACGCCCGAGTACGTGCAGGAGACGGTGCGAGCGGCGATCGCGCAGGCGCGCCATCTCGCGCGCCGGTGAATCCATGTTCCGAGATCAGGCGATGTGACCGAGATCAGGAGGATCCAGCCAGATCCTCCTGATCTCGGTCAACCTGCCTGATCTCGGGAACGGCGCAACGTGATGACGGTCACCCGAACAGTGCGGCGGCTTCCTCGTACCGCTGCAGCGGCACGGTGTTCAGCTCGCCGAGGGCCTCGTCGAACGGGACGCGCACGATGTCGGTGCCGCGCATCGCGACCATCTGCCCCCACGCCCGGTCGACGATCGCGTCGGCCGTGTGCAGCCCGAGCCGAGTGGCGAGCACCCGATCGAACGCAGACGGGGATCCGCCACGCTGGATGTGGCCGAGCACCGTGGAGCGGGTCTCGATGCCGGTGCGCTTCTCGATCTCCGGGGCGAGGAGCTCGCTGATACCGCCGAGGCGGGGCCGGTTGAACGCGTCCAGACCCTTGTCGCTGTACGCGTGGTCCATGCCCTTGAGGGTGAAGCCCTCCGAGACCACGACGAGCGGAGCGCGACCACGATCGCTGGCCGAGGTGACGAGGTCGCAGATCTCCTCGATCGACATCGGCACCTCGGGGATGCAGATCACATGCGCGCCCGCGGCCATGCCGGCGTGCAGAGCGATCCAGCCCACGTGCCGGCCCATCACCTCGGCGACCATGCAGCGCTGGTGCGAGTCGCCCGTCGTGCGCAGCCGGTCCATGGCCTCCGTGGCGATGTTCACGGCCGTGTCGAACCCGAACGAGTAGTCCGTCGCGCGCAGGTCGTTGTCGATCGTCTTGGGAACTCCGAGGACCGGGATCCCGTCGTTCGCGAGACGGTTCGCCGCTGCCAGCGTGCCCTCCCCGCCGATCGCGACGATCGCGTCGATGCCGTGCTTGGCGAGGTTCTTCGCCACGTTCTCCGCACCGCCGCGCGGACCCTCATAGGGATTGGTCCTGCTCGTGCCGAGGATCGTGCCGCCGACCTTGGAGAGACCCTTCACCTCGTGCCGGGTGAGCGGGAAGAAGTCCGCGTCGACGACGCCGCGCCAGCCGTCGCGGATCCCGACGAACTCGAGGTCGTACGTCGTGGTGCCCTTGAGCACGATGCCGCGGATGACCGCGTTCAGGCCGGGGCAGTCGCCGCCGCTGGTCAGGATGCCGATCTTCATGGGTCGTCCTCGGGAGGGATCAGGGGATGGAGGTTCGGCGCCGTTGCCTCGTTCGACCCTACTGCCCCTGAGCGGCGCGACGCCATTCGTGACCGTCGAAAAGCCGACTTCTTACTACCGTCCAGACGCACTTCACTCGTTCTTGACGAAGAACGGCGCCTCTCCCCCAACACTCGGGCGAAGAAGCGCCGTTCTTTACGTCTGGAAGCGATCTGGTTCAGTCGCCGCCCAGTGCCTGGCGCAGCAGGTGCATGAGCGCGGCCAGCTGCACCGGTTCGCTCTCCCCGTCCGGGACGGCCTCCCCGTCCAGGGCGCGCGCGGCGAGGCCCTGCTTCTGATCGATCAGCTCGGCGATCTTCGTGTCGAGCGTGTGCGCGGCGATGATCCGCCACGCGGTGACCGGCTCGTCCTGACCGATGCGATGCACGCGGTCGATCGCCTGGGTCTGCTCGGCAGCGGTCCAGCTGAGCTCGGCGAGCACCACGTTCGAGGCCGTCTGCAGGTTCACGCCGACGCCCGCGGCGGTGAGCGAGCAGACGGCGATGCCGACCTCGGGATCGCCGTTGAAGTCGTCGATCGCCTGCTGACGAACCGGCGTGGTCTGGTCACCGCGGATCGACACCGCACGGATCCCGGCCGCGGCGAAATGCGCCTCGGCCTGATCCATGACGTCGATGTGCTTGGCGAAGAACACGACCTTGCCCACGGATCGCTGCAGCTGCGCGGCGTAGTCGGCCGCGAGAAGCGCCTTGGCCTGGCCGATCTTGCGCACCATCGTGAAGACGTTGTCTCCTCCGGTGCCTGCCGCCTTCGACTCCTCGAGCTCGCCGTGCGCGACGAGACGCACGATGTCCTCGTCGATCTCCCCCTTCGACAGGCTCAGGGACCGGGCGTCGGCACGATCGCCGCGCGCCTCGATGATCCGGCGGTACTTCGCCGCCATCCGGGCGCCGAGTTCGCGCTCGGCCTGGCGGATCCCCCGGCCGAACTCGTCGTCCAGCTGCACCGGGAGATCCGCGATGAGCTTGTCCGGCAGGTCGGCGGCGACGTCCTTCTTCTTGCGGCGCACGATCCCCATCGAGATCACCGCGTCCCTGGCCTCGCCGTAGAAGGCCTTGTCCGCCGGGGTCAGACCGGTGGCGTCGAGCTTGTCGGCCAGCGGCGCCGACGGGCGCTCGCCGTTCGTCCACCCGAGGAAGCGCCAGATCGCGTCGAAGTCCTCGACGTCGTTGATCAGCGGCGTTCCCGTGAGCGCCATCATGAGCGGGTTGCCGCCCGGCGTCTGCTCACGGACCCGTGCGGCGAGGGCGAGCACGTTCTGCGAGCGCTGCGATGACAGGTTCTTGATGAAGTGCGCCTCGTCCACGACCATGCCGCGCAGGCCGATCGACCCGAGCCAGGACAGGTGACGGTCGAGGATCTCGTAGTTCACGATGAAGATGTCGGCGAACGCGTCGATGTCCTGCCCGTCACCCTGGATGACGGCGGCACGGCGCTGCGGCGTCCAGCGCTCGACCTCGCGGGCCCAGTTCATCTTGACGACGTTCGGCACCACGACCAGCAGCGGATAGGCGTGCGCGACGGATGCGGCCAGCACCGACTGCGCGGTCTTGCCGAGGCCCGGCTCGTCGGCGAGCAGGAACGAGCGGTGCCCTGCGCGCACGGACTCGACGAAGCGCGATTGGTGCACCATCACCTCGAGCCCCTTCGGCGAGAGGTGGTCGTATTCCGGCAGCGGCGGCAGCTCCATGGAGGCGACGGATCCGCCCGCGCCGGACTCGAACGCCTTGTACAGCGGACCCATGAGCTCCCAGCCGTCGAGGCGCCGACGGGGTGTGGACGCGGGCCGCGGCGTGAGATCGGGCGCCAGGAACGGGCTCGCCAGCAGCCGTGACTCCACGGCCGGAGGCGTGACCTGGCGCTCAGCGAGGGCGGCGGGCACGACCTGCGCCTGCTGCACCCGCGCGACATCGGCGATGACGAGCTCTTCGGGCGCGAGTTCGGCACCCGACTCGAGCAGCCAGTCACGACGCATGCGCTTGGCGACGGGGCTGGTCGCCTGATCCGCTTCGAGCAGCTGGATCAGGGAGGTGTCGCGGGCCGCGGTCTTCGCAAGAATCGTCGCGACGCCGTCGAGGCGCTTGAGCAGTTCTGCACGGGCGGCGTCGCCCAGCTCGCCGTCGGCCTTGACCCTGGCACGCTCCTCGCGCACGAGGAAGGCGATCACCTGGAACTTGACGCGGTTCGTGGGCCCGAGCTTTCCATGCTGGGCCTTGGCCTCGATCTCGCGCACTTTGCGCGCGAGGATCGGGATCAGGGGCGCGTCTTCATCACGACGCGATGTCCTCTTCCGCCGGGTGGCGGTGGTTGCCGTGCTCGGCATGCTCCTCCTGAGCGTGGATGCCGGCTCGCACCGAGCGAGCGGCGGGTGTCCGTGGAATGCGGTGTCCGCGGACGGGATGTGGCCAGACGGCTGCGACCGGTCCGGGCGGACGAGAACCCGTGCAGGTGTGCATCGCGCACGCCGATCGCAGCGGGTACGCGGTCAGTTTACGCCACGCGCGACCGGTTTCGGGTCACTCCGGGTGCGCGCCGGTCGGATCCGCCGTCGGCACGCCGAGCAGGATCCTCGCCTGCGCCACATCCGAGGCGATTCCGGCGATCAGCGCATCGATGCTGTCGAACGCGGTCATCCCGCGCAGCCGGTGCGTGAACTCCACGGTCACGTCGTGCCCGTAGAGGTCCAGGCCCGGTCGATCGATCGCATGCGCTTCGACCTGCCGCTCCGGGACGTCGTTGAACGTCGGGTTCGTGCCCACCGACACGGCGGCGGGATGCGCAAGGCCCGTGGTGTGGTCGACGAGCCTGCCGGCGTAGACACCGTCGGCGGGCACCATGTCGTCCAGCATGCGCGGGAGGTTCGCCGTGGGGAACCCGAGTTCGCGCCCCCGCTGGAGGCCCTTGACCACCTCGCCGCGCACGGAGACGGGACGGCCCAGCACGGTGGCGGCCAGCGCCACGTCGCCGGCGGCGAGCAGCTCGCGCGCCCAGGAGGAGGACGCGCGCCGGTCCGTTCCGGCGAGCAGGACGTCTTCGACCTCGTCCACGGTGAAGTCGTCCTTCGCGCCGAGTTCGCGCAGCAGTGCGGGCGTCCCGCTGCCGCCGCGGCCGAACCGGAAATCGCGGCCCACCAGCACGGCGGCCACATGCAGCGCGTCCACGAGGATCGTCTGCACGAAGTCCTCCGCCGGGCGCGCGGCCAGTTGCTCGTCGAAGGTCAGCACCAGCACGGCGTCGAGCCCGCATTCGGAGAGCAGTTCGATCTTGCGCTGCACCGTGACCAGGGCATCGGGGCAGCGGTCGGGGCGCAGCACGCTGAGCGGATTGCGGTCGAAGGTGACGGCCACGGTCTTCGCGCCGAGGGCGGCGGCATCCTGCACGGCCTTGCGGAACACCGCGCGGTGCCCCGCGTGCACGCCGTCGAACTTGCCGATCGCGGCGACCGTGCGTCCGAAGTCCGCGGGCACCTCGGACGGATCCCGGAACACGATCATGCGACGGCCCCGCTCACCGGCCGGTGCCGGACGAGCCACCAGAGGCCCGCCATCGGCAGGAACAGCGGGATCAGCACGTAGCCGAGGCCGAACTGCGACCACACCGTGGGGTGCTGGAACAGCCCGGGTTCGACCAGGCTGAGGGTCCCGACGACGAGCACGCCGAGCAGCTCGAACACGATCGCGATCCCGGCGACGCGATACCAGCCCGGCCGCCCCGCCAGGATCAGGGCCAGGGTGGCGACGATGTAGACGATCGCGGACACCGCCGAGAGCGTGTAGGCGAGGGGGGCGTCATCGAACGCGCGCACGATCTGCACGAACGATCGCCCCGTCGCCCCGAGCGCCATCACCGCATACACGATCACGAGCACGCGGCCGATGCCGCGCATGTGCGGGCGGACGGGAGCTGTGTCCTCTCCGACGGTCACGGGAACGGATCCGGCCGAGGCGGGATCCGGGGGAACAGGGGTGGGCGCGGTGCTCATTGCGGATCCATTCTACGGAGATCCGCAACCGCACAGCCCGCCGTCAGCTCCCGACCGGAGTCGTCCAGATCACCTGCATCCGCCAGATCATCACGGCCAGCGACAGCGCCACGGCCCCCATGATCACCGTGCTCCAGCGGGAGCGCTCGAGCAGCGCCCAGATCACGCCGCCGATCGGCAGCAGCACGGCGGAGACCAGGTACACGCCGTACTCGAGCGGATCTCCCTGGGCGGGGTTCCCGGAGAACGGCGACACGATCGCCATCACCACCTGCACGATCAGCAGCACTTCGATCAGTGCGAGGGATCCGACAGCCCAGTCGTTGGGACGCTTGCCCGCGAGGCCGAGGATCACGCACAGCAGCCCGGCGGCGACCGCGACCGCCAGCTGGATCACGGTGAACCACAGGATCATGATGCCCCTTCCGGCATGTTCATCGCGCTCTTCAGATCGTCCCCCCGATGCTCGATGACGCCGACCAGGACGCCGTCGGGATCGATCGCGGCGGCGCGCGGACCCTGCACCCTGGCTCGCTGTCCGATCAGGCGCTTGCCGTGCCGCAGGTCGACGGCCTCCTGCGCGCTCACTGCCAGCACGGGCAGGATCGCCGACGCGGCTTCCGCGGCCGACAGCGGCCGTGCGTCGGCGAGGCCGTCGAGCTCGGCGGCGCCCGCGACGTCGAACGGACCGACCCGCGTGCGCCGAAGCGCGGTGAGATGCCCGCCCACACCGAGGGCCGTACCGAGGTCCCGCGCGAGGGCGCGGATGTAGGTGCCGGACGAGCAGTCCACGACGACGTCCAGATCGCGCATCCCGTGGGCTGCCCCGGGACCTGTCGCGGGCCGGTCGTCGAGCACGTCGAACCGGGAGACGACGACCGCGCGGGCGGCGAGCTCGACCTCCTCCCCCGCGCGCACGCGGTCGTAGGCGCGGCGACCGTCCACCTTGATCGCCGAGACGGCACTGGGCACCTGCGAGATCGCACCGGTCAGCGCGGCGATCCCCTCGGAGATCCGCTCGGCCGTCACCGCGGCGAGGGCATCGGCCGAGGCGGCGGTGACGATGTCGCCGTCCGCGTCGTCGGTCGTGGTGTTCTGGCCGAGCCGGATCGTGGCCAGGTAGGTCTTGTCCGCGCCGACCACGAAGGTGAGCAGGCGCGTGGCCGCCTCGATCCCGACGACGAGGAGTCCGGTCGCCATCGGATCCAGAGTCCCGGCGTGACCGACCTTGCGGGTGCCGAACGCCCGGCGGGTGCGCGCGACCACGTCGTGGCTCGTCATCCCCCCCGGTTTGTCGACGAGCAGGATTCCTGAGGCGACCATGGTTCCAGCCTAGAGGCCCACCGCGGCACCTCCTGCTCGGCCCGCAGCCCCGCACCGCGGGTAGCGTGGTCCCGTGCCCGACTCCTTCGCCGCCGCGCTGATCCCCTGGTATCGGGCGCATGCCCGCGACCTGCCCTGGCGACGCGGGGAGTACCTGGAGCGCTATGGCCCGTGGGGCGTGCTGGTCAGCGAGTTCATGCTGCAGCAGACGCCGGTGAACCGGGTGATCCCGCACCTCGAGGCGTGGCTGACGCGCTGGCCGGATCCGCTCGCCCTCGCCGCGGCGAGCCCGGCCGAGGTGCTGCAGCAGTGGGCGAACCTCGGCTATCCGCGTCGCGCGCTCTGGCTGCACGGCGCCGCGATCGCGATCCGCGACGAGCACGGCGGGCGCACGCCGCGTGAGGTCGCGGCGCTGCTGGCCCTGCCCGGGATCGGCGACTACACGGCCCGGGCGGTCGCGGTGTTCGCGTTCGGCGACCGGCACCCCGTCGTCGACACCAACACCCGGCGCGTGATCGCCCGGGCCGTGCACGGCGTCGCACAGCCCGCCCCGCCCGCGCGCCGCGACCTGGACGACATGCTCACGCTGCTTCCGGACGATCCCGCGGACGCCGCCATCGTGAACGCCGCCACGATGGAGCTCGGCGCGACCGTCTGCACCGCCCGGACCCCGGACTGCGCGCGCTGCCCGCTCTCCGGGCTGTGCGCCTGGCGTGCGGTCGGCTTCCCCGAGAGCGAGGACCGGCGGCGACGTCAGGCGAAGTACGAGGGATCGGATCGGCAGGCGCGCGGCGGGGTGCTGCGGGCGCTGCGGCACGCGGACGGACATCGCCTGCCCGCCGAGACGGTGCTCCCGGACTGGCCGGACCCGGCGCAGCGCGATCGGGCGATCGACTCGCTCATCGCCGACGGGCTGCTGGAGGCCTCGCAGGGCGAGCTGATGCTGCCCCGCTAGGGCGTGTCTCCTATTAGGGTTGCCCAGGTGAGGCAGGCGTGTAGGACGGCGCCGGCGCG